>CAZOPE010000001.1:0-186990 GCA_964581625.1 uncultured Cellvibrionaceae bacterium
TAATTTCAGTAAATACTGAAATTACAGGAATGTCAAACATGACCAAAAACCTTACCCCCATGATCCAATCCTGTGTGCTGCACTTTGGTGAGATGGGTAGCCGTTGGGGAATTAACCGTACTGTGGGGCAAATGTATGCTCTTATAGTGCTCAATAAAGACCCGCTGTGTGCAGATGATATTGCCGAGGCGCTGGGCTTCTCGCGTTCTAACGTCAGCATGGGCATTAAGGAGTTACTGTCGTGGGAACTTATCAAGCTGCAACATTTACCCGGTGAGCGCCGTGAATTTTATTCGGCACCGGGGGATGTGTGGGATATTGCGAAAACGTTGATGGAGCAGCGCCGTAAACGCGAGATTGATCCCACCCTCACGACTTTGCGTAATCTTTTGTTAGAAACACCCGCAAACACAGAAGAGGAATTTGCACAGCAACGTATGCGCGATATGCATGAGTTGATTGAAATGCTCACCCTCTGGACAGCGGAAATTCAACGCTTGGATTCCGCACGACTTATGAAACTTTCAAAACTCGGCAGCAATATTGGCAAGGTATTGGATATGAAAGACAAACTGCTTGGTCGTTAAAAATGTGAATTTATCTCTGAGGTTACCGCCATGTTAATGGATACCCTGCTCCTCTCGCGCATGCAATTCGCGGCGAACATTTCATTTCATATTTTATTCCCTTCTATCTCCATCGCTATGTGCTGGTTTTTATTATTTTTTAAAGTGCAATACAACCGCACTAACGACGAAGTGTGGATGCGCGTATACCGCTTCTGGGTAAAAATTTTCGCACTCACTTTCGCACTCGGAGTGGTCAGCGGTATTACCATGAGTTTTCAATTTGGCACTAACTGGCCGGGTTATATGAAAACGGTCGGCAATATTGCAGGACCACTGCTCGGCTATGAAGTGCTCACCGCATTTTTTCTGGAAGCGACATTTTTAGGCATTATGTTGTTTGGTATTAACCGCGTTTCAAATCGCATACACACACTCGCGACATTTTTAGTTGCCTTCGGCACGAGTATGTCAGCGTTTTGGATTATCGCGTTAAATTCGTGGATGCAAACACCTACCGGGCATGAAATGCGCGATGGTGTTGCCTACCCTGTGGATTGGTTGGCGATTATTTTTAATCCCTCTATGCCCTATCGCCTAGCCCATATGGTTACTGCATCGGGCCTCACGGCTGGCTTTTTAATTGCAGGGATTTCTGCGTACCGTATTTTAAAAGGTGACCACAAACCAGCGCCGCGCCGCGCGTTAAAAGTCGCCGTTGTCGCCAGTTCGATTTTAATTCCGCTACAAGTTCTATTGGGCGACATGCACGGTTTAAATACCTTGCATCATCAACCCGCAAAAATTGCGGCCATGGAAAGCGTGTGGCATACCGAAAAAGGCGCACCTTTGATTTTATTTGCGATACCCGATGAAAAAACACAAAGCAATAAATTTGCTATTGAAATTCCAAACGCCGCAAGCTTGATTTTAATGCATGATATTAACGGCGAGATAAAAGGACTCAATGAATTTCCGAATGCGCACCCACCGGTGAAGCCCGTGTTTTATGGCTTTAGAATTATGGTGGGCGTCGGTATGTTAATGCTGGCAGTCTCATGGTTTAGTTGTTGGCAATACTGGCGCAAGAAGGAATTATCGCCACTTATGTTAAGGGTATTGGTGGGCATGACCTTTTCCGGTTGGATTGCAACGCTTGCGGGCTGGTACGTTACCGAGATTGGTCGCCAACCATATATAGTGACCGGAATTTTGAAAACAGCAGATGCTGTTACGCAAGTACCTTCTAGCAATGTAGGTATATCTTTCGCAATTTATTTAATACTTTATGCAACACTCTTGTTCGCTTATGTACGCACATTATTTGTGATGGCTCGCAAAGCGGTATTGGTTGATCGCACCGATGAATTAGAAACACTGCAAGAAAAACTAATTGCAGCTAAGACGCAGCAAGTTACCGAACCGGAGGTAAAAGCATGAACGAGATAACGCAATTGACCGGCGCTGCATTTTGGTTACCCGTGATTTTTATAGGGCTCATGGGCTTAGCGCTTTTTATCTATGCGATTTTGGATGGCTATGATTTGGGAGTCGGCATTTTATTACCAAGCGATTCACCTCAATCCAATGCTGAAGCCCAGCGCGACACTATGATTGCCTCCATCGGCCCTTTTTGGGATGCCAATGAAACCTGGTTAGTTTTAGGTATAGGTATTATGCTAATTGCCTTCCCCAGTGCTCACAGTATTATTTTGTTTCATTTGTATTTACCAGTAACGGTTATGCTCGCGGGATTAATCCTGCGTGGTGTTGCATTTGATTTCAGAGCGAAAGCACCGGAAGATCACAAAACGCTTTGGGATAATATTTTTAAACTCGGCTCACTGCTCGCCACTTTATCGCAAGGATATATGCTTGGTATTTATGTAATGGGTTTTGAGCAAAGTGTTGCGGCTTATTCATTTGGAGCATTGAGTGCTATCTGCGTCACCGCTGGCTACAGTTTTATAGGCGGTGCATGGTTGGTGATGAAAACCGAAGGTGAACTGCAGTTACGCGCAGCGCGTTGGACTCGCCAATGTGGGCGACTAACCGCCGTGGGAATTTTAGCCGTGTCCATCGTAAACCCACTGATTAACCCTGCTATTTTTGAAAAATGGTTTGGCAGCCCCGCGGTGATTTTGTTATTAGTAATTCCTGCGATTTGCTTCGGTTTATTTTTAGTGGTGGATCGCTATTTAAAACACTTCCCCTACCAAAACGATTTTGGCTGCTGGATTCCGTTTGCATCTGTAGTAATTATTTTTCTCTTGTGCTTTATCGGCTTGGCTTACAGCTTTTTTCCGTTTGTAGTGCCAAACCAACTCGATATTTGGCAAGCCGCCAGCGCACCTGAATCGCTCATGTTTATTTTCTACGGCACCGCTGTAGTCTTACCAACTATTCTGCTCTACACAGTTTTTTCGTATCGCGTATTTTGGGGCAAGGCAACACAACTGAAATACTATTAAAATCCAGGTTATAAACTCTGAAAATTTTTTGCAGTTAAGCGATAAAGTAAATGAGCTAACTTTCAGAGTGCCTCTTGTGCGGTAAATTCGGTTAAAACTCATCTGCTTAGCCGCAGACTAAGTTTTACGCACACCTGCGTCGTCACAAAAACATCATCAAATCGTCTAAATACCGCCACTTTTTAGTAACAAGCCCTGCCTACTATTCTCCCGACCTAAACATAACCGGGAGACATTCATGGAACTTTCGCACTTAAAAAAATCTGCATTAGCCCTTGCCTGCATGGCGGCTTCAGCCGCGCACGCCGATCTTTATTTTTCAGAATACATTGAAGGCTCTAGCAATAATAAAGCCTTGGAAATTTATAACAGCAGTACTTCGCCTGTGAACCTCAGCAATTACAAAGTTGAAATGTATTTTAACGGGAGCAACACGGCAGGATTAACCATTAATTTAACTGGCACTGTGCCCGCACAAGGCGTGTTTGTACTGGCGAACTCAAATTCAAGTAGCGCTATTTTAGCGGTTGCAAACCAAACTAATGGATCAGGCTGGTACAACGGCGACGATGCTATTGTGCTGAAAAATGGTTCAGCAATTATTGATGCTATTGGGCAAGTTGGTGTAGACCCTGGCACCGAATGGGGTACAGGTTTAGTCAGTACCGCAGATAATACCTTGCGCCGTAAAGCCTCTGTTACTAACGGCAGAACTACTGCTACATCTGCATTCGACGCAAGCCTTGAGTGGGATGGTTTTGCCATAGATACAGTAGATGATCTAGGCACTTACCAAGGCAGCACTAACGGTGGCAGCAATGGAAATGGCGGTGGAAATCAAACAGGAAGCTGCGGTTCAGCAAGCACATTAATTTCAGCGATCCAAGGTAGCGGCAACGCAAGCCCCATGCTTGGCAGTAACGTGAGTGTTGAAGCTATAGTGACCGCAAGTTTTCAAGGCACAGGAAAAATTGGCGGGTTCTTTTTACAAGAGCCGGATAATCTTGCCGACAATAACCCTACAACATCTGAAGGTATTTACGTTTCAAGTACAACACCCGTTGCAGTGGGTGACCGCGTGCGCGTAACGGGCAAAGTGGCAGAAACATTTGATCTCACTCAACTTGCACCAACCGGCGTCAGCGTGTGCGCCAGCAACCAGCCCCTGCCCGCTATTACCGGTGTTGCTCTTCCCATTGGCAACACAAGCGACTTTGAAGCTGTGGAAGCTATGCTGGTATCTGCTCCGCAAACGCTTTCGGTAAACGAAACCTACGGCTTAGGCCGTTACGGGCAAGTGTTATTGGCTGATGGCCGCTTGCCGCAACCCACCAATGTTGTTAGCCCAGGCGCGCAGGCAATTGCCCAGCAAGCCCAAAATAATTTAAATAAATTATTATTGGATGATGGCAGCAACCTACAAAACCCCGACCCGGTTATCTTCCCCGCACCCGGTTTATCTGCAAGCAATACATTGCGCAGTGGCGATACTGTGACGGGTTTGACCGGTGTGATGACTTACGATTTTGGCGAATACCGTTTACTTCCTACTGTCACACCTAATTTTGTAAAAACCAATGCTCGCCCTGCTGCGCCCAAAATCGCAGTTAACGCAAATTTAAAAGTTGCCAGCTTTAACGTACTTAATTTTTTCAATGGCAACGGTCTTGGTGGCGGTTTCCCTACCGCCCGTGGAGCAAATACTTCTGTAGAGTTTGCCCGCCAAAAAGCAAAAACAGTGAGCGCACTGATTGGTTTGAACGCGGACGTTATAGGTTTGCTGGAATTAGAAAACGATGGCTATGACACTTACAGCGCTATCGCCGAATTAACTGCCGCTCTCAATACTGCAACTGGCAGCACTCAATGGGCTTACATTAATCCTAGCCTGAGCAAATTGGGAACCGATGAAATTGCCGTTGGCATTATTTATCGCAAAGACCGCGCAACTGCCATTGGCCAAACTGCAATTCTGGATTCGTCAGTAGACCCACAATTTGTCGATACCAAAAACCGCCCCACACTTGCACAAAGCTTCCGTGCCACTCAAGGCCGCGGTGTTATTACCGTTTCGGTGAATCATTTCAAATCCAAAGGCTCTGATTGTGTCGATCTAAATGACCCGGATACTGGTGATGGTCAAGGTAATTGCAACATTACGCGCACGCGTGCCGCCGAAGCCTTAGTCAACTGGCTCGCACGCAAA
Source organism: uncultured Cellvibrionaceae bacterium (assembly GCA_964581625.1). Taxonomy (GTDB): domain Bacteria; phylum Pseudomonadota; class Gammaproteobacteria; order Pseudomonadales; family Cellvibrionaceae; genus Cellvibrio. Next base: position 5,244 of record CAZOPE010000001.1, read on the forward strand.
CCTACCAACGTGAATGACAGCGACTTCCTAATTATTGGCGACCTAAACTCTTACGCGAAAGAAGACCCAATTAGCAAAATTATCAATGCTGGCTACACCGATTTGATTAATAAATTTGGTGGTGCGGGTGCTTACTCTTACGTGTTTGATGGCCAATCCGGTTACCTTGACCATGGCTTAGCCAGCAAAACATTGGCAGCACAAACATTGGAAGCAGCAGACTGGCATATCAACGCGGATGAACCTATTAGTTTGGATTACAACACGGAGTTTAAATCTGCCGCACAAATTAATAGCTTCTATGCAAGCGATGCCTATCGCTCATCTGACCACGATCCGCTCGTAGTTTCGCTCAAACTGATTATTGATTTGGATGGTGACGGAGATGTTGACAGCAACGATATAAAAATTGTCACAAGCGCACTGAATACTGTCGCGTCTCCTTTAGATCAACGCGATGTGAATGGCGACGGCATCATCAACGCCAACGACGCTCGCGCACTCACCCTACAATGCACCCGCGTTGGCTGCGCCACAAATTAAGGAAAAATATCATGAAAAAATTCTTTGCAGTATTGGTGTTGGGTTTAAGCGCTTCGCTGAACTCAAACGCATTAACAATTGATCTGGTCCCCAGCACTACACATATTAATAGTGGTGATTCAGTTCAAATCGATGCGAAAATTTCGGGCTTAAAGTCGATAAACGCTTCGTCATTGGGCGCCTATGACGTCAATATCGGATTCGACGCAAATCGCTTCGCATTCAACAGCCTGACATGGGGCGATAGCCTTAAAGGGAACCAGCTGGATATCAACCACTTCGGCACATTACAAATGCTTGATAGCAGCGCCTCTGGTTTGTTAAATATTTTTGAACTGTCATTTGACAGCGCTACCGATTTGGAAAATTTACAGGAGGATAGCTTTACGTTGTTTAGTCTTATTTTTTCTGGAGTTTCAATCGGCACTGGCGCCTTCACACTCGACATCAACGCAATCGGTGATGCTTATGGAAACAACCTGAGCGCGAACATCAACAACACGAATGTGATAATAAATAGCGCTTCCGTACCAGAACCAATGACACTAATGCTATTCGTCATTGGGCTTCTCGCCTTAGGGATGACTCGCGTAAAAGCAAAATAATCAACCCCATAAAAAAGCCCGGGGAGACCCGGGCTTTTTTATGCCTCAATTTTCACGAATCAAAAAAAATCGCATCAGCTCAACACCAAATTATCGCGATGAATTAATTCGTTATCATCTTGATAACCCAAAATACTCACGATCTGACTGCTGGGTTTGCCAATAATTTTGCGCGCTTCATCGGCGTGATAATTTACTAGGCCGCGCGCAATTTCATGACCATCTGCATCGGCGCAAATCACCATGTCGCCACGGGTAAAATCGCCGCGCACTTCTTTTACACCAACGGGTAATAAGCTTTTACCCAATTCACGTACAACTTTGACCGCACCATCGTCCAGCACTAAGGTGCCGCGCGTTTGTAATTGACCAGAGAGCCAACGCTTGCGCGCCGCTTGTGGTTGTTGATCTGCCCACAAAAATGTTCCGATATTTTCGCCTGCGGCTACTTTCAATAAAGCATCTTCAATGCGACCGCCCACAATCACAGTGTCTGCACCTGAGCGCGCAGCTACACGTGCCGCGCGCACTTTGGTGATCATTCCACCACGCCCAAGCGCGCCGCCCGTTCCACCTGCCATTTGCTCAAGGCGGGTATCATCAGCGGCAATTTCGCTCAGCAGTTTTGCATCTGGATTTGAACGAGGGTCGCTGTCGTACATACCTTTTTGATCGGTGAGGATCACCAGCAAATCGGCCTCAATTAAATTGGCAACCAAAGCGCCCAAGGTATCGTTATCGCCAAAACGAATTTCGTCCGTAACAACCGTATCGTTTTCGTTAATTACCGGAACTACATTTAAGCCAACTAAAGCTTTTAGCGTTGAACGTGCATTTAAATAGCGTTGGCGGGAGGAAAGATCATCGTGATCCAGCAGCACTTGAGCCGTTAACAACCCATAGCGCTGAAATTCAACTTCATAGGTCTGAATTAAACTCATCTGTCCAACTGCGGCTGCTGCTTGCAGGAGATGAATCTCAGTAGGCCTAGAATCCCAGCCTAACCGGCGCATCCCCGCAGCAACGGCGCCAGAAGACACCAACACTAATTCGATGCCCTGCAAACGCAACTTGGCCATCTGCGCAACCCAACCGGCGATTGCTTTGGCGTCAAGACCGCGGCCGTCGTTAGTTAGCAAGGCACTACCAATTTTGACCACCCAACGTTTAGCTTTGGGGATTAATTCTCTTTTGCTCATAAAATTGCACTTCAACTCAAACATGCCGGAAGCGGCCTTACATGGCCCCCATATCTATTGGGAATTATTACATATACCTAACATTAAACGCAGTGCATCACATAGTGGAAAAGCCCAAATTTAGTATATTTGCAGGAAAAACACCAAGCTCACATCATCTGCACGGCTAGCAGGAATGGAGAGTATAATATTTCACATGAAATTTGATTTTTCTGTTCATCAATTGAAAATGAAAAAATCCCGCCACAGAAATTCCACAGCGGGATTTTTTAAAGCTTGTCTAACATTGAGTTTCCAGTCACCTATTACGGCCGCATTCTCCAATGCTTGTACTTTTCTACTATTTTATAAATTGCATATACCGCGCAAAGATACATTTCGGGCCTCATGGGAACTGAGTAACGAGCATCAGCATGCAAAGCCACATAAACTGCACTAATAGAGATAAGGCTTATGTAAAGCACCAATACAACCTCTTTCCTTGAAGCATCGGACTCTTTGAAGGCAAAGAAAAAAAATATTAGCGCCAGCAAAAATAGCCAGTAATGTATACGCTCCATTACTTTTAAAGATGCGGACGCAACAGCTGATTTATCATAGAGCGTAGCATTGGGAGATGAAACAAAAATACCTCCTCGACCGACAAAAATTTTCCACCCCCATAAATCAAGTGGCTTTTGAATAAAATACCAATGAGCATAATGCAGAGGCTCGGATACTATACGCCCCCCCAACTCCTTATAAAATCCAAGGTGATCATCTTTATATTTATATTGATCAATATCCGCAGGATTATTTGGGTCTCGCGGATCATTTCTCCAAATTGCATGAAAATTACTGTGCGAACCTATAACTAAATTTTCAAATGCACGATCTGATGTTGCTTTCTGGCTCTCCGGAACGCTAACAAAATCTCTTATCATCCAAAGAGATATGATCATCATAAAGCAAGCCATAAATATGGCTATTTGCGCAACATTCTCTTTTGATTTTTTTTGGGGTAATTTAATTAAATATCTGAGAATCAGAAATGCAGGAAAAACAAGAACCACAGGATTAGTCAGGTACGCACAACCAAAGATAATTCCTGCAATACAGGCCCAGATCTTTGAACCCCTGTGAAGATGGAGCAAATAAAAATAAATTCCAGCAAGCAACAAGAAACAAAATAATGTTTCTGACAGGATCTCTCCGCCCAATGTCATTAGATGAGGACTAAATGCTGTTAATAAAGCCGCTATGAACGCGTATTGGGTGGGAATGAAAAAACGACCAATGCTGAAAGTCAATGTAATAATAACTGCACCCAAAAAAGCTTGCATGAACATAATAAAAGTATAGAAAGGGATTCTGACTAATTCAGATATTTTTAAACATATCGCCAAAAAAGAAGGGTAGCCCGGGGCCCAGTAAGAATCTGGAGTGGGGCTATCTGAAATTTCTTTTGAAAAGACACCATGCTCAAGCAAATTGTTTGCATAGTGTATGTAATAAAATGAATCACCCCTGTAAGGAGCTAGATTCTCAAGCGTAACAAAATAAAAAAACCTGAGCGCCAATGCGACACAGAAGACGAGCAACCCAGTTGCAACTGGGTGCTGTTCAAAAAAAGATTTACTCACAACCAAGACTCCTTTTATTTTTATTTATTGAGCTTAATACCTCACATACTCCACTTCAACATCGTAATCATCTTCATTGAAGTCATCGTCCTCTCCGGCCGCAAGGCGCGCTTCGCGCATGGCGAGGCGGAGTTCTTCGATGCGCTCACGCGCCTCCTGCGCCATTTGATTTTGCAATTCAACTTCGCGTTCGCGGGCTTCTGGATTTTCACTTTCTTCAGCCCAAATTGCTTCGAGATGATCCATGATTCGGCCGGACAAAGCGGCAGTACCATCACGATGTAAGGCAGAAATTCGGAACACTGGGCCTTTCCATTGCAGCTCGTCTATAACAGCTTGGCAGCGCGCATCAGCTTCTTCGGGGTCGAGTAAATCGACTTTGTTCAACAGCAACCAACGGTCACGGGTTGCAAGTGTTGGACTAAATTTTTGTAATTCATTGGCAATAACGCGCACGTTTTCAGCTGGATTGGACTCATCTGGTGGAGACATATCCACCGCGTGGAGCAGTAAACGGCAACGGGTTAAATGCTTGAGGAAGCGTACCCCCAAACCAGCACCTTCTGAGGCACCTTCAATCAAACCGGGAATATCCGCAATTACAAAGCTGCGGTATTGCTGAACCTTAACCACACCAAGGTTCGGGATAAGCGTCGTAAACGGATAGTCTGCAACTTTGGGTTTGGCAGAACTCACTGCACGAATAAAGCTTGATTTGCCCGCATTCGGCAAACCTAGCATACCCACATCCGCCAGAACCTTAAGTTCTAACTTCAAGTTACGCATTTCACCTTCTGTACCGGGAGTCGTTTTGCGCGGGGTACGATTGGTACTAGTCTTAAAGCGGGTATTGCCCAAACCGTGGAAACCGCCCTGAGCTACTTTCAGCTTTTGGCCGTGCTCGGTTAAGTCGCCAAAAACCTCTTCCGTGTCCGTATCAATAACCGTAGTCCCCACAGGAACAGGCAGACACAGATCTGCGCCTTTGGCACCGGTACAATCTTTACTGCCGCCCTTTTCGCCGTTCTCCGCGCGATATTTAGGTTGAAAGCGGTAATCGATGAGCGTATTGAGGTTTTCGTCAGCAACGAGATAGACACTACCTCCATCGCCGCCATCACCGCCGTCCGGGCCACCTTTAGAGATAAACTTTTCCCGGCGGAAACTCATCATGCCGTTGCCGCCATTGCCAGCTTCAACGTGGATTGGGGCTTCATCAACAAATTTCACAATAATCTCCGGGGAAAAATAAACTCGATATATTCTAGCGGCAAACTTTCATCCCCGCTGCGCGAGGATGAAGACTCCCGTCTTCACAAAAAGCTTTTGGGTAACTAGACCGCACATTTACGATAACAAATATAAAACCAGATAAACAAAAAGCCCTATCGTTTAACGGACAGGGCTTTTTATTTTTCTTGATGCCCACTGCAAGCAGTAAGCTTGGCTGACTTAGATCGTCAAATTACTGAGCAACAGGAACGATGCTTACGTATTGACGGCCAAAGGCGCCTTTAATTTCAAACTTAACATGACCATCAGCCTTGGCGAACAAGGTGTGATCTTTACCGAGACCAACGTTCACGCCAGCGTGAAATTTGGTGCCGCGTTGACGAACGATGATGCTACCAGCCGGAATCAATTGACCGCCGAATGCTTTAACACCAAGGCGTTTCGCTTCTGAATCGCGACCGTTACGGGAACTACCTACCCCTTTCTTGTGAGCCATTTGATTACTCCTCTATTAAGCCTTGATTTCAGTGATTTTCACTTCAGTTAACCACTGACGGTGACCTTGACGCTTCATGTGGTGCTTACGACGACGGAATTTGATGATCTTCACTTTGTCAGCACGGCCATGAGCAACCACTTCGGCAGTAATAGTAGCGCCAGCTACTACGGGAGCACCAATCTTGATGTCTTCGCCGTTTGCAACAAGGTATACCTTGTCGAAAGTTACAGTGCCGCCAGTGGCGAATTCGATTTTTTCGAGTTTGAGGGTTTCGCCCACAACTACGCGATGTTGCTTACCACCGCTTTCAAAAATTGCATACATACTATTGCTCCAACTATTTACCCAAAGAAATATTAGGCTTGGACGACACGAAGTAGCTTGGCGGAATGCCTGGGCGTTTGTGACTAGCGTCGTATACCGGTTTTCAGGGACGCGGATTGTATGCTACTCGCGCACAACTTAGCAAGGACGTATTGGTTAATTCTGTTCCGTCCCGGCCGACAACCGCTCCAGCCACTTTAAAGCCTCTTGGGATGGAATGGGCTTGGACAGCAGGAACCCTTGCAAATAGTCCACCCCTAACCCCAATAGAAAGTCTCTTTGCTGAGGCGTTTCTATCCCTTCGGCCACTATATGAAAGCCTAGGCCACGGGCCATGCTCACAATGGAAAATAGAAATTTTTGCGCATCACGATCCAACTCGTTAATAAAACTTCGGTCTATTTTGACCGTATCGGCTGGCAACCGGCGCAGGTACGCCAGAGAGGAATAGCCGGTTCCGAAGTCATCAATAGCCACGCCGACCCCCAGCTCCCTTACAGCGCTTAGCATGGCACTAATATAGTCAAGATCCTGTGCGAACACGCTTTCAGTGATTTCAATTTCAAGCCTGGAGGGCGCCAAACCCGACTGTTCGAGTGCAGATTCAATATCCATCAACAGGTGGCCAGACAGTATTTGGTGAATAGATACATTGATGCACACCATGCATTCATTTGGCCATTCCATTGCCGTGATGCACGCCGAATGCAGCACCCATCGACCAAGGGGCAGAATCAGCCCGCTCTCTTCCGCAATAGGAATAAACACCACGGGGGACACCTGCCCAAACTCTTCGTCTTGCCAGCGCAGCAATGCCTCCATTTTGCATGGCTTGGTGCGGATGTTCGGCACCAAGGGTTGAAAGACGAGCGACAGTGAACTGGCTTCAATTGCCCTATGCAGCGCCTGTCGCAGGTGATGGCGCTCTTTTAGGGACGCATCTAGATGGGGATCAAAAACTTTAATACCGCCAACACCGAGTTTACGTAAGTTGTGTTTGGCGGCGGCAGATTGGTAGAACATAAGTTCATTGTTAATGGCTAAATCTGGGTAGCGTGTTACACCGATTAATACATCAACACAGACTGGGCCAGCCTCCGTTTCTACGGGCTTTAGCAGCACATCTTGAATCAAGGCGGCATAACGGTTCCAGAATGGATTCTCGCTAGCATCCAGATCATCTTGCACCGTAGCGACAAAAAATTCGGCGCCACCCCAACTGGCAATTAACGAACGCGGCGATAGGAAGTGCTTCAATCTGTCGGAAATAGCCAGTAAAACCTGATCACTAACCAAGCTGCCCTGCAGCTCCACCACGTCAAAATGCAAGACTTCAATGGCCATCATGCCCACAACTTGCTGCTTGGAGCGCGCTTGGGATAGCAGATTCTTGAGCTGCTGATCAAACCCGGTTCGATTGAGCAGGCCGGTTAACTGGTCGCAATTGGCAATTTTATCCAGCTCTTGCACATAGCGTTCTTTTAGCTCGATCTCCGCCTGAAGCGCACTAATTTGCCGCATCACCCGCGCTTCCAGCTCATCTTTGGCTTTAATGAGCTCGTCACGCTGCGCAAATACCGACGCCATTTTTTTATGCTGATGCTGGGCGGCAATTACCGAGCTCACAAAATTCTCACCCGTCACACGCGAAAAGCCAGTGAGACCAATGAACAAAACCACCCCCAAACCAGCGACAACCAAATCATCCGCCTGACCTGAGTAAGCAAACAACAGCACCAAAGGCCCCACCAATAAGACAATAAAGAGTCGGTTAACCCAGGGGATAAGCGCGAGCACACTAACGCTGCCCGCCGCTACGGTAGACATCACCAACGAAATGACCATTCGCTGCGAGGAACTGGCAGATGGAAAATAAGCCACCGTAAAACTCGCCCACAAGACGCCCACCAATAACGCAGAACCCCCAAAGATATTGAGCACACGCTGCCAATCAATATCGGCGCGTGCATGGGCTTTTTGCCACCACAGTAAACTGCAAAAACGGAGCAAGCTGACAAATTGCATCGCGCCCCACCAGCTCCACAAACCCAACTCACGGCTGTGATCATAAAAATAGAACGCGAGCGCAGAGGTAGCGACAAACGTAAAAATCAGGACATTGGGAAGCTGACGGAACATAGCCACCAATTTTTGGTGAACCAGTAGCTGATCTTGCTCAGCCACTTGCTGCGCGTTTGCGCGAATATCCTGAGTCATAAGTGGGTCTCGTTAATGTTCCGTAAAAGCCGTCCTGTGAGCGGTTATTTCATCCAGCCGTTCAGTTTCATCCAAGCTTCCAATGCCAAGGTCCAGGTAGAAATACTGCCCTGCCCTTGCACCATACCCACACCGTGAATACTGCTTTGATAAAGATGCAATTCGGATTGCTTGTTGTACTGAATGACCTCATTAAAAAACATGAGACTGTTAGCCACAGGTACGGCCTGATCTGCAACGCCATGGAACATAAACACCGGCGGTATGGTGGCTTTCACTTGGTACTGCAAAGAGTTTTCATGGACAAGGTTTGGATCTGGATTCTCACCCAGAAGCGCTTTACGAGACCCAGCATGGGCATTGTCACCTTCAAGCGTTATAACCGGATAGCCAAGAACTAAAAAATCGGGGCGAGCACTAAGAGATAGGAGCGGATCAGTTTTATCGGCAACAAAATCGGGCCGGGTAGCAACGCTTGCCGCAAGATGCCCACCTGCGGAGAAGCCGATGACGCCAATTTTATCTGGATTCAAACCCCAGTCTTTTGCATTTTTTCGCACTAATCGCACGGCGCGCTGAGCATCCAACAAGGGCGCAGGAAACCCGTATTCCTGCATGCGGTACTTGACCACAAATGCGGTAACGCCGCGCAAACTCATCCAATGGGCTAGCTCATAGCCTTCTTTATCAATCGCCAACCGAACATAACCGCCTCCGGGAAAGATAACGACTGAAGTGCCGTTGGCAACGGCCGGATCAGGCCAAAAGGCTTTCATGCTCGGGTTATCAACGTAATAGAGGCGCTGATCTTTAAAGGTTTCACGGTCGGGACTGACCAGAGGCTTTTCTGACCATAGGTACAGCGGGGTTTGAGGTAATTCAGTCACAGCGGCAACAACTCCGGAAACGCAAAACAACGCCAAGCTCGCACCCCATCGAGCAAGGGAGCCAAGCTTGGAACACACATAGCAACGAAGGAATCTACACATTAGCTTTCACTTTCACGCGGGTTGATTTTCGCAAGTCTTATAACTGGTATGCAAGTTAGCATTCTCAGCATAGCGTGTCTCGTAAAAGCTACAACACAACTTATGTAATGATTAGTGCAGGCATCATATTAGTGATTGGATTGAATTAGTGATGGAACTGGCCGTGGCGCCACCATGCGTGTTGCGACCACTCTACTTGGGTTGGGTCGGCTGCCGACAGTAAGAACTGTTCTGCAACCAATTCGTAGGGCAGCAGCTTGTCTTTAATGGCGCTCCACATTTGCTTGGCGTCGGCCGCCACATAAGTCGTGACTGTATTCACCTCGTCGGCCAGCATTTGTTCTGCTGTTAGTTCAAGCGCAACCCAATCTTCAACTTGATGATATAGACCTTGGCCCAATGCCGATGCACCGCTGCCATCCTGCATTTCAAACACATATTCTTGCGGCTTTTGTTGGTAACCTTGTGGTGCGGATAGATAAGAATCGGATGTATTTTTCATAGCAACCTCTCTAAAGATATTTATACCCAGCAAGCAGTGCAGCCTCTATAATCGCCACCTTATTTCTGTTTGAGCCTATTCAAGCTACTCAGTTCCAGTATAGGCCTACCCATCCAAAAGCAAGAGCGTTAATACAAGAGAACCAAATGCAAGAACAATACATTCCCGCGCAAGTCGAAGCCGATGCCCAAGAATATTGGGAAACTCACCAAAGCTTCAAAGTGGTAGAAGACCGCAGCAAAGAAAAGTTCTACTGCCTCGCCATGTTCCCCTACCCCAGCGGTAAGTTACACATGGGCCACGTGCGCAACTACACCATTACCGATGTAATCGCGCGTTATCAACGCATGCAAGGTAAAAATGTATTGCACCCAATGGGTTGGGATGCCTTTGGTCTTCCCGCCGAAAACGCTGCACTCAAACATAATACCGCACCAGCCGCTTGGACTTACTCCAACACCGACCACATGCGTGGCCAGCTCAAACAACTTGGTTTTGGTTTTGATTGGTCGCGCGAAGTGACGACTTGTAAACCCGAGTACTACAAATGGGAACAGTGGTTCTTTACCCGTTTGTACGAGAAAGGTTTGGTTTACAAGAAAATGGCCACCGTGAACTGGGACCCTGTTGACCACACTGTATTGGCGAATGAACAAGTCATCGATGGTCGCGGTTGGCGTTCAGGCGCGCTAGTTGAGCGCAAAGAAATTCCACAATGGTTTATTAAAATCACCGATTACGCCGAAGAGCTGATCGACGATTTGGACAAACTCCCCAACTGGCCAGAACAAGTAAAAACCATGCAGCGCAACTGGATCGGCAAGAGCCGTGGTCTGGATATGCGCTTCGACTTGGCCAATCCAGTCGGCGAATTTACCGGCTTTGATGTTTACACCACTCGCCCCGATACCATTATGGGCGTGACCTATGTGAGCCTTGCGGCTGAGCACCCGATTGCAAAAATCCTTGCTGAGAAGAACACTGCCCTTGCGCAATTTATCGCTGACTGCAAAGTGCAATCCGTAGCAGAAGCCGATATGGCAACCATGGAAAAGCGCGGTATGGATACCGGCATTAAAGCTTTGCATCCCATCACCGGCGAGCCTGTTGCAGTTTGGGTCGCCAACTATGTGTTGATGGATTACGGCTCAGGCGCGGTGATGGCCGTGCCTGCGCATGACCAACGCGATTACGAATTTGCCCACAAGTACGGCATTGGTTTGGTACAAGTGATTGCCCCCGCAAGCGGTGAGGAAATCGATTTGACCAAAGCCGCCTTTACCGAAAAAGGCGTATTGGTAAATTCTGGTGAATACGATGGCTTGGATTTCAACGCCGCCTTCGATGCCATCGCCAGTACCTTGGAAATGGCCGGTAAAGGCCAAGTAAAAACCAATTATCGTTTGCGCGACTGGGGCGTATCACGCCAACGGTATTGGGGTGCGCCAATCCCAATGTTTAACTTGCCCGAAGGCGGCGAGATCCCAGTACCTGCGCACAAGCTCCCCGTATTGTTGCCAGAAGATGTGGTGATGAACGGAGTTCACTCCCCCATCAAAGCCGATCTGGAATGGAAAAAAGATACGCTGGATGGCAAAACCGTTGAGCGCGAGACAGATACCTTCGATACCTTTATGGAATCCAGCTGGTACTACGCGCGCTACACCTGCCCGAACTTTGAAGGCGGCATGCTCGACAAAGAAGCGGCGGATTATTGGCTGCCGGTGGATCAATACGTTGGCGGTATTGAACACGCCATCCTCCATCTTTTGTATGCGCGCTTCTTCCACAAATTAATGCGCGATGAAGGCTTGGTTTCTTGCGACGAACCCTTCGAGCGTTTGCTCTGCCAAGGCATGGTGTTGAAAGACGGCACCAAGATGAGCAAATCCAAAGGCAACACCGTTGACCCAGAGGAACTCATCAACCAATACGGCGCCGATACAGTTCGCTTGTTCTCTATGTTTGCCGCACCACCAGAGCAAAGTATGGAATGGAGCGATTCTGGCGTTGATGGTGCCAACCGCTTCTTGCGCCGCTTGTGGCGCGCGGTTGAAGGCCACTTGAATGCAGGCACACCAGGCAAACTAGACGTTGCAAGCTTGCCGCAAGCACAAAAAGATTTGCGCCGCAAAACCCACGAAACAATCCAAAAGGTGAGCGATGACTTTGGTCGTCGTCAAACATTCAACACCGCCATTGCTGCGACTATGGAATTGTTGAACGAAGCCAGCAAACTCGCTGACCGCGCCAACCCACAAGGTTTGGCAGTTGAGCGCGAAGCCTTGGAAGCTGCAATTCTGTTGCTTGCCCCAATTGTTCCGCACATCGCACACGCGCTTTGGAAAGAGCTGGGCAAAGAAGATATTCCTTTGAACGCTGCTTGGCCAAAACTTGATGAAAGCGCATTAACGCGCTCGACCATTGAAGTGGTTATTCAAGTGAACGGTAAAGTGCGCGGCAAACTGGACGCCCCAATCGATGCACCAAAAGAAGTGCTTGAACCCATGGCGCTAGCACAAGAAAACGTGCAGAAGTTTTTGGAAGGTGTGACCGTGCGTAAAGTGATTGTAGTGCCCAACAAACTCGTGAGTATTGTAGCGAACTAACTTCATCTTCTCGCGCAGGCCAGGCTTGCGCGAGAAATGACTAAAAGGTTTTTATGAAAAAAATTATCGCTCTGGCATTCATTGCATTCAGTCTATCGGCCTGCGGTTGGCACATTCGCGGCTCGCTGGATATGCCCGCACAATTATCCAATTTGTACGTTTCTGCCACCGATAGTAAAGGTGCTCTCATCACCGATTTACGCCAGCTGCTAAAAACCAATCGCGTGAGTTTGACGGAGAAATCTGCCGACGCAAATTACTCGCTGTATGTTTTGGATGAAACCAAAGACCGCCGCACAGCAGGTGTGGGTGGAGATGAGCTGAGCAGTGCCTATGAAATCACGCTCAAAGCCAATTACGAAATCCGCTTAAAAAACAGCAATCAAGCTGTAAAAGCAAATGCGATTAGTGTGCGTAACTTCAACTACAACACCGCGTCTATTAACAGTGCTACGCAGGAAGAATTGTTACTCGATCAGGAAATGCGCCGCGATTTGGCACAGCAAATTTTGCGTCGTTTGAGCGCCGTCATTGCAACCCCGCCCGTAGAATCGACTACAGAAAAAACATCCAAGAGCACTGAATCCCCATCCAGTGAGAGTAGTAATGGCAAAGCTGCGCCCTGAACAACTGGGCAGCGCGCTCAGTAAAGGTTTAGCGCCCATTTATATAGTCACGGGTGAAGAGCCGCTGCTGATTCAGGAAACCTGCGATGCCATTCGCGCAGCCGCGCGCAAAGCGGGTTTTATCGAACGCGATCTTTATCACGCCGACAACCATTTTGATTGGAGCCAAGTCTTGGCTTCAGCTAACAGCATGTCTTTATTTGCTGACAAAAAAATTATTGAAGTGCGCATTCCCAGCAGTAAGCCCGGCGACAAAGGTGCAAAGGTTTTACAGGAATACGCGCAATCCCCGTCGCCCGACAATTTACTGCTCATCATCACCGAAAAAGTGGACAGCGCCACACAAAAATCCAAATGGTTTAGCGCGCTGGAAAACCAAGGTGTGCATATTCAACACTGGCCAATCACTGCCGACAACCTATCCCATTGGATTGGCGCACGCTTAAAACAAGCGGGCCTACAAGCAGACAGCAATGCAATTGATTTGCTTGCATCCCGTATTGAAGGCAATTTGCTCGCCGCGGTACAAGAAATTGAAAAACTAAAGCTGCTCGCACACGGCAAAGTCATCAACATGGAACTCATGGCAAGCGTTGTAGCCGATAGCGCTCGCTACGATGTTTTTGGCCTTTCAGATAAAGCCTTGCATGGCGATGCACGCGGCGCCGTTAAAACCTTGCACGGTTTAAAATCCGAAGGCACCGAAGCTATTGCGGTACTCTGGGCGCTAACGCGCGACATTCGCAGCCTTGTACAAATTTCGCAAATGACCAGCCAAGGAAAAAACTTTGACTGGGCCGCCAAACAATCTGGTGTGTGGGATAAAAAGCAGCCGCTGTTTCGCAGCGCCTTGCAGCGCTTAAAGCCTGCGCACCTACAGCAACTTCTGCGCAAAGCCAACGGAATAGATAAAGCCGTAAAAGGTATGCGCGACGCCGAACCTTGGGATGAGTTATTAGATTTGGTTCTGAATCTCTCAGGTGTGCAAAGCTTGAATTCAGCCAATGAACGACTAAGTTTGAAAATATAGAAAGATAGAAAGATAGAAAGATAGAAAGATAGAAAGCCTTATTTAAATCTAATCATAAAAATTCACGGACGAAAAAAATCATAAACAACAGCCCGCTAAAAATCCTCGGCTAGCTCCCACTAGCCTGTAACTCCATTAGAAAAACTTGAGGAATTATTATGAGACGGCTCACTCAGCTTTCGTTTGTTCTTTACATCACTCTTATTTTTAGCAGCGTTTCCACTTTCGCCAATGAAGACCTCACACCCTCCGGCACAAACCCCACCCCGCGTACCAAAGAGTTTTCTTGGATGTCGATAGACACTTGGAACAAAATGTATGCGGAGGATATCGCTGCAGCCGAAAAAGGTGACGTCGATTTGTTATTCGTCGGCGACTCAATCACCGCCGGCTGGAATGGTAACATCTACCAAAAATATTTTGGCTCTTACAAACCGGCTAATTTCGGAATAGGTGGCGACCACACAGGCAACCTGCTGTGGCGTTTAAAATATGGCCATGCAGAAAATCTGCACCCAAAAGTTGTGGTAATGCTGATCGGCGTGAATAACTTTGGCCATTTAAACGAAACACCTGAACAGGTTTTCCAAGGCATTAAAGCCTGCCTATCGCAGCTGCGAAAAATTTACCCCAGCGCCAAAATCTTAGTAAACGGCATACTCCCCTTCGAAGAATCTGCCAATAGCCCAAAGCGGGCAATGGTTAAAGCGGTGAACACAAAAGTCAAAACACTGAGCGATAACCAACAGGTTTATGTAAAAGATTATGGAAGTATTTTCTTGCAACAAGACGGCACAATAGCCAAAGAAGTCATGGGCGATTTTTTGCACCCAACGGCGAATGGCTATCAATTGTGGGCTGATGCCATGTCGCCCGATATTCAAAGGCTAATGGACAAATAAGGAACTTTCTCCATGCAAAGAATTCACAAAAAATTACTGGTGTTAATGAGTTTCATGCTCGCCACCACTTACAATGCCAAAGCCGATCAACAGATTAGCTTTGCAGATTCTTTAATGACCACCATGGGACGCTCACAAACACTTAACAATGGAGCGGTTTTAGTCGGCTACCCTGGCGTTAGCTTTTTTACAGAATTTTCAGGAAGCAACCTCAAGCTCAACGCACACAGCTCTAGCGATAAAACCTACGTTGAAGTAATTGTGGACAACCAGCCTGCGCAAATATTTAAACTCAGTACAACACCAACAGATTACGAAATCAACGTCGCGGATAGCAAAAAACATCGGCTACGCATTATCAATCGCGCAGAGTCTTGGCATGGCTTGGTCACGCTCAATTACGTTTCTGCGGATGGAAAATTTTCAAAATCACCTCCATTACCATCACGCAAAATACTGGTGCTAGGCGATTCAGTAACCTGCGCGTCAAGCATAGATCGCACACCCAAAGTAAAGCCTGACACTGATGCGTCCAACCCTCGTGAATCATACGGAATGTTGATTGCTAAAGCGCTTGATGCGCAAGTCCAATTGGTGTGTATGGGAGGCCAGGGTTTGGTACGAACATGGGACGGATTTACCGATCGTCTGAATCTGGATGAGTACTACTCATTGACCTATCCATCCGCGCAACCAAAAGTGAAATGGAATCAGGCCGATTATCAACCTCAATTGATTGTCAGCGCTATAGGCACAAACGATTTCACGCAAGGCATACCCGAACACGATTTTTATGTAAATACCTACATCAAATTTGTGCTGCAGCTATTGGCAGACCATAAGAATGCGCAAATCGTCCTTACAGAAGGCGCCATTTTGAACGGGGAAAAGAAAGCTGCTTTAACGGATTATCTTCAAGAAACGCTAAAACGAGTTGCGGATAAGCGTGTGCATTACATTGCGTCCACTTATTACCCCGGCGAACCTATTGATGCACACCCAACCAAAGAGGAACACAAAAAGATGGCGCAGGATTTTGTTCCGCCGCTGACAAAATTAATGAACTGGTAAAATTGCCTTGCAATAAAAAAGGAGTTCAACTTAACTCCTTTTTTATTGCTGGTTAGATTTTTTCAGGGCCAAGCGGTTTGAAGATAAGCAGGAGCTTCGGCAACAACGTCAGTGTTCCTATTATTGCCGTGAACATCGCAAAGGATGTTAAAACACCAAAATAAATCGATGGAATAAACTGCGATAGCGCAAGAATAGAGAAACCAATAACAATAGTTGCCGACGAATAAAACATTGCTCGCCCAATAGATGCATGAGAGCGATGCATAGATTCGATGTAGCTTCCGCAGTGCGCAAACTCCTCTTTAAAGCGATAAATATATTGAATCGCCTGATCAACACCAACACCAACAACAATTGCGGCAATCGTTGTAGTCATCATATCCATTGGAATACCCGCCAAACCCATCCCACCCAATACAATTCCAGCAGCCAAAATATTAGGGAATATGGCAATCAACGCAATGCTAATTGAACGGAACAACAGCAACATCATGAGCACAATAGAAATGAACACGACAAAAATGGTTTTAATTTGCGATTCAAACAAACTCGCCAGCATGTTGTTGTAAAGCGTAAGCATACCGGTGAAATGAACCTGCTCAGGCTGTAACTTTATTTGTTCGGTAGCGTAGTGCCCAATGCGCTCCACCAATTCCGCACGGCGCAAATTGGGCGTTGTCTCTTTAACACGCAAGGTAATTCGTGCTTGTTGCTTTTCATCGGACAAGTAAGGCGCGATCAGAATATCTTTAATATCCTTAGATAGCGCATTACGCATAACGCCTAGCTCAAAATCGTTTAACTTACCCCCATTAATATCTTGCGCTACTTGATAGCTAATCGCTAAAGATTGAACCTTGCCGACCTCCGGCAAACTTTCCAAATAATCATGTAGCTGTTTGATTTGATCCAGACCGCCAACGCTAAACCAGTAACTTTTCGGCGCAGCTTTAGCTTCACCAGAGGAACCTGTTTCTGCGAAAGGATCATCAGAATCTGAATTGGTTGTTGATTGCGCGGGTTCAGCAAAGGGATCTTCCTCACCGGCAGCTGCCACATCAACTTTTTCAGCCGCTGTCACTTTGGGAGCATCCAAAATAATTTCCAGCGTGGCGGTTCCGCCTAATTGCTTATCGATAACAGATAGACCACGGTAAATTTCGCTATCCGAATGGAAGTAATCAATAAAACGGTTTTCAACTTCCAGTTTGCTTAAACCCCAGATTGATCCAACAGAAAGAATGATTGTGACGAGCACAATTTTTCCACCGTGGAATTCCGCCATGCGTGAAAAAGGTAAGGTTAATTTTGCAGATTTATCGCCACCATCGCGCGGCTCACCTTTTGGCAACAACATTAAGCCAGCAGGAACAACAACAAATGACAAAATAAACGCAACTGTAAGACCTATGGTCATCATCCAGCCAAAATCAATAACGGGGCGAATGCCACTCATCACCAACGACATAAACGCAACGATGGTAGTAAGCGCCGAATATAGGCAAGGTTCAACCATGGCCTTGGCAGTTTCCATGACCAAATGTGCTTGCGACCAATCGGCGTGTTTTGCATGAATTTCGCGGTAGCGAACTACTACGTATATGGTGAACGCGAACGCCATGATTAATAGAAGCGCCACGAAATTTGATGAGATAACGGTTAAACGCCAGTCGATCCAACTGAGCCAACCGAGCATCAACGCCACTGACGTTAAGCATGTTGCCAACGGCAAAATAATAAACCGCCATTGACGAAAAATAATAGCGAGTACAAATACAATAAATGCGACCAAGGCGACACCGAACACAATCAAGTCGCTTTTAATATAAGTAAGCATGTCGGAGGTAATCATGGTCACGCCGCCCAAAAAGATTTCGGCGTGGTCGCGATATTTTGCCGCGATATGACGCACGATCTCAACGCGAGCACTATCCGTTGCTGCTGCCGCAGTACGGTATTGGAGATATTCTTCTGATACGCGCGCCAATTCTGTTTTTTCTTCAGAACTTAAACCGTCGGCATCACGTTTAGCGCGTAAGGCGTCGCGTTTGCGCACCAATTCAATGGCGTGGTTGTTTACATCCAAATTCATCAGGAGCGCAGTAGTTTTACCATCCGGGCTTAACAACATGTTGCGGTAAATCGGGCTGGTTAAAAATTCCTGCTTAGCTTGTGCGCGATCAACACCTGTGGTTAACAAAGTGCGGGTAGATTCTTTTTGTTCAGCGAGTGAGCGCATGGGGCTATAAATAAGCGGCACGTCGATCATGGAGTTAACGCTTTGCACACCTTCCACTTTGGCAAGATCATCGCGCAGGTTTTTTAGCGTATTAATGGATTCATCTGAAAACATTTCCGCCTTTGGCGAATAAGTCACCACCAAAAAATCGCCACGTTGGTAACGCTGATTAATTTCGCGGAAATAATCGATCGTATCGTCATGTTCTAGCGTGAGCGAATCAGCAGACGCATCCAATTTAAAATTGGGTAATCCCAAAATCGCCACCGTTGTCAGGGCAAACAAAAATGTTAAAACCGCGAAGGGGCGTTTGATGATGGTAGATTCGTACAGGGAGGCAACAGCGTTGTGAAACTTTTGCAGTCGATTTGACATGAGGGGAGAAACCTTTTCAATTGACTCAATATTTTAAGAAACCGGGTACCCGTTTTCTACGGCGAGAAACGGATTGCATATGAGAATTTATGCAAACTCGCCAGTGAATAGAAAAAAGTGATGGCTATTATGAGGGAGCAGGCAATCGATGAGAATCTTTATTAACGGCTTCCCCGCAAAGGGTGACAATTATCAGGCCGGCAACTGAACGGGGAATTAACAGCCGAACTATTCTGCACGTTCACTCTTGGATTTGGTGTGGCCATCAATATGCCCCAAGGGCTTATCCGGCCAAAGCAGGTCGCGCACGCGAACCTTCAGTTCCTTTGCCTCGGGGAAGCCATTATCGCGTTTTCGCTCCCAAATCAGTTCGCCGTTTAGCCAAACTTCAAATACACCGCCAGTGCCGGGCTTTAAGGTCACTTCGTGCAGATCTCCGTCAAAGGTAGATAGCAGCTCCTGCGCTAACCAAGCTGAGCGAAGCATCCAACGGCATTGGTTGCAGTAATGGATAATCACTTTATTACTTACAGATGATGATTCTGACGACAAGTCATTCGAATTGGCCATAAACAAACCTAATGTGAGTTGCTACAATCGCGTTTATTATAAAACCTCAATTTTGCCCAACGGAATCGTCAATGCTGAAATTACACTTCAAGGATAACCGCCAACCTGCAGTTTGGGTAACGGAGAAGCTTTACAGCATTGGCTCTGCAACCGACAACCAACTCACGATTCAAGATCAAAGCGTTGACGCAGTACACGCCAGATTGATGCAGGAAGATGGCAAATACGTACTCAAGGATAATAACAGCGCGAACGGTAGCTTTATTAACGGCCAACGTGTCACACAAAAAGAAATCCTCCCCGGAGATATCCTCCGCCTTGGCAAGATTGAACTCATCGTCCTTGACCCACGCAAACTCAACGACGATGAACCCATGCAATCAGCACCTTGGCGTTTGGTATCAGACAGCAGCTGGTTACCAGGCAAGACATTTATCATCATGCCTGACCGCGCTGTTGTGATTGGTCGCACTGACCAATGCGATATTACTATCCCAGGAACTCATCTCTCCCGCCGTCACACTGAGCTCAAGATTCAAGGCAGCCATCTGCTGGTGAAAGATTTAGGGTCATCTAACGGAACTTATCTCAACGAAAAGCTGGTTACAGAAGCTGTCGCCCACAATGGTGACAAGCTGCGCCTGGATGTTTACACCTTCCGTTTGGTTGCGCCGGATATAGAGGGGGATCATAAAACCCGTATTCGCGCCTCTATCGACAGCATCAGCAAGCCCGTAGAGCGCAAGCAAACCAGTAACGAACCCAAGCGCTTTAAAACCCGCCCCACATCGCCCGGTAACCGCACCGAACCAACCTATGAGGAGTCATCGTCGCGCCCGTGGAAATGGCTGTTGATTGGCGCGCTTGTCTTGACCCTATTAGCCATGATTGCCAGCAAATTCTTGTGGTAGAATCCGCTCCGATTATTTTTTACGACAACCTCCATCAGGAACCCATATGAGTTTTGAAAAAGTACCCGCGGGCAAAAGCCTGCCAGACGACTTCTACGTTGTTATCGAAATCCCGTTAAACAGTTCGATCAAATACGAAATTGACAAAGACGCAGATGCTTTGTTTGTTGATCGCTTGGTAAGCACCCCCATGCACTACCCTGCAAACTACGGCTATATCCCCAACACCTTGTGTGGCGATGGCGATGCGGCAGATGTATTGGTACTTTTCCCCGAGCCAGTTCAAGCCGGTTCTGTTATTCGCTGCCGCCCAATCGCGGTGTTGAAAATGACTGACGAAGCCGGTGAAGACGCAAAAATCCTTGCAGTACCTCACGACAAATTGACCAAGCTGTACAGCAATGTTCAATCTCTGAGCGACTTGCCAGAAATCATTCCCCAACAAATTGCACACTTCTTTGAGCACTACAAAGATTTGGAAAAAGGAAAGTGGGTAAAAGTAGAAGGCTGGGGCGACCTAGAAGCAGCTCGCAAAGAAATTTTGGATGCAGCTGAGCGTTACAAAGCAGCGCAATAATGATCGACCAACGGCCGCCTTGCGCGGCCGTTATGTTTTTACGATGTAATGCGCCACCGAAAGCTAAAAATTGAGAGACTATAAATAAAGCGCTAGGGAACAGCATTTCAATACAACAAAAAACAAAACAAAAATAGACATGTGCACTATCAACCCAATCCTATAAAAATTGGTGCGCAAAAACTCAAATAAGTGGGCAAGAAAATGACAATTAGCACCAAGAATCCCTTACTGTGGGTGCCGTCCGGCTACTTCACAATGGCACTTACTTATAACATCCTCACCGCAGCTTGCGTGATTATGTTTAGCAATTTGGGCATGGATAACGCGCAAGCAGCGGGTTATGCCAGTGCTCTTGGTTTAGCCTATACATTTAAGCCTGCGTTCGCCGCATTTTTGGAAATGTATCGGACCAAGAAATTTTTTGTGCTTTTAACCCAAGTTCTACAAGGTATTGGCTTTATTGGAATAGCCTTAGTGTTGGGGTTACCCAACTACTTTGTTCCTATGATGATTCTCTTCTGGATTATTTCTTTTATTGGATCAGTTCAAGATATTACCAGCGACGGCGTTTACGTCACCTCTCTAAACAACAAACAGCAAGCAACATATTGCGGCATACAAAGCTTCAGCTGGAACCTTGGCAAGCTCGCCATCACGGGCGGAATTGTGATTTTCACAGGCGTAATGCATCAATACGTTTTCAATCACGACCCCTTGGTAAATGGCCCAGAATGGATAAATTCTTGGCAAGCAGCATTTGTGCTTTTGGGTGTTGTGATGATGGTGATGGCCGCGTGGCACTACAAACATATGCCTGACGGCGCAAAATCAGAACACGCACCGTCAAATACAGGCGAAGCGGTAAAAATGCTGGTTGATGCGTTTGTAACTTTTTTCCAAAAGAAAAGTATTTGGTTAATGATTGGTTTCGCCTTCCTATTCCGTTTGAGTTACGGTTTTTTACTCGCACCCAGCGCATTGTTTATGAAAGACTCTGTCGCCAACGGCGGCTTGGCCATGTCAAATCAGGAATTAGGTTTGATCTACTCTGTGTTTGGCCTCATCGCTAATATTATCGGCTCCTTCATTGGCGGCCTCTACGTTGCAAAACGCGGATTAAAAACGGCTCTTTTTCCGCTATGCGTGTGCATTAACGTTCCTAACATTACCTTCTTACTCTTGGCAGTTTTCCACCCTCAAAGCTACTTCCTGATTGCCAGTGGCGTTATCGTTGAGCAGTTCTTCTTCGGTATTGGCTCAGTAGGATTCATGATTTACCTCATGCAACAACTGGCACCAGGCAAATACGCCACAACACACTACGCGTTCGGCACCGCCTTAATGGCCCTGTGTATGATTTTGACCGGCATGGTGAGCGGTTATCTGCAACAAATGATGGGCTACATCCATTACTTTATCTTTGTGATGATTGCGACAATCCCTTCATTCCTTATTTGCTGGTATGCACCTTTCCACCAAAAAGACGATGCCTGATAAGCACAAACAAAAACGGCCGCATAACGCGGCCGTTTTTGTTTTCACCCTTCAACTATTTCCATCACGATGTCTTCACTGAAGACAAGCCGCCATCCACATGAAAGACTTGGCCGGTGATCCAGCGAGACTCGTCACTCAACAAAAAGGTCGCCATAGCCGCTATATCTTCAGGCGAACCAACCTGCTGCAGTGGGTGCCGCTTGGCCGCAGCTTCCACCTTCTCTTCAGTCGCCAATAATTTTTCAGCAAGTGGAGTTTTGGTAAGCGATGGCGCTACCGCATTCACGCGAATTTTCGGTGCCCACTCTGCAGCAAGGGATCTCGTCAAACCTTCAACCGCGCCTTTGGCGCTGGCGATACTGGCGTGAAATGGCATTCCAACACCCACAGCAACCGTACTAAATAGCACCACGCTCGCCTGCTCTGCCTTTTTCAGCTTAGGAAGTACAGCCTGTAAACAATTCACTGCGCCCATGACGTTGACTTGCCAATCATGCGCAAAGTCATCCGCACTTAGCCTGTGGAACGGTTTGAGGTTGATACTGCCAGGACAATAGACGAACCCATCCAACTGTTCGGGCAATGAATTCACATTCAGACTTGCTACAGCATCATTTGCAACAACTTGCGCGCCATCGATGTGGGTTGGTGTTCGTGCCCAAACATGCACACCATGCCCCTGAGCCACAAGCGCACGCACAAGCGCTAAACCGATTCCTGATGTTCCACCCACCACTAAAAACTGTTTCATGAAAACTCCGCTATTAACCCAGTGTGCTTGATACGTACAGGCGGACATTTTCGCTTAGCGTGCCTCCACATCCTGCAAAAACAAAAGTGATGACTTTGCCGAAAGTAACACGAACCACACTGCGAAGCACCAGCCTAAGCAGTTTGCGCAAAAATGCTGCAAGACAGTCATAAAAAATGGATGCAGTGGGAGATGAAGCCGGGAACCTAACTTACCCAGTAACTACAGTGAACCACTAGATTCATTTCTCAAAATATTTTTGTGACCGGGATAACAATCCTTAATAAATTAGATAATTTTAATATCTTAGGAGCCAAATTTTTATTTATGTGTAACCGTTTACTTGAGATTTATTTTTAATTCGCTTAAGGTGCCGACCTCAAAAAAAGCACAAGGAAATTAATTTTATGATAAAGATTTTTGGTTTAGGGTTTTTTGTAGTGTCGTTAAGTGTTGCCTCATTGTCTTGGGCAGAGGACACAGTTACAGTTACAGGCTATAGAAATTCTGGTGCAAGTAGTGGTGCCAGCCCTTCTGGTAGCGCAGTAAGTTATTCTTATACGAATTATGCATCTATTGCCGCTGGTCAATCCGCAGGCGAAGCAATGGCTGCTGCTGTTAAAGCGAAAGAATGTGCGCAAAAGAAGGAACAAAATGCAGCCAATGCTAAGACTTGCGAATTTAATGCAAGATCTAGCGAGGCTATAGCCATGTCTCAGTGTGAGTCTAAATATTCGGTAGAGTTTGATTATACAAAATGCACAAAAACGGCTAATGCTGAATATGTCGCTCGAAGTGCCGGATGTATTGCAGACCAAGCGCAACAAGATGCAAATATTTCTGCGTGTCGGTGATTGGAATGCATTATTCAATGAGTAATAAAAAGCTAGCATTTATACTAACTACATCAGTTTTAGTTGCTGTATTTTTTCTTTCTCAATACAAAAATGACATTGAAGTGAGTGCCATCGAGAATGGTGCAGTTAGCAGCTCCAATATCGCCTCTCATCAAGACATCACTTCAGATGTTGGTGTACGTACTCAGCAAACAAATAATTTAGATTCTTCGGAATCTAAATTGTCAAAACATGCATTAACACCTGCGGAAAGAGTTGAAAAAGATCAATGGCTAGTAGAAAGAGGGCATGTTGAACTTGAAACCGGTGTGGGCATTGCTGAATACTCAACCTACGATATTGGCGCGTTGAAAAAATTAGCTAATGAAGGGGATGCGCGAGCTGTGGAAGCTTTGGCTGTTAATGAATGGAAGCAAAAAGGTTATGACGCTGCAATTCAAATTTATACAGAAGCGGCAGCAAAAGGTTCTACAGTTGCATTAAGTTCAATTGGTCAAGTTATTGACACTGCGATGTATCGAAATGCAAAAACTCCCGAAGAAAAACATGCGGCGGCGTTGGAAGTATTGAGTTACGGTGAAGCTGCAAATTTACGTGGCGATCGATTACCCAAAATACAAAATGAATCTGCATTCATTCAACTCAATAAAATTGTTTTAACTGATAATGACCGTAAAGAAATAGACACACGAGCTAAAGAAATTTATGATCAAATTCAGAATAAACGATATGAATTGAATTTGGGTGACTTTGATAATAGTGTGCCTGAGTCAGTCCAAAAGTATTATATCCGTCTTGAAACTGCTCTTGCGCACTAAATTAATTTCTCGCTGGCAATTGCTAGCGAGTTTTTACCCTTCATTTTTTGAAATTAATTTTTAACTTAAGGCTGTATTTTTAAAGCTTAGTGTGTGACTCAGTTCCCTTTCTCTTGGGATTTAATTAGCTTTTGAGCTGTTCTATTCCATTTTTTCGCTTGGGCTTTTTGACGCGATAGGAATTAACAAATTCAAAAAAGTTCGTATCAAAATGCTGGTTAATAATCACCGACACTTCGCGGTAATGAATACCTACCTGTTTGGCAAACTCCTCGATGTTTAAGGTTGGCCTTAGGTAGAGCTGCTGAACATCCATACCTTCGCGAATACGGCTAACGAGCTCTGGGGAATGTTCAACCACTGCTGGAGCTTTCGCTTTATAATCGTGCTTGGCTTCTACATTCTTGGCTTCTGGGTTTTTGGTTGCTACAGGTTTAGTCTCAAGCAATTGGTGCGCGTAAAGCAAGCTGTAAACAAACAAGGCGTTAACCAAAATGAAGGTGATGTAGTTATCCAAAATGCCCAAGCTATCGGCACGGCTAATCCCCACCGAAACACCCAGGATGTGAACCACCAGCGACCAAAACCAATTAAGTGCAAAACCCAGTGTGAGCAACATCAACCACTGTGGCCCTTCCATACTTAAGCTGGAATAGAAGGCTTTTAGCTGCTGCTTGTATCGCCATACCACCCATACCGCGCTTGCCGCGTAAATAACAGTTAAGAATTTTAGGTAATGCCACAGAAGACTGGTTACCTGCACGGTAAACGCCGTTTGAGTAGCAGAGACATAACGCAATTGATCGCTATCAATACGGCCAACAGTCAACAAGCCAACCACAAGGCTAAAATTTATTAAATGAATAGACTCCCGCAAGCCAAATTGAAAACTAGCACGGGTAAGTGAAACCACATAAAGAAAAAGGCTAATGCTTTTTCCTACCACACTTAGGCTTAACCCGAAGGCCAATAGCCATTTCAACAAGCGCGATTCAATGTGCAAATAATTATTCCACAACAACAGATTGCACAGCGCGTGAATACCCACACACAGAAAAAATGCACATAATAAACGCGACGCTATTTCTTTTTGCTGTGATAGTAACAATTGAAAAACAACCAGCAGCAAACACACCGCCAGTGTTAGGACAAGAATTAAATCGTGAATATTGAACACAGGTGATTGCATGAACGCACTCGTACGGCACTAACTTTCTACTAAGACTTAAGAGAAACACAGCGCAGCGATATTCTTATTTAATATCTGCGCTCGATTTTAAATTGCCGCGCTAATTATTCCATCAAACGAAGCCCGCTCGTATCGGGAATTACAACGTGAACTTGCGGTTTCAATTGACCCAAATCTGCACCAACGGGAGCAAGGCTAACATCAGGAATATGTATTTCCGGAATTTGCACCACTGGCTTTTCAGTTGCGGCAATTAAATCTTCTCCCAAATCAGCCAGAGTCCAATCTTCAAGTTCGATTTCCAGCAAAGGCAAATCCATTTTGTCTTCAGAAGCAATTAAATTAGCTCCCACTTCGGCAATCCCAAAGTCAGGAGCAACCACAGTTGCAACTGGGGCCGGAGGCTGTTCACTTGCGTCCAAAATATTACCGCCTTCGGGACGCAAGCTAATCGCGCTCGTATCTATATTGCGCGGCTCTTCAACTTTCTTTTCGCTGGCTTGCAATAAATTAGAACCCACCGGGGCCAAGCTCCAGCTAAATTGCGGTGTTGGATTTTGCGCGGCGTCTTTCGCGGCTTGTTCTCGCTGAGCAGCTTCGCGGGCTTCTGCTGCTTCCGCTTCACGCTTTGCCGCCTCCTCTTGCAGTGCCAGTCTTTGTGCGAGCGTTAGCGGAGCTGCGGACGACGTCGCAGGAGCAGGAGCAGGACGAGTTTCGCCCATGGGAACCACATCTACCTGTGCACCAGCTTTTATTAAAGCCTCTTTATATTTTTGCGCACTTGCCAAATCCAAGCCGCGCTTTAGGGGAACGGGGCGACCGCTGAAAAGAGCATCAATTTTTGCCGCATCAGCTTTAAACAATTGCTGTAGTCGATGCTTCACGTCGGCTAATTGATGGCCAAAAACGATATCGCCACGAAAAATAATGTCGAATTGTTGATCGCTCATAATTTTGTTAACTCGTTCACAAATTTTTATTATCTTCTCATAGATGCGCTCTTAAGCGACATCCAAATCACGATTTAGCCATATGAACCTTGGTATATGTTCCAAAAAGGTATCAATAGCCTGTGGCAAGCCAAAAATATCAAACCATACTCTAACCATAGTCGAAATTAGTAGTTAAGCATTTACTAAAGGAGCAGTTACTCAATGAATGCTTTGTATCAACGCAAGATTGTGGTGAACGGCGAACTCACAGAGGCATCTAGTGTGCAGTCCAAAGTTGAGCAGGACATCGCTTTCCTACAACACCGCATTAGCCTGATGAAAAAACAAAAAATCCCCAATAGCGTTGTAATTGAGACCTACGAGAATATGCTAAAAAGCCGTCAATCTGTTTTGGCTTGGTTACGAGATGGAAATAGCGAGCAAGAGCTGAGATTGGTTTAGCGTTCAATTACCCAGCCACTTCGCTCATGCAATTTCGTCCACAGGTTTATGTACTTTATTAGTCTTCTGTTAATCGATGGTCCATATTCAAGGCCGGCTCCGCAACTATTGGTTTTCCAACAACCTTTGCTGGCACACCCGCAACTGTGGTGTGAGGTGCAACCGGTTCTAACACCAAACTCCCCGCGCCAATTTTCGCACCCTCACCAATTTCAATGTGCCCCAAAATTTTTGCGCCCACGCCAATCAAAACACCGCGACGAATAATGGGGTGGCGTAAACCTTTCGCACAGCCCGTGCCCCCGAGCGTTACGCCGTGCAGGAGCGATACGTTATCTTCCATCACCACGGTTTCACCCATAACTACACCGGTGGCGTGATCAACCATAATGCCCCTGCCAATCTTGGCACCTGGGTGAATATCAACATCAAACTGCTGTGAAATTTGGTTTTGTAAAAACAATGCCAAGCACTGGCGACCTTGCATCCACAACCAATGCGCTACGCGATATGTTTGCAACGCCTGATAACCTTTAAAAAAAAGTAAAGGCATAGAATAACTGCTGCACGCGGGGTCTCGTTCGCGATGCGCACATATATCCGCACGCATAGCCGTTTCAATCGACGGATCTGCGGTCATGGCTTCCACAAATACTTCACGAATCATCAACGCAGGCATAGCCTGTGAATCCAGTTTATTCGCAAGATGGAAACTAATGGCTGCTTGAAAATCGGCATGATTTAAAATGGCAGCGTGATAAAAACTTGCCAACACGGGCTCCTGTTGGCTAGCTACCTCGGCCTCTGCACGGATTACTTTCCATACATCGACCTGAGCTGAATTTGATAAGGACGCAATCTTCATTGCTGTATCCTAGCTATTGAGTTTTAAATATAAGCGCTAAAAGTTCATTCATATGAAAGAAACATTCCGCACCCAAGTTTTGCATTTCTGGAACCAAACTATTCGGCTTGCACTCGTGATCGGGCGGGCAATAAGCGAGCGCTCGCATGCCAGCTGCTTTTGCGGCTATAACACCAGTGAGCGAATCTTCAACCACAATGGCTTGCGCGGCGGGAACATTCATCGTTTTTGCGGCGTGCAAAAATAAATCTGGTGCGGGTTTGCCGCGAGCAACATCCTCAAAGCTAAAAATATTGCCGTCGACATATGACATCAAATTCGTTTTCACCAAGGTAACGGCCATTTTTTCGTGTTTACCGTTTGATGCAACGCAAAACGGAACGCCCCGCGCTTGCAGTTGTTTCAATACAGACTCGACACCCTCAACCGCAAATAAACGATCATCACAGGCAACCAAGGTTTGCAATTGTACGTGACGCCAAAAGGCTCTGCCTCGTTCGTCGCGTTCTGCTTGCGGAACGTCTTGCCAATTTAACTTTTCGGTTAACTCAGCGGTAATCATGCTAATGCAATCAGGAACGGATTTACCGCGATAAGATTCCAGCGAATAATATGGGCTAACGTGAATTCCATAACGCTCAGCAAGACACTCCGAAAAAACCTGCGCCGACAAAATTTCACTATCGACCAACACACCATCACAATCAAAAATAACCAACATACAATTTCTTACTCAATATTTTCACTGGGAGACAAAGGGATTCTTGCATGACCAACTGCAGGATAAGGTGCGATTAATAACAACGCGAAGCCCGCAACTAAAAATGCAATTAGAGCGCACATACCAATTCGCGCCGAATCAGTGAGAACCGTCAGCGTCGCAACAGACAAAGGAGCGAAGAAAGACGTTGCGCGGCCGGCAAATGCGTACAAACCAAAATAACGCCCTGCCTCTTCCACGCTAACACTGCGTGCCAGATACGAGCGTGACGATGCTTGCGCAGGGCCAAACACCAAACCAATTAATAAACCAAAAAAGATATAAGCTTTTTCGGCGGCAGTACCAAATAATCCACCCGAATCGCTAGCGGACAACTGCAATAAGCCAAACAAGGTATAACCAGGCCCAGTCGAGACAATACCAAGCGTTGCAATAATTAAACACACGAGGCTAATAGAAACGACTTTTTTTGACCCCATGCGAACATCAAGTTTGCCTGCAAAATAACAGCCGAATATAGCAACTATCAAGAGTAAAATTCCGTAAACACCCATCTCAACGGTTTTCCAACTAAACATTCCCGCCGCAAAAGTCCCACCCAACGCGAGCAAGCCGTTAATGCCATCTTGATACAACATTCGCGCTGCTAAAAACTTCAAAATAGGCGTGCGATCTTTTAACTCCAGTAAGGTTTTTTTGAGTTCACTCAAGCCGCGTTTAATCGCAGTGTTGAATGGCAAACTGGTACTTGTATCTGGTGTAAATAAAAACAAAGGAGTTAAAAAAATAAAATACCAGAGCGCCGCTAATGGGCCTGTAACACGAGCGTCTTCGCCTGCCGATGGATCTAAACCAAACAACGGCGTTATCCCAATTAAGGTTTTTCCCGTAGAGGGATTCCTAGCCAAGAGCAGCAACACTATAAAAAGTACAACCAAACCGCCTGCGTAGCCCAACCCCCACGCGCTATTAGACAAACGCCCTACTTCAGCTTTATTCACCAAACGCGGCAGCATGGAATCGTTAAACACAATAGAAAATTCCGCTGCAATGGTTGCCAGAATAACGCACAGCATAGGTAGCCACAGCGCTGAACCCGGTGCAGCAAACCACAAAAGAGATAGTGCAGAAATTTTTATAACGGCGAAAAAGCCAATCCATTTTTTGCGCGAGCCAGATGCATCAGCAATGGCGCCCATCACAGGCGATAACAAGGCAATCACAATTCCAGAAATTGTCACCGTATAACCCCAAGCTGCTTGTCCGGCAGTAGGGTCAGCAACTAACCGAGAAACAAAATAGGGGCCAAAAATAAAAGTGAGTACAACAGTAAAAAAAGGTTGGGCCGCCCAGTCGTAAAACATCCAACTGACAATGCCGCGCTTTTTTACGGGATGCGTTAAAACGGAGTCGTCCAATGTAGGCTCCAGTATTAAACCTGATAGGGTTTTATGTAGTTTTGGTAAATAGTTGAAAGATGCCTTAATACGCTATCCTTCAAGGCAATATCGGTAGCCTGTAATTTTTCGCGCATAACAGTTTCCGTCAATTGTGTTGCAAACCTACGAGCGAGAGGTGCGTAGCTTAAATGCCAAGGCTCAGGTGAAATGCTACCAACACCTTTTACATAAGGCCGATAAAATCCAGCTGAATTTTCCTGAAGCTCTTTCGTGAGCCACAGATGAAACTCTGCACAAACACCATCACCCTCTGTTTCTTCGGTGGTCAGCTGCAATTCATAGTGATCCGGCATGCGCGAAGTATCGTACACATCAATATCTGTACCCCAGTGGTGTCTCGATGCCCCCGGTAAGGCTGACCAACGCAAAATAGCGAATACTTTTTCGTCATCACTCAGTTGAGCCATATCTACCGGCCGCCCTTCTTCATCCAACACCGGGCGCAATCCATGGGCTTTGTTATTCCAGATAAGCAGTTGTCGATCAAAGCTTCGAAAGCCACTGGCAACTCGCATATTGAAACCAGCCTCTTTGGCTTTTTGCTGAAGAGCCTGTAGCGCATCAACGATTTCAGGATGGACAACTGATCTTTTATCAGACAATTTGATTAAATGTTGATCGCTTTCGCCAATTAGTTCACAATCCGGCAACAAAGGTGAATTAACCTCCGGGCTGAGGGAATCTGTGGTACCCAATGTCATGTTTATACCTTTGTTAAACCTTATAAGCGCCTTAAGGAATAAAAACTTGCGGCGTGGCATGAACAGGTTACTATACGGACTCACTATAAATGGATATTTATAGATAGCGGGGAAATAATCATAACTCAATTGTACGGAGCAGGACCTTCAAGATGGCAAGCCACAGTGAATTACTACAGTTGAAAAACCTCGGTATGGCGTCGGTTAACATTTTGCATGCGGTGGGAATTAACACCTATGCAGACTTAAAAAGGATTGGCGCTGTAGAAGCTTACTTACGAATTAAAGCACGTGACATCAACGTCTCTAAAGTCATGCTTTACGCCCTGCAGGGCGCGCTGATGAACGTGCATTGGAATGACCTCTCGCCTGAATTAAAGCTTCAGTTAGTCAATGAAGCAGAGCACGGTATACTTAGCCAAGAAGCTCAGGCGTTCGGTTAGCCTAGCTGGTTAATTATTAACTCTGGGGCGTTGTCCGCAGATTTTCCTCGGTAACCAGCTACACTTAGCTAATAATTTGTGTAGTGTTTACTGAGGGGCGTCATGCATTTACCAACCAAGCAATCCGACTCAATCTCTGATATTGCGATTAAATCCCGCAGCCTGACTGAGCTGTTTCTACAAAACCTATTGCCGGTTGCAAACCCCATTGAAATCACCGTTAGCAATGACATTTTTGCTAATCAGCCCATTACACGCTTGTTACTCATTACCGAAGGCCAAGTCTATTACCGTGTTCGTGGCAAGCTGGTTGCTATTTTAGAAGAAGGCGACCTTGTAGGGTTAACTCGTTCCCTCAACCTCAATGAAGGGACCTTCAGTTGCATTGATAAAGTTCAGCTTGTTCCCTACGAGAGGGACGAGCTAATTGCCCATGTCAATGCGGATATAAAGCTGCAAAAAAACTGGGCGCATTATCTGGTTTGTAACATTGCCTTCTTCCAAAACGCCCTCGCCCAAGAAATTCGCGCTGAGTTCCAGCCACAGGCCGGATTTATCCATTTCCACGAAGGTGAAGTCATCATTCAGCAAGGCGATGAGGCAGACAAGGTTTACACACTCCTAGACGGCAGAGCCGATGCTGTGTGTGATGGCGTGAAGGTTGGAGAAATCAATACCAACGAGATTTTTGGCGCACTCGCGGTTTTCACCCGCCAACCTCGAATTGCTTCAGTTATCGCTACCAGCGATTGCACGGTTTTGGCAGTGCGAAAAGAAGAGTTTGTGGATTTGATTGATCATCAACCCCAAATTTGTATGGAGCTGATTGAGGAAATGGCCTCCAAGATCAACCAGCTCAACAATCAGTTACTGGCAAAAAAATAAATCTTCGTAACAGTTATTTACCTTTCATCACACATTGAATTTCGCTCCAGTGAACATATATAGGTGGTAGATTGTCTTACTGGGCAATTCACTATTTCACTTGAGGAGATTCACCGTGTTACGCATAGGCTTATTTTTATTAACCAACCTCGCAATCATGATTGTTGCGGGTATTGTTATTAATTTGTTGGGTGTGGGTAAATTCATCAGCCACGGACAGCTGAACCTGCAAAGCCTGTTCATCTTCTGCGCCGTTTTTGGTTTTACCGGCTCATTTATCTCCCTATTTATTTCAAAGTGGATGGCAAAACGCACCATGGGCGTTGAGCTGATTGAAAACCCACGCAATGCCGATGAACGCTGGTTAGTCGACACAGTTGCTGATCTCGCGCAAAAAGCGGGTATCAAAATGCCCGAAGTGGGCGTATTCCCCGCGCAAGAATCTAACGCCTTTGCAACCGGCTGGAACCGCAACGATGCGTTGGTGGCAGTAAGTCTTGGCTTACTTCAACGCTTTGAACGCGATGAAGTTCGCGCAGTACTCGCCCACGAAATTGGCCATGTTGCCAATGGCGATATGGTTACCCTCAGCTTGATTCAAGGCATTGTCAACACCTTCGTGATGTTCTTCGCCCGCATTGTGGGTTTCGCCATAGATAAGGCTTTGCAAGGCAACCGCGACAGCGAAAGCAGTGGTCCTGGCATTGGTTACTATGTTGGCTCTTTCGTTGCTGAGATTGTGTTTGGTATTTTAGCGTCCATGATCGTAGCAGCCTTCTCTCGCTACCGTGAATACCGCGCCGACGAAGCCGGTGCAAACCTTGCTGACCGCAACGCAATGATCCGTGCTCTACAACGTTTGCAAGTAGAAAGCGGCCAAACCTCAATGCCAGCCAGCATGCAAGCCTTCGGTATTTCCGGTGGTATGGGCCGCTTGTTCGCAAGCCATCCCCCCTTGGAAGACCGCATCCAGGCCTTGCGTAACGGTCACAATAACCCCGACTCTTTGCGCCAAAGCCTGTCTTAATCAATCCCTGAATTCTCACTAACCTGCAATGTTCATTAAAAAGGTATCAGGAGCTTTAGGAATGCCAGGTTCTAAATGGTTACGCGGTTTAGTATTTGGATTGGCGGCTATGGCCACAACAGCCAAGGCCGCGCCGGAATTTGCCACAGATGATGAACGCAACAGCATGCAAGTGTTTGAGCATGCTCGCCCGAGCGTTGTATTTGTGACCAATGAGAAATTGGCGCGCGATCCGCGCTCGTGGGACATCATGAGCGTCCCCGCTGGTTCCGGTACCGGCTTCGTGTGGAATTCAGAAGGTTACATAGTCACAAACTACCATGTGGTAGAAGGCGCTAATAAGGTCATGATTACTCTGCAGGACCAAACCTCCTGGCCGGCAAAGGTCGTAGGTTTGGCCCCAGAGCGTGACCTTGCCGTTCTTAAAATTACTGCTCCTAACGAGAAACTCAACGCCCTCCCCTTAGGTGATTCGAGCCAGTTGTCCGTAGGGCGCAAAGTTTTGGCCATCGGCAACCCATTTGGTTTAGATGCAACACTTACGACCGGCGTTGTGAGTGCTTTGGGGCGTGAAATTGAATCACCTAACCAACGCAAAATTGGCAATGTTATTCAAACCGATGCCGCCATCAACCCCGGCAACTCCGGTGGTCCATTATTAAATTCCCAAGGGCAGCTTGTGGGCGTTAACACCATGATTTACAGCCCGAGCGGCGCCAGCGCAGGAATCGGCTTTGCGATTCCTGTGAACACTGTAAAAGATGTTGTTCCTCAACTTATTAAAAATGGGCGAATCATTCGCCCGGTAATGGGATTTGAATCTGCCCCCGAGCAATGGGCGCAGCAAAGCGGAATTGAAGGATTGCCAATTCTTCGCGTGTTTAATAATTCACCTGCTCAAGCAGCTGGTTTACGCGGCGTATCCCGTAACAATTGGGGACAACTTGTATTAGGCGATGTGATTGTGGCCATTAACGGCAAACTCACCCCCAACAACGACACTTACATGAGCATTCTTGAAACTCACAAGCCTGGCGACACAGTTGAAATTCAATTGGTACGCGAAGGTAAAGTGATCACTCGCTCACTAACGCTTGCTGCACCGCCAAGATAATTCAAACCTAGAACACAATCAGGATTTAAAATGCTGCCTACCGGCCTACGCGCAAGCGACATTCCAGAAAACGGCAGCAAAGGTTTTGAATGCAACGGCGAAAAATATTTCGCTGTTAAAAAACAAAATCAAGTTTACATTTATACCAACTCTTGCCCACACATTGGCGTAGCATTGGAGTGGATTGAAGATACATTTCTAGACCCCAGCCGTACCATGATCCAATGCGCAAACCATGGCGCTCTGTTTGTCATTGAAACGGGTGCCTGCGTCTCCGGGCCATGCAGCGGAAAGAAATTAAAAACCGTAATGTTCACGCTGGCGGATGGCGCAATTTTTCTTAATTAGTTAAACCTAAAAGCAGCAGCACGCAAGGGCTCGATGCTGAATCCTATTTCTACAAAAATCGGTAAACATGGGTAAATAAACTCACCTTATTCGAGCCGTTGATTTACATTCCGTTTTTTTATTCGCCACGAGGATTTTCACCATGAACAACTTCAGTTTCAGCAACCCCACCAAAATTGTGTTCGGCGAAGGCCAAATTAGCGCGCTTGCCGATTTGATTCCCGCCAATGCTCGCGTTCTTCTAACCTACGGCGGTGGCTCAATTAAAAAGAACGGCGTATATGACCAAGTCATCAAAGCATTGGAAGGTAAAACTTTTTTTGAATTCTCTGGCATCGAGCCAAACCCGCATTACGAAACTTGCCAAAAAGCGATTGCTTTAATCAAAGAAAAAAATCTCGATTTCTTATTGGCAGTTGGCGGCGGAAGCGTTGTAGACGCCACCAAATTAATTGCAGCTGGTGTGAACTTTGACGGCGAACCATGGGATATTTTGGAAAAGCACTCACCCGTTACCAGTGCACTACCCATTGGCTGCGTACTCACACTTCCAGCAACCGGAACCGAAAGTAACGGCAACTCTGTGGTGACCAAAGCAGCTACCCAAGAGAAACTCGCATTCGGCAGCCCACTGGTTTATCCGCAATTCGCTATTCTCGATCCAACCACAACTTACTCATTACCTCCACGCCAAATTTCAAACGGCGTTGTGGACGCTTTCGTTCATATCATGGAGCAGTATTTAACTTATCCAGTGAACGCAAAAGTACAAGACCGTTTTGCAGAAGGTTTATTGGTAACTTTGATTGAGGAAGGCCCAAAAGCGCTGGCAACTCCAAAAGATTACGAGATTCGTGCAAATGTAATGTGGGCGGCTACCATGGCACTGAACGGTTTGATTGGTGTAGGCGTTCCGCAAGATTGGGCAACGCATATGATCGGACATGAACTCACTGCAATGCACGGGTTAGATCACGCGCAAACCTTGGCGATTGTGTTGCCATCTGTAATGAATCAACAACGCGAACAAAAGCGCGGCAAGCTGATTCAATACGGCAAACGCGTATGGAGTTTAACTAACGCCAATGAAGATGAATTAATTGACGCAGCCATTGCAGCCACCAAAAACTTCTTTGAGCAAATGGAAGTTCCCACCACCTTTAAAGGTTATGGGTTGGATGGAAGTTCAATTCCTGCTTTGGTAGAAAATGTGATTCGCCACAATCCTAATCCTTTAGGTGAACATGGTGACATTACCGCTGAAGTTACACGTAAGATCTTGCAAGCGGCGGCGTAGTTTTTAAAAGCTAACCCCCTCCCAACCTCCCCGTGAAAAGCGGGGAGGGGCTGACTCCCTTCTTGCTACAGAGTGCGGTTAACCCTCCCCCCTTTTTCAAGGGGGGGAGCTGGAAGGAGTTTAGCTATTTAAGTTTTTACGACGAGTTTTTTCGCCAACACTATTTTATTTTTATCCGGCTCTATCTCCGCCGCATAAGCAATCACCTCAACGCCCGCAGCAATAGCCTCGCGCAAGGTTTTTCCATAAAGAGGATCAATCGCATCCGCCGGTTCAACCCATTCAATGCCGGTATGCTGCACACAATAAAGTAAAACAGCGCGATGCCCTTCACATACCATTTGCATTAACTCACGCAAATGTTTGGTGCCGCGCTCACTTACTGCATCAGGAAATAAACCTTGGCCTTTGGCTTCCATAAAGGTTACATTTTTTACCTCCACGAAACATTTTTCATCGCCCCGCTCCAACACAAAATCCACGCGGGATTTTTCGCTGCCGTAAACC
The DNA here is from genome assembly GCA_964581625.1 of uncultured Cellvibrionaceae bacterium. Lineage (GTDB taxonomy): Bacteria > Pseudomonadota > Gammaproteobacteria > Pseudomonadales > Cellvibrionaceae > Cellvibrio. The sequence continues at coordinate 41,767 of CAZOPE010000001.1, forward strand.
ACTTCGCGACGAATAGTTTCATAACCTTGTAATTCGCTAATCACACGAGCGCGAATTGCGGCTTCTACTAAAGCATTTGAGCGCGCGGTATTTATACCTGCCAAATCACCGCTCGGCGTGGTCACAATTTCCAAGGTGTTAGGATATTTGCGAGTCGCACTGGCAGAGGTTGAATACCAGCAGGGGCTCATCGGCTGAATACAATTTTTCATGGAGCCTGTATTAGGGCAATGTACTGTAATGGTTTCACCTGCTGGCAAAACGACATCAGCCAAAAAGCGTTTGTAACGCTGGACCAAGTGTGCGGGAAATAACGGACAGTTTTCAGGGCGGCTGGTCATACTAATCTTACAGGGATGGAGGTGAATCAGGATGAGCGAAAGAGTTATAGCTGCACAGGATTGAACCACATTTTAAGCGATTTTGGGTTATCTTTAACGCTTATAAAGCGGCAGGCAAAAAATCGCTGGCACCCTGTTTTATTATCTGGTAGCTTGCCTCCCCTTCAAATTCTCTGTGGTTGCACGATGCAGCTACATCCCGCGCTGGCCTCGCCGCCTGCCGGTTTTTCAAGAACGAGATAACTAGCTCTAATGAGGCGCTAACGATATGGCGAAAAAAACTCCTTCAACTGAAACTTTTGCGCTACGCCCTTTTACTCCTTATGTGGAGAAGAAAGGCGAGGAATACATGAACGATGACCAGAAACTGCATTTTCGCGGTTTGCTGTTGAACTGGCGCGCTGAGTTGATGGAAGAGGTAGATCGCACCGTAACTCATATGAAAGATGAGGCCGCGAACTTCCCTGATCCAGCTGACCGCGCCAGCCAAGAAGAAGAGTTCAGCCTTGAACTGCGCACCCGCGACCGCGAGCGCAAGCTCATCAAGAAAATCGACAGCACCCTCGAGTTGATTGAAAACGATGACTACGGCTACTGCAACGCCTGCGGTGTTGAGATTGGTATTCGCCGCCTTGAAGCGCGCCCAACTGCAACCCTCTGCGTAGATTGCAAAACCCTTGCAGAAATTAAAGAAAAACAAATCGGCGGTTAAGCCAGCCGATAGCAGAACCAAAACAGGCGGCGAGGGAAACCTCGCCGTTTTTGCATGGTCGACCTAGAAACTCCAACGGGCTACATTGGCCGCTTCGCCCCTTCCCCAACCGGCCCCTTACATTTCGGCTCGCTTGTCAGCGCTCTCGCCAGCTACTTAGATGCCCACCATAACCAAGGCAAATGGTTGGTGCGAATGGAAGACTTGGATCCTCCTCGCGAACAAGCAGGTGCCGCCGATGCTATTTTGCGTTGTTTGGAAGCCTACGGCTTAGAATGGGATTACAGCGTGGTTTACCAAAGCCAGCGCTGGGACATTTACGAAAAGTATCTAAACCACTTGCGCAAGCAGGACTTGATCTACCCCTGCGACTGCACCCGCCAAGACCTGCAAACGATGGGCGGCGTCTACAATGGCCGCTGCCGCTCACGGAGTGTGGATATCAACGTCTCACATGCCCAACGCCTAAAGCTCTATGACTTACCCGCAGGATTTCCTTTCCAAGATGAACTGGGCTTTACCGATGTAATCCAAGGTGAGCAAACCCAAAACCTTCGCACACAAGCGGGCGACCAAATCCTCAAACGTAAAGACGGTCTCTACGCCTACCAACTCGCGGTAGTGGTGGACGATATTGAACAAGGCATTACCCACATCATTCGCGGCAGCGATTTATTGGACGTCACGGCGCGCCAGATTTTCTTGTTCCAGCTTTTGAATGCATCCGTTCCCACCTTCGGTCACGTTACCCTCGCCAGCCAACCCAACGGACAAAAGCTCAGCAAACAAAATCTTGCTCCAGCCCTTAGGTTTGAGGATGCCAGTAGTAACCTTTGGCATGCCTTGGTGTTTTTGGGCCAAACCCCACCCAACGAACTTTACGGCGCTACGGCGCAAGAAATATTAAATTGGGGGATCGCCAACTGGCAGATGGGTGCTATTAAAGGGTTGAGTGCGATTTACTCACCGAAGTGCCCCCAGTACCAGAAATAGCGACGAATAAACCCCAAAAGCGCTATAGTTAGCGATAAACCCAAACAATGAATCGACCATGAACCATCAACGCCTCATTATTTTGCTGTTGCTGATTGCGTATCTTTTTTCGCCATCCCTATTTACGTGGATTATTAGCCCGAACGGGGTTTGGTACCGCCCTTATTTGTTTTGGATGGGGCTAGTATTGGTGACGTTTATATTTCAATGGCGCCGCAAAAAGCCCCAGAGCTTTGATTAATATCGAATAACAAGAACAGTACAAACTTATGACTTTTGATTTTCTGCAAGTCGCCATTATTGGCGTTAGCTACCTTCTTTTGCTGTTCGGGATTGCCTACATCACCGAACGCGGCTGGGTTCCCGAGCGCATCACCAACCACCCAGTAACTTATATTTTTTCGCTGGGTATTTTTGCCAGCGCCTGGGCCTTTTATGGCGTCATCGATTTAGCATTTCAGTTCGGTTACGGCGCTCTCGCCTACTATTTGGGTACCGGGGCGCTCTTTCTTTTCGCACCTGTCGCACTAGCGCCTTTGGCTGAATTGGCACGCCGCCATCAGGTTCACTCTTTGGCAGATTTATTGGTTTTTCGTTATCACAGCAATGCAGTTGGAGCTTTAACGACCTTGTGCATGCTGCTTGGCATCATGCCCTTGATGGCCTTACAAATTCAGGCGATTGCCGACACCATGCACATCTTGGTTGTCAGTGGTGATGGCAACCCATCGCTTAGCGTGGCTGAAAATGGCCTTACCTTTAAGGATGTGATGGCGGCCTGCTACTGCGCGATTTTGGCTCTTTTCACAATTTTGTTTGGCTCAAACCGCGACCAGCACCGCGGGCTCATTACCGCGATGGCCTTCGAAAGTTTGCTCAAAGTATGCGCCATGTTCGCTGTGGGTTTGGTTGCTGTCTTTGGTGTCTTCAATGGTTTGGATGGCCTGAACGAATGGCTTGCCGACCACCCCGAAAACTTAGCACTGCTGCATACGCCTATCCAAGATGGCTCGTCACACACGCTCCTACTTGTGTTTGTTGCAACAGCGGTGACTATGCCTCACATTTTTCATTTGGGCTTGGCAGAGAACCCATTGATGCGCAACTCGCGCACCGTGACCTGGGCATTCCCATTGTTCCTGTTGTTCATGGCTTTGCCAATATTCCCTATTCTTTGGGCAGGCTCTGAACTCGCGGTGCCGCTTGACCCTCAGTATTTCACCTTGGGCGTACCGATCCTTTTTAACTCGCCATCACTGACCATTTTCGCGTTTATCGGTGGCTTATCCGCAGCAACGGGGGCAATGATCATCATTACCCTTGCACTGGCTACCATGGTGATGAACCACTGGTTGCTACCATCGCTTAGACTTGCTGGCCGAAACGATTTATACAGCCAATTGATTTGGTTACGGCGAATCCTCATAGGCACCATTTTCCTAGGCGGCTACCTTTTCTACTGGGTACTCAACAACCGTTACAGCCTCACGGATTTAGCCTTTGCGGCGTTTATCGAAACCCTACAATTTTTGCCGGGAATTTTTGCCATCATCTTCTGGAGCCCGGGAAACCGTCGCGGCATGTTGGCGGGTTTGTCGGTAGGTACCTTGATTTGGTTCTTTGGTTTATTGCTGCCGATCTTCACTGGCCTCAAGGTACTTCACATACCCTTCACCGAATTTTATATCTCTGTAGGCAACGAGTATTGGAATAGCATTACCTTGTTCTCACTGGGCTTGAATACCGCAATTTTTATTGGTATTTCCTTGCTGACGGAACAATCGGAGGAAGAACACTACAGCGCCGACCTTTGCGCTGCAGACGAACTCAGCCACCCTGTGCGGCAAGCCTTGGACGTCCATTCCGCCGCCGAATTTAAAGAGCGCTTGGCAAAGCCCTTAGGAAAAGTCATCGCCAGCCGCGAAGTGGATAACGCCCTTAAGCAATTGAGCTTAAGCAATAACGAACGCCGCCCCTATGCACTTCGCCGCCTGCGCGATCAATTGGAAGGTAACCTCTCGGCACTTATGGGTATTCATGTGGCCAGCGAGATCATGGACAACCATTTGCCGTTCAAAGTGGCCGATGAGCGCGAAACACTCGATATTAACTTGATTGAAAACCGTCTAGCCCAATATCAAAACCATCTAACCGGTATGGCCGCGGAGCTGAACAACCTGCGCCTCTATCATCGGAAAACGCTTCAAGAACTGCCAATGGCCGTTTGTTCGCTCGGCCCAGACACCGAAATCCTGATGTGGAACCACGCTATGGCGGAGCTAACCCACACGCCAAGCGATGAAGTAACCGGCTCTTACCTCGAGGACATCGCCGAGCCTTGGCGCAGCCTGCTGACAGACTTCAGTAAAAGCCGCGAGATGCACTATTATCGCCGTGAAATCGAATTGGAAGGCCACCCACACTGGATTAGCCTACACAAAGCCACTATCGAAGGCCCTATTACAGAAGGTGTTTACGATCAGGTGATGATGCTGGAAGACGTGACGGAAACTCAGCTGTTGGAGCAGGAGTTAGTACACAGTGAACGGCTGGCGTCAGTAGGTCGTCTGGCAGCGGGCGTTGCCCACGAAATAGGTAACCCCATCACAGGCATCGCCTGCCTCGCGCAGAACTTGCGTTACGATTCGGACAACCCTGAAGTCTTGGAAACGGCTGATCAAATCCTTAGCCAAACAGATCGGGTAACACGAATTGTGCAATCCTTAGTGGGCTTTTCCCACACAGGGCATACCGCCAAAAGCGAGTTCCAAGCTGTTATCTTGCGCGATTGCGCAAAAGAAGCGATCAGCCTCTTATCTCTGCAAAAAGATAAGCAACAGGTGCAATTTATTAACGAAATTGCGTCTAATGCTATTGTGGCAGGCGATACGCAGCGTATGATTCAAGTATTCATCAACCTGCTCTCAAACGCGCGCGACGCAAGCCCTGAGAACGGCCGAGTGTTGCTCGCCAGCGTTGAGGATGAATACTCCATAGAAGTCACCGTCACCGACGAGGGCAGCGGTATTCCGCCCCACATCCAAGACAGAATTCTGGAACCCTTCTTCACCACCAAGGAACCTGGCGAAGGTACAGGCCTTGGCCTGGCTATGGTGTATAGCATTGTGGAAGATCATGGAGGACTTTTGGATATCGTCAGCCCAGTGGATACGGTGCGCAACCGCGGAGCACAGTTCATTGTGAAATTACCGCGGCATGTTGATTCTTTGGTAGATATTTAAGGTAGGATAGCTGCCCAAGTTTTGGGCAGAAGCCGCGCGCTACGCCGGCAAACGAAACCCGTGTCCTGATAACTGTTTAGACAAGTCGATCGCTATGAGCAAAATTCTGATTGTTGAAGATGAAAACATCATTCGCAATGCGTTGCGCAAACTCTTAGAGCGCAATCAGTATGAGGTTAGTGAAGCCCCTTCCGTGAAGGAGGCGACCAGCAAATTTAACCTTAAAGATTTTGATTTGATTATCAGCGACCTGCGCCTGCCTGGCGCCCCCGGAACCGATCTGATCAAGCTAGCTGGCGAAACCCCCGTACTGATTATGACGAGTTACGCCAGCTTGCGCTCCGCCGTAGATTCCATGCGCATGGGTGCAGTGGACTATGTTGCCAAACCTTTCGACCATGATGAAATGGTAAATGCCGTTAAACGCGTGATCGGCAAAGCCAAAGCCGCCAACAAAGCCGCACCGCAAGGGCTTACTGCAAGCAAAGCGATCGCGGGCATGATTGGCAGTAGTGATGTGATGCAAGATCTCTATAACCGCATCCACAAAGTTGCTCCCACCGCCGCAACCGTGTTAATTCATGGTGAGACCGGAACCGGTAAAGAACTAGTTGCCCGCGCTCTTCACGAAGAGAGCCAACGCAACAACCATTTGATGATTTCCGTAAACTGCGCCGCCATTCCAGACACGCTGATCGAATCCGAACTCTTCGGCCATGAAAAAGGTGCCTTTACCGGTGCACAAAGCAACCGCGAAGGTTTAGTCGCCGCTGCCGATGGCGGAACCCTCTTCCTCGACGAAATTGGGGAATTGCCCTTAGAAGCGCAAGCGCGCCTGTTACGAGTACTTCAAGAAGGCGAAGTTCGCCCACTGGGTTCTGTTGAATCCCGCAAAGTAGATGTTCGCTTGGTCGCAGCAACACACCGCGACCTGCGTAAGCTCGCCAAAGAAGGCAAATTCCGCGAAGACTTGTACTTCCGCATCAACGTTGTTCAGTTGACGCTACCACCGCTGCGCGAGCGTGGCCGTGACATCATCAACATCGCTGAATCCTTATTGCAACGCTACTGCAGCCAATTTGGTAAGCCACAACTCAAGCTTTCTGCCGACGCAGTAGATGCCATCATGGCCTACTCCTGGCCGGGCAACGTGCGCGAGCTGGAAAACGCTATGCAACGCGCTGTTATTCTGTGTGAAGACAGTAACGAAATAGGTTCTCACCTGCTTTCAATTGATGGCGACTCAGGCGCACAAGATGCACCTATTAACGAAGGCAATATGCTATTTGGACAAGCTCGCACCTTGGGCGGAAGCGCTCGCCCAGCCAAAGAGACGAGCGAGGATTTGTCCTTGGAGGATTACTTCCAGCGTTTTGTTATTGAGCATCAGGACACCATGAGTGAAACAGAGCTGGCTCGTAAGCTCGGTGTAAGCCGCAAATGTTTGTGGGAGCGCCGTCAACGCCTCGGCATCCCCCGTACGAAAAACAGCGCCTCAAGTCTCGCGAAATAAATGTCTTTAGCACGCCATCATTAACTTGATGGCGTGCTCCTCCAGTCCCTTCTAAATCAATAGCGCCCCAAATTAGAGTTACACTTTTGCCTGTTTTTTAGCCTATTTGTTGATCCATACGCCATTCCGTTACCCCCATCCACGAAACTGTTACCGCACGAAAAGTGTTACCGCACCCAAAGTTAGGTAACAAACACTCTGCATTGTGTAACCCTTCGAAATAACAATTAGTTATAAAAGATACATCAAAAAAACTAACTCATTGTTATTTAAGGTATTTTTTTTATTGGCACAACAAGTGCTCTATGTCGGACACTAAAAACAATAAATAATAAAAAAGCACTAATGACAATAACAACAAGAAATAATAAGAAACTGAAAATTTACAATAACAACAACAAACAATAAGAAACTGAAATATTTAATAACAACAAAAAACAATAATAAGCAGAAACATAACAATAACGACTGTAAATTGAGCAAGACCAGCGCTAGAAGAAAAGAGCAATAAGATACAAAAATAAAGCGGAAGACAGTTTAGGCAGAGGATGGGATAGCAAGCGAGTTTGGATTTGTGTACGGAAGCGCCCCATTGAATTGCCTTATATGAGCACCTCAGTTGTGCTACCCTCCTGACGGGAAAGCTTACAAAGCTTTCCCGTTTTACTTTGGGGCATCCATACCCCAAACCCCTTCGGGACAGCCTAGCGGCTGATTCAAACGGCTATCCTGCCGTTTAGTCATTTGCGCCACCTTTCCGTGTTCCAGACACTCCAAGAAACTTCCTACATCCATGTAGGTCGTCCATGCGCAAACCTGTCGGGCAGCCTTCGGCTGTGCAAAAATGCTTTCCTGCATTTTTGTTCATTTGCTGGGCCGAAGTAGCGTCATCATAGTCTTGGGCCTATTTTGATAAGCCCTCCTGCTGATTAGTCGTTTGGCCATCCACGGCGCAAACCCTACGGGCAGCCTACGACTGCGCAAAAATGCTTTTCTAGACTGCAGCTCTTGCGCTGCTCAACCCCGCGCATCCATCCATGTGTGCATTTTGTCGCTTCGTAGCAACTCTCCCTATTTAGCAAAAGCCAGCTCGATCCGATTTCCTGTAAGTGATTTAAGAAGGGAATCGTCATCCTCGCGTAGCGGGGATCCAGTGACTGTATCCAAATCACCGAATTGATAGGTTATTCTTTGCAAAAGTGTCTTTTTGGCAATTTCTTTACCCAATCGCAACTCAACACGACTAAATAGCTTTGATTTCCTCTGTAAAGCGGCATCTGCTAAACTCGCGGCCTTTGTTGGCGCCCCTCCAATTCAATAGTGCATGGATATTATGCTGAAACGTTTGATCAACCTCTTCTCTTCGCGGCCTGCAGAATCCAAAAGTGGTTCGTTGGTGGTGATTCCTCGTGATCAGCACAGTATTTCGCGCAAGAACATTAGCCCTGCTGCCATCAAGATTATCAAGCAACTAGAAGATGCCGGGTTTACTGCTTACCTAGTAGGCGGAGGTGTGCGCGATCTTTTGTTGGGCGGGCATCCCAAAGATTTTGATATTGCAACCGATGCAAAGCCGGAAGAAATTAAACGTGTATTCCGCAGCGCTCGCATTATTGGGCGTCGCTTCCAAATTGTGCATGTCCGCTTCGGGCGTGAAGTCTTTGAAGTAACAACATTCCGCGGCCACCACGAAGATGTTGCCCACGAAAAATCCAAAACCGAAGACGGCATGTTATTACGTGATAACGTCTACGGAACCATAGAAACAGACGCGGCGCGGCGCGACTTCACGGTTAACGCGCTCTACTACACCACGCGCGACTTCTCTGTTCACGATTACTGTAACGGTTTGGACGATATCAAGAACCGCACCCTCCGCATCATTGGTGACCCTACAACACGCTACAAAGAAGACCCTGTTCGTATGCTGCGCGCCATTCGGTTTGCGGCAAAACTAGGGTTTAAAATTGAACCTAATACTGCGAAGCCGATTCGTGAGCTGGGCAATTTACTCAGTAATATTTCCGAGGCACGTTTGTTTGAAGAAGTGCTCAAACTTTTCTTGAACGGATCAGCAACCGCCACCTTCACCTTATTACGCGAATACGATTTGTTGAAGCAACTCTTTCCAGGTGCAGATACCGCCATCAAGGCGGGCGACGAGCTGGGAGCTGCGCTAATTGAGCGCTCCATGATCAACACCGATAAACGTATCCGCTCTGACAAAACCGTCACACCGGCATTTATTTACGCGGCCTTGCTTTGGCCTGCACTACAACATGAATTAAAACATCTGGAAGGAAAAATGCCACCGCAAGCCGCGTACCTTGAGGCCTGCCAGAGCGTTATTAGCCGCCAGCTAGCTCGCACCTCCATTCCAAAACGTTTCTTAATTCCAATGAGAGAGATTTGGGATCTGCAAGCTCGCCTGCCAAGCAGACAAGGTTTGCGCGCCTTGCGTTTACTGGATCACCCACGCTTCCGCGCGGCTTACGACTTTTTGTTAATGCGCGAAGATGCTGGCGAAAAACTCAACGGATTGGGCAGCTGGTGGACGAGTTTTCAAAGTGCGAGCGAAGACGAACGGGAGCAAATGGTTAAGGATCTCGGCAAGCAAAACTCCAACAGTCGCCCACGCCGTCGTCGCCCTCGCAAGCCGGCAGGCGCAGCCAGCGCTGAATAATCTTTATGCTTGCGTACATAAGTCTTGGTAGCAATCTCGAAAACCCACGCGCCCAGGTAGAACAAGCCTTAGTTGAGTTATCTGCCCTGGCCTCCTGCCAACTTTTAAAACACTCAGCGCTTTACAGCAGCACCGCAGTTGGGCCCGGTGAGCAACCCAATTACGTCAATGCTGTTGCCTTGCTAGAGACCGATTTACAGCCCCTTGAGTTGCTTGACGCCTTGCAAGCGATTGAGCAAAGCCACAGACGAGTTCGTATAGAGCATTGGGGGCCGCGCACGCTGGATTTGGATATCTTATTGTTGGATGACCTCTGTATTGATAGTGAACGCTTAAAGGTTCCTCATCCATACCTAACCCAACGCAACTTTGTGCTGTACCCATTGGCGGATATTGCCCCAAACTTGAATTTACCCCACGGCGAAAGCCTGCAAGAACTTATTTCATCTTGCCCACAAGACGGGCTGGCACGACTAGAATAATCAGCGCAATCTATTGCGCATCAGGAGCTTGCTGTGAACCCTGTGTTTGAAGATTTATCCCTCGACTTAAGCAATACCGATCTCCCTCGTTACATTGCCGTGGAGGGATGTATAGGCGTGGGGAAAACCACTCTCGCTCGCAATATCGCCAAACTATTTAACTATGACATGCTGCTTGAGCAGCCTGAAGAAAACCCCTTTTTAGAGCGCTTCTACAGAGATCCAAAATCTACAGCCTTGCCCACGCAATTGTTCTTTTTGTTTCAACGCGCAAACCAATTGCAAAGCTTGCGTCAGAGTGACATGTTTGAACCTGTACGCGTGGCAGACTTTTTGATTGAAAAAGACCAACTCTTCGCGCGCGTTACCTTGGATGACGATGAACTCAACATCTATCGTCAGGTTTACGAAAAGCTGCTGATTAATGCTCCGCGACCCGATCTGGTGATTTACCTGCAGGCGCCACTGGATGTACTCTCAGACCGCATTCGCCAACGCGGTATTGCCAGTGAACAGCACATCAGTACCGAGTATTTAAAAGCGCTTAACGATGCCTACACAGAGTTTTTTCATTATTACGATGGCGCACCTTTGCTTATAGTCAACGCTAAAGATTTAAACTTGGCGCAAAACCGCGAGCACTTTAAGCAGCTGGTAGAGTACATCCTTACCATCAAAAGCGGCCGTCATTACTACAACCCCACGCCCATGCTGTAACCGGGGCTGAAGTTTCATAATTCGCATCACGCCTTGCCCCAAGCAAGCGTCTTTACGAGACAATTCCTATGCCTTACGGAAATATTTCATCCAGCACATCCACCACTAATAGTGCGTTGGCGAAAGCCGTTACTATCAACACCCTGCACAAACTTAAAGGTTCCGGTGAGAAGTTCGTTGTTATCTCTCTGTATGACGCGCACATGGCGGCTATGGCGCAGCGCTGTGGCGTTGAGGTGGTTTTGGTAGGCGATTCGCTAGGCATGACAGTATTGGGTTACGACAGCACTATTCCTGTCACTATGGAGCAGATGATTTACCACGTGGAAGCAGTAGCGCGCGGAAATAAAAAGTCCCTCATTATGGGCGATTTGCCGTTTATGACCTATGCAACACCGGAGGATGCATTGCGCAATTGCGCGCGCATCATGCAAGCTGGCGCACATATGGTGAAGCTGGAAGGTGGCGCTTGGCTGGCCGAGACAGTTCAAATGCTGGCTGACCGCGGCATCCCCGTGTGTGCCCATATTGGTTTAACGCCGCAATCTGTTAACAAATTCGGCGGCTTCCGCGTGCAAGGGCGTGAACAATCCCAAGCAGACAAACTGCTCGCTGATGCAAAACTGCTGGCGGAATCAGGCGCGGACTTGTTGTTGATGGAATGCATCCCCGCCACGCTTGCCGCGCAAATTACGGCGGAAATCCCCATTCCTACAATTGGAATAGGCGCAGGGAAAGATACAGATGCCCAAGTCTTGGTAATCAACGACATTCTGGGTTTAACCGAGCAACCACCCAAGTTTTCCAAAAACTTTCTGCTGGAAGCTAACGACATTCCAGGTGCCATGCAGAAATACGTGGCCGATGTTAAAGCGGGGGTTTTCCCCAGCGAAGAAAACAGCTTTTAGTAGTGTGGATGCAGCAAAGCGTTTATTGCGGACATAAAAAAACCGGTGCATAAGCACCGGCCAAGACCATACTAGAGTACAAATAAAGGGGAATTCCAAACTGGGTGACAACTTTACCCACCTGACACAGCGTGCATCGCAATGCACTTTCAGTAACTTAAGTATTAGCGCTGATCAAAAAATTGCCAGTCGCAGCTCATGTTTTTTTGCACTGATTTGAGATAAACCGCACAAATTAACGCGCTTAAAGTTATCAAAGCCGCAAAAGTCACCGTGCAGGCAAGGAAACGGCGTCATTAATCAAGCTATCCAACCGAGTTGCGGTGCCTGAACGCAACACAAACTCATCCAATACCTTGCGCAAACGAGTCAACTTGGTACGAGCTGCGCGGAAGTCGGCGGTGATAGGCTCATAAACCAAGTCGTGATCCAACACACTCAACTTCCCAATTTCCGATAACTCTGAGTGAACTGCGCTGATGATGTCGTAAAAAAAATCCTTACGATCAACGGTGCTGGCCTCCCAGTAAGCTTCATTTAAACCTGCCGCAAGTCCTTCAAGAATTTTTACGGCTTTCGCAATGCTGGCATTTGTCATAAATCACCCGTTCACAGATCAATATTGCATTGAGTATAGAAGAGAATTTTGCAGATACCTGTTAAATGCGCACTTAGGCTAGCTGCCCGCGCCCAGCTCAACTAAGATAGCGGCCTTGCGTGAGATCGCCGATGCCCATTACTAACTTCAGTTTATTTTTATCCGTGACGTTTATTGTCTCTGCCAGCCCAGGGCCAGTAATGCTCTCTTGCATGAGCAATGGCGGACGCCTAGGTTTGAGAAAAGCCGTTGTGGGAATGATGGCCGCAAGCGCGGGAAACTTAGTACTGCTAGGCCTTTCAGCATTAGGTTTGGGGTTCATCGTCAGCCAAAATGATTTTTTATTTAATGCATTGAAATGGTTGGGCGCACTTTATTTGGTGTATTTGGGCATCCAAATTGTGAGAACACCGATCAAGTTGGACAGCGCCGAAGAAACACCCGCACTGAGCTCTACCAAATCTGTATGGTGGAGTTCGTTTTTTATCGCGCTAAGCAACCCCAAGGGACTTATTTATTTCGGCGCACTATTTCCACAATTTATTAATTATCAACAACCACTCGCATTGCAGTTTCTGATATTAACAATTACTTTTTTGGTGACAGATTTAATTTGGATGCTGATCTACGCCCTTGCGGGAAATAAAATTATGCAATGGCTTAAATCGCCTAATCATCAAAAGCTTTTTAACTGTATTTCAGGCTTTGTATTAATTGCTGCCGGTATTTTTATGGCGCTTTCAGGAAATGTTCGATGAAACAAAAATTATTATTAATCGGTGTAACGTCTTTTATCTCAATTCTTATTGACCAATGGACAAAATACCTCGCTACTACCTATTTGCTTGGCCGCGAAATGTTAAGTTGGTGGAATGATTTTTTTGTACTCACCTACTCAATTAATCATGGCGCCTTTCTTGGCTTAGGTAAAGATTTACCCGAAGGGGTACGCGATACTATTTTTAGTGGTTTGGTGAGTGTTTTTTTAATGGGTTTTACTATTTACGCCATACGCGACAAATCAATGAATAAACTGCAAAACCTTGCATGCGGTTTAGTGTTGAGCGGCGGCTTTAGCAATCTCTATGACCGCATTACGAATAACGGTGGCGTGGTAGATTTTATGAATATGGGAATTGGTAGCCTACGCACGGGTATTTTTAATGTTGCGGATATGGCAATTATGGCAGGTGTTTTTTTGTTGTTATTTTATTCTTATAAAGCGGACACTAAAAAATAATATCTGAAAATATTTTTATTTAGAGCCGTTACATCGAACGGCTCTTACACCAACAACATTACTTCTGAATTGAATCTCTCACTTGCATCAAGGCTTGCGCCAGCTCTGTACCCGCTTGCGAATAACGAATACCTTGCTGCACAAACTGCATAGCCAATTGTTTGTTAGCTACCTGCACATAACTTTGCGCCAAAATTAAATAAACTTCTGGTGAACGGCGATCAATACGCAAGGCACGCTCAGCAGTAGCAATTGCGCCCTGATAATTTTTTGCTTGATATTGCGCGCGCGCCTGAGCCACCAAGCTCGCTGTCGCATTGCTAGTAGCTGCGGGTGCGGGTGCCTGCGTTTGCGGTACAGCGGGCGGGGGCGTTACTGGTTCCACAGGTTTTTCTGGCTGTGTTACCACAGGCGCGGGGGTTGGTTCTGATTTTTCAACCACAGGTGGCGCGGGCTGAGTTTGAGTGTGCGTTGCGCAGCCCACAAGCTGAGTGAACATAAACATCGTAGCGAGAATGAGTAAATATCTTTTCACTGTTTAAACCTGTTTCCTGATCTGAGTTAACAGCACATTTAGTGGAAAATCTTTTGCCACCAGTGCTCTTCCGTACCGCCGTTGATTTTACATTCAACCGATTCTTTAGGTTTGAAATCATTGTGTAAAGGTAGCCATACCGCCCCTTCACAATGCTCAGCGCTAAGCAGGCCAGTGGCTGTATCAATCCAATCGTAGCTTACACCTTCAGGTGGTTGTTGGTTAACGCCTTGAGTGGGCAGCTGGCGCATTAAATCTGCCCATACTTGTAAGGCGCCTGTTGCACCGCTAAACGGCGTTTTGGAGTTATCATCTTTTCCAACCCAAACCACAGCGAGATGCTCGCCACTAAACCCCGCAAACCAGCTGTCGCGCTGATCGTTGGTTGTTCCCGTTTTTCCCGCTAGGGGAAGTGATGCGGGGAAAGAATTATAAACACTACGCCCTGTGCCCTCACGCAGCACAGCTTGCAAAGCGTACTGCAGCTCAAAAGTGCTTTGCCCAGAGAGGCGTTGCTCTAACTCGATGGGGTAGCGCTTAAGCGGTTGCCCCTCTGCATTTAGCACTTCGCGAATCGCGTGCAACGGCGTGTAGACACCCTCTGCCGCAAGCGTGTGATACATACCCGTGACTTCCATAGGCGACATGTCTACAGCACCGATCAGTATCGAAGGCACTTGGGGAATTTCGCCGGTATAGCCTGCAGCTTTAACAGTTTGCACAACCGACTTAACGCCCAACTGCATCCCTAAGCGTACAGTCGCTTGGTTTTCGGAATGAGCAAGTGCACGATACAAAGGCATATTGCCGTGGCTTAAATTGTCAGCGTTTTTGGGCTCCCATATTTTGCCGTCACCCCCTTTAATGCTAACAGGATCGTCACTGATGAGCGTTCCGAGGTTGTAGTTTTGCGGTTGATCTAGCGCCGTTAAATACACAAACGGTTTCATGAGTGAACCGATTTGGCGATGAGCATCCAACGCACGATTTAATCCGGGGAAACGCGGATTTTTATCGCCAATTAAGGCCAGAATTTCCCCACTACCAACCGATGTCACCACCATGCTGACTTGCATGTCTTTTTGCTTGTATTGCTTTTCAAGTTGAGCCACTCGTGTAGCCGCCGCTTTTTCAGCAAGACGCTGTACCATGGGTGCGATAGTCGTGAAAATGCGTAGGCCTTCTTTTCGTAAATCGTCTTCTTGATAATCTTGTTTGAGTTGACGTTTTACCAAATCAACAAACGCTGGATAGTTAATCAGACTAACATCTGACTCAGCCGCTAAACCGAGCGGTGCTGCCTGAGCAATTTTTAGTTGCTTGTCATCAATAAGATTTTCTTGACGCATTACATCCAAAACCAGATTACGGCGTTTTTTTGCGCGCTCAGGGTTGCGCCAAGGGTTGTAAAAAGAGGCACCTTTTACCAAACCAACTAGCAAAGCGATTTCTTGCGGATTTAGTTCATGCAATGGTTGCCGGAAATAATGTTGCGCAGCCAAACCGAAGCCGTGAATCTCACGCGACCCACTGCGCCCTAAATAGACTTCGTTGATATAGGCTTCCAAAATTTCTGATTTGCTGTAATGCAACTCCAGTAACACAGACATAATGGCTTCTGGAATTTTGCGCGTTAAGCTTTGTTCAGCAGTGAGGTAGAAATTTTTAACCAACTGCTGCGTTAAGGTACTACCACCCTGCACCACTTCACCTTCGCGCGCGTTCACCCACATTGCCCGCAAAATCGCCTCGGGAGATACACCGTGGTGCTCCAAAAAATGTTTATCCTCAACGGCTAATAAGGTTTCGCCCAAGAGCGGCGGCAATTGATCTAGCTTAACTAACACGCGGTCTTCAATATTATTGGGATAAATGCCGCCAATTTCTTCGGGCTCCATACGCACTAAAGGCACTGCAGCGCCTTTCTCATCCATTAGCGATGCGACTTTTCCGTTATCAATGCGGACGTTAAAACGTTGTGGTTCTTCGCGCTTATCCCAAAAATTGAAACCGCGGGTGTAGACCTCATAAGTAACTTCATCGCTACTTGCTGCTCGACGAGACATTTGCCCCGAAGCGCTAACGGCGGTGGAGGTACGGTAACCAAGAGCCTCTAGTTCTTTTTCAAAAAGTACAGGTGTAAGCGGCAACCCCTCATAGAGTTCTAGAGGACGGGAATAAACCCGCGCAGGAAGTGACCATTTTTTGCCTTCAAATTTCTCACGCACCACTTTATCGAGATACAAACTCCATACCCCCAATATGATGGTGCCGATGAGTATCCCGCCTAGGCCGATCAACAACAAAAGTTTCCAGGGTATATGGAAGGAACTTCCGCCCGAGGATTTTTTATTGCGACTTAGAAAGCGACGTTTGGTCATTCAAGAGATCCAACTGAAGATAAATTCGAGGAGACTGTGCAATTCTGAAAAGCTATTTTCCGCGATCAAGCAACCGTATTAAGGCTGCCAGCGCACATAAAATAAATTTCCGCAATTGCCTGCCGCCTTTTCATGAGTTAGCTATTTTACGGGTTCGATAAGGCTTTATCGAGCTAAACCTTTTTAGCATAATACCTGCTTCAACTTCATACACCTCAACAAGGCCAGCACATGAGCAAGCAATATCACATATACGGAATCGGCGCCGCACTCGTAGATACCGAAATTACCCTAACCGACGCCGACCTCGCCGCCATGAATGTGGACAAAGGTGTTATGACCTTAGTTGATGAAGCACGGCAGCGCGAACTCATTAGCTACCTCGCCGATCATTTAGTTGCTTCACGCAAAGCCAGTGGTGGTTCTGCCGCTAACACAATTATTGCAGCAAGTTATTTCGGCTGTAAAAACGTCTACTCATGCAAAGTGGCAGATGACGAAAACGGTCGCTTTTATATTGCAGACATTAAAGCCGCCGGCGTTACCTACCCTGAGCACATCACTCCGCCATCGGGCACGACAGGTAAATGCCTTGTTATGATTACACCCGACGCTGAACGGACTATGAATACCTTTTTAGGTATAAGTGAAACCTTGTCGGTTGATGAACTGGACATAAGCGCTATCGCACAATCCGATTTCGCTTACATAGAAGGCTACCTTGTAACATCACCTACCGGCCGTGCTGCAGCAATCGCTCTACGTGAGCACGCAGAAGCACATAACACGCGCACAGCGCTTAGCTTGTCTGACCCGGCAATGGTGCAATTCTTTCGTGACGGTTTGATTGAAATGATCGGCAAGGGTGTAGACATTTTGTTCTGCAACCGCGATGAAGCCATGAGTTTCACACAAACAGAAACGCTTGAAGCTGCCACCGAGGCGCTAAAAAAATATTGCACACAATTTGCGATTACCTGTGGCAGCGATGGCGCTTTGGTTTTTGACGGTGAAAATCAATTTAAAATTGCAGGAAATAAAGTGACGGCCGTTGATACAAATGGCGCAGGCGATATGTTTGCAGGTGCATTTTTATACGGGCTAACACAAGGCCATGATTTCCAAAAAGCCGGTAATTTTGCCAGCCTTGCTGCAAGCAAAGTGGTATCGCAATTCGGGCCGCGATTAAAAGCAGAACAACATGCTGAGTTAAAGAAAGCGTTTTTTTAAAATGCCATGAGCTTGCAGTAAGATTACCCAGCTTATTGCAGGCTCATTAAATTTGCTCATTGATATCTAGGATCTGCTTCTTAGCACGCGTTCTTTTTAGTATTTATTTTGCTCATTATTTAATTTTCTTTGCCACTTTTTAAATCGCTGATTCGCAAAAAGCGCCAAATGCTGCGCTTTATAACGCGCAATACTAACTCGCGCCCATGGCCAGTAAAATCCGAAAGTCATTAGACATAGCAAAATATTTTTTGTAGCCAGCTTGTTATAGCTTGGCAAATCCCACGTAGACACAAAATACCCCAATTTGGTGCTGGTAGCATTCCACTGCAAATTAACCACGGCGACTCGCCAGCGAACAAACACCAGAATCCATGTGCCCGCCAATAGCAGAATTAAAAAGGAAAAGGGTAGATATTCGCGAAAATACACGCCCCCTACACTTAATATTTCTGCAACTAACAGTGGCGGCAGCAGTGACAAATAAAGTTTAGACCTTGCTGAAAACATAAAATCAACGCCATCAATAGCAGTGGTTTCCGTTCGATATTGTTGTATTTTAAAAATTGCGAATGGGGCTGCTAGTCCAGCGGTTATTAATGCCAGCAATGGGAATAGCAGAAAGATGGTGTAGGCCTTGCGGAGATCATACTTCTTCTGAAAGCTAACATCACCATAATACGAATGCTGAAGCTGGAATGCACTTCGCTTTGACCAGTAAAAAGGCAACATAACAATTAAAGCTAGAGCGCCACAGCCCCCCAACCAGGGTGCAATAAAAAACGCGTAGCACAAAGCAGCTACGTAAAGCACAAGGGCAAATTGCACAAGAAATATTTTCTGCGGATTAGATGTGTAGGAAAACTCCACATCATCCAAATGAGTGTGTCCGTAGAAATACCGCAGAGAACGAATTTTCGCCCACGGATACAAAATGCCCGCACTCAGCAAACACACCAACACATTCACTAGCCAAATTTTGCAGTATTCAGCCCCGGTGCCACTAAACATGAACGGAATACGGCGCACATATTCGCCATACACAAATTCAATGGGTTGATGCATGCTGCTGGAATCGGTGGATACTTCGCCGCAATCTGGAGTGTAAAAAGCTTTAGAAGGTATGTTTTCAACGGGTAGCTTATCGGCCAAGACACCAATAGCGAGTAAGCGCGCAACAAAAATATTGGCGAGGCGTTCATCCGCATTATTTTTTAGGGTGACGTTTTTGGATTTGAATACTCGCTCAACCTTAGAGACATCGAGCTTAAACAGATTGGCAAATTGGCCTTTAACCAAGGCCGGATCAAAGCCATGTCGCACGCCGCGAAAAACAATATCAAACTGCGGAGCGGACATAAATAAAAAACCTGTAACGAAAAATCACACACATTTATTGCGGAGTGGGAGCAGTTCCTGGTTGCGGCTTAAACTTCGCCGTACGTTCCTTCGTTTGCGGATGGGAAGAAAAATAACCAAGTACCTTCGAATCAAAAATACTGTCGCCTTGGGCAGCCATCAACTTATCGCATTCCTCGCGATGCGCCTCCACATACTGCCAGCCTTTTTTATCCAAGGATTGATTTGCAGATGAAGCCGAAGACACAGATTTTTCCGATGTATTAGCGGCAGATAAATTTTGCTCCGACGATTCGCTGGATGCTTCATCACTCGCTTTCATGTCGAGAAGATGCGAGCACTCCACCTGGTAACTTAACCGCTCCATCAGATCAACAAAGTAATGTCGTTCAATGTGGTTTGCATCTAAAAAAAGCAGCGAGTTATCGTCAGCTTCGCGCTCAAAATCGCGCGAGTAAGACATGGTCGTAACAAGCACGGGCAAACTTGCGAGCAAGTTTGATGCCGCTGAAACATCACCCGTTACCATCGCAACTGCAAAACTCACAACCGAGCCTTGAATAACTGAACGCAATGAATGGCGATATTTAACATGGCCAATTTCATGAGCAAGTACAGACAATAGCTCGTCGTCATTTTTAGCAAGGTGAACAATCTCGTCGGTGAAGAGCACAGTACCATCAGGTAAAGCGAAGGCATTCGCGCCTATATCGCCACCGCCACGAAAAATCACCTTAATGCGCAAGTCGCTGCTTTGCGCAATGGCCGGTGCAAAATGTTTGAGAATACGTGCGCGAGTTGCCGCATCCAAACTGGTAGGTTTTAAATGAACTTTATCAAGTAATTGCAAAGTTTCTGTAGCTGCCCGATCCAATACGTTTTGCGGCAAATGGTAAGCAATATAACGAGAGGCAGTAGGTAGCCCGTACACAACGGTCACCCAACTAAAGGCAATAACCAATACCAGTGTGAGAGCTACGAAATAAGAGTGGGATTCCAAACTATGCGCAAGGCTATGCTTGATGGAAGGACGATAGCGCTTTAACCACTGATCCACAACATCATGATCGCGGGTTTCACATTTTTCACCATCGGGGAAATATAAATAGCGGGGGGTATTACCCACCCGCGATTTAACATCAACATTGGTAAAAGAAGCGGTCATCAATAAGGCTTTGTCGCTAACACGAATAACACTGATAGTACCAACGTCATTCATATGCAGTTCCACCGGCTGCGCTGCCGATGTTTTTCCGTCAAACCAATTTCCCTGCACAACCATTATTGACTCCACCTGAATTCACGCCTGTAAATTAGATACTGATATCCATATCAAACAGATCATGAACGCCTTCAGCCAGTGAGTTGGATTCTTCCAATTTATTGGCAATGAACCCATCCAAATCGCCTTGTACCAAGAGCGCAGTATGTTCAGCTTTGTATGCTGCTGTACGTACTTTGGCGAAAGGAACAAATAAACCCAAGGTAAATAAAATGCCCAGCGTGTTCACCACCAGCAATTTGAAATAGGAAAGTACTGACCAATTAGCTTCGAATTGATGATCCTGCAAACGGGTATTGTTCCAATGAATATTAGCCAATGACACAACGACATATGCCCCCAAGCCAACATAAAACGCAAGGTAGGCAAGCATCATCGGAATGAAAGCCATTAGCGCAGCAGGATTAAACTGGCCGAGAGTAAACAGGGAGGCAAACGCCGCACCGCCAAGCACCGCTAAAGCAACAAAGAACACAACAGTTGCACCAATCAAAATCAGCAACATTTTGTAATACTCTTTAACGTGCACATCAAAACTAAACGGCTCGGCTCCGTATGAATGGTTATTGGTAACGTAAGCGGCTTGTTTTTTCCATGCGAAAGGCATCAGTAAACCCAATGAAAAAATACCCAGCAAAGGCCAGCCTAAAAAAGCGGCTAAAGCCCCACCTATTGAACCATTGAAACGGAAACTAATATTGCGATAGCTACTGTGGCGCGCGTTGAAACGCAGCGATGCAACAATAATCCAAGGCAAAAATGCCAGGAAAAGCAGCGACACCACAATAGACAAAATAGGGGAAATGTTACTAGAAGCTGCAACACCAACGTACAACACAAACGCAATAATGCGCCCCTTTAAAATTTTGAGTGGCTCTGCCGTGTATTCAAAGGTTGAGTCAGCAATGTGCGTATTCCCGTAAAAATATTGCTTGTTACGAACTTTGGCCCACGCGGAGTAAATCCCTAAGGTAACAATACTCAACAGAATATTCACAATCCAGATTTTGAAATATTCAAAACCTTGGCCCGTAAAAGCAAAGGGGTAACGTACCGTTTCTTGCGATGAGGAGGTTTCAAAGGAGTTCGATTGATACGCACTGGACGAGGATTCTGCCTTTACCTGCGGACGACTAACACTTTCGCTTGCCGAGTATGTTTGCGCAGGTTCTTGCTCTGCGTGTTGCTCAACAACAGATGACTCAGCTTCTTTTTTATCAGAATCTATAGGAACCAAACTCAACTCTGGCGCGGCAGCCTCAACGGCAATAGCTTCGGCAACAGCTTCAACACCAATACCGGCAAGACGAGCAACATACTTATTCGCTACATCTTCCGAAATACCTGACTTTAACACGGTGCGCTTGGCAGAAAACAAGCGATCAACTTTCTCTGCATCCAGAGAAAAGAGCGCGGCAAAATCTGCTTTGGCTTTTGCCTCATCAACACCGGAAAGCACACCTTTAAGGACAACTTCAAATTGCGGATTGGACATAAAAACTCCGTGTAGTTTTTTATACGTTAGATTTATAAAGTAGTACGCCCGCGATCCTAGCAAATTTTTGGAAATGAGTCGCGGATTAATTGACAGAAAAACAGGCTTAACAACAGACTCAACAGCAGACAGGACAGTGCGGATCTTTCGGCAACTTTAGCTCACGCCACTGGCTGTGCCGCGCATCAAAAACCACTAATTTACCAGCCAAGGCTTTACCAAACCCTGCAATCAATTTAATGGTTTCCAACGCTTGCATGCTGCCAATAATACCCACCAAAGGTGCGAGCACACCGTTCGCAGCGCACGTGGTATTTTCTTCTGATGCGTCATCGTACAAGCAGCGATAACATGCACAATCGGGCTTGCGCGCATCGAACACAGCCACCTGCCCTTCCATGCGGATGGCAGCACCCGATACCAATGGAATTTTTGCGGCAACACAAGCGGCATTGATGGCAAAACGTGTTGCAAAATTATCACTGCAATCAACAACCACATCGACTTGCGCAATACACATGTCGAGTGCGTCAGCGTCCAATACGTTTTTGATGCAACTAACCTCTACCTCTGGGTTCAAGGAGTTTATGGTTTTCTTCGCAGATTCCACTTTGCTTTCACCAATCCGATCTGTGGTGTGCGCAATTTGTCGTTGCAAGTTACTCAAGTCAACGTGGTCAAAATCCGCCAGCACTAAATGACCAACACCTGCCGCCGCCAAATACATGGCCACAGGCGACCCCAAACCACCCAAACCAACAATAAGCACTCGCGCTGCCAATAATTTTTCCTGCCCTTCAATATCTATTTCTGGCAGCATAATTTGGCGGGAATAGCGCAGTAGTTGATTGTCGTTCATGTTAATAACCACATTGTTGGTTTTGCTGGGAATCGTCATTCTCGCGCAGCGGGAGGATGAGGACCGATAAATTAACTTGATATGTACTGTCCCACTGTCACACGCTCATTGCGGCCAAAATCACGGTAGGTATTTATATTGTCGAATTTATTGGACGAAAACAGCAAACGTACCGCCTCACCTTGATCATAACCGTGCTCAACCAAAAGCCAACCATTGCGGTTCAAATAGGTTGGCGCTTGCTGAATAATAAATTCCAAATCCGCCAATCCTTTTTTGTCGGCGACCAATGCACTTAAAGGCTCAAAGCGAACGTCACCTTGCGTTAAATGTTCGTCCTCTGGGTCGATATAAGGCGGATTACTAACAATCACATCAAAGCGCTCCATATTCGCCACGGCAGAAAACCAGTCACTTTGAAGAAGTGTTGCGTTAGGTAAGTTCAACTGCATACGATTTTTTTCTGCCAAATTTACTGCCGCTATTTCTTTATCAACCCCCACGCATTGCCATGCACTTTTTTCATGCGCGAGCGCAAGAACAATCGCGCCGGTTCCGGTTCCTAAATCAAGCAACCGTCGCTCCTTGTTACCCTCATCTTCCAAAAACAAACCTAAGGTCGCTTCCACCAAGAGCTCAGTATCAGGGCGAGGAATCAACGTAGAATTATTAACCATAAACGGTAATGACCAAAACTCGCGCTGGCCAATAATGTGGGCAATGGGCTCGCCTTTTAAGCGCCGAGCAAAAGAGTTATTAAAGAGCTCGGATTCTTGCGAACTCAATTCTTTTTCTGGCCAAGTGAAAAGATAAGTGCGATCTTTTTGCAGAATATGGGTAAGCAAAAGTTCTATATCGAGACGGGGACTGTCGCTTATTGGTGTGAGCTGCGGGGCAAACTTTAAACAACTAGCGATAGTAAGTGGTTGCATTGCAGTTCCATATTCATCAGGGAGTCGTCATCCTCGGCATAGCCGGGGATCCAGCTCTTAAAAAAAACAGCACAAAACTGGATTACTCGCTTTGCTCGCCCTGCGGGCTAACCTGCGGTTATTCAAAGCACTTCATGCTTTAGTCCCGCTACGCGAGGATGACGACTCCCTATTTTTTGACAGTACACCGAATACGTAGCAAAAGGTTTAATCTGCAATAGCCGCCAACTGATCCGCTTGGTATTCATTTGAAAGTGGTTGGATAATGTCATTCAAATCGCCTTGCATAACCGCATCGAGCGAATACAAGGTCAAATTAATGCGGTGATCTGTTACGCGGCCTTGCGGATAGTTGTAGGTACGAATGCGCTCAGAGCGATCGCCGCTGCCCACTAAACTTTTACGTTCGTCCGCCATGGATTTATGTGCAGCTTCTTCCTGCATGGCTTTTAATCTGGAAGCCAAAACACTTAATGCGCGCGCACGGTTTTTGTGTTGCGAGCGCTCATCCTGACATTCCACAACTAAGCCGGTAGGAATGTGAACGATACGAATCGCAGAATCGGTTTTGTTAACGTGCTGACCACCCGCGCCCGATGAACGGAAAGTATCAATACGCAGATCCGCTTTATTGATATTGATCTCTTCCATTTCATCCGCTTCGGGAATGATTGCGACTGTGCAAGCTGAAGTGTGAATACGGCCTTGGGTTTCTGTTGCAGGTACACGCTGTACACGGTGCGCGCCCGATTCAAATTTTAATTTTGAATAAACACCACTACCCGTGACCAAGGTAATAATTTCTTTGTAGCCGCCGTGTTCGCCGTCGCTTTGGCTCAAGACCTCAACGCGCCAACCTTGCGTTTCAGCATACTTGGAATACATGCGGAATAAATCGCCGGAGAAAATTGCCGCTTCATCGCCGCCGGTACCGGCGCGAATTTCCAAGTAACAGTTTTTCTCGTCGTTGGGGTCTTTTGGCAGCAACAAGCGCTGCAATTCCAATTGCGCCGGTTCAAGTTGCGCTTCGCACTCGCGCAACTCTTCCTCAGCCATTTCTTTCATGTCGGCGTCGCCATCAGCAATCAAATGCTTGGCTTCTTCCATGTTATCCAGCAACTGCAAATAATTTTTGTAACCAATCACAACCGGCTCCAACTCTGCGTATTCTTTGGAAAGCTCGCGGAATTTATTTTGGTTGTTGATGATGTCTGCCTCAGATAAAAGCGCGCTGACTTCTTCGTAGCGTTCTTTGAGGCGATCTAACTTTTCTAATATCGATGCTTTCATTAAGAGTTATTTTCCGTTTCGGTATCGTCTACATCGTTTGGATTAAGATCGAACAGGGCATGTGCCAACTGCACAACTTGCGTTTGGCCGTTGGCACTGGCTTCTTTTAAATGAGTGGTAGGCGAATGAATTAATTTGTTCGTTAGGTTGCGTGCAAGTTGTTGCAAAGTTTGCTCGGGGCTGGCACCAGACTCCAATGCCGCCAATGCTTTTTGGAGTTCCGCATCACGTAAACTTTCCGCTTTTTTGCGATAAGCTTTTATGGTTGCAATCGCATTCAAAGAGCGTTGCTGACGACGATAAAGCTCAACACCTTCTGCAATAATATCTTCAGCTTTATCTGCCGCTGCCACGCGGGATTTTTTGTTTTCATCAATTACCGCGTGCAAGTCGTCAACCGTATAAAGATAAACGTCATCTAGCTCGCCAACTTGCTCTTCAATATCGCGTGGTACCGCGATGTCGAGCATAAACATCGGCTTGTGTTTACGCTTTTTTAATGCCGTTTCAACCGCACCCTTACCTAACAGCGGCAACTGGCTGGCAGTGGATGAAATGACTATATCGGCGCGATGCAAATGCTCGGGAATATCGGCCAGCAAAATGGCCTCGCCATTAAATTCGCGCGCTAACCGCTGGGCACGATCAAGCGTACGGTTAGCGACAATAATGCGATGGATTCCATGTTGAGCCAAATGGCGAGCAACTAATTCAATGGTTTCACCAGCGCCGATTAATAACGCCGTATCTTGCTTTAAATCTGAGAAAATCTGCTGCGCCAAGCTCACAGCCGCATAAGCCACCGACACGGGGTTTTCACCAATGGCCGTTTCAGTACGCACACGCTTGGCGATGCTAAAAACTTGTTGAAAAGTGGTGTGCAGCTCACCGCCAATAGTGCCTGCCTCGCAAGCAACTGCGTAGGCAGATTTCATTTGACCAAGAATTTGTGGTTCGCCCAACACGAGGGAATCCAACCCGCCCGCCACTTTCATCATGTGGCGCACCGCTTCATCGCCTTCATAGCAGTAATAGCAATGCGCCAGCTCATCAGGTTTGATTTGGGTATGCGCAACGAGCCATTCCGTCAGTTTTTCCAGCTCTGCGTCAGTTTTGGCGTAAATCTCTGTGCGATTGCACGTGGAAAGAATTGCCACCTCAGCCAAACCCGCCTGCTCCACCGCCAATTTCAAAGACGACTCCACCGCCTCAGGCGCAAATGCCATACGCTCGCGAACCGATAGCGAGGCAGTTGTGTGGTTAATGCCAAAAGCGAGTAGCGTCATAGAGTCTAAATTGGGGGCAGTAGCGCAAAGGGCGGTATTGTCCGGCTCTGGCCGGACGATGACAAGGGGGAATTAGACGCGCACCTTAAAAAGGCCGCAAAACTTGATCTGCTTACTTGGTCCACTTACTTGATCCGCTTACTTGATCCACTTAGTAAGACCAACCAAGCTCTAACGTCGAGGCCTGCTATTGAATCTCGGTATCTTTCGCAAACAACTCTTTTAATTCACGACGCCCATCTTCGGCAACTTTGATCATGGCCGCAAAATCATGTTGAACCACCGACGATTTTTGCAACATTTGCTCGTCATGCTCACGGAATAGATCAATCGTATTTTGCGATTGCCCCTCAGTAAACCCCAGCTCGATCAAGGTTTGGTTAGCCGCAACCAAGCTGGACTCATAGATTTCACGAATCGGGTTCTCCACACCCAACTCAAGCAGCTGATAAACATGTCCACGGTCACGCGCCCTTACGATCAAAGCCACATGGGGGTATTTCTCTTTCACCGAGCGAACCACCTTGAGTGATTCCTCAACGCCATCAACAGCTACCACCAGCACTTTGGCATCGCGAACGCCAGCCGCTTCCAGCAAATCCAGCCGCGCGGGGTCACCGTAGTAGCTCTGCACACCAAACTGCTTAAGGAACTCTATGTGATCGGCATTTCTATCCAAGGCGTTATAGGGGACATTATTTGCGGTAAGGATACGGCCAATAATTTGTCCAAAACGGCCAAAACCGGCAATGATCACTTCTGGCTTATGTTCTTGCGGTTGCTCTAATGCAGACACAGACTGCTTATGCAGACGCATGTCTGCCAGCGCCCTTTCTTGCAAAGTAGTGCGTTGAATCAACCGCTCAAAGCCAATCACCAGCGGCCCTGTCAGCGCCATGGATATACCCACAACGAGAACCACGTAACTGGTGATACTCGTTGGCAAAAAATTAAGCTCCTCGGCAGAGGCCATTAATACAAACGCAAATTCGCCACCCTGAGCCAACATAATCCCCAGAAAAACTCCCTCGCGGAAACCGAATTGGCGCACTTTAAGAATAAGCGCAATGACAGCAACCTTAATCGCCATAAGCGCCAAAGCTAGGGCGATCACTAATAGAGGATGCTCGAACAACAGCTTCAAATTAAGCGACATACCCACTGCAATAAAAAACAACCCCAGCAGCAACCCCTTAAAGGGCTCTATATCGGCCGCGAGTTGATGACGATAACTGGATTGCGCAAGCAGCAAACCCGCGAGAAAAGCACCCAAACTCATGGACAAACCCACACTCAACATAAGCAGCGATACACCCAACACAATCAACAAACCGGCGGCTGTTAGAATTTCGCGGCTGCCGTATTTAGCGGCCAGTTTCAGTAATGGGTTAAAGAGCACGCGCGCAGCAACTACCATCCCTAAAACCGTAAGCACCCCAACCCACCACGGCAAACGGTCACCATGACTGTTCGCAACAGGGGCCCAGCTGGCGAGTAAAAGCAAAATAGGAATTACGGCCATATCTTGCGAAAGCAGCATGGAAAAACCTTTACGCCCGAGTGGCAAACCCATGATTTTTTGTTCTTCCATCAGAGGCACAGCAAATGCAGTGGAGGACAACGCCAAAGTTAAATCCAACACAAATGCCTGTTGCCAAGACAATGACAGAGCAGACGAGAAAGAAAAGATCAGCAGAAGAACAGCGGCGATTGCCAGCGCACTGAGTAAAATTTGCGCACCGCCCAGCAAGCCAACTTCGTAGCGGCTTTTCCATAATTGCTCTGGATTCAGCTCAAGCCCGATCACAAACAGCAACATAACGACGCCGAACTCTGAAAGGTGCATGGCCGATTGAGTTTCAAAAATCAGCCCTAAAACCTGCGGGCCTATGACAACACCGGCCACTAAATACCCGAGAATGGCACCCAAACCCCAACGCCTGAAAACAGGCACCGCAATAACTGCCGCCAACAAATAATAAATGGCATGCAGCAAACTCTGATGATGATCCACGAATGGCTCCCAAATTCGTTTATAGTGAGAAATGTCGCGCTAGGGGAAAGAATATATCACTCGCGCTACATCGCACGGATGTTTATTATGTGCGCCCTGTTCCAGCGCCAAATTCGCACGCTTATACAGTGCTACTTCGGCTTGCTGGCGTTTGAATTCCGATTGAAAAGTCTTCGTATATTTCGATGAAACTGAGCCCCACGACATTGCTCACCTCGCTGCTCGGCTATGCCTGCGCATATAGCTTTAGTGCGGCAGTTTATGCGCAAACCGGCACAACTCTTGTTTCACCCAGCAAACCTATTGAACGCAAATTTTCAGCCGATACGCTCTACTCTCTGCTGGCCGCCGAAATTGCGGGCAGCCGTCAACAATATGATTTAGCGCTCGCCAATTACGCTCAGCAAGCCCGAGCAACTCGCGACCCCCAAGTTGCCGCACGCGCCACTATGATTGCCCGCTATTTGGGTGCAACACAAACCGCGCTGGAAATGTCGCTACTGTGGGCTGAGCGAGCCCCAAAAGATAAAGAAGCTTTAGCCAACGCATCACTCGGCCTAATGCAAGCCAACCGACTGCAAGAAGCCTTTGAAATGTCGCGCCGCTTGTATTTGGCCGGTGGAGAACCGCTATTTCAAAATATTGCCGCCAATGCAGAAAGCCTAACCAAACCGGCGCGCGAACGCTTATTGCAAAGTTTTAAAAATTTGTTGCCCCGTTACACTCGCGATGAACAACTATTAGTTGGCATAGGTTTGCTCCTGCAGCAGCAACATAGCTTTGATGAAGCCATGACCTACACAGAAAAAGCGCTGGCGCTTTACCCACGCAGTATTCCAGCGGCGATACTAGAAGCCAATTTGTTACATGAATTAAAACGCGACCGCGAAGCCATCGCCAAAATGGCAGAGCTCTTAACCTTTTATCCCGACAATATCAGCTTGCGAAATCAATACGCCCAAATTCTCACGCATTACGATTTAGCGCTCGCGCAGCAGCAATTTGCCATTATTGCCAAGCAACAACCTAAAAACGCAGATGCCGTTTTATCACTCGGCATCATTGCCATGGAGCGCAAAGATTACAAAGCCGCGAACCGGGCCTTTGAAAAATTATTGGACGAAGAACAGCACTCATCCACCGCGCATTATTATTTAGGCCGCTTGGCAGAAGCTCAGCAAAATTGGCAAGAAGCCATTTTTAATTATTTACAAGTTGAACGCGGTAATGATTTTTTATCGGCAACTATTAGTTTGCTGGATATTTTTATCAAGCAAGGCGATTTTATTAGCGCGCAGCAACACATAAACCGCGTACGCATCCGCTTTCCTGATCAAGCGGAGAGTTTGTATTTGCTGCACTCACAAGCGCTTATCAAACGCAATTATTTAGTAGAAGGCGAAAAGATTCTGAACGACGCCTTGTCCCTCCTTCCTAATAACAGCAAGTTGCTTTACGCACGCGCCATGCTGTACATCCAGCGCAACCAACGCGCGGATGCTGAACGCGATTTGCGCCAAATTATACAAACCGAACCGGATAATGTCGTTGCTCTAAACTCCTTGGGCTACATGCTCACTGACGACAGCCAACGCTATCGCGAAGCAGAGGAATTACTCACCAAAGCCCATAAGTTGAAGCCAGATGATCCTGTCATCATCGATAGCCTCGGGTGGCTGCATTACCGCTTGGGCAATTACGTGGAAGCGATTCGCGAATTGCGCCAAGCTTATTCGAGCTACCAAGAACCTGCCGTAGCAGCGCACTTGGGCGAAGTCTTATGGGTAACGGGCGCGCATGAAGAAGCGCGCTCCATCTGGCAAGAAGGCATTAAACAAGCACCTGAAGATACCGCCATTCCCGCCACCATGAAGCGGCTAAAAGCCGAATAGCCAAATAAACCAATAGAGTGATTCATGAAAGCTTCACCCCTCGCACTAGTACGCCTTTTTTTAGCCAGCCTTTTATTAAGTGGCTGTGCCCATAAAATCCCCAAAGTGCCACTTATTAGCGAAGACTGGCCAAAACACCAAGCGCAGGTGCAAGCGCTAGGCAAATGGAATGCGACAGGAAAGCTGGGTGTAAAAGTACCTAACGATGGCGGTAGCATGACCTTGCGTTGGCAGCAGCAGCCGGATGATTTTTCCATCGACTTTACCGGCCCCTTTGGCCAAAACATTCTCGCCATAACCGGTAAAGCTGGACAAGTCACACTCAGCGAGCCAGGTAAAGACCCCATTACCGCGAAAACTGCCGAAGAATTGATTCGCCGAAATACCGGTTGGACAATCCCTGTTGCGCAACTTTCCTATTGGATTCGCGGATTGCCCGCACCCACCGCAAAAATCACTGGCTTCACTCCCAACACCCAAGGCTTAATTGGTGAACTGGAGCAACTAGGTTGGAAAGTCACTTATGGTGATTACCTTGGCGTAAATGTAGGAGCAGAGCCCTTGGCAATGCCAGGGCGTATCACCGCCGAATATAAAGACATTCGCCTGACCCTCGTGATTCGGGAATGGCAAATGGAGCCCGCGCTATGACGCAAGCCGCGGCATCACACCAACCATTGGAGTTACTCTCACCCGCCAAGCTCAACCTGTTTCTCCACATAACAGGCCGCCGTGCGGATGGCTACCACAACCTGCAAACCCTGTTTCAACTGCTCAACTACGGCGACACATTGCGCTTTACCGTGCGCGATGACGAACAGATAAGCCTCACACCCAGTATTCCGGGTGTCGCTTTTGAAGATAACCTCATTATTAAAGCCGTTCGCCTACTGCAAACGCACAGGAGTACAAATAAAGGCGTCGATATTGAGCTGAAGAAACGCCTTCCAATGGGCGGTGGAATTGGCGGCGGCAGTAGCAATGCTGCAACCACCTTGGTGGCACTCAATTTTCTCTGGCATTGCGGATTAACCAGCACCCAATTACAACAACTCGGCCTGCAGTTGGGTGCCGATGTTCCCGTGTTCGTAAACGCGCAAACAGCGTGGGCAGAAGGTGTTGGCGAAGCGCTCCAACCCATTGAAATGCCTCAAAATTGGTTCTTAGTTGTGCAACCTGATTGTCACGTATCCACACAGCAGATTTTTTCTCATAAAGATTTGACAAGAGACTCGCCTGCCATTAAAGTGGCGGCCTTTCTTGAGCAGGGTGGCGAAAATGCCTGCCAAGCCTTAGTTAGAAGGCTTTATCCGCAAGTTGATGAAGCACTAAACTGGTTTGCAGAACATGGCCACTCAGCAAAGTTAACGGGAACCGGAGCATGCGTTTTTACGCAGTTCGCAACGGCAGAAGAAGCGCAAAAAGTGCTTCAATGTTTACCCAAACATCTGCCCGGTTTTGTAGCCCAAGGCGTTAATCAATCGCCGCTCTACGCGTTAAACAGCTCAAGTTGAAAGTTCTGTAGCTTTTAAAAAATAGGGGCGTCGCCAAGTGGTAAGGCAGCGGGTTTTGATCCCGCCATTCGTAGGTTCGAGTCCTTCCGCCCCTGCCATATTCCAGAGTCATTGTTCGGTATAAACCCGTTCATCATGAAGCAACAACAATGATCTCACCATCTACACTCACCTACTCCAATTCAACACAAGCAACCGAATTAGCGAGTAGCTCCCTGGAATATCAAAGGGTAAAAAACTCTGATTCGCCTAGGGCCACTCCTATTGCGATCAAAGCAGCCTCCATCGGCATAGCTATCCCATACAACTACAGCAATCACAAAGGTGTCTGACGTGACTGACTTCATGGTCTTTACCGGTAACGCTAATCCTGATTTGGCTCTCAAAATCGTTGATGAACTTGGCTTAACCCTAGGTGACGCCTCGGTAGATCAGTTCTCTGATGGTGAAATTGCAGTTGAGTTAAATGTAAATGTACGTGGTCGCGATGTGTTTGTAGTGCAACCTACCTGCGCGCCCACGAACGACAATTTGATGGAATTAATTGTGATGGTGGACGCCTTGCGTCGCGCCTCCGCGGGCCGCATCACCGCTGTAGTCCCCTACTTCGGTTACGCTCGCCAAGATCGCCGCGTGCGTTCAGCACGTGTACCCATTACCGCGAAAGTCGTTGCGGACATGATGGTGGGAGTAGGAGTAGATCGCGTATTAACGGTTGACCTGCACGCAGAACAGATTCAGGGCTTTTTCGATGTCCCGGTTGATAACGTGTACGGCTCACCCGTATTGCTTGAAGATATTGAACAGCAAAAATTTGAAAACCTGATTGTGGTTTCACCGGATATTGGTGGTGTGGTTCGTGCCCGCGCAGTGGCGAAACAATTAGGTATTGATTTGGCGATCATCGATAAGCGTCGTCCTCGCGCCAACGTAGCAGAAGTCATGCACATTATTGGTGAAGTGGAGGGCCGCACCTGCCTTCTGGTTGATGACATGGTCGATACCGCTGGCACACTTTGCAGTGCAGCCAAAGCGTTAAAAGCTCAAGGTGCAAAACGTGTAGTGGCCTACGCCACTCACCCGGTACTGTCAGGCAAAGCCGTAGAAAATTTGAATAACTCTGTGTTGGATGAATTGGTTGTTACCGACTCTATCCCTCTGAGTGATGCAATAAAGAACTGCGCCAAAGTGCGTCAGCTAACTTTATCCAGAATGCTCGCGGAAGCTATGCGCCGCTTGAGCAACGAAGAATCCCTGAGTGCGATGTTCCGCTAAGAATATCCCTTTGGAAAACCGCCGCAACGCATTCGCAATGCGGTAATTAAAACCTGCCAAGTTCTGGTCGCGGATTTGGCAAATTGAGGAAGTAACCATGTCTCAAGAAGACTTTAAATTAGATGCAACAGCCCGTAACGACTTGGGGAAAGGTGCGAGCCGCCGCCTGCGTCGTTTGGCTGAACAAGTTCCAGGTGTTGTATACGGCGGCGATGTTGCGCCAATCAGCATCAGTGTTTCTCACAATGAGTTGATCAAGCACTTGGAACACGAAGCGTTTTACTCACACATCATCAGCCTGAGTGTTGATGGCGTTGCGCAAGACGTAATTCTGAAAGACTTGCAACGCCACCCAGCCAAGCCAGTTGTATTGCACGCAGACTTCTTGCGTATCGATCGTAACACTCGCTTGACCACTCACGTACCTTTGCACTTCATCAACGAAGCTACTTCTAAAGGCGTGAAAATTCAGGGCGGTAAAGTGGTTCACAACATCACTTCTATCGACGTTTCTTGCTTGCCACACAACTTGCCAGAATTCATTGAAGTTGATTTGGGCAATGCTGAAATCGGCACCATCATCCACATCTCTGATCTTAAATTACCAAGCGGCGTGACTTCTGTTGCCCTGTCTCACGGTGCAGATCACGATTTGGCTGTTGCCACTGTTGTTAAGCCGAAAGGCGCTACTGAAGAAGAACCTGCTGCTGCAGAGTAATTTTTCAGTTGCAAAAAAAGGGGCAGAGGATTTATCTTCTGCCCCTTTTTTTATGCCCCTCCCTTTATCAAAGGGAGGCCGGGAGGGATTTAAATCTCCCCCAGCCCCTCTTTTTCAAAGAGGGGAGCAGAGCCATTATCAATAAGAGATTTTCGCTATGACTAACACCCCCATCCAACTTATCGTCGGCCTCGGAAATCCGGGCTCAGAATATGACCGCACGCGCCACAATGCGGGCGCGGATTTTGTCGCTGAGCTTGCGCGTCAAGCGGGTGTGAATCTTGTTGCAGAAGGAAAATACTTTGGGCTTACCGCACGGATTAATTATCAGGGAAAGGATTTACGCCTATTAATTCCTACCACTTACATGAACCGGAGTGGGCAATCAGTGGGTGCCATGGCAAATTTTTTTAAAATCGAACCTGCCGCTATTCTGGTGGCGCATGACGAACTGGATCTAGCGCCCGGTACTGCACGCTTTAAACACGGCGGTGGTCACGGCGGTCACAATGGGCTGAGAGATATCATCAGCGCACTGGGCAACAACCAGAATTTCCCGCGCTTGCGACTCGGAATCGGCCATCCTGGCGCTGCACCCTTAGTAGCCAATTACGTGCTAAAACGCGCCCCCCAAGCCGAACAAGAATTAATTGAGGATGCTATTTACCGAGCAACCAAATGCTTACCCGAAGCAGTAAAAGGTGACTGGAATTCAGCCATGAAAAACTTGCACACGGAACCCAAAAAATAAAAGGTCCGCCTGCAACAGGCTCCATAAATTACCGAGTAACCATCAAATCCGGGATTTTGCTCCAACGGGTTTCATCAATCCCTCGCCAACCATGTATAATCGCGCCCTCTCGATTTACCCTCTTTTCATCTTCATAGCGGATCAGCATCATGGGCTTCAATTGCGGTATCGTCGGCCTTCCCAACGTCGGCAAATCAACACTGTTTAACGCACTCACTAACGCGGGCATCAGCGCTGAAAACTTCCCTTTCTGTACCATTGAACCCAATGCCGGTATCGTTGTGGTGCCCGATCCACGCCAAGACAAGCTCGCGGAAATTGTAAAACCTGAGCGCATCGTTCCCACCACCATGGAATTTATCGATATCGCCGGGATTGTTGCAGGCGCATCGCGCGGTGAAGGCTTGGGCAACAAGTTCCTCGCCAATATTCGCGAAACCGACGCCATTGCTCACGTAGTTCGTTGCTTTGATGACGATAACGTTATTCACGTTTCCAACGCCGTTAACCCCGCTGCTGACATTGACACCATCAATACCGAATTAGCCTTGGCCGATTTGGAGGCTGTTGATAAAGCGCTGAACCGTTACGCAAAGGCGGCCAAAGGCCAAGACAAACATGCCATGGCGATGAAAGCAATTTTGGAAAAAATCCAACCGCATTTAAACGAAGCCAAACCGCTACGCTCGTTTCCGCTGGATAAGGAAGAGATCGCCATTCTCAAAGAAATTAATTTGCTAACACTCAAACCCACCATGTATATCGCTAACGTGGCGGAAGATGGTTTTGAAAATAATCCACATTTGGATGTAGTGCGCAAAATTGCCGCAGAAGAAAAATCTGTTGTAGTGCCTATTTGCAACAAACTCGAAGCCGATATTGCCGAATTAGAAGGCGATGACAAAAAAGAATTTTTAGATGAAATGGGCATGGAAGAACCCGGCCTGAACCGTGTGATTCGCGCGGGCTATCAACTCTTGGGCTTACAAACTTATTTCACCGCCGGCGTTAAAGAAGTGCGCGCTTGGACAATTCCTGTTGGTGCAACTGCGCCACAAGCAGCTGGTGTCATTCATACCGATTTTGAAAAAGGCTTCATCCGCGCTGAAACCATCGCCTATGAAGACTTTGTTCAATACAAAGGTGAGCAAGGCGCAAAAACTGCCGGAAAGTCGCGCAAAGAAGGTAAGGAATACATCGTAAAAGATGGCGATGTACTGCACTTCTTGTTTAACGTGTAATGATTTACCGAAGCCGCACCTAGTGCGGCTTTTTTGTATCTGCTCTTTTTAATCTCATCGTTCTCGCACAGTGAGAATAAATACAACTTATCAAAATCACGCCGGTTAATCAGTTGAAACTTCTCGACCCAGAACTTAACAAGAACAAAAATTACAAACGATTTTGGTACAGCCAAATTTTATCGTTTATGGCAAACCAAATTGTCATGATGGCCTTAGGCTGGCACCTTTATACACTCACTCACAGCGCGCTTAACCTTGGTTATTTGGGATTGGTTCTGTTCTTACCCCAAGTGCTATTAGTGTTAGTTGTTGGACAAGTCGCCGACCGCTATAACCGCCGCAAGATCATTCTCGCTACGCAATGCCTGGAAGCCGTAATATCCTTAACGCTGTGCGCGAGCGTCGTGTTGGATGTCGCATCGCCCCACTGGATTTTTATGGCGGCATTTTGCATTGGTAGCGTGCGTGCATTTCAAGGCCCCGCATTGCAAGCGCTCTTACCCAATTTGGTGGGATTGGATTTATTGCCCAAGGCGATTGCTTTGGGTTCCGCGTCACGCCAGTTCGCCACTATCGCTGGGCCAGCCTTAGGTGGTTTGTTGTTTTTAGGCGGCACTACATTTGTTTATGTATCTAGCGGTTTGCTTTTTATCATTGCCTTAACGCAGATATTTTCCATTAAGTTTACCGAGCAATCGCGGCAAAACGCGCCCGTAAGCTGGCAAGTATTAACGGCGGGCATTCAATTTATTTGGCAGCGCAAAGTTGTACTGGGCGCAATTTCGCTAGATTTATTTTCGGTTCTGCTCGGCGGTGCTACCGCACTCCTGCCCATTTATGCCGAGCAAATTTTGCACGTCGGCGCACTCGGCTTAGGATTTTTGCGCGCTGGGCCAGCCATAGGCGCACTGATATTAGCGATTTATTTAACGCGTTACCCGCTCCAGAAAAACGCAGGGCGAACCATGTTTATCTGCGTGGGTATTTTTGGAATAACTACGCTTATTTTTGGATTATCTGAATGGTTTTTCTTATCGCTGCTAGCGCTGATTATCATGGGCGCTGCCGATATGGTGAGCGTGGTCATTCGCTCAACACTTGTGCAACTGCAAACACCCAATGAAATGCGCGGGCGTGTGGGTGCGGTGAATTCTATTTTTATTGGTGCATCCAACCAACTTGGCGAATTTGAGTCAGGCGTTACTGCGGAATGGTTAGGGGTGGTGCCCGCTGTTGTACTCGGGGGAATTGGAACTCTGCTTGTAGCAGCGCTTTGGTTGCGTCTATTTCCCGAGTTGTACAATTGGGGTAAAGCAGAAAACCCAGATCAAAAACCTGGCTGAATTAATCTAGGGACTGTTAAGGTTTGCCAAACACCCGCCCCGCCCACACACCCAAACCCGCGGCGACGCTACCAAAGTGATCGCCATCCACCACGGCAATTTGCTCACCAAATAGCGAACGAATCAGGCGCTGAATTAACGGCGATTTAGCACTGCCACCTGTGAGATAAACAATATCCGGTTGGGTTTCAGCTTGTGCAACAGCATCCGTAATCAGTGCAGATATTTTTTGCAACAATTGCACGCTTACCTCAGCAAAATCTTGCGTGGTACAAACAGGGGCTAAATTGCTTTCAATAAAATTCAAATCAATCGCGCAATGGCTATGACTAGAAAGCGCAATTTTTCCGCCTTCGGCCTCGCGAACTACCGCAAAATTATGTTTGCCGTCGCGCATCTTAATAAAGCGGTTTAACAGCAATGGCTCTGTTGTTTCGCGCAACAGTTTTTCAAGTAACAGTGTTGTTTTCACATCATAAAAATCGGTCTGCGCGCCTATATCATTAATCGCCATCGCATTTACATAGGGCATGACAGGCATGGGTAAGCTGGTAGCCAAGGGCGAATTAATGCCAAATTCCGGCATCAGCAATTTTTGCGCAAATTGAATATCAAAATCATTACCACCTACGCGCTCGCCCGTGTGCCCTAAAAAATCTTGCGTACGGTCAAGCTGTTGAATATGTGCAGGCCCCATCAACACCATGGAGCAATCGGTAGTACCGCCACCAATATCCACAACCAGCACTCGTTTATTTTCTGTCAATCGCGTTTCAAAATCAAAACCGGCAGCCAAAGGTTCAAACAAAAATTCTATATCGCGAAAGCCAACACGCTTGCCCGCTGCTGTTAAGATTTCTTGCGCTTGCTGGTTGCTGTGCTCAGCGTTAATGCCCTGAAAATTTACCGGGCGACCTATAACGGCTTGCGTAATTGTTTGCCCTAGGTGTTCTTCTGCGCGAATTTTCACATTGAGCATCATGGCCGCAACCACATCCTCAAAAAAATCTATCGACTGCTGGCGCAAACCACTCGCACCTAAAAACGACTTTGGTGATTTAATAAAATAGCCTTCGCTGGGTGCCGAAATGTAATGATCAATGGCATCTTGCCCAAAAAATAAGCCTTCGCGCACATCTGTTATGGAGTGATCTTGCTTACCAGTGCGAGATTGGCCCAACGAAGCGGAGCGGCTTTTTGCGAACAAGAGCTTGTCTTCGCCTTGCGGCAATTGTTGCCACACAGCCTCAGCAATAAAAGAGCGCTCAAACGCATAGAGTGTGGATGGCGCAAAAGTATCGCTGCCATAAAGCGGAATTAAATGTGACCGGCCACTACTAACATAGGCAATGGCGCAATTAGAGGTGCCATAATCAAAACCCACAAACATAAAATCTCTCTGTCATTTTTCGGAGGTGCTTAACGCAGATTAGGTGTGCATTTTTTCTTCGCAAGGCAACAAGCTACAACAATAAAAGCTTATAGCGCCTGGTTTTCGGCAGCTTCAGATTGCATCAACGCCGCAATAACGTCCGGTACAAATGGACGGCCGCGTTCATTCAAAGACGTACCAGTAATCTTGCCCGACAGCATCAACTTGTTATCTTTTTTACGGTAGATATTTTGCAAAAAATCAAAACGCACACGTGATGATTGCACCACCACTGTGTCTACATAAAATTCATCGCCACTCACCAGCGGTGCTTTGTAATCCAGCTCAGCGCGCAGTACGACCAAATTAATTTTTTGGCGCGCCAGCTCCGCAAAATCCACACCGCGTGACAATAAAAATTCGTGACGCGTGTGTTCCAGATAATTTTGGTAAACACTGTTGTTTACTATGCCTTGCATATCGCATTCATAGTCACGCACTTTAAAATCAAGGGTATATAGTGCCATTCTTCGAACTCCTTATTGCCAATCGCCGGCAGGAATAAAAACGGAGGCCGAAGCCTCCGTAATATGTTGCTCATCAATACTTAACTCACGACAGAAGCAAACACATCAAAATAAGTAGGGAAAGTTTTTGCAGTGCACTTGGGGTCATTGATACGCACTGGCACACCGCCAAAGGTCGCCAGTGAAAAGCACATGGCCATGCGGTGATCGTCGTAGGTATCAATTGCGGCATTGGGGATTAATTTTTCTACTGGCGTTACACGCAGCCAATCTTCACCCTCTTCCACAATCGCGCCCAATTTGCGCAACTCAGTTGCCATGGCAGAAATACGGTCCGTTTCTTTCACGCGCCAGCTGGCAATATTGGTAAGGCGCGAAGGGCCATCGCAAAAGAGCGCTACCACGGCGAGCGTCATGGCAGCATCGGGAATATGATTGAAATCGCGATCAAAAGCTTTAAGCGGTAAGGATGGTGCAGAGGCTTCAATCCAATTTTCACCTTTGGTGATGGTTACGCCAATCGCCTCCAAAGCATCCGCAAAGGCAACATCGCCCTGAATACTACTTGCGCCAACACCTTGCACTCGCACTGGGCCGCCGCCAATAGCGCCCGCCGCAAGAAAGTAAGACGCAGAAGATGCATCGCCCTCAACAAACACGATACCGGGAGTTTTATAACCTGCAGCGGCGGGAACCGTAAAACGCTCCCAACCATCGCGCACGACATTTACGCCGAATTGCGCCATTAACTTGAGGGTAATTTCGATGTACGGTTTGGAGATAAGCTCGCTCACCATTTCGATGTGCGTTTCTTTGCCTGTCATAGGCAGCGCCATCAAAAGCGCGGTCAAAAACTGGCTGGAAACATCGCCGCGAATTTTGATTACGCCGTTTGCCGCGATTGTCGCAGGCTTGATCAGCAATGGAGGAAAACCTTCTTCGCCCAAATAAGTAATATCCGCGCCGATTTGACGCAATGCATCCACCAAGTCCCCAATGGGGCGCTCATGCATACGCGCCACGCCGTGAAGCTTGTAAGTACCACCACTCAAGGCCAAGGCCGCAGTCAACGGGCGGAACGCCGTGCCGGCATTACCTAAAAACAAATCGATTTCTTTATTAGGGACGCCGCCGGCGCTTTTATTGGGGAAGCTCCCGCCAGTACCCACGATAGAATAATCATGCTCGCCCGTTTTAGTAACGCCAACGCCCAAGGCGCTCAAGGCTTCAAGCATGCGGTCGGTGTCGTCGGATTTAAGCAGGTCGCGAATTTCAGTGGTGCCTGAAGCCAAAGCCGCTAACAGCAAGGTGCGGTTAGAAATACTTTTAGACCCGGGTAAATGAACCAAGCCTTTGGCTTTACTGGCAGGATTTAAATCGAGAAATTCCATCGTGAGCCTCAACGAGTATGACGATTGATCATCCCCTCTGGAGAGTTCTAATGCAGGATGGAGGGGCATAAAAAAAGGCCTGCCAGTATAACCAAGCAGGCCTTTTCCGAATATGGTAGCTAGAGGCGGACTTGAACCGCCGACCCCAGCATTATGAGTGCTGTGCTCTAACCGGCTGAGCTATCTAGCCATATCAAGGGCGCGCATTTTGGCTTTTGGGGCGGATATTGTCAACCCTAAAACGGCATTTAAAAATGTGGGGTGTTCGGATTCTGACCTGTGCGTGTAAAGCCTTTAAACCGGAACGCGAGCCAGCGCAAAACCGCCGAAGCGGTTTCAGTTGTTACTCCGTTATAACGTCTACCTCCGCATATCCAGTTGTATCCTTTTGGTCAGTGAGATTAATAGCACGTAATTTAAAATAGCGTGCTTTCTCTACAGCAAAACGCTTTAGTTGCCATGTTGGGTTGTTTTTTATATTGGGGAATTCGCCTTTATCTACTAGCTTCCAAGTTTTATTGTCCGGCGATGTG
Source organism: uncultured Cellvibrionaceae bacterium (assembly GCA_964581625.1). Taxonomy (GTDB): domain Bacteria; phylum Pseudomonadota; class Gammaproteobacteria; order Pseudomonadales; family Cellvibrionaceae; genus Cellvibrio. The sequence continues at coordinate 82,419 of CAZOPE010000001.1, forward strand.
AAAAACTCATATTGGGTAATTACGCCGGGCTGCCACATGCCTGCATCGGGTAGATATTTGAAACCCGACAAACGCTGCACGCTACCGAGGTCTATCACTAAATCTGCAGGCATTTTTGTCTCTTTGCTTTGGTGCCAAATGGTCGCGGCGTCACCATCAAAAATGGTCTCGACTTTTTTGTCATCCACACCTATTACTTTCCAATCTTTTTTGCTGATGTCGAAATTTTCGGTAGATGTTGCGCTGGTTTTACGAGCCGTAAAATCATAAGCAACCGCTTTAACCTGAACCTTACCGTCTGCGGCTATTGGGCCGGTATATTGGGTGGATGAGGCTGTGGGGGTACTGCCATCTAAGGTGTAATAAAAGTAGGGGCCAATGTCGTTGGTAGATATTGAAACATCGCCCACTTTATTGCGCGAAATTGTTGGCGCGCTTAAAAAGAGGGGGGCGTTATAAATGCCTACATTTGAAATAAGGATAATGCTTTTTGCTTCCGTGACATTTAGACGCACCTTAGAAGCGGTTACACTGGGAAAACGCAAAATACGTTTGTAACCAATAGTTGTACCCTTCGCCACTTCGCGCCACTCGCCATCAACCAAGGCTTCTAGCGTGAACGCGCTTACGCGCTGGCCCAAACGAATATATTCCTGAACCATAAAACGGTTGAAGGTAATTGGAGTATCAAACGTAAAGTTTAAGGAGGCTGTGTTGGTGTTGTCGTCGGTTGACCAGTAGCTATTTTTATCTGAATCAATCACATTTTTTGCATCAAACTTTTTGTCATTGCCACGAACATTGGTGCCTTGTACTTTAGCTTTCTGGGCTAAATTCACCGCAAAACTTTCTTTAACAGCCTCCGCCATTCCCAAGGCCGACTTTTCATCCTGCTCATGAATAAGCCCATTTGGCATAATCGGAAAATTGAGCAACAAGGTTGCGTTGCGCCCTACTGAGTTGTAATAAGTGTCCATCAAGTGCGGAACCGTCTTAACTTTTTCATCTTCGCTGGGGTGATAAAACCATTCGGGTCTAATTGACGTGTTTACTTCCGCCGCCACCCAAGAATCACCCGTTGCTAAACCGTAATGAAGCATATTCCAAGCAACATCGCCCTTCGCGTTTAGCAAACTCCAATTGGTTTCTCCAACGTAACCAGATTCAGTACCAACCCAACGCAAATCTGCTCGATCACCATTGTCGTTCCAGATAACGATATTCGGTTGCAGTTTTCGCGCAAGCGCGTAGGTGGTTTGCCAATCGTAATAAGTTTTGGGGTCTATCACGCGAGTCTCATTTGCGCCGCCGTAATAACCATTACCACCGTTGGCACCATCGAACCATATTTCAAAAATGGGGCCGTAGTTGGTGAGCAATTCTGTTAGCTGATTGCGAAAATAGGTAATGTATTCTGGTTTTCCATAATCAGCGCGGTTGCGATCCCACGGGGATAAATACACGCCAAATTTTAATCCGTATTCTTTACAGGCATCCGCGACTTCGCGAACCAAATCGCCTTTGCCATTTTTCCACGGCGCATTTTTTACCGAATATTCTGTGTATTTAGATGGCCACATTGCAAAACCGCCGTGATGCTTTGCAACAAGAATTAAGCCTTTCATTCCTGATTGCTTGGCAATTCGGGCCCATTGGCGTGCGTCTAATTTTTCGGGATTAAATAATTTAATGTCTTCATTACCATAACCCCACGAGGCGTCGGTATATGTATTTAACGAAAAATGTATAAATCCGTAATACTCCAGTTCTTGCCATTTCAATTGATTTTCACTGGGTACAGGCCCAACGGCGGCAGGTGGTTTCACCTCCGCACAACAAAAGCTGGAGCACAAAGCGAGCAAGAAGCAGATTGATGTATAGGTAGACTTCATCTTTTTTTCCTATTTTTTAGGCGGTAAATCAGTGCCACTGACTGCACTGATTTACCAAGTCTGATTGGAATTTCTACGATGTACGTCCACTCCATTACTATTGAAGCAACTCAACGCCGTAGGGCGAAAGACGCAAACTGTTTTCCATCTCTCCACCACTTAGCAAAGCCTTTTTCTTTCCTTTGATATCAATTTGTTTCTCAGTGGTTGTGGTATTTACGTACAAAGTTTTACCGTCAACCTCGCGCGCATAAACACCTTCTGGTGTTTTAGGCCCTTCTTTAATACCCAGTTCGGCATAGAGGCTGCGATATAAGGGTTGCATGATGGATGGCTGCGCGGGAGTGGAAACATAAATCGCTTTTCCGCGACCAAATTTATTAACAGTGGCTACTGGAGGCTCGCCTTCCACGTTAGAAAAGCGTCCCAAAACCTCTGCAGTTGTTGGCTCCAGAACTTCGTAATAGTGAATAGATGTTGTTATAGATTCTTTACCCAATTTTCCATTCAATGGGAAATCCGTTTTGTAAAACTCTTTGGTGGTAAGACCAAATACATCGGTCAAGCGACCGGGTAAAGGTGAACTGAACCATTGATTATTTTCGTTTACCTTGTCGGAAAACGCGGTCATCACTACTGTGCCGCCATTTTTCACAAATGCGCGAACAGCATCTGCGGCCGCTTTATCCAACAAATACTCACCGGAGATAACAACCAATTTATATCGGCTTAAATCTTCATGGCTGATGTTAATTACCGCCATATCGATGTTGTCGTTAAACAAAGGCGCAAACGCATTGTGTTTATGAGTCATGTACTGCGTTGAATAGTATGGGCGAACCGTATTGGACATAGCGCTAGGTGGCGCAGATGCAATTCTGCTTTCAAATGAATAAGAAAGTGCAACCGCAGGTTTTGTCATTCGCGGGAAGCCCAGCTTCTCTAATTTTTTAAACTCGGATGAAATTTTTCCAAACTCATCCAGCTTCCAAGAAGGCGTGTCGTCGTGATCGATCAAGCCAAAAAGCGCTTGCTCTTCTCCACCCAAATGCGAATTAAATGTCCACGCCATAACGGACTGCGCACCCAAGAGCAGACCAAAATAGGCCCACATTCTTGACCGATTTTTTGTGCCGTAATAACCGGGGCCGCCTGCTGTAAATTCGTTAAACCAAATGGGTGTTGGCAATGCGCCTTTCATCATGAGCGCTTCAAAACCTGCACCAATGGGTTCGCCGGGGTAGAAACCCATTGCGCCGTAATGCGCGTACTGGCGGTGGGAGGACAGATAATCAAAACCTTTGCGATCCGCGCTATCCCACAAATTGGAGATTGCGGGTTTATCAGGCGTATGTTTTTTTCGGATTGCTTCCAAATCATTGAGCACATCAATGGTTACGTCAGACCAGTAACGGCGTAAATCAAGATTACGCTCATAAGGGCCGGGGCCGTCGCCGTAAGGAAGTTGAATTTCATCCCAAGAGTTGATGTGTCGTGACCAGCGCTGAGTCGCCCACACTTGATTTAAAGTATCCAAATTGCCGTAACGTTTTTTCAACCACGCGATAAATCTATCTCTGTCGGCAGCTGAGTAAGACATAAAGCCATTGCCGATTTCATTGTCGAAACCTATGGCAATTAACGCAGGATGTTTTGCGTAGCGTTTAAGTAAGGTATCTGCAAAGTCTTTTACAACACGACGATAATCAGGATCGCTAATGTTCACCATATAGCGTTCGGCAGGAAATAAAGTTGTGCCATTTTGTGCAACCAAATTTGCGCCGGGATATTTGTGATGCAACCACAGTGGCGCGGGTAAGCCGCCGATATCCAGAACCACCTTGATGCCGTTCGATTTCATTTCATCCATTACGGCATCGAAATGATCGAACTTATAAACACCCTCCTCCGGCTCAAAATAATCCCACGACAAATCCCCCATACGCACAATGCTTAAGCCTGCCTTTTTCATAAGCGCTATATCTTTATGCACTTGTTCGAGCGTTCTATCGACGGGCTGATAACAGGTACCCACGAATAAATTCCCTGCCCCAGGCCAATTTTTATAGTCACTGGCTGATTGGGAATGTGCTTGGCTTACCGCGAGCGTACCGGCCAAGGCGGCACTTAAGAGGAACGTTTTAATATTCATAGAGTTTGAGCGCTTATTGGATTGTTGTGTTTTTGAATGAAGAGCCGCATACATACCGCAATGTATATTATATATAATATTATTGATCGGTATTTTTTATCAATAAAAACGTGATTTATTATTAAACGTTTGATGTATGCGGCGTCAAAACTCAATCTCCCCCAAGATAGCCCCGGATTTTGGTTACCTAACGTACCGAGTGGCATTAAAAACTGCTTTAGGGTGCAAGAATCAGTTCTTTACCTGGCGAATAGGAGTAATTGTGATGACCTATCTTGAGCCCCTAATAAACCTTGCCCCAATAAACGAACAACACTTTTTGCTAACCAAACGTGAAGCCGAAGCTGCAAGCCCAGAAGCCATGGCAGTTTGCGGGGAAGAAGACCCCGGTGAAGGATTGGAATTTTTAGTCGCTGGCAAGTGAGAAGTTCATTACTAGCATTAACGCGGTTGAGTCTATCGATAGGAGTAACGAACAATGTCGTCTACAAAAGACAAAGATTATGAACACCCCAACGAGCGTGGCAATGGCCCTAAAGAGCGAATGGAGGGAGGCGATCAAACCGATGATATCGATATCAACGATCCTGAATTGCGCGACAAGCACCTAAAAGGAATTAAACAGCAGGCAAAAAAATTACTGGAGCAATCGTTGACAGACGGATCTGAGAGAAAATAGATTTTATGAATGCATACCTGCCGCATTCATAGATCTCCTAATCAATAAAGCAACAACACTCAAGGTCAATACACTTGCCGACCAGATACCAATTAACCAGATACCAATTAACGAGATAAAGCGATTAACAAGATAAAGCGATGCCGCCAAGCCATTACACGCTCGGCGGATCAGTTTCACGCGCATAAAAACGATGAGCCGCAAGCGCTCCTTTGAATTTATGCAAGCCTATATCAATTGAAGAGGTATCCGTAAAAATGAGCGCTGAATCCTCCATACCATCAGCCAGTATGGGTGATATTCCAGCTTCATCAATCAGATCAGCTGCTGAACCAATAACTAAAATAGGTTTGCAATGACGGTATTGCTGACGAATAAAATCAACAGCATCCGCGTCCAACCGCAAATTTTTAACGGCCCCATCGCCATCAGCAACCACTAAACCATCGTACAGAACGGAAGGCGCAGCCTCTAAAGAAATTTCTACATCAAGTGCTTTTCCATCGAGAGTTGCCACTTGGCCTAAGCGCGATGCAACAATACGTGGAACAGCACCATCACTTAAAAGATCTGTGTAAATGGATGCAACGACTTCTGCGTTAATTTTATCGCCAACCAATATGGCGACACGACGCGTGCGAATACCGGTTAATCCCGCGCGCGCTAATAGAGATAGTGCTGGAGACGGATCATAAACAGTTATCGGCAAATCAGAGTAAACAGGAGCTGCGGGCGGTAGCAACATACCCAAACCATCTGCAACCCCTTCCGCCAAAATGGGATCCACATTTACCAGTAAGGACAATACGCGTTTTCTTATTGAAAGAAATTGAACGCGCGATAATTCAAAACGAAATGCTGCGATTATATGCATTTTCTCAGCAACACTTTGGCTCTGCCAAAATAATCGTGCCTGAGAGTAGTGGTCTGCAAATAATTCCGGCTTGCCGCGAACTTTGTCTTCCGACATGGTTTCAGGAAAGCTCGTGAATCCGGCGATTCCTGCCTGAAATGGGCATCCGCCTGCTAGCGAGTTGGGCTCATAACTCACGCGGCCACGGTGAATTGCTTGACGATGCATACCATCACGCTGATTGTTGTTGATAGAGACAATCGGTGAGTTAATTGGAATTTCGTGGAAGTTGGGTCCGCCCAAACGTGTGAGCTGGGTATCCAAATAAGAATGTATGCGCCCTTGTAATAAGGGGTCATTACTGAAATCAATTCCGGGAACTATGTGCGCAGTACAAAAGGCTACTTGTTCTGTTTCTGCAAAAAAATTATCGGGATTACGGTTTAAGGTCATCTTACCTACGCGAGTAACTGGAACCAGTTCCTCTGGAACAAGCTTTGTTGGATCCAATATATCGAACGGGAAATTGTTTGCCTGCTCTTCGGTAAATAATTGCAAACCTAATTCCCACTCTGGAAACTCTCCTGCCTCGATCGCCTCCCATAAATCACGACGATGGAAATCTGGATCTGCTCCAGTGATTTTGGCGGCCTCATCCCAAATTAATGAATGTGTGCCGGCAAGTGGGGTCCAATGAAATTTACAGAATAGAGACTGTCCCTCCGCGTTTACCAAGCGGAAAGTGTGCACACCAAACCCTTGCATAGTGCGATAACTGCGTGGAATTGCGCGATCAGACATTTGCCATAACAACATATGCGTTGATTCTGGTGTTAGTGACACAAAATCCCAAAAGGTGTCGTGTGCGCTGGACGCTTGCGGCATGCCGTGATGCGGTTCGGGTTTTAATGCGTGCACAAGATCAGGAAACTTCATGGCATCCTGAATAAAAAAAACGGGAATATTATTTCCCACTAAATCCCAATTGCCTTCATCCGTGTAAAATTTCACAGCGAACCCGCGAACATCACGTACCGTATCTGCCGAACCACGCTCGCCCGCCACAGTTGAAAAGCGTACGAACACTGGCGTGCGCTTTCCAGCTTCTGAAAATAAACTCGCACGAGTAACATCACTTAAAGATTCGTAGGTTTCAAAATAGCCGTGCGCTGCTGACCCGCGTGCATGCACAACACGCTCAGGGATTCTTTCATGATCAAAGTGCGTAAGTTTTTCACGCAGTATAAAATCCTCCATGGCGGTAGGACCGCGCAAACCTATTTTTAAAGAGTGTTGATTATCAGCAATGATTACGCCTTGATTGGTTGTTAACACTTGGGCAGTTGCGTCAACCCTCACACGATCCAAAGGATCAACTGTAGGGTTTTCTCCTAATGCAGGCACACCGCTTCCCACTTTTTGCGATGCATTTATTTCTGAGGAAGTGCTACCTGTTGCAGTATCTGAACTCGGCTCGTAGGTTGAACCCGTGTAGGGGCAACGAGAAGCTTCCCCATACTCCTGCATTTTATTTTCGTTTTCAGTCATAGCAGCAGAAAGCGCTTTTGCGGATACAATTTTTTCGACTAGCCGATCGCCTACTTCACTTTTTACACCAAGACTATCGGGGTTAACGGTTGTTGATGGGCCAGATATCGTGCTCATAATTGAACCCGCACCTGCTAAATTCTCAGTTTTTTCTTGATCTTGCATTCTGTTGCTCCTAAAAAGCGTTAACAATCAAAGTTAAGATGAATCAATCTGGTAAAAATTAACCTTGACCCTAACAAGCTTATCGAAAGAGTATCGTTCGACAACGAACGAAAGCATGCAAAGCTGGCGCGCAATCTTGCTATGGCACATCGTTCACAACACAATTATTTGTTTAAACGTCATACAAAATTTTCAGAAAATCACAAGCTGTCACAAGAAATGAGATATTAGTCTTAAATAAAAACTTACAATTTTTTTCGGCGCAATAGCTCTGAAACTTATCGCGCTATTACCCTGTATTGGAAAATGTGCGTTCGGGTACAGAAGACTAGTCATTCACCACGTAGTATCTGCTTCGCTAGAAGAAATGATCAAAGGAGATTTTATGAATGCTCTAATATTCTCACAATCGGCAATTTTCCGGTTGCAGCAACTCGGTAGCCAGTATTATCACTCCACTGGTGAGCGTCATAAGCTCGCCGAAGAAAATGGAATTTTGAATTTAATTCAAGGCAGCGCAATTATTCCAGACCGTAAAGTGCGCAATGCGTACCACGCGCTTTTGATGGAATTGAATAAGCCCCAAATTGATGCCCTAGTGGAGCGCGGCGTTAAACTTCGCCATCCATACCTTATCCACTAAAACATAGGCACTCGTGGGTAGGCTTTTAACGGGGATTGAATTGCTTGATAGTGGAAGCGTGGCTTAACTTGTCATAAGATAGCGAACTTCAGTTTTTCGATGTTAGACCAAGGATGAATGCAATTATGAACAAATGGATGTTGGGCTTTGTTGTTTTTATAGCCTCAGTCAATATTTACGCTGGTGAGTGTGCTAAATACAGTGAAAGGATTCATAAACTTGAGGATTTACGCCGACACGGCGGAAAGCTTAAACAAATGGAGCGTTGGCGTATGCAGTCAGATGAGTTGGCCGCAAAGTTTTCGCAATGTAGCCGCGAACAATCTATTCAAGTTGCATCAGGCTCCTCAAATGGCACAACTAAAAGCTCTCGGGTCGCGAATAAATCGTCCCTAAAGCTGCGAAAAACCAATAGCGCAGATCCTCAAGTTCAAAAACTATTAAGCACATGCAATTATTGGATCGCTGAATACAATAGTAATCCCTCAGACTCCAATTCTTCTTTTAAAGATACGGCATGCCACGCTCTGGATGATCAGCTTGCGAACACTGAACCCAATGCGTCGCCACCAGTGTTAAAAAGCCTGAGCGAATGCATTAAACCCAATAACCTCATAGACAACGACGTACAGGAATGCCGACAAGGCCTTCGCGATCCAATTTGGAAAACGCAGTAATGAGTGATTCTTTACAGGAGCTCTTCAACACGCTCCCGCAAATTGGGCGCGTAACCTGGATTGGTATTCGCCCCGAGCGCAAAGCACCTATGCTTGAGCTCGGCAGAGTGGAAGCAATTGCCGGCAAAGGCTTAAAAGGCGACCGTTACAAAAGCCTGAATGGTAAGCGCCAAGTCACATTAATTCAGGGTGAGCATCTACAGGCTATAGCATCTCTGTTGGGTAGACACTCAATTGAACCCGAACTCTTGCGACGCAATTTAGTTGTTATGGGGATTAATTTATTGGCGCTTAAGGACAAGCAGTTTCGCGTGGGAAGCTGCTTACTTGAATATACGGGCTTATGTCACCCATGCTCAGCGATGGAAACAACCTTTGGCGCAGGCGGGTACAATGCCGTTCGCGGCCACGGAGGAATTACAGCAAGAATTATTGAGAGCGGAGAAGTAAAACTGCTCGATACAGTATCGGCAGTTCTAAAAGGCGTCAGTTAAGGATTACGCAAGAATAAGCTGGAGCGGGATTGACTCGCTCCAGCGTAAGAATTAGAAACGGTAGTCTACAGTTGCGCCTATTGACGTTAATTTTGTGCTCAGGGACGCTCTCGTAAATTTGTCTATATATCGTGTTCCATCTGCGTCAGCCAACACCTTATATTCAAAATTTAAATTGAATTGGTCGTTAATTACAAAGCCCACGCCAGCACCGTAAGAAAAACCGTTAAAATTGAAGTCTCCATCTGGAGCACTAAAGTCAATATGAGTATATCCGGCAATAAGATAGGTTTTACCAACTGAGTTTGAGCTTTCTACGCGATAATAAGCAGATTCAAAGTTAGTAATCTCAGAATCGCCACCCGTTGTTTGGCCATACCTTAATTCCCCTCCAACAAATGAATTGAGCTTATAACCTCCAAAAATTTCTACTGGAGACCAAGTCACATCGGTGATGTCGTTGCGAACCTTAGTTTTACCAAGCCCTACATAGAAACCATCAAAGGAGCCAGTATCGGCATAAGAGGCCGCAGCTGAAAAAGCGAGAGCTGCTACAAGAATTTTTTTCATGTGGGATATCCTTTTTGGGAACTTTTTAGAATAGGTGAATATGAACCAGATTCTACTCGCCTAAACAAGCCTATTTCAACCAAACCGCTCACAAGTCGTGTGCTAGGACTGAGTTATAGACGCTAATTACGCCCTATACAAGTTATTGCCAAAGCGCTGCAGCACCCTCGTACGTCAATTTGACGCCAGCAAGCAGCAGGAAACCGTAACTTATCCAGTAAAACATTTGGTCTGAAACACGATTGTGCAGGTAAACCCCGAACTGAACTCCCAAGGGCGCGAGCGGCAACAACACCAAGGAAGTTAAGAAAGACTCAGTATTGATCTGCCCCAACCAAGCGTAAGGAACGAGCTTAATGAAATTAATAATGGAGAAAAACAGAACCGTGGTTCCTACTAGCGCGGTCTTTGATAAATGCTGCGGAAGTAAATAAATTGCCACCGGCGGGCCGCCAGCATGGGCGATATAGCTTACGTAGCCCGCAACACCGCCCCAAAAGGTGCCACGAACAGGATTCGCCTGTTGCTGCTGGATGGATTCCAGAAAATGCTTACCCCAAAGGTAATGGCATACAAAATAAATTGACAAAACTCCGACGATTAAACGGATCATATCGGCGTTAGTAACTTTAAACGTCAAAGCGCCGGCTATAGTACCAATTATCGCGCCGGGCATAAGAATCTTAAGATTTAACTTGTCCCAAGTCCCCCGAAAACTCCACAAACTTACCGCATCCATTCCACACAGAATTGGAAGCAAAATAGCGGCAGCCAAGCGAGGGTCAATTAATAATGAAAGAAAAGGAACGGCGAGTGTTCCTAGTCCGCCGCCGAAGCCGCCCTTAGACATGCCTACCAATAGAACTACAGGCACAGCGAGCAAATAAAATGAAATATCTGTTATCAATTGATTAGCGAACCAGAGAGGGAAAACCGAAATAATACGCGCTTGGCAATTAACTCATCGGGAAATTACATTTTTTAATGTTACTCAACCAAAATTTTTATCGGCAACGAAAGCATTATGGGCGCGCTCTTCACCGAAGGTCGACATGGGCCCGTGGCCGGGGATAAAACTTACATCATCCCCCAACGGCCATAGCTTAGTACGTATCGAACCCACTAAATCATCGTAATTGCCTTTGGGGAAATCAGTTCGCCCGATAGAACCCTTGAACAGCACGTCACCCACCAAAGCCAATTTCGCTTCAGCGTTGAAAAAAATAATGTGCCCAGGTGTATGGCCTGGGCAATGTCGAACTTGCAGTTGGATATTTCCGAACTTGACTCTATCGCCTTCTTTAAAAAAAAGATCAGGCTGAAAATCACGGGGCGCATTAAATCCCATCATTTGCGCTTGTTGAGTAAGCATATTTATCCAAAACATATCCTCTTGGTGGGGCCCTTCAACAGGCAACTTACCTTGAAAAACATCGCGTAGCGCTGCCGTGCCGCCCACATGATCCAAGTGTCCATGAGTTAGTAAAATCTTTACCAATATTAATTGGCGCTCTGCTACGGCGCTTAAAATTCGTTCTACATCCCCGCCGGGGTCAACCACAACAGCTTCACGCGTTTCATCGCACCATAAAAGTGTACAATTTTGCTGATAATGAGTTACAGGAATAATTTGATAGCGCAACACGGTATCACCTTGAAAGTTATTTATAGGAGAGCGTTAAAGCACACTATTTGATAAGATGCCGCTATTCCAAAGCGACAAATCACAGTTTAAAACAGGCTCTGCCATTATGAATGATAAATTATTTATTAAACTGCAACACTGGGTGCCGCAACATGCGCTCTCACGTTTTGTGGGAAAAATTGCCAATAGCAACAACGGCTTTATCAAAAACACTTTTATCGAATGGTTTATCAAACGCTATCAAGTCAATATGTCTCTCGCTGCAGAGGAGAATCCGCGGGCCTACGCTTGCTTTAATGATTTTTTCACTCGTGCGCTCAAACCCGGTATTCGCCCCATTTGCAGTGAACCCATCGCTATTGTATGTCCCGCAGATGGTGCTATAAGCCAACTAGGTAAGATTGTTGATGGCCGGGTTTTCCAAGCGAAAGGCCAGGATTATACCGTTGAAGAATTGCTGGGGGGCGATGCCGCTTTGGCTCGGGAATTCGCTGAAGGCGATTTCGCAACTGTTTATTTATCACCCAAAGATTATCACCGAGTGCATATGCCTTACGGTGGAAAACTTCGAACCATGGTATCCATTCCGGGTGATTTATTTTCGGTCAATACAGTCACAGCCGAACACGTACCGCGTTTATTTTCACGCAATGAACGTGTGGCAGCTATTTTCGATACCGACATAGGCCCAATGGCAGTGGTGCTTGTGGGCGCAATGATCGTAGCTGGTATCGAAACCGTTTGGGATGGAGAGTTGGCACCCATGGGCAGCCGTGAAATTGAAGTCTCAAACTATCCATATCAAAACATCGTTCTGGATAAAGGCGCCGAAATGGGACGATTCAAATTAGGTTCAACGGCTATTGTTTTGTTTGCTAAAGACAAAATTAAATGGGAACAACAGTTTGCGGCTGGAACTACTACGCGAGTTGGCGTTAAGCTCGCAGAAAAGAAATAAACGTAAAAACATACAAATAAAAAAGGCTTCCTAAGGAAGCCTTTTTTATTTAACTTATTTTTTATTGCGCTTTAGTGGCTATTTTTTTTCTCATTCTAATATTAATCATTTCAACACCGAGCGAGAACGCCATAGCGAAATATATATAGCCCTTAGGAACATGAACCTCGAAGCCTTCCATTACCAAGGTGACGCCCACAACAACCAAAAACGCCAATGCAAGGACCTTTACTGTGGGATGATTTTCCACAAACTCACCAATTGATTTAGCGGCAAACATCATCACCCCTACCGCAATAATAATCGCAATCGCCATAAGTGAAATTTGGCTCACCAATCCTACCGCAGTAATCACCGAATCAAGAGAAAATACTATATCTAAAATAGCAATCTGCAGGATAACTACCAAAAAATTTGAGCTGCCCGTTTTTAGCTCTGCTTCTTCGTCTTCACCTTCAACACTCTGATGAATTTCTACAGTTGCTTTGTAAAGTAGGAATAACCCACCACCGATTAAAATAATATCTCGACCCGAAATATCATACCCAAAGGGGCTAATAAAAGGATGCGTTAAACTCATCACCCAAGTTAGGGAAAACAGCAGCCCCAAGCGAGTCAACATGGCAAAGCCTAACCCCAAAGTGCGCCCTAAAGCGCGCTGATGTTCCGGCAATCGCCCCACCAAAATCGATAAGAAAATAATGTTGTCTATGCCTAAAACAATTTCTAGTGCCGTTAGGGTTGCTAACGCAACCCAAGCTTCAGGACTTGCAATCCACTCAAACATTGTAAAGATCTCTACACGATAAATTTAAAGATTACGCGGCAGCCATGTGTTAGCAAACTCAAGTATGCTTGGACCACACACGTTTTTTAGGTGATGCGATTGTACCCTGTCCAATACGGCCATGGGCAACTAGTTTTTTCGTTAAACCTTAAGCGATTAGTGCTTTTCCGCACCTAATTGACTGTTACTAACAAAGGCAACATAGCGGCCATCAGGGGACCAGGAAGGAACGTTAAGGGTACCTTGGCCGCCGTAAAGATAAGCGACAATTTTTGCTTCACCGCCTGCGATAGGCATCATTCGCAGATAAACCTGCTTGTAATACGGATGCAGTACAGGGTCTACATCTGGCATGTAAGACAAAAATAAAATGTGCTTCCCATCCGGAGAAATATGTGGAAACCAATCATTGTAATTATCGAAGGTAACTTGCTTTGGATTTTTACCGTCAGCATCCATTCGCCACAAACGCATTGCGCCACTACGAGTGGAATTGAAATAGATATATTTTCCATCCGGCGTATATTCAGAGCCATCGTCCATGCTGTCGTTATTCGTTAACTGCAGCTCCTCGCCGGTACCATCACTGTTCCCGCGATAAATTTCAAACTGCCCGTTGCGACGTGATGTATACAAAATATAGCGCCCGTCCGGCGACCAGCCGTGCAAATAGGACGGTGTAACAAAGGTTAATCGCTGTGGTTCTCCGCCATTTATGGGCAGCTTGTAGATCGACCAATTATCAATAATATCCTTATCCATGTGGGTAATACCCAAGATCTTCCCCTTAAATGAAATTATGTGGTCATTATTATTTTTAGCTTCAAATCCGGTATTAAAAAGCGATATTTTTTTGGTAGGAAGATACAACTTATAAACACGCCCGGAGGAGTTATAAATAATTGTGTCGCCATCAGAAGTCCAATTCGGTGCTTCTATACCCGCAGCAGTTTCATATATAACTTTGCGTTCGCCTGTCACCACATCCAAAATTTCCAAACGGCTTCCCAAATAATGATAATAGGGAATGAAATTTTTCCATGCCGGAATCACCCAACGCAAATTTTTTAGTTCAAGTGTACTTTTATCTTGCGCAACAAAATCGCGGTAAACACCCACGTGCATGTTTTGCAATTTTGATAAGCTGTAGCGCGCAACTACCTTTAATGGCTTTCCGTAATTGGCAGCAGAAAAAATAATCTCTTTTCCAACTTGTTCGACTTGAAAAACATCGGGGCTTTTTACGAAATTCTCACGCTGCAGAAAACTCTTTTTTGAATCCTGTAGCTCTACGGAAAGATTTGAATGGCTATCAAACTTTGTTTTTAGCGAAAGACCTTCTTCTGGCAACTCTATCTGCAATCCAAAGTTACAAAAAGTTTGGCTTTTCAATTGAACAGTTAAAATGAAATCGCCGTAAAACTTACGGTATGCAAAACCATTACCTGCGCGAGTTACGGCAGAATCGCCAGCTTTCCATAAGTGCAGAGTCTGGTTAGCATCTATAAATAAGTCGCCAGCATCGCCTTTTATACCGTCAAAGATGGTGGTGTTACTTTGCTGCGTTTCAAACGAACTTGCAAAAATTGGCAATGAGAGTACAACGCTCAATAACAAGCCATATTGAAAAAACACACGCAGAAAACGAACCATGAATAAACCCTGGAAGACAAACATCTAAAGCCCAGCTTAACAGCAGTCTGCTACCCAACCGCCTTTGAAAACGAGCTAATTTTAATAACTTTACATTGTGCTTAAGCGATTAGATACGCAGAGTTGCAAAAGCTCGCGCTCAATGTTTACGCGCAAACATTGAGCGCATCATAAAAAAGCCGCCATCAGCAGGGCTGATAGCGGCTTCGACGAATCCACAACAGAGCTAACCTTTCAACCGACTCAACAAACCCATCAAGCCCGTTTTTTCTGTTTTCATTAAATATTGATCACGAATACCTGAAATATCCACATCATAGCTCCCGGGTTCCAAATCGCGTGCAATTTCAATTTTTTCAATTTCATAACGCGTCTTCTTACCGGAATCCAATAATGCTTGCTTGCGTTTGTCATCCTCAGCAAGATCCAGCAGTACAGATTCAGCCATTTCTTGCTTCAAGGCATCTAGTACCACCATCACTTTAGGTTTCAAACGGCGCTCAAAGTTTTGCTCCACGACAACTGCAACTTCACCTGTACTCAGCTCCACCAGTGTACCTGTTGGGTATAAACCTATTGCGCGAATAAATTCTACAACCAACTCCTCTTGAAACTGAATATTGCGCAACTCATAAAGACGAGCAACTGCTTTAGATGGTGCGATAGGATGACGTGAGCCACGCGGATTCGTAACGTGATCATAAAAAGTCACAATACCTGCGATTTTTCCCAACAATGGAATTTTGTCGCCAACCAAATGCTGCGGGAAACCGCTGCCGTTCAAGCGCTCGCAATGCGTTTTTACAACGCTAATGACACGAGGTTCAACACCTTGAGTCTTGCGGAGAATTTCGCAGCCTAATTCAACGAATGTCTCGTAAATTTTTTCTTCTTCGGGGTGGCGATCGACCTTCACCAGCAACGCTTGGTCAAGCATTACCTTGCCCACATCTTTCAACAGTACACCAAGTGCAAGCACATCAAGATCGCGCTTGGGCAGACCAATGTGGCGGCCAAACAAAATAGCCCACACGGACGACCGCACAGCGTGGCTATAGGTATATTCGTCTTTCTCTTGAACACGCGACAACCAAGTGAATGCATCTGGGTTTCGCAGCACACTGTCCACCATTTCACTGGCGACTTTCTTGGTTTCACCAAGGGAGATATTTTCAAGTTGCTTGTTTTCAAGCAGTTCAATCACTTCTACAACTGCACCGTAAACTTTTTGGTGCAATTGCTTGGCTCTTTTGACTTCCTTTTGGAGAGGCTGGATTTCACGATAAAGATTGCGCTGGATTTTAAGCGGAGCTATGGGCTCGTTGATGACAGCATTTTCACGCTCGCGCCCAGTAACTTTTGTTTTACCGAATTTGCTATCCAGCTTTTTCAGATTCGCTGCTATTGGGCCGCGACCGCGTTCGACATCAATGTAGACATAGTTGCAAAGGCTTTTAAGCTGATTAACTTCTTGCAGATCGCGGAGGTAAAAGCCTTGCAGGGGAAACGGGGTTTGCGACCAAGGACGATCCAAGCCGGACACATACATGCCCAGACTCAGCTCGTTCACATCGACCTTAACCTGCTTAATCCCCACAGTTTCGCCTCGCCTTAAATTTTTAAAATCAATTCCGTCTTACAGATGCTGGCTATATTCAAACACACATAAAGACGAGTGTAATGAAGAATAGCCGAACAAACCAGAGCCGCCGAGTGTAAAAAGCTCCCAAGGGATGTTATCGCCCGCTGAACGGCGCCTTATTGATGATAAGCGCCTGATAATTCATGAACAGCGTTGATAAATGCGCCTGCGTGAACTGGATCCACTTCTGGTGTGATGCCGTGGCCAAGGTTAAATACATGACCTGAACCCGCACCAAACGACTGAAGGATCTGGCCCACTTCAGCACGGATTCGCTCTGGCGATGCGTACAAAATGCTCGGGTCCATATTGCCTTGTAATGCAACTTTATCGCCAACTCTGCTACGAGCTACGGCTATATTCGTTGTCCAATCTAAACCCAAGGCCGTAGCACCTGTATTAGCCATAGCTTCAAGCCATTGCCCACCGCCTTTTGTAAAGAGGATAACAGGCACTTTGCGGCCTTCATTTTCACGAATGAGACCGCTAACGATTTTCTGCATGTACGCCAAGGAAAATTCTTGATAGGCATTGTGCGACAAAGCTCCGCCCCAAGTATCAAAAATCTGGACAGCCTGTGCGCCCGCTTTGATCTGCGCATTCAAATAAGCTGTTACCGAATCGGCCAACACAGATAGTAATTTATGCATAAGTTGAGGCTGGTTGTAGAGCATTTCCTTGGCACGACGGAAGTCGCGGCTTGATCCACCTTCGATCATATAGGTCGCTAAAGTCCAGGGGCTGCCGGAGAAGCCAATTAAGGGAACGCGACCGTTCAGTTCGCGACGGATGGTTTTCACCGCGTTAACCACGTAAGGCAAATCCTGTTCTGGATTTATGACATTTAGTGCATTGATATCCGCCTCTGTGCGCACCGGCTTACGGAATTTTGGGCCTTCACCGGTTTCGAAATAAAGCCCCAAACCCATGGCATCCGGAATGGTGAGGATATCCGAAAAGAGAATGGCTGCATCAAGACCCGGGTAGCGGTCCAAGGGCTGAAGTGTGACCTCACAAGCTAACTCAGGATTAGTGCAAAGCCCCATAAAGTCACCCGCGCGTTCACGGGTTGCACGGTATTCTGGCAGGTAACGACCAGCTTGGCGCATCATCCACACCGGAGTGACGTCAACTGGCTGCTTGAGCAGGGCACGTAGGAAGCGGTCATTTTTTAATTCAGTCATCTTTTTTCCTCTAGCAGAAACAGTCCTGCCTAAAATGCACTAGCCCCGCAGAAGCGGGGCTAGATGGACAATATCAACAACTACATCAATTAAACAGCAAGGTAATCCAGAATACCTTGGGCTGCCTCGCGGCCTTCCCAAATGGCAGTGACCACCAAATCAGAACCGCGCACCATATCGCCGCCGGCAAATACCTTGGGATTGGTGGTTTGGAACTTGAACTGCTGTTCTTCTGGCGCATGCACACCGCCCCACTCGTTCACTTTCACTCCGTTGGTTTCAAACCAAGGCTGTGGATTGGGGCGGAACCCGAATGCAATTAGCACTACATCAGCAGGCAGAATTTCTTCTGAACCTTCAACCACTACTGGGCTGCGACGACCTTTTGCATCTGGCTCACCAAGTTTGGTAGTTACAACTTTTACGCCTTCCACTTTGCCGTTACCGACGACTGCAACAGGCTGACGGTTGAATAGGAACTCAACACCTTCTTCACGCGCATTAGCTACTTCACGCTTGGAACCGGGCATGTTTTCTTCATCGCGACGATACGCACAAGTTACCGAATCAGCACCTTGACGAATCGAGGTACGGTTACAATCCATCGCCGTGTCACCACCGCCGAGAACCACAACTTTCTTACCTTTTACGCTGATAAAGTCAGACGCGTCTTTTTCGAAACCCAAATTGCGGTTTACGTTCGCCACTAAGAATGGCAGCGCATCGTAAACACCGGGTAAATCTTCACCGGGAAAACCGCCTTTCATGTAGGTGTAAGTGCCCATGCCCATAAAGACGGCGTCATAATCGCGCAGGAGATCTTCCATGGAAATATCTTTGCCCACTTCAGTATTCAAGCGGAATTCGATGCCCATTTCAGTAAAGATTTCACGACGGCGTGACAACACTGATTTTTCGAGTTTGAATTCAGGAATCCCGAAGGTCAGCAAGCCACCGATTTCAGGATATTTATCAAACACAACCGGTTTAACACCGTTGCGCACCAATACGTCTGCACAACCGATACCCGCTGGGCCAGCGCCGATAATCGCAACTTTCTTGTTGGTCCACACCACTTTCGACATGTCTGGTTTCCAACCCATGGCGAATGCGGTATCGGTAATGTATTTCTCGGCGTTGCCGATAGTGACCGCACCGAAACCATCGTTCAGCGTACAAGCGCCTTCACACAAACGGTCTTGCGGGCACACGCGGCCACAGACTTCTGGCAATGAGTTGGTTTGATGGCTCAACTCTGCCGCCTCAAAAATATTGCCTTCAGAAATCAGCTTCAACCAGTTAGGAATGAAGTTATGTACCGGACATTTCCACTCACAGTAAGGGTTGCCGCATTCAAGGCAACGATGCGATTGGCTCTCCACCTCTTCTTTGGCGAATGGCTGATAGATCTCTACAAACTTGTGTCTGCGAGTTTCTATATCCTTCTTGGTAGGATCTTGGCGGCCCACATCAAGAAACTGGAAATCATTGTTTAAACGTGCAGTCATGATATTTCTCCTCTCGCCTTATTCGCCGCGCTTGCGGAAACTGACGAGCAGCCCACCCAAAGCGGCTGCCTTGGGTTTGACCAGCCAGAACTTGCCAATGTAATCATCGAAGTTGTCGAGCAGAGTTTGACCCCACTCGCTCTCGGTTTCAGCAACAAACTCTTCGATGGTTGTACGTAAGTGGTGACGATGTGCTTCCAGCGCTTCGGTATTGATGCGATGAATATCCACCAACTCGTGGTTGTAGCGATCAACAAAATCGTTTGCTTCGTCGAGAACATAAGCAAAACCACCGGTCATACCCGCACCGAAGTTGACGCCAGTTTGACCCAACACAGTCACCACACCACCAGTCATATATTCACAGCAGTGATCGCCCGCGCCTTCGACAACCACATGGGCACCTGAGTTACGTACACCACAGCGCTCACCTGCAATACCGGCCGCAAACAACTTACCACCTGTAGCACCATACAAACAGGTGTTACCCATAATACTGGTGACGTTTGACTTGAAGGTTGAGTTGCGTGGCGGACGCAATACCAACTTACCACCCGCCATGCCCTTACCAACGTAATCGTTAGCATCACCTTCCAAATACATTTCCAAACCGCCAGCGTTCCACACGCCAAAGGACTGACCTGCAATACCGGTCAACTTCAACTTGACCGGAGCATCGTCCATACCAAGATTGCCGTAGCGTTTGGCAATTTCACCACTGATGCGGGCACCGATTGAGCGGTCGCAGTTGGTGATATGGAACTCAAACTCACCGCCTTTTTTACCTTCAATGGCGGGCAGTAATACACGCACCATAGCTTCAGCGGTTTCACCTTTGTCGAACGGCTCGTTTTTAGCTACAGCACATAACTGAGGCTTGGTTGTCAGATAGTCATCAGTATAAATAATGGGGGACAGATCGAGCTGCTGTTGCTTGGTAGTTTCGCCCTCAAGAATTTTCAGCAAATCTACACGACCAACCAACTCGCCCAATGAACGCACACCTAAACGCGCCATCCACTCACGGGTTTCCTCAGCTACGAACTTGAAGAAGTTCATCGCCATTTCAACAGTGCCGATGTAATGGTCTTTACGGAGTTTATCTTGTTGGGTTGCAACACCCGTCGCACAGTTGTTCAAGTGGCAAATACGCAGGTATTTACAGCCCAACGCAACCATGGGGCCAGTACCAAAGCCGAAACTTTCAGCGCCCAACATAGCCGCTTTGACAACGTCCAGACCGGTTTTTAAACCGCCGTCCGTTTGTACGCGAACTTTATCGCGCAGGTCATTCGCGCGCAGGGTTTGATGAGTTTCAGACAAGCCCAATTCCCACGGAGAACCCGCGTATTTAATAGACGTTAGTGGACTTGCCGCCGTACCGCCGTCGTAGCCGGAGATAGTGATCAAGTCAGCGTAAGCCTTAGCCACACCCGCCGCGATAGTACCCACGCCCGGACGTGATACCAGTTTTACCGACACAAGCGCAGCAGGGTTAACTTGCTTCAAATCGAAAATCAGCTGCGCCAAGTCTTCGATCGAGTAAATGTCATGGTGTGGTGGAGGTGAAATCAAAGTAACACCAGGTACTGAGTGACGCAGACGCGCAATCAGTGCATTCACTTTACCGCCAGGTAACTGACCACCCTCACCCGGTTTTGCACCTTGAGCGACTTTAATTTGCAAAACTTCAGCGTTGACCAAATAAGCAGGCGTTACACCGAAACGGCCAGACGCAACTTGTTTGATTTTGGACGACTTGATAGTGCCATAACGCGCTGGGTCTTCACCGCCCTCACCGGAGTTGGAACGACCGCCCAAGCGGTTCATCGCTTCAGCCAAAGATTCGTGTGCTTCTGGTGACAAGGCACCGAGCGACATACCCGCCGAATCGAAACGCTTGATAATACTTTCAATAGGTTCAACTTCTGACAGCGGAACTGGTTTGCACGCGTCTTCACGAATCGCCAGCAAGTCACGCAGCATAGAAACTGGGCGCTTGTTCACCAAATCTGCATAGTTGCGCCACATCGCATAGTTGCCACTTTGAACAGCTTTCTGCAGGGTTTGCACAACATCCGGGTTGAATGCGTGATATTCAGAGTTGTGAACATACTTCAACAAACCGCCCTGAACGATTGGCTTACGCTCAACCCAAGCTGTTTGGGCAACGATTTTTTGATCCGCTTCCAAGTCCTCAAAACGCGCACCACTCACACGGGATGGCGTGCTATCGAAGCACATGGAAATTACTTCTTCCGATAAACCAATCGCTTCGAACAACTGGGCGCTGCGGTATGAGGTAACCGTAGAAATACCCATCTTGGATAGGATTTTCAGCAAACCTTTGTCGATACCTTTGCGGTAATTTTTGTAGGCAGAATCCACGTCAACCAACAACTCACCAGTCTCAATCAAATCATTGAGTACGTAGTAGCTGAGGAACGGATAAACCGCCGTGGCGCCGTAGGCAATTAAAGCAGCGATCTGGTGTGGATCTCGCGCAGTGCCGGTCTCCACAATAATGTTGGAGTCGCAACGCAAGCCAACATTAGTTAAATGCTGGTTAACCGCACCCACCGCTAAGAGCGCGTGGATTGGCAAGAGACCTTGTTTAAAGTCGTTATCGCTTAGCACGATTAACACTTTGCCAGTCTTAACCGCTGCCGCAACATCTTCACACAGCTTGGTCAAGGCAGCTTTTAAATTGGTGCTTGTTGGGTCGTAATGCAATGAGAAAACAGTTGCCTCATAGCCTTTGCGGTTCAAGTTCATCAAACCGCGGAATTTTGCGGGTGATAACACCGGCGAGCTTAGAATAACGCGATCTGCGTGCTCAGGAGTTTCGTCGTAAACAGGTAATTCGCGACCGAGACAGGTTTCAAGCGACATTACAATTGCTTCGCGCAATGGGTCGATTGGCGGGTTGGTTACCTGCGCAAACTGTTGACGGAAGTAATCGTAAAGCGAACGTTGCTGGCGAGACAAAACCGCCATAGGGGTATCATCCCCCATGGAACCAACGGCTTCCTGACCGCCTTCTGCAAGAGGACGCAACAGTTGATCGCGCTCTTCGAACGACACTTGGTACATTTTCATTGCCGCTTTCAGCGCAATGCCTTGCAAGCCGTTTTCTTTTGTATCGGCTTCCAAGGTTGACTCAATACGCAAAGCGCGCTCTTTGAGCCATTGCTTGTACGGCTGAGTTTCTTTGAGCTGATTGTCAACGTCTTGGGTACGATGCAGTTCACCGGTTAAGGTATCGATAGACATGATTTGGCCTGGGCCAAGACGACCTTTTGCAACAACGTCCGCTGGATCGTAGTTATACACACCCACTTCTGACGCCACGGTAATGATGTCATCGTTAGTGATAACCCAGCGAGAAGGGCGCAAACCGTTACGGTCAAGCGTACAAACCGCGTAACGACCATCGGTAATTACCAAGCCCGCTGGACCATCCCACGGCTCGATGTGCATGGAGTTGTATTCGTAGAACGCACGCAAATCCGGGTCCATATTCTCAACATTCTGCCACGCAGGCGGAACAAGCATACGAATAGCACGGTGCAATTCCATACCGCCTAAGGTCAGGATTTCCAGCATATTATCGAGGCTGGATGAGTCAGAACCTGTGCGGTTTACCAAGGGCTTAACACTTTGCAGTTCTGGCAACAACGGAGTTACGAATTTAGGAGTACGCGCAACAGACCAGTTGCGGTTACCCACCACAGTGTTGATCTCGCCGTTGTGCGCCAACATGCGGAAGGGTTGCGCCAATGGCCAAACCGGCATGGTGTTGGTTGAGAAGCGCTGGTGGAACACGCAAATCGCAGTTTCCAAACGCTCGTCCGCCAAGTCGGCGAAGAAACGTGGCAAGTCCACGGGCATCATCAAGCCTTTGTAAGACAAGGTGCCAGTGCTCAAACTTGCGACATAGAAAGCTTTATCAGCGGCAAGACGCAATTCTGTCTTACGGCGAGCCATAAACAGCTTGGCATCCATTTGCTGCAGAGTTAAATCTTTGCTGTTCACAAATAGATGATTGAAGACCGGCAAGGAGCGCATGGCGATTGGGCCAAGGCAGCTTGGGTCAACAGGGATTTCACGCCAGCCTGCAACGATCAGGCCTTGTGCTGTCAGCTCTTCGGCAAAAATAGCTCGTGCAGCTTCAGCCTTATCAGCTTCACGGCTGAGCATAATTGAGCCTACGCCGTAAATTTCGGTCAATTCGGCATTACACGCCTCTTTTGCAACGGCACGCAAAAAGCTGTCCGGCTTTTGAATCAACAGACCACAACCGTCACCGGTCTTACCATCGGAGTTAATACCGCCGCGGTGCGTCATGCAAGTCAAGGCTTCAATAGCGGTTTTGAGCAGACGGTGGCTGGTTTTGCCCTTTAAGTGTGCAATCAAACCAAAACCGCAGTTATCTTTGAACTCGTCTATCTGGTAGAGGCCAGTGGTCATAGGCTGAATCTCAATAAATCAATCAATATCAAGGAACTTCTCAGTATTTTTTTCGCGCGCAAACCTTGCTACATACAAAAGACGCGCCACCTCACACCCCAGACAAAAAAGCCCCTGAGGGTTTTAGGGGCTGCGGACAAATGGGCGCAGGATATTACCCGCTTACCCCAGAAATGGCAAGCAACCTGACCTGTTTTGCAACAAGGAAATCGCGTACAAAAAACCAACAACCTACCCCATACAAACAGAGTAAAATCATCTAAAAAATCTAGAATTGATGCTAACAAGTGAGGCTAACTCCATAAAAATGCTAAAGAATGCACATTTAGCGATTTATGTTACGGATGCGCGCACTTTTCCGATGACAAGACTTTAACATTGACGAGATATAGGCTAACTTAAGACATTAACCGAATAGGCTTTACCTTATATAACTTATCAAAGCCGCGATCACCCGTTTCAATCACAACCGCCGCTTCTAACTCTCGGGAAATTAGGAAGACACCATGCAAACAAAAACAACGTTTCGATTTCTTAGCGCCTCGCTTATAAGCCTGATGCTCTCGGCTTGCGGCGGCGGAGGGGAAGGTTCTGCGCTCGACAACATTAACAACGGTCCGGGCACTGTTGGTGCAACCACAAAAATAGGAAGCGGGTCCGGCTCTAGCTTCGTTTCCGGAGCCATTGCAAGTACTGCATCTTCAACGTTGTTTGAGGGAGATAAAACTCAGCTAAGTGTAACGATTGTTGACGGACAAAATGCCCCAACCGCCAACAAAATTAAAGTCAAATTCGACTCCCCGTGTCTAGCATCTAGTCTTTCGACAATTGCGGGGGACAGTACCGTTGAAACCATTAATGGAACCGCAACCGTTCAGTATCAGGTAGGAAAATGCGATATTGACGATAAAGTAACGGCGACGATGGTTGCCGGCACCTCGACACTCGAAGCCTTTGTAATTCTGCCTATCAATACAAGACGCATGGGAGCAGGGTTCGGCTCAAGCTTTGTCAATAACGCATTGGAGATCGGTGTTGGAGAAACCGTTTTATCTGCAGGCGGAAACACCTCTGTCACTGCTTACATAGTCAACTCCACAGGTGAGTTAGTTACTGACACAATGGCTATAACTTTTTCATCTCCTTGCTTGTCGGCCAACAATGCATCCATAACTGGCGGCAACATTGTTAACACTGTAAATGGTAGGGCAGATGCAAATTACGTATCCAAAGGCTGCTCCGGTGTGGGCGGCGTGGATCAAGTCAAAGCAACCACTACTTTTAGAGGCGTTGTTTTGACTGCAACTGGAAATGTATTCGTAAAACCAGATACTGCACAGACAATCTCTTTCGTTGATGCAACACCAACCTTAATCAGCATTAAAGGAACGGGCGGCCTAGAAACCTCTACTTTGCGCTTCCGTGTTTTAGGCCAAGCAGGCGCGCCAGTAAAAGGCATATGCGTCAACTTCGCGCCTAGCACAACTGTCGGCGGGCTCGCGTTAGTACCTAGCAAGTGCAACCCTTCTGGCCCCGAGACTTATGGTTCATCCACTGATGCAGATGGATATGTTTCAACGATTGTGCAGGCTGGTACGGTTGCCACTGCTGTTCGTGTAACCGCGACAACGGCAAACGGTATTAGTACTCAATCTAGCGCGTTAGCGGTTACAACAGGCATACCCGATCAAAATAGTACCAGTCTTTCGTTAAGCGACTTAAACCCCGTGGCTTGGCTACATGATGGCGTTAAGAGCACCACTGTAATCAGACTTGCAGATGCTTTTAACAACCCAGTGCCTAATGGAACCGCTGTTACATTCACCACAAGCGGTGGCGCTATCGACGGTAGCTGCGTAACAACAGGTGGCACATGCTCTGTTGAGTGGCGCAGCCAAAATCCTCGCCCCAACCCATCAGCTACAGTGACATTCTCAAGCGTTACAGAATCAGGTTACATCATGACCTGTTCAGATGGCTCGAAAGAGTGCCGCAACGGGCGAGTACAGATTTTGGCGACCGCTATTGGCAATGAATCATTTATTGATGGCAATGGTAACGGTTTGTATGACGACATTTCGAAAGATACTTTCACAAACAGCAATGGTGTTTACTCAACAACCACAAAAGGATTACCTCTGTCGAATACCGCGCTCTGCAGCCCTAACGCACCTCATTCATCTGGCGCTTACGGCGCAACAAACAGCTGTGATGATTTGCGTGAGGCTTATGTCGATAAGAACTTTAGTCTAGACCGCGATTTGCTGGAAGAATTTGTTGATTTCAATCAAAACGGTAGTTTCGACTTACTGCCCAATGGTAAATATGATGGTGCCTTGTGCTCGGGCACAGCGAAGGCTAACGGTGACTGTACGACAAATAAAGTCACCGTAAGACAAGAGGCTACGCTAGTTATGTCCTGCGAAAACCCGATGATTCCGGTCGGACTAGGCTCATTTACATTGGCTGCCGGCGAGAGCATTCGCATTCCGTTTTTGTTGGCAGATTGCAATGGAAACGCCTTACCAACAGGCACGACTGTGTCTGCAATCTCCGGCGATTTAGTCAATGCGACGGCGACTGTAATACCCAGTGGCGGCTTAGCTATGTCTACCGAGCCTTCAGTGGCTGTGCTTGTCGTAAAAGCGGATGAAACAAAAGTACCAAAAGGAACAGTAGGAATAGAAATTAACGCGAGTGGATTAAGTACGTCCTATGCGGTAAGAGTTAACTAAGCCAGCAAAACGAGCTTTCTCTGTTTTAAACAAAAGCCATCCCTAATAAGGATGGCTTTTGTCATTCAGCGCCAGCCTTCATACAATTTTTATTGCTCTTCCCCCAATACACCTACCCTCATCAGCCTTATACTCAAAGCCAAACATAAGCTCGACGTCTAGCATTGGACATTACAGAACCAAAATTCAATATCGATCAAGCCTTATTTGATTCACATTCTTTGCACAGATTACAGAAGTAATTTGCACAGCAAAACCGCATAAAGAGTAAACAGCACTGATACGATTTATGAAATGGGAGACCGAAAGCGCTTGCTTTATACTTTATCCGCAAAATATGCCCTAATTTCCAGCCAATTGCTCACGCGAACGTGAGTTTCCTCATTCACATTATGAGGCGCCGTAAAAAGAAGCCCTTGGCCCGCAAAAAACTGAAAATGGCGCGAACTATCGTCAATTAAATAATCTGCGTTAACAATGCCTTTGTTGCCGCAAAAAATAAAATTCATGGGCGACAAAAATGGCAAATACTTTACCAACCATTCGTATTTTGCGGTGAATGATGAGGAATGCTCCATGGCCGCTGTAGCTATGTAGATGTCGAAGTGTTGAGTCAACTGCTGAATAGTAGAAATCGCATCGGGCAATGGAGCTAGGTCAACAAAAAAATCTGGGTTATCTGGATAAGACCGCACTCTCGCTTCATGTTCAGCCGGAACACGATGATAAATTTTTGTGCCCATTAAATCTTGTTTGGTAAGGCGCTGGCCAAATTCCTGATTGTACCAGTCCAAGTGGCGCGCCATGGTGTCACAAATGGTTTCATCCATATCTATCGCAATTCGTTTACGCATCATTTCCTCTTACATTAAAAAACCAGAAATAAAAAAGCCCCTAAAAAGGGGCTTCAACGCAATTAAGCTTTTGGCTTAAAAATTGGTTTCCACCTGCGGCGATGTCTCAGCATCATAATCCACACCGTCAATGCCGAAGCCGAACAAACGCAAGAACTCCGCTTTGTAGCCAGCAAAATCGGTTAACTCAAATAGATTTTCTTCGGTTACTTGATCCCAAATTTCTTCTACTTTAGTTTGAACAGATGGATGCAGTTCCAACTCATCAACACGGTATCGGCCAGCGTCATCCACACGTGGATTTGCAGAGTAAAGGCATTCCTTAAACAGGCGTTGGATTTGCTCAATACAACCCTCGTGAGTACCTTGCTCCTTCATCACTTTGAACAAAATAGCCAAATACAATGGCATTACCGGAATAGCAGAACTCGCTTGAGTAACGACCGCTTTTAATACCGCAACGCGTGCTTTACCGCCGTGCTTTGCACTCAAGTCTTTGGCGGCGCGATCCAAATCTTCTTTAGCTTTACCGATGGTTGCTTTGCCATAAATTGGCCAGGTCAACTTGTCGCCCAGATAGGTGTAGGCAACAGTTTGGAAGTTGTCAGAAAGTAGATCGGCGCTTTTTAAGGCATCAATCCACATTTCCCAATCTTCTCCACCCATGACTTTTACGGTGTTAGCAATTTCTTCTGCGGTTGCGGGCTCAATGGATACATCGCCAATTTTTAATGTGTCGGTATTCAGGTTTTTCGAAACGTATGATTTACCGATAGGCTTTAAAACAGAGTTGTAAACTTCGCCGGTTTTCGGGTCGGTACGACGGGGTGATGCCAAGCTGTAGATCACCAAATCCACTTTGCCCATGCTGCCTTTTAACTCGTCGATCACTTTGGCTTTCATTTCATCTGAGAAAGCATCGCCATTCAGGGTTTGGGCGTATAACCCTTCGGCTTTAGCGGCATCATGAAAAGCTGAAGTGTTGTAGTAGCCTGCGGTTGCAGTTTTGCTGTCGCTTGGCTCTTTTTCAAAGCACACGCCGAGCGTGTCAGCGCCACCACCGAAAGCCGCAGTTATACGTGAAGCCAAGCCAAACCCTGTTGAACAGCCCAACACCAATACCTTTTTAGGTGCACCTGCTACTGGGCCTTTGGCTTTGGTGTAGGCAATTTGTTCTGCCACGTTGGCAGCAGCACCTTGTGGGTGGGCATTGGTACAGATAAAACCGCGAACTTTTGGTTTGATAATCATGGAGTTAACCTTTTGATGTTAAACACATTTGAGCGCATGTACGCCCAAGCTAAATACTGAAAACGGAAAATGAGGCATTATACAGAAAGAAGACCAATCTCACAGGCACCCGAAAAACCGGATAAAACTCACCCTAGTCGTCACTTGAGGTATTTCAATGATCTATTCCATGTTCGCCATGATATTGCTGACCTTCGTAGTAGCCATTTACATGCTCACCTTACGGGTTTCTGCCGTCAGATCCGGGCAGGTAAAGTTGGGCGCGTTCCGCCTTAATGATGAAGAAAGTATGTCGCCCCGAATGCTGCAGGTTTCGCGCAACTTCAGCAATCTCTTTGAAATGCCGGTACTTTTTTACACCGCTGGCGCGCTGGCGGTTGCGCTGGGGATAAATTCATTGGCAATCATTATGTTGAGTTGGCTATTCGTAGCTAGCCGTGCAATACATTCTTGGATTCACATCACCAGCAATAATGTTATTCGCCGTATGCAGGCGTTTATGGCGGGAAATTTTTGCATTTTACTGATTTGGATTCTTATCCTCTGGGATTACGTATCCCGCCATCCGAGCGCGTTTTGACAAACATTTACTCATGAATACACCAGTTCGTGTTGTTTTTGCGACGCACCTAGCAGGTAAGTGACAAGATTCTTCATCGTTCACTTTGAATTCAGCCTCCGCTCACATAATCGAAATAAACAACCACAAGTGGGGTTTAATATGCGCAAATATTTGATGACTTGTTCGGCTTTGTTGATACTTCAGGTAGCATCTCAAAGCTTTGCTGGAGATGTGGGAATAAACGTACTACTTGCAGGTGAAATCCGGCCCGGCGCCTATGGTCAGGTACAACTTGGAAACGCTCCGCGTCCAGTGCTCGTTTACGAGCACCCCAGAGTTGTGGTGGTGGATAGACATTACACCCGCTACGAACCCATTTATTTACACGTTCCACCTGGCCACGCCAGACACTGGTCTAAACACTGCCGCGAGTATCACGCCTGCGAGCGCCGCGTATACTTCGTGCGCAGCGAGGAATATGAGCCTCGCCATCACAGACACGAGGCACCGCGTCATTATCATTACCACGACCAACATCATCACAGCCATGATAGAGACCCAACAAGATCCAGGGACTAAATTGAAAGCGATTAAGCTGCTTATCGGCTGATGTGGTGCGAGCGTCGGTAATCCCGTGGTGCGCATCTGCATGAGCGCGAGAATGCATCATTAAATCGGCTGATTGATAAGAACCCAGACTGAAATGCAATATCGGTAATGGTTTTATCGGTAGTGGTGAGCAACCGCTGCGCGTGGGAAATACGATGCTGGGTAATGTAATTAATCAAGGTCGTACCCAACGTTTTTTGGAACAAGCTCATGGCATAGTTTGTATTGAGCTTAACGTGATCTGCAATTTCCTGAACGCTCAATTTCTGGGTATAGCGCTGCGCAATAAAGCAGGCCATCTTTTCCACTTTATTAAGCGCAGCCTCAGGCGCACGCGCTGGTGATGACGAATCTTTAAAGGCAGGTAAGTTAAGCGCAAATCGTGTAAGCCGCGCCTGCATTTCGAGCAATACAGGCTGCTCCATAGTCGCGGCTTTATGCTGCAAATCCACCGCCCATTGCTCGAAAAGCTGCGTGTCCCGCGCTCTCATATCGTCAGACGCCTCGCTTAGGAATTCGCCGCGCATAATTGACTGCACAAACTGCTCGGGCAAGCGCCACTCAAGAAAACACTGCAGTGGAATTGTCGCCACGAGATAATCGGTATTTTCACTAAAATCGATAATTTGATGCGGGTTGGCCGCCCAGAAAACGCTTAACCGTCCTGCTTGCGCAACGCACTTCTCACCACCCAGAAGGTAGGTAACGGAACCCGACTTGAGAAAGTTCAGCTCAATTTCACTGTGGTGATCTGGTCGCTGCATAGACGACGGGCGCCAATGAACACAAGTCAATCCATAAGGACTGAAATCCGGTCTAGCCGGATCAAAGGAACCTAAGAGAGTTTCAGGCATAAAGAGCAGGTCAGCTTTGTAAAAAGATGAGAATACAGGTAATAATTTTAATAATACAGGATGAGCTATTGGATTCTTACCTCTATTATCCCGCTAACAGCTATGGGTTGGCTCAGCCGCACTGGCTTTACTCTAATAACATTCACCACTCGCATCGGAACACCATCATGAAAAGATACCCACCGCTTTGGCGATGCTCCGTGGCCGCACTCGCGGCTCTCCTCTGCTCCACTAACATCGCCGTTGCCGCCTCGCCGTTAAACTCTGCGAACCGCGTAATAGTGCTGAGCGATATTGAAAATGAACCAGACGATACACAGTCCTTGGTTCGCCTGTTGGTCTATTCCAACCAGATAGATATTCAAGGTTTGATCGCCACAACCTCGGTCCACATGAAAAATAAAGTTGCTCCTGAGTCCATGCGTAACGTCATTCGCGCCTACGGAAAAGTGCAACCCAACTTACTTAAGCATCAACCCAACTTCCCCGACGAAAAAACCTTGCTGTCGTTAGTAAAGGAAGGCCCAGCAGCTTACGGTATGGAAGCCGTAGGTGAAGGAAAAGAGTCTGAAGGTTCTAACTGGATTATTAAAACCTTAGAAGCCAAAGACGAACGCCCGCTGTGGATTTCGGTGTGGGGCGGAGCAAACACGCTCGCTCAAGCCCTTTACAAACTCAAGGCAAAGCATTCGGAAGCAGAACTTAAGGCACTGATTGCAAAGCTGCGCGTTTACACCATCTCCGATCAGGATGACAGCGGCATTTGGATTCGAAAAAACTTCCCCGATTTATTTTATGTCGTTAGCCCTGGCGGCTACGGCGCAGCAACGTGGACGGGTATGCACATAGTCGTACCGGGGATAGACAACACCACCATTAGCAATAAGTGGATTGCTGAAAACATTCAACAAGGTCACGGGCCCATGGGCGCGATTTATCCCGATGTATCTTATGGCTTGGAAGGCGATACCCCCTCTTTTCTGTCACTGATTCCAAACGGGTTGAACGCGCCTGAACATCCCAACTGGGGCGGTTGGGGCGGTCGCTACGAACTCTATACGCCGGATTTATCTGCAATGGATACGCACGGTTTTACGGGCGGTGTTCCTATTGAAGCCGAACCACGCGCTATTTGGACTAACGCCATCGATAACGTTTTCCCGAGCCTACCGGGTGAGTTCGGCCGCGCAACTCGCGTGGGCGATAAATCATTTAGAGATTACCGTGCAACTGTGTGGCGCTGGCGCGATGACTTCCAACATGATTTTGCAGCGCGTATGGATTGGACAATCAAACCTTACCAACAAGCGAATCATCCGCCAGAAGTTGCGCTCAACCATGCAGATACCTTGCGCGTAAAATCTGGCCAATATTTTTCGCTTGATGCGCAAGCCTCAACCGACCCGGATGGCGATAGCATCAGCTTCTATTGGTTTGTTTACTCGGAAGCCGGAACTTTCACCGGCACTGCAAAAATTGATACGGAAAATCTTGCGCGCATCAATGTTATTGCGCCCAAGGTTACGAGGGAAGAAACCTTACATATTGTTGTGCGGGTATCGGATAAAGGCAGCCCACAACTCTCACGCTACAAACGTATTATTGTGACTCTGCTGCCTTAAATAAAATGCAGCTCAAATGCGGTAGCGCTCAATGCCCTACCGCATTTTTTTAATATTTATAAAGTACGATGCGTTGGTTTTGATATTCGCCATAAGGGAGATTTAAATGGCGACCTTGATGGCTTTCATCTCCATTGAGCAAACGCCCCGGATTCCAAGTCGGCACGTTTGAGTTTTTATCGCGGGTGTAATCGCCCTCCCAAATAGATTCAATTCCCAAAGTGTTTTTCTGAGCAGCATCTTTAAAGGTGGCCACTACGCCAGAACCCGCAAACAAAAATTCTTTTTCACTTAAGCGAATAATCAGCGCGCCCACTTCTGGCCATATTTCTTGTTTCGCGCCAGACGACCAAGAGAGCGTAAATTCGTGTTTCAATGTAATTTCGATATCACCGAAAACTACTTTGGCAGATTGACGCTCTTTGTCTAACAAAACACCATCAATAAGATTTTCTTTGCCGACAGAATTCATTTTTGCTTGCGCGATTAGCGGAGCAATGCTGGCTAAATGGCGATAGGCTTTTCCTAAAGGAATATCTTCAGGCTTCTTCGCGGAATCAATCGAAAAGGGTGAAAAACCCATAGCTTTGTAATGGCCGATGGAAAAATAGGCTTTGGCCGCATTGCTGTCTTCCATTTTAATTTCTGGAATAAACAACGGGTTTTCTTCGCTATAGAACAAATCATTCCACTGAGTAAAAAGCGGGTTGTAGAAATCGGGGGATAAAATATCAATATCAGGTGTTGCCGCTTTCCAAATGGAAAACAGGTGCGGTAATGGACC
Organism: uncultured Cellvibrionaceae bacterium; assembly: GCA_964581625.1. Classification (GTDB taxonomy): domain Bacteria; phylum Pseudomonadota; class Gammaproteobacteria; order Pseudomonadales; family Cellvibrionaceae; genus Cellvibrio. The sequence goes on from CAZOPE010000001.1 coordinate 115,210, forward strand.
ACCGCTAGGATACTGGCCCGGTAACAAACCTGCTTTGTTCAGCGCCGCATTCACATAAGTTGGCAAGGGATAAATCGCCTTTCCCGCTGCTGCAACTGCATTTGTGTAACGGGCCAAATGCCATGCAATAAAAAATTCCTCAGTCGCAATGGAATCACCAAAAACCTGGCGCCATGAACCGCTGGTTAAACTGCCCTGTTTACGCCACGCAGATGTAACCGCGTCAGTTTTTTTGGATTGCTGCAAGTAGCTGATGAGTTCTTCGGGAACCACCCCGTTATAAGCGGCGTTTGCTGCTGAGTTAAAGTCACGCGCATCGGGCAGCATGCCCACTTCATTTTCGACCTGAATCATAACAACGGTTTTTTCAGTGTCGACCTTTTTCAAATACGAGAGTAACGCGGAATAAGCACGAATATCCGCTTGCAAGTTGTTGTTTGAAAAAGGACTCAGGATCGCTTGCTTTTTTCCATCACGATTTTCGGCCAAGGGAAAACGAGCGGGATCACTTTTAACCCAGGCTGGCGTGTAGCAGGACATACTGTTTTTCCAAGAGCCGAACCACAGAAGAACAAGTTTCATGTTGGCGGCACGTGCATTTTTAATCGCAGTATCGACCAAATCGAAATCAAACTTTCCTTCTTGCGGCTCCATAAGTTCCCAATACACGGGCACCAAAACCGTATTCAAGTGTAACGCGTTTAGCGTAGGCCAAATTTTCGTTAAGTAGGCAGAACTAGCCGCACTGGAATTTGCTAATTCTCCGCCAAGCATTAAATAAGGCTGGCCGCTAACAAATAATTGCTTTGAGGGCTTATCAATGTAAGGAATTGAGGTTTCCCGCACAGCGAAAGCTTGAGTCGATAAAAAAATGCAGACTAACAACGCCGCTGCATATCGGAGTTTTCTCATGAACATCATACTTCCCCATAAAACCAATAAACTTACGTTACCTACTTTCTGTTGAATCGCGCAACACAATATTATCTTGTATACAAGAATACAGAATAGCCGCCCATGATTCACAATGTCAATCCACTCTTACGATCGACAACAAATATGTAAAAGAAAAATATCAAATAAAACAAGCAATGAAGTGAGTGAGTTACAGCGTAAAAATACTGGTATTAAAAGGGCGCTAAACCCGCACAAGTTGATCGGGTTTAGCTTAGGAAGAGAATAAATTATAAGGTTTTCAAATACTCGATGAGAGCAAAAGCATCTTTCTTATTATCAGACCAATTGAGCTTAAATGTTTTTCCATCTTGCTGAATATCTTTGTCATGCCCTTTGTTGCTCATAGCCGGAGTTAAGCGAGTATCAAACTCGTAACCTTCGCTGTTGGGACTCGCTGAATTTAATTCCCACAGGAAGCCACCTAGTTTTTGATCGTAATCCAAGCGGCTTTTAACAAAAACCGCAGGGCGTTCATCCGGAACCAGCAAGTGATACAAGGTTGGCACAGAGCCATTGTGAAGATAAGGCGCTTGCGCCCACACGCCCACCAAGGGCAATGCGTTGTAGCCTTTGTGTTGCTTTGGCGGACTCATTGCCAAGGCTTTTTTCCCCTCCAACGACACACCTTTGTATTCAGCACACGGCTTCACGTTTTTGTTATACATTTTCACGACCGTATCCGCATCACACACATCCGTAAATCCACTGATCGCGCCCAAGGTTACAAATAGACCGGCAATTTCCGCGCGCCCCATATCCGTGCCCAAATTGTTATAAACTTTTCCATTGTGCGGTTGATGGCAAGCCGCGCAGTTTTCCGCGAATAACTGCTGACCTCGTTTCGCCACATTGATATCCACATTAAACGGATAAACGCTAGCAGGTAGTTTATCTAAAACTTCTTCTGCAAAAGCGGAAACACGAATATCTACATTTTCGTAGCCAATCGTTAATTGCGCCGCGATATTTTTGTAGATAGGTAAGGGAATATGGCCATTCCATTGCCCTCCACCATTAATGAGGCTCTTTCTATCTTCACTCCATAATGGATCGTGCGTATTTTGTTCCCACACAACCATAATATCCGTTACACCATTGCTAGGTGGCAACGCCAAAAAAGCAAATGGTTTGGTCAGGGGATTTTGTTTTAAATTGGCGTTAGCTTTTACTGTGTTAAAGCCGATGGCATCTTCCATACCCGGCAAACCATTCAACAACTGTGGCTCTGCACCTGGATAGTATTTCGCAACAAACTTTTCCCAACCGTGATATTCACCTTCGTGGTGTTTAATAAACTGGGGGACGGTTGAGGCAAACGTCTTTTTGAACAAATCAATTTGAGCTTGCTCGTAGTCAGCATCAAATTTCCGATCTTCGTAGGTAAAATTTTTGTAAAAATAGTTAGGATTTTCCGCATGCACCTTATCCAGTGCGGCAAGGATTTTTTCCGCAACCAACGCAGATCGTTTGACAGGATCAGTTTCATCACCCACCAGTTTGTTAATGGTTTGTACGATGCGTTTGCGATAACCCACCACATTAAATTCAGAGTTTATGCCGCCATCCAGATAGTAAAATTTATTGTCGTCGATACGCATGCGCCCAATGTGGCAAGCACCACAAGAAAAGGAAGCGTAATCGATATTGCCTAAGGCATCTGTCCGGGACAATCCGCTAAACCCCATACCTCTTGGCACGGGAGCGCCAGGCAAGCGCTCGTCAAAAAACAAACCCATCACACTTAAAAAATTATCGCCCTCGCCCCAGTATTCTGGCGCAAGAACAGGTAATAACTTGAGGATGATGTACGGTATGCCGTCAGTTTCGCTTTCAGCGAAATCTGCAAAACGGTTATAAGCTGTTTGATATTTCGCTATGTGCGCATCGCGCGCGGCCATTTGAGTTTGTTGATATGCCGTCCAGTTGTCTGGTACGGATTTTACAAAGGGAACACCGTTGGGAGCGGCTAAGTCTTTGCTAAAACCACCGTAAGCAGCATAGAGAAAAGTTGCCGACGCTACTCCTACAATCCCTATTCCAATTACTAATTTTTTCATATGCAGTCCTTGTGGTATTTTTTATAAACCAAAACGCAATCCGAAGATTGCGTTAACAAATAAAATAACGTTTTAATGCAGCTAAGCGACTAACGACCAATCAGGCTCCAAGACAAGGAGTAAGATTCGGGGAATGGGCCATTTTTAAAATCTATGGGTGAATCAGCCTTAATATTAGGCAATAGCAAAACCTGATGAACCATTTCAGGAATCATTTCCATACCCACATATTTACCCAAACAATCATGCGGGCCGAAACCGAAATTAAAGTTGTGGTAGAAAGTTCGGTCAGGATTAAATTCGTCAGGATTGGTGTTGGCAAATTCATCAAACATGGCCGATTGCGTGAGTACAATCACATTCGTTCTGGCGGGGATTAATGTTTCGTAAGAGGATCCTTTTGCTAAAACATAGTCCTCTGATATTTGACGAAACATATAAGGACTAATAGGAACATACCGCAAGGCTTCCCACACTAAGTTATCAAAGGCTTTTAAGTCCTTTTGCTGTGCGGCCTCTTTTGCTTTAGCCAACAATTCAGGTTGTTTAATGAAAAACTCAATAACTTGAGCGACTGCTTGCGAGGTTGTTTCAATAGCACCAATTAATAATCCGCCCGCATTCACACCAACACGTACCAAATCAAATTCAACCTGCTCCGCAAAGCTGGTGCGTAACATGCGTGAAAAAACATCGTCTTTTGGAATGTGTTTAGGTTTTCCTGCAAGCGCATTTAAGATGCCTTTCAAGATTCGCCAACCAATTAAAAAGAGATTTTTAGTTTGATCGAGTTTCACCGTAGCAAGCTTTTCAATAAGCTCTTTTTTAATGTAATTACCTAGAGCAACAGTGACGCGGTCGTGATTATCCTTAATGTATTTTGCGTGCTCAGGCGAGTTTAAATCAAACGGCTGGTTGTGAAAAACATCGTACTGGTTCCAGAACGACCATTCGATCAAGTCTTTTTTATCAACATTGTCTAAACCGAAATACTCCTGCACCAAAATCGCGGGAACCATTCTGCAGTAGTTGTAAACGATATCGATCTTGCCACCTGCCGCGTTCAATATTTCGCTGGAGGATTTAGCAATGAGCGCACGAATTCTCGGTAAATCGTTGCGATTAAGCATGCCTTGCATTAAAGATTTTTCGCGGTAGTGGATAGCATCATCGTCATGCGCCATCAAATACCCGGGATCAGTTGCCGTCACACCCATCTTGGGTTTGTACAAATCCACCGTGAAAATCTTGGGCATTTGGAGCAAATCAATTACGTCGGCGTATTTACTCACCAACACACATTCAGGCGTTACTAAAATGGGTCGCTGGGCGCGAAGTTGTTTAAAGAATGGCAGGGGCTCGGTCATCATCCAGCGGCGTACCAGCGGATACTTATCGGCAGGTGCAGCGCTGTCATATTCAGCAAGGTAGTCTTTGGTGCTGGTGGTGGGGATGTAACTCATAATTCCTTCTCCGCATTTCGTTTATTGTGTGTTTTCCAACGTCTCTGCCCTGAGAATGCCGCTCGTTTGCTATGAACATATAAAAAGCTCAGTCCATAGCTTAATACCATTGTTTAACCGCCAAAATGGTTAAAAAGCCGACAAGCGCGAACCCTAACATATCAAGTCGCAGGATTGAACAATTTCCCAAAATCGGAGTTTCAAATACCGCTTTCCCGTGAGCTCTTCATGGCCTCAAGCCGTACAAACGGGTAGAATGCTGGCACCGCATCGCGGCCAGCAAAGCGTGTACTCATCCTTATTTGTTCTGTACCGCTCCCTTACTATTTCTGTGCCGCCCTTACGATTGATGAAGCCCTATGATCCCACGCATTGACCAAACCTCTCCTCTGCAATCCTTGTACTTATCGTTTATCGATCGCTTACGCGCACACGGTTTTCAAGGTGACTTGAGCCCCGACTACGCAACTCGCACTGTGTTAGCAACCGATAACTCGATCTATCAGGTGTTACCTCAGGGTGTGATTTACCCGAAAAATGCGGCTGATATTGTCATGCTTACCAAGCTCAGCCAGTTACCCGAGTTCGCAGGCATTGTGCTCAGCCCACGCGGCGGCGGAACCGGCACAAATGGACAATCGCTTACCGATGGTTTGGTTGTGGATACCTCCAAGCATATGAACCAAATTTTGGAGATCAACGCAGAAGAACGCTGGGTGCGAGTGCAATGCGGCGTAGTGAAAGACCAACTTAATGCGGCCATTAAACCTTATGGTTTATTTTTTGCGCCAGAGCTTTCCACCAGTAACCGCGCAACCATTGGCGGCATGATCAATACGGATGCATCCGGCCAAGGCTCGTGCCGTTACGGCAAAACGCGCGATCATGTGCTGGAACTCAAAACCGTTTTACTGGATGGATGCGAGTGGACTTCAAAAGCCGTTGGTGACGATGAACTTGCGCAAGTTTGTTCTCGCAATGATCGCATTGGAAATATCCATACATTAATTGACAATATCGAACGCGATCATGCAGAACTGATTGCGGCGAAATTCCCAAAGCTCAACCGCTGCCTGACCGGTTACGATCTCGCTCACATTCGCGATGAACAAGGTCGCTTTAACCTCAACAATATTTTGTGCGGTAGCGAGGGGACGCTCGGGTTTATTGTTGAAGCCAAAATCAACCTTTTGCAAATTCCCAAATACAGCGCGCTGATTAACGTTAATTACCGCGACTTCAATGCCGCGCTTCGCGACGCAACCCAGCTAATGAAAGCCGAACCCACATCCATCGAAACCGTTGATTCAAAAGTATTGAATCTGGCGATGAAAGATATAGTGTGGCACAGCGTTGCAGAGTTTTTCCCCGAGCCTGCAAGTGGTGAAAAAATCCAAGGCATTAATCTCGTTGAATACACAGCGCACGACGAAGCTGAACTCAACGCAGCCGTTAAAAAGTTTACCGATCAGCTGGATGCCGACGCTCAACAAGGTTCTTCTGTTCGCATTTCTTATTCCATTGCCTGGGGCAATGAATCTGTTAATAAAATTTGGGGCATGCGTAAAAAAGCCGTAGGCCTGTTGGGTAATGCTGCGGGTGAAGCGCGCCCTATTCCGTTTGTGGAAGACACCGCTGTACCGCCCGAAAACTTGGCTGATTTTATTGTTGAATTCCGCCAATTGTTAGACGAAAACAATTTGGCCTACGGCATGTTTGGTCACGTGGATGCAGGCGTTTTACATGTGCGCCCCGCAATCGATATGAAAGACCCCGAGCAAGAAAAACTGGTGCGCCATATTAGCGACCGCGTTGCGGAACTCACGCATAAATACAACGGCTTACTGTGGGGTGAACATGGTAAAGGTGTTCGTTCTGAATACGCGCCTAAATTTTTTGGCGAACTCTATCCACAACTGCAACGCATCAAAGCGGTGTTTGACCCCCACAATCAGTTGAACCCCGGGAAAATTGCAACGCCTGCGCCTCACCTCGAATTGCTAAAAATTGACGGCGTAACTACACGCGGGCAACTCGATAGAAAAATTCCTGTGCAAGTATGGGAAGGTTACAGCGAAGGAATGCACTGCAACGGCAATGGTCTGTGCTACAACTGGAATCCAAATGACGCCATGTGTCCTTCGTGGAAAGGCACACGCGACCGTGTGCATTCGCCAAAAGGGCGTGCGTCGCTTATGCGCGAATGGTTAAAGCAAATGAGCGAGCGCGGCGTTAATCCACTCGCTGAAAGTAAAAGTATCAAACGCAGCAGCTTTGTGTTGTCTTTACCATCACGCATCATTAATACCATCGGCAAACGCAAAGGCGAGTACGATTTCTCCCACGAAGTTCATAATTCCATGATGGGCTGCCTTGCCTGTAAATCCTGTGCTGGCCAATGCCCAATCAAAGTGGATGTTCCTGAATTCCGCAGCAAGTTTTTGGAACTTTATTACAGCCGTTATTTGCGCCCGCTGAAAGATTATTTTATTGGCGGGCTGGAATATATGATTCCTGCCCTTGCACGCGTGCCTTGGCTTTATAACGCAGCAATGAAACCTAAGTTCATGCAGCGCGTGCTGGCCAAAGTTGCAGGTATGGTGGACAGCCCGCTCCTCACCGGCATTAATTTGCAAACAGCGTTAAATAACCTTGGTACACAGTGGGCCACGCTGGAAAACATTAACGGCCTGAGTGCAGAACAACAATCAAAAGCCGTTATTTTTGTGCAGGATGCTTTTACGAGCTATTTTGAAACACCAGTCGTTCTAGATTCATTAAAACTCCTGAAAACTTTAGGATTCGTTCCCTTGGTTGCGCCGTTTAAACCAAATGGAAAACCACTTCAGGTTCACGGGTTTTTAAAAGCCTTTGCAAAAGCTGCAGATGCAAATGCAACCTTGCTTAACGGTTTGGCGTCGTCGGGAATTCCTTTAATTGGCTTAGACCCAGCCATGACGTTGGCTTATCGTGGTGAGTATCAAAAACTGCTTGGCGCTCAGGCACCTAAAGTTTTCTTGGTTCAGGAATGGTTAGCGACACAAAAAGATTGGCTGTCCAGTAAGAAAGAGAATTTCCGCAATGGCGATTATTCTCTCTTGGCGCACTGTACAGAAAAAACCAACGCAGTCAGCTCGGTGAAAGATTGGCAGCAGGTATTTGCGCTTTTGGGGCAATCGCTCAAGGTCATTGAGACAGGCTGCTGCGGAATGTCCGGCACCTATGGCCACGAAGCCGATAACGTAGAAACATCCAAAAAAATCTATGCGTTATCGTGGAGTGCGGTTGTAAACAATCCTGTTAATGCGGGCAAATTAACTGCAACGGGTTATTCATGCCGCAGCCAAACAAAACGTATCGATAAGGTTAGCTTACCCCACCCTCTACAAATTTTATTAGCACAACAAAAATAACAGGCGAAAAAAAGCCCCGATTAAGGGGCTTAAATAACTGGAAACAAAATCCAGAGCGGGGATTACTTACAAACAAACACTAACAAAAAGCAGATGAATCTATAGTAGACGCCAAGTTACACATCAACCAAAAAGGTTTACGCAACTTAACGGTGTCTCGCATATTTCTTGCAACCCCCCGAATATCTGATAGGGATTTTTACCTCTCAATACAAAATTCTTTAGCGGAAAAAAGCTAGCGAAGAAACCTTCGCTAGCAAAAGGCCAAACACATCGGCTATGGGCTCCGCATCTAAACGCGCAACCAATAAACAGGCCATCAACTCAAACCCTACCAAGAGATTAGAGCTGCGTTGGATTAATAATAGTACTTGTATACTAGTGCGTCAATGATGATTACTAAAATATCCCAACAGCCCGCAGATTGTGCGGCTCATTGCAAAGCCTTGGCTTTCGAGCCACAGCTATACTTTTCAAGGCGAACCCATTAGGATCAAACCCTTTGAAACTTAAGGTGTTCACGCACCTCAGCCCGCGTAATTTCTCAATATTTTGGTGGTTTACGCTTACAGCCCCGTTTTGGAGATAAGAATGGCGAAACAGCCACCCATTAACCTTCGGTCAGATGCAAAGGGGCTTTCGTTCGATCGCCCTACTGCTATTCAAATATTCGGTTTTGTCCGCGACGCCATCATCAGCATGGATCTCAAGCCAGGCCAAATGATTTCTGAAACCTCTCTCGCCAATCAATTTGGCGTAAGCCGTACTCCGGTTCGTGAGGCGCTTATTCAGTTGGCCAACATTGGATTTGTGGAGGTCCTGCCACAACGTGGAACTTACGTAACGCGCTTCAGCATGGATAAAATCCTAGAGTCGCGGTTTATTCGTGAAGCGATTGAGGTTTCGGTAGTGTCTTATCTTGCCGAAAACGTAACCGACGACATTATTGCTGATGGCGAAAAGATTATTCAGGAGCAAAAGGAAGCGGCCGATGATCACGATGCAATGGCCTTTCAGCACTTGGACGATAAGTTTCACCAAACACTGGCAAACCACACCAAATACGCGCGCGTAGCTCAAGTCATAGAAGCGGAAAAGGCACATATGGATCGCGTGCGTTGTTTGAGTTTGGAGTACCAAGATCAATTTAAGCGGGTTTTATCGCAACACACTGCCATCATCAAAGCGATTAAATCCGGAGTACCGGACAAAGCCATGAAAGCCATGAGCGTGCATTTGAAGGATGTTTATAACGTGCTCAAGGTTATTCCGCAGGAACATCCTGAGTATTTTGTGTGATGGTTTGAGATAAAAAAACGCAGCCTAGGCTGCGTTTTTTTATGGAGTTCTTTAATTACTTAGCGTCTTTTGATCGCTTGAGAATGGCGACAGTGTTTTGCATTTGGTTCTGACTAATAGTAACCAACTCCCAGCCATCACGCCCTAATCCATTCAACTGCTCTTCAAAAGCCTCCGAGCTAATACTTCCGGTTAAAAATTTTCTTTTCACTTCAATAATTTTGTATTCCCAGCGCATCTTGCACTCCTTAGTCGTCAAGATCAGATTCAGCTTCGTCTGCTACAGATTCTATGTCAGTTACAACTTTCTGGACTAATTTCACCCTTCCGCTTTTAACCAAAGCATCGCGCAACACATACTCGATCTGCGCATTTAAACTGCGTAAATCGTCATCCGCCCAGCGCTGCAACGCGGCCAGAACTTGCTCGTTAATTCGCAGAGGGTAGGCTTTTTTAGACACAATCAACACCTGTTAGTTAGTAAAGGCTTCCTGCATTTATGACAGGTTGAGCACGCTGGTCACCACACAATACAACCAGCAAATTGCTGACCATTGCCGCTCTGCGTTCATTGTCTAACTCGACAACACCTTGTTCAGCCAGCTGCTCCAATGCATCAGACACCATGCCAACGGCACCTTGGACAATAATTTTCCGTGCAGCCAATACAGCGCTCGCTTGTTGGCGTTGCAACATCGCCTGCGCAATTTCAGGCGAGTAAGCCAAGTGACTTAAACGGGCCTCCATAACCTCTACTCCCGCTTTTTGTAGGCGATCTTGCACCTCAACCAACAGCTTTTTAGCGATTGCATTTGAGTCGCTGCGTAGGGAAAGACGACCATCATCCTGATCGTGTTCATAGGGATAGGTTGTCGCCAAGTTGCGTAAAGCTGATTCACTTTGAATGGTTACGTAATTTTCGTAGTTATCCACTTCAAACACAGCCTCGGCGGTATCCACAACACGCCACACAATGATCGCAGCGATTTCAATGGGGTTGCCATTTGCATCGTTCACTTTTAAGCGGCCACTTTCAAAGTTGCGCACACGAAGGCTTACAGATTGCTTGCTGTAAAACGGATTAGCCCAGCGCAAACCGTTATTTCTATCGGTACCTACATAGCGCCCGAAAAGTTGGAGCACCTTGCCCTGATTGGGGCCAACCATGTAAAAGCCCCACCAGCAGACAAACACGATGATGCCGGTTAATACAAACACAGCCTTAAGCAGAGGCGGCAAGAAAATAACTCCCGCAACAGACCCCAGCTGCGCCAAAAACAGTACAAATAGCAATACGTAACCAGAGCCGGTGTTGGCTTCTATTTCTTGATTCATTGCATAACTCCCTAAGTTTGCCCTCAAAAATGATATCCATTAGATATCACAATGAAACAAACTTTAAACCTCATTTTTCGAAATGTAAATAGCCCGTTTGCGTATGCAAATCCAACAGTTAAGACTTAGGCCAACATTGAACTGCGTAAGTAATACAAAATTTATTAAATTTCTGCGGCATGTTTATGCTTACGCCACGAGGTGTAGCGCTGTTGTAAACCTAAAATAAAAGCAAAAAATACAGGCACAAAAAATATCGCCAGAATTGTACCGCTCAACATTCCCCCAAATACGCCTGTGCCAATTGCATGCTGAGTTTCAGAGCTGGCCCCACTGGCAAACATGAGCGGCACAACGCCCAAAGTAAACGCCAATGAGGTCATCAAAATCGGCCGCAAACGCAGTCGTGCTGCAATTACGGCGGCGTCGACGAGCGAGCGTCCTTCGGCATGTAATTGACGAGCAAATTCGACAATGAGAATCGCATTTTTCGCCGACAAGCCAATAATGGTGATCATCCCTACTTTAAAGAAAACGTCATTAGGCATATCACGCAACATCACGGCTGCAACAGCACCGAGCAAACCCAAGGGCACTACCAACATCACCGAGAGTGGAATGGCCCAGCTTTCGTAGAGGGCGGCAAGAACCAAAAACACAACCAATGCTGAAAGCATCATCAGGAGCGGTGCTTGGCTGGCTGATTGACGTTCCTGCAATGATGACCCTGTCCAAGCTAATGCATAGCCTCTGGGCAGTTGTGCAACGAGGCGTTCCATCTCAGCCATCGCCGCACCACTGGATACACCGGGTGCAGCACGCCCCGAAATGCGCATTGCCGGTATACCTTGAAAACGCATCATTTGTTGTGGTGTTTCGCTCCAAATGGGCGATACAACCTCACTGAGTGGCACCATACCACCGCTTGCATTACGAACACGCAGCGCGAGCACGTCATCTAATTGCATGCGCGCCGAGGGATCTGCTTGCAGAATGACTTGTTGCATGCGGCCACCATTTGGAAAATCATTTACATACTGGGACCCCATAGCAGCAGAAAGCGTGCTACTGATCGCGGCGAAAGATAGACCCATTGCCTCGGCCTTCTGCCGATTGATGTCTAAACGAATGCTCTGACCTTGTGGAAGGCCATCAGGGTAAACTTCACTAACCAGTTTGCTTTTTGCAGCAAGCTCCAATAAACGGGTTCGCGCAGCCAGCAATTCGCTTTCTCCTTGATTGGTTCGATCTTGTAAAAACAGTGTGAAGCCCGATGAGGTACCCAATTCATCAATCGCGGGCGGCATAAGGCTCATCACACTTCCTTCAACATTGTTAGCCATGGCTTGCTGGGCAAGAGCCGCTTCATTTGCAGCAGAAGCACCATTTCTTTGATGCCAATCTTTAAGCATTGTGAATGCCATAGCGGTGTTGGGGCCTGAACCCGCAAAACTGAAGCCCAACACCACCATATTGGCGTCTAGCGCGGGGCGAGACGCTACATGTGACTCATAGGCTTTTACTACAGACATGGTCCTCTCGCTGGTTGCACCTGTTGGAAGTTGAATGGACGTCATAAAATAGCCTTGGTCTTCCTCTGGTAGAAAAGACGACGGTAATTGCCGCGAGGCGATAAAGAGCACTGCGCAAAGCACCGCGAAAGCCATCATCACTCGACTGCTTCGACCAACCAAACGAGTTACCTGTGAGCCATAGCCTGTAGTGAGACGTTCGAATCCACGGTTAAAAGCTCGAAAAAAAGTGTGCTTATGTTCGTGATCCGTAGCGACAGGTCGCAACAAAGTCGCACACAGGGCTGGAGTAAGCGTCAAAGCAAGAAAGGCGGAAAATAGGATGGATACCGCCATAGACAAGGTGAATTGCTGGTAGATCACGCCAACTGACCCGCTGCCAAACGCCATGGGAATGAACACGGCGGTTAGCACTAAGGTAATGCCGATTACGGCTCCTGTAATTTCACTCATTGCCTTTGAAGTGGCGTCTTTAGGTGATAAGCCTTGCGTTGCCATTAGCCGCTCAACGTTCTCCACCACCACAATGGCATCATCCACAATAATGCCGATGGCCAAAACCATTCCAAACATTGTCAGCGAGTTAATTGAAAAGCCTGCCAATAGCATGACGGCAAATGTCCCCAGTAACGCGATGGGCGCGACTATGGCGGGAATCAAGGTATAGCGCAGGTTTTGCAAGAACAGAAACATAACAAGAAATACCAACACCATGGCTTCCAGCAGGGTGTAGATCACTTTCTCGATAGATACTTTGACAAAAGGTGCCGTATCGAACGGTATTGAGTATTTGATGCCTTGCGGCATTCCCGGCGCTAGTTCCGCAAGGCGTGCGCGTATGGCGGACGATGTGCGCACGGCGTTTGCCCCGGGCGACAGTTGTATTGCAGCACTCGTGGCCGTTACACCGTTTTCACGGTTTGAAAAACCATAGGATTGCGCACCCAATTCCACACGAGCCACATCGCCAAGCAACAATTTTGAGCCATCCACCCCAGCACGCAAAACGATGGCAGCGAATTCTGCGGGCGTTGACAGTTGCCCCCGAACGGTAAGTGGCACAGTAAGGCTCTGCCCCTGCGTGATAGGTTCATCACCAATTCGCCCCGGAGCAATTTGTGCATTCTGTTGTTCAATGGCTGCGGCTAATTCACTCATTGTGAGGCCATAGTTAGCCAGCTTATTGGGATCAACCCAAACCCGCATAGCTTGCTCGGCACCAAAGAGCTGTACACGCCCCACGCCTTCGATTCTACGCAGCTCCTCAACAATGTTGCGGGCCATATAGTCGTTAAGGGCAATTTCGTTATATTCGCCGTTGGGAGATGTTAGGCCCACCATCATCAGAAAGCTGGATGTAGCCGACTCCACTTGCAAACCACTCTGCCGCACCACTTGAGGAAGCCGTGGTTCAATCGCTTTGATTCGGTTCTGCACATCCACCTGCGCAAGTTCCGCCGTGGTGCGCGGTTTGAATGTTGCGGTAATTTGCGCACTGCCTGAAGCATCTACCGACGACTCAAAATACAGAAGGTTCTTAACGCCGGAGAGCTCACGCTCGATCAGACTTACCACTGAATCATTCAGTGTTTGGGGTGTTGCTCCCGGATAAGACGCGTAGATACTGACTGAAACAGGTGCGACTGACGGATAGCGAGAGATGGGCAATTGCGGGATAGCAATCACACCAATGAGGACAATAAATAGAGCGATAACCCACGCAAATACTGGTCGATGAATGAAAAATTGAGGCATGCTGGTTTCTCCAAATTTAGCGCTGGTCAGTCTGAGATATAGCGTTTGCCGACCAGTTGTGCGAAGCCACCTGTGCTCCGGGGCTCAATTTTGCGATGCCTTCGATAACAACTTTTTGCCCTGCGACTACACCAGAAAGAACGCGATAGTTCTGCTCGACCAGTTCACCAAGTTCGACGATGGCTTGTTGAGATCTGTTTTGCTGATCAAGCACCCACACCTTGGTCTTACCATCAACTCGGAAAACAGCTTGCTGTGGAATGCTCAACGTATTGGGGTAACCGGCTTGAGGAATCCGTGCCTGCACATACAAGCCCGGCAGTAATCGGTATTCAGGGTTATCAACCAAAACGCGCAGCAACACATTGCCCGTACCGCTGTCCACCTCTATGCCCGAGAAAAGAACGCGCCCCTTTATGCCCAGAGGTTTTCCATCACTACTCAATATTTCAACCAATAAATCTGGTTGAGTTGAAAGCGCATTTTTGCGCATTGACTCAAGAACTGACGCTGGCAAACGTATGTCTACGTACACTTGATCAATTTGTTGAATGCGCGCCATGGGCGTGGTATCGGCCGGAGAAACAAGGGAGCCTTCGCTGACTAAGGCTTGGTCAATTCGACCTGAAATGGGCGCTTGCACGCTGGCAAACTCCAAGTCGAGCTTGCGTCTTGCAAATGTTGCTTTGGCTTGTGCGAGATCTGCTGCTGCTTGGTCACGTAAAGAGACAGCATCATCGAATGCTTGACGACTGACGAGACTCGAATTCACTAAGGACGTCATGCGTTCCGCATCCCTTCGTGCTTTCATAAAAACAGCTTCCGCCCGCTGCAACGTAGCTGATGCACTGTCGAGCTCTGCTTTAAAGGGCGCTGGATTAATTTGAAACAACACCGTACCTGCTTTAATTTGCGTGCCCTGCTCAAACAAACGTTGCTTTACGATACCGCCAACTTGAGCACGGATTTCGGCGCTGCGCACAGCAGCGACTCGGCCCGGTAAGTCACGGGTAATCAACACGTCCTTAGGCAAGAGCGGCATTACAGAGACTTGGGCGGGTGCAGAGGTTTGCTCATCTTCAACTACAGAATCGCAACACGTTAATATCAATCCGAAAAACACTGCGCCCAAAATACTCAGGTGGCGCTGCTGGCAAAACATAAGGCTTTCTCCTCACTCATTCGCATAATCTCTAGCCATGTTTAACGTGAGCCAGAGAACCTAAGCTGTATTCTGATGAACGGCTATTGCGTTTGATTCGAGGTTTTATGGAGAAAGTATGGAGGTGATGATAAGGTTCGATTATTTCCGCATTGGAGCGATAGATGTCCAATCTCAAGGTACCCGAAAGTAATGCGAGCGCTGCGCTTGTACTTGTCGTGGAAGATGAAGCAGAAATTGCCGATATTCTCATTGCGTATCTGCAACGCAGCGGCTTGCGTACCTTGCACGCGGTAGATGGTCATCACGCGCTCAGCATGCTCCAAGCCCACAAACCCGATCTATTGCTGCTCGATGTTCAACTGCCGAATCTCGATGGCTGGAACGTGCTCAATGCTATCCGCACGCGCAGCGACACCCCCGTGATCATGCTTACAGCCTTGGATCAAGATCTCGATAAACTGATGGGCCTTCGCTTGGGCGCGGACGACTACGTAGTGAAACCCTTTAATCCTGCCGAGGTCGTTGCGCGCGTTCAAGCCGTATTGCGACGCGCACGCAAATCCCAAAATTCGACCCAAGAAGTTTTGCGTGTTGGCCAGTTCCAAATCGATGTCGACAATCATGAAGCCAGCGTCATTTGCGATAACCAACATCAAAAACTGGATTTAACACTGACGGAATTCAAATTGCTCGCCTGTTTAATGCGTGCACCAAAGCGTGCTTTCAGTCGTGAGGAGTTGTTAGTAAATTGCCTGCCCGAGGGCGATACATTGGAGCGCACTGTCGATAGCCATATCAGCAAACTGCGCAAGAAATTAGAAGCATTAAAAATTGAAGGCGTGCCCACTAGCGTCTGGGGTGTGGGCTATCGCTTTGGTGGTGATCTATGACTCAAGCCTCTGGGTTGCGCGCACAAATCATCCGATCTCTGGCGATAATGACGCTCGGCATTATGTTTTTATCGGTGTTTGGTACTTACGCGTTTTACGCCATCGCCAGCAAATATATGCCCGGTAGCATTTCTGAAACGTGGGTGCCTTCTCGTGTGGAACTGATCTGGATTACCTGCACAGTCATTGCAGCGCTGGGGTTGGCACTCTATGTCGGCATTCGTCTATCACGACACATTCTCACACCGCTGAACTCCGTTGCGCACAACCTGCGTGAACTTGCTCAAGGCAGGCTTGATGCCCGAGCCCCTATCGATAAAAACGCGCTGGGTGAAACCGCACAGCTCGTACTCGATTTCAATTCCATGGCAGAGCGTTTGCAACAAGTGACACGAGAGCGCGAATTTTGGAACGCTGCTGTCGCTCACGAACTTCGCACACCGGTAACGATTTTACGCGGCCGTTTGCAGGGGCTTGCTGAGGGAGTGTTTAGTCCTAGCAATGAAATATTCAACGGACTTTTGCGTCAAGTAGAAGGACTCACTCGTCTAATCGAAGATCTACGAGTCGTGAGCCTCAACGACAGCGGACATTTGGAATTGCAGCGAGCTGACGTCAGTTTGGCAGAAGACATCACTATTGTTGTCGAATCTTATACCCCGATATTGCAAGCCAAAGGATTCAACGTGATTCAACAATTGGATTCAAATTGTCGAGTTAACTGCGATGCCACACGAATTCGACAAGCACTCATGGCACTGCTTGAAAATGCGGTTCAGCATGCAGACCCGGGCTTCCTTACAGTTCACTTTTATTTGCAGGACCAAACCTGCTATTTGAGTGTGGAAGACGAAGGTCCCGGTATCTCGGAAGATGCAGCCAATTTCATCTTCGATGCATTTCGCCGAGGAGAGCCATCTCGTTCGCGAAAAAGCGGTGGCAGCGGCCTAGGACTCGCAGTTGTTAAAGCAATTATTGAGTCTCATGGCGGTGCCGTGACTTGCCAACCTAACAATGAAAAAGGAACAGTCTTTATCCTCGCGTGGCCAATCCTTTGATGTCAAGAAGCCTTTCCGAAGCGCAAAACGCGTTTGGACTTAGCTGTGTTAAACCTTACTTAAAGTATCAACATGTTCAATCAAGCAATGGTTGTACAGCAAAAACATCACCGTTGTGTTCAATTTGAAATTAGCACTCAACCACACAGATCTCAGTCTGCATTGTTTAAAAAATGCAATCTTTAACAAATCAACGCCAATTCTTCTCCAACCTTACCAAACAGTACCAATCTATTGCAGAAGACAATAGGCGAGAGCCGTTAAATCACGGCTTGCCCTAGTTGGTCTTCGATCAAATAAATACGGAACTCATTCGTTGCGTCGCACAGAAGCCACTTTAATTTACAAGAAAACTAAAACTTACGCGCAATTCAAATATTGCCGCGGCATAGCCAGCTCGAAAGTACAGCGCCGTACCCTGTTACTAAAGCACAACATATAAAGCTCGGGAGACTAGAAGGCGATTAGTCGTTCAGACCTTTCCCGGCCAGAATGTCCGGAGTTGCTTTTTCGATGCGCGCTTCACGGGTTTTGGGCTGCTTAGCCGACGAAAAATGCAGGAGGTAAGCGCGTTGACGCCCAGGGGTTAGGGCTTCAAAGGCTTTTTTCAATGCGGAATTCTTACCAAAGGCCTGCTCGAGTTCTTCAGGTATCGCAAACTCGTCCGTCTTTTTAAACTCTACTTTCAAGCCAGCTTGTTCAACCTTAATGGCTTCTTTAACGTAAGACTTTAGTGTGGGTTGCAGCGTTGTGATTTGTTGCAGATCCGTAAAACGAATTTGCCGAGCAGACTGCACATTTTTGGTTTGCTGAATCAAGAGCTGTTTGGAATCTTGCAATAGAGCGCCCTTAAAAAACATCAGGGCGCAGTATTCTTTAAAACCGTGGATTAAAACCACATTAGCTTTGCCCAAGGTGTAACAGGGTTCGCCCCACTTCAACTCTTCCGTTAGCTCTGTATCGAGAAGAATGTTGCGCAACGCTTGTAATTCTTCTCTCCATTTTTTAGTCCTAACAAAATATTCGTCAACTTTGGGATTCATCGCATTTCTCCTTACGACAAGCTGTAAATTGTTAAGACTAGGAATTGCTTAGCTTATTTTTTGGAATGAGCAAGCAACCATTGATAAAGATCATCACGCGCGTACACACGCTTCCATGTGTCGTGCGCCATATCTTCTTCTACTGTAAAGCGAACGTCTTTATTACCCAACTCTTCTAATTTTGCCAAGCCAGGATAGAAAAACTTTTTGTTCACCGCCGTATCGCGCCCGCCAGCAAATGCCCATACCGGAACCTTGTGCGCAGCAATAGGCGGCATTAAATCTGGATGCCCCCAACCTACAACAGGCGCAACAGCGGCAAAAATCTCCGGGTGCTTGCTTGTCATGTACCACGTACCAAAGCCACCGTAACTTAAACCTGTTAAATACAAGCGAGATGAGTCTGTTCGATATTCTTTTTGAACTGCAGCTAGCATTTCTAATAAATCTTTTTCCACGTAATCCCAACCCACGGGTAATAGTGGCGGAACAGTTTTCATGTCATCCAGTGTTACAACTGGCGCAGCGTGTAGCGGCCCTTGCGTTGCAAAGAAAGGATCTCGCGCAGGTACGCCATCGGCTAAACGCTGTGGAATCTGCGCGCGCGTACGGTTGGCAATGTAAGGGACTTTTTCCATACCAAACATAGGTAGCTGCGGTGAAATAATAATGAAGGGCAAATCTTTTTTCTGAACCCAAGCTTCGTACAGCGGACCATGGGAAATTACGTAGTCCAATTCATCACGGCCATTCCCACGTTCGCCGTTGCCGTGTAAAAACAACATCACCGGCCATTTTTTATTGGGCTGATCTGCATAACCGCGAGGAAGGTAAACAAAATATTGGTGAACTTCTTTATCTACTGTGCTGGTGTAATCTTTACGCAGCAATTGTTCTGTCGCTGCCGATTTTTGCGGAAGCGTTTGGCACGCGGCGATAAAAAAACAACTGGCGGTGAGAAACAATGCGAGCCTTAATTTCATTACGGGAACCTCTACATCAAATGGAGCGTTTATTTTAAGTAGCTGAATAATTTTTTAGCGATGTCGGTGTTATCCATTGCACCTTGAAAATTTTCTTTGTCTTTTCCATAGCTGAATATCTGCACATCTTCACCCGTATGACCTTTCGTCGTCCAACCAGTTGATGTGTATTTATCGATGTAACTCAATACCTGAGCGGTTATTTGGCCAGATAAGAGCTCTTGGTTATTTTCATTGGCCTGCATGATGAGCGCGTCCATCGCTTTTTGCTCATCCTCGGTTAATTTAATTTGAGCGAGCGATTGCCATACCGTTTTCCAATTTATTTTGGCGGCAAGTAACTGTCGCGCAATGGTAGGTGCAGTTGCCTTAATGTTGCGAACAACCCGCGCCTCCCATTGGTAACGCCCTTTGGCACCCACGGATAAACCACCCGTCGAGTGGTCTGCTGTTGCTACAAAAATTGTGTTTGGATTTTTATCGATATATTGCTTGATGACTTTCATTGCTTCTGCCATGTCGCGCATTTCGCCCATCGCGCAGGCGATATCATTGGCATGACCGCACCAATCAATTTGGCTTGCCTCCAACATCAACAAAAAAGGTTTTTGTTGCGCAGATTTTTGGCTTAATAAATCCAGCGATTTTTGTGTCATTTCCGTAAGACGCAAAGGATGATCACTTTCTACTGCAGGGGTTAAACCACCCTTTGAAAATAAACCGAGTACAGGTAATTTTTTTATCTTGCCTAAGCTATTAATATCATCAATGTACTTATAACCTTGTGCCTCGAAATCTTTGACGAGATTACGATCTTTACGAATAAAATATTCCTGTCCACCTCCGAACAGTAAATCAACTTTAGGTTTACCGTTAATTTTTAAATCCACATATTGATTTGCAATGGCTTCATAGCTTTGGCGGCTGTCGGAGTGTGCGATAAACGCGGCGGGCGTCGCGTGATTGACTTGGCAGGTTACCGCAACGCCGGTTAAGTAACCCAGCTCTTTGGCTTTATCCAGCATGCTGTTGATGGGGGTGTGCTGTGCATCAACGCCTATGGCGCCATTAAACGTTTTTATTCCTGTAGCCAAAGCTGTTGCAGCCGCTGCGGAATCTGTTACCTGATTGTGATCGTCGGGGTAAGTTGAGGCCATGCCGACGAGCATCTCGTCAAACACGGTTTTATCAAGCTCAGGCGTTGCTAAATCGTCTTGAAAGAGGCGATAGGCACCCGTATAGGCCACGCCCATGCCATCGCCAATAAGAAAAATGATGTTGGTTTTGTCGGATTCGACGGCGAAACTCAATTGGCTTGCAAAACAAACCCAGACCGCCATCGCCAGCTTTTGAAATCTACGCACAGGGCACCTTATTTTTATCGTTGTTATCGTTTTTATGACCGGACCGCTTACGCTGTTGGACAGCCGCAAACAGTGAAGCGGCAGTATAACCAGTTTGCAATCAGGATTAAGCGGCTATAAATTTCTTTACATACCGCTTTGACAATTGTCACTTTGGGCTTGTGACTTTCGTAGGTGGCTGAGTGCGCAGGTGTTATCCATAATAACTATGCAAACATTCAGGGTTACTCGCCTCAACGGAAAATTCTAAGGCATCTCTTACCACCTAAGGTAAACTATCCGGCGATTACCGCGAGTAAGACTTTATTACCGAGAACTTAAGACTTTACTGAGGCCCTAATGAAAACCTGTCGTTCTCCGCTCTTTTTAGAGAAACCCTGGATTTGGCTTGTTTTTAGTCTCTATTATTTCGTCCCTATCTATTACACCTCTTACAGCGCAGCACAACTTTTCTTTCTTGTGGGCGCCTACATTGCGTTCGTAGCACTTTATTTGCGTGCAACGGTAATGAACATAAAATACGTGTGGCAACCTATTGCAGCAATTATTGCGCTCGCATTGATCGTTACACCACTCTCACCAGGCTCCAGCACCTTTTTTTCCTACGTTGGATTTTTGATTGGTTATTGCTACCGCACGCGCATTTATATGACGCTATTAGGTAGCACGATTTTAATGATTCTCTGCCTGCACTATTACTATCAATACCAAGTCCCCTTCTTCGCGCTACCCGCCATTTCTGGAATCGTTACTATCAGCCTTTGGGGCTACATTGAGCGCATCCGCAACGCAGCCGCCACTCACTGGCTCCAAAGTCGTCAGGAAATTGAGCAGCTGGCAGTTATTGCCGAACGCGAACGTATCGCACGCGATCTACACGATATTTTGGGGCACACGCTTTCCTCTATCGCGCTCAAAGCAGAGTTGGCAGAGAAGCTTTTGAAGCAGGAAAAAATTGAACACGTGGGAGAGCATCTTTCGGATTTGCATAAAATTGCGCGTGAAAGTTTGAGCCTTGTGCGCCAAACAGTGTCAGGCTACAAGCATCGCGGTTTATCCGGAGAAGTGATTCAGCTTTGCGACAAGCTACGCCAGAATGGATTTTCAGTTGATCTGCAAGGAGAAATCCCTACCCTTTCTGCGCGCGCTGAAACCGCTTTAATTCTAGCCCTCACAGAACTCACAACCAATGTGCTGCGCCACAGCAACGGCAACCACTGCCGAATCTCGTTTCAATTGGATGGCGAGAATGTGGTGATTAGCATGCAGGATAACGGTTGTATTAAATCTATTACACCCGGGAACGGCCTTAATGGAATCCAGGAACGATTACACGCTTTGGCGGGTGACGTAAGCGCGCAAATTTCAAACGGAGCACGCTTTGATATCACCCTGCCAGCTCATGAACTCATCACCCAGGCCACCTGATATGAAAATTTTGTTAGCTGAAGACCAAGCTATGGTGCGCGGCGCGCTAGCCGCACTCTTAAGCATGGAACCCAATTTTGAAGTCACTCAAGCGGAAGATGGCGACAAAGCTTGGCTTTTGTTGAAACAAAATAGTTACGATATTTTATTGTCCGATATTGAAATGCCCGGCCGCTCTGGATTGGAATTGGCGCAATACCTTATTCAGCAGCAATCACCCACCAAAATCATTATTGTGACCACCTTTGGCCGCTCTGGTTATATTCGCCGCGCTATAGATATGGGGGTATCAGGTTTCTTGTTGAAAGATGCGCCCTCGGAGCAATTGATCCAAGCTATTTATCGCATTATGGATGGTAAACGCGTAATCGATGGCGAATTGGCAATGATGGCTTTGGGAGAAACCGATCCACTGAGCGATAAAGAACGCCGCGCATTACGGCTTGCCAGTGAAGGAAAAACGACAGCAGAAATTGCAAATACACTGTTCTTATCTGAAGGAACCGTGCGCAATTATTTGTCAGAAGCCATAGCCAAACTGAATGCAGCGAACCGTGTTGATGCCGCGCGTATTGCTCGTCAAAAAGGGTGGATTTGATCCACCCTTATCGTAAAAGTCGCTTTAATCCCGCACAAAAACCTGTCACAGGTTTGTCATAAGCCCCACAAAACAGCTTCTTTTCACCTAAGCATTAATTAACTTGGAAGCTGTTGAGCCGCTTGCTAGAATCACCCGCACTTGTATACGACCTAAGCTTGTGTTGATTCACTTTCTGCCGATTTAGCAGGTGCTTTTGCAGCACGATTTTTTACATCGTTTGCATAGACCGTTAAAAACTGCATAAAGGTTGCGAGAAGCCCAGGAAAGCGGTTTGCTAAAAAAGTAGCTGCAATTACTGCTGCAGCAACAGCAAATGGCGACAGCCCTGAGAGGTTTTCAACCACCGCAGCCATATTGGCTGTTGCGATATCAGCAGCATCACTAGGTGACGCAAGTGGCTGTTTGGGTTGGCGAATAAAAGCTTTAATAAATGCAAATATCGTGACTGGCAGAAAGTAAATCAACCCCAACACAATAGGCCCCCATACTGAACCCAGCTGCGCACTCAGCCAATGATTAAGGCCGATACTAACCCAGACAAAACCGATAATCGTTGCGCCTAATAACAAAGCCAATCCGACAATGGTTGAACGCAGTTCCTGCAATTGACCGGAGAAATTAAACATAGGCAGCCGTCCTGATTAACAAATTATTAAGTTGTAAAGTACTGTGAGAAAAACCGAACGCTAAAAATAAACATCATAAAGATGGAAATATCATAACAATAACATCAGCAACAACAGTGGCCAAATCTTGAAAGACCTGACCAATATCAAATCAACTATAACTTATTTATAAGAAGGAAAAATCCATGAACCGATCCGAACAAATCCGGCATCTGCCTGAGTATGCGGAGCTGACTCGAGCACGCAAAAAAATCGTGTGGCCACTTTCAATTGCTGTCACGGTAGCTTATTTCGCACTGATCGTCGCCATTGCATTTTGGCCAGCCTCGCTCGGCAATCCCGTTGGCACGGGTGTTACGTCTATAGGTGTAGCGCTCGGCTTGGGGATAATTGTGTTCTGCATGATCATTACCGGTATTTATGTGAGCTATGCTAACCGTGTGATCGAACCGCTCACGCGCGCCATTGTGCAAAAAGCGGGGGAGCTTAAATGAAACTCAAAGCTTTATTCGCCTGTTCAATAGTTTTTTTTGCAACTGCCGCTTGGGCCGATTCCGCACCAAAAGCACCCGTTAACATGACTGCTATTAGCATGTTTTTGGCTTTCGTTCTGGTCACACTAGGAATTACCTATTGGGCAGCACGCCGGACAAAAACGACTGCAGACTTTTATGCAGCTGGCGGCGGCATTACCGGTTTTCAAAATGGATTAGCAATTGCGGGCGATTACATGTCTGCCGCGTCGTTTTTGGGTATTGCCGGTTTGGTATATACCTCTGGCTTTGACGGTTTGATTTACGCCATTGGCTTTTTGGTCGGCTGGCCGATTGTGTTGTTGCTCATCGCAGAACCCCTGCGCAATTTAGGTAAATACACTTTCGCGGATGTTGCTTCTTTCCGCTTGCAACAAAAGCCCATTCGCATACTCGCCGCCAGTGGCTCATTGGTTACAGTCATTTTTTATTTGATTGCACAGCTCGTGGGTGCAGGAAAACTCATCGAGGTATTGTTCGGTATGCCTTATCAATCCGCAGTCATCATCGTAGGCGTATTGATGACACTCTACGTGACCTTCGGCGGTATGTTAGCAACAACTTGGGTGCAATTAATTAAAGCCATTTTGTTGTTGTCTGGCGCAAGTTTAATGGCTCTATTAGTGCTGTGGCATTTTGGCTTTAGCTTTGAAAATATGTTTGCCGAAGCGACTAAAGTTCACACCAAAGGCACCGCAATTATGGCACCGGGCACCTTGGTGTCTGACCCAATCTCTGCTATCTCCCTTGGTATGGCGCTGATGTTTGGTACCGCAGGTTTACCCCATATTTTAATGCGTTTCTTTACAGTAAAAGATGCCGTACAAGCGCGTCGTTCCGTATTTTATGCCACGGGTTTTATCGGCTACTTCTACATACTTACTTTTATTATTGGCTTTGGTGCCATAGTGCTTTTAATTAATCACCCCGATTATTTCGCGGATGGCAAACTCCTTGGTGGCACCAACATGGCCGCTATTCATTTGTCGCACGCTTTGGGTGGCGATATTTTGTTAGGCTTTATTTCTGCAGTCGCATTTGCAACCATTCTTGCGGTGGTATCTGGTTTAACGCTCGCAGGCTCTAGCGCCATTTCTCATGACCTTTATTCCACTCTGGTATTGAAAGGCCAACGCGATGAGAAGAAAGAAATGCGTGCATCGCGCATCGCCACTATTTGCTTGGGCGTGATTGCCGTATTGCTCGGCATTGTGTTTGAAAACCAAAACGTCGCCTTTATGGTGGGCTTGGCCTTCTGCGTTGCGGCAAGCGCGAACTTCCCGATTCTGTTGCTCTCCATGTACTGGCGCAAGCTGACAACCCGCGGCGCGGTCATCGGTGGATCACTCGGTTTGCTTACGGCGCTGGTACTGGTAGTTATTGGCCCAACCGTTTGGGTGGATGCGTTACATTATGAAAAGGCGATATTTCCATTCAAATATCCCGCCATTTTTTCTGTGAGTGTTGCCTTCATCGGAATTTGGTTGTTCTCTATTACCGATAAATCTGCAAATGCCAAAGCGGAAGAGGCTGCGTTTGATGCACAGTTTGTGCGTTCGCAAACGGGCATTGGCATTAGCGAAGCATCGCAGCATTAATATTTATTTGATCAAAAAAAACGGCAGCCTAAGCTGCCGTTTTTTATTGGAAAAGCAAAAAACCTTAATGCTCTGGCTTACCGTTTTTGACGACACGTTGCATCAGCACATCCGTATACGCAATACCTAAAGCCGATAAAATAAATGCCATATGAATAATGGTTTGCCACATAATTCCCGCTTCGGTAAATTTTGAATCAGGGGCGCCCAGATCGCCTGCAGCAATAAATGTCTTCAACAAATGGATTGAGGAAATGCCAATAATCGCCATCGCCAATTTCACTTTGAGCACAGTCGCATTTACGTGACTTAGCCATTCTGGCTGATCAGGGTGGCCACCTAAATTTAATCGGGATACGAAAGTTTCATATCCGCCCACAATAACCATCACCAACAAGTTAGAAATCATAACAACGTCAATCAAGCCCAAGACACTGAGCATAATGGTTTGTTCGGTAAGAGTATTGGCATTGTGAATAAGGTGATACAGCTCTTTAAGAAATAAAAATACATATACACATTGTGCAATGATCAAGCCCAAATAAAGCGGCAACTGCAACCAGCGCGAGCTGAAAATTAATGTGGGGAAAAAGCCAATTTTTTCCGCGTTCTGGAGTTCATGATTTTCTTGCATGGATCAACTACCTATCAGGTTTATAAAATGTAAAAATTAATTGCGAATAAAGCTTTAAAATTCCGGACTGCAAACGCCAGCGACCATTACCCCGGTAATCGGGTGATCAAACACTAGCTCAGTTGCATGCAATAACAAACGCGGCGATTTTTTCAACGCAACTTCATCCGCGTAAAACTCACACCCTAGTATCGGGTGCCCTATCGCCGTCATGTGTAAGCGCAATTGGTGCGAACGCCCGGTAATGGGGTGCAGCAGCAGGCGCGTAGTCTGCCCGAGCTCATCGCGAGATACCACGGTAAATTCGGTGACAGATTGCCGCCCCGTTTCCCTGCAAATTTTGTACTTTGGGCGGTTCTCCATATCTGGCGCTATAGGTAAATCGATCACGCCCGAATCATCTTTAACCAAACCATTAACCACCGCAGTATAAATTTTACGCGTGGTGCGCGCCTGAAACTGCTTACTGATATGGGATAACGCCGGTTTGCTGAGCGGAATTACCATGATGCCGGACGTATCAAAATCCAGCCGATGGGCAATTTCTGCCAAGGGGAAATCCGCGCGTAAACGGGTGAGAACAGAATCGTGATTGTCGGGGTGTCGCCCTGGAACGCTGAGCAAGCGCGGTGGTTTATTGATTAACAAAAACGCCTCGTCGCTACGCAAGATTTTAAGATCATCCATACAGCGCGGCAAAACAGCCAAATCATCGACAACAGTCATATAAATACTCTGATTTTCAAGGTGCTTACTATAACAGGTGGGAATTTAACAGCACCAGAAAAGCAACGCTTTACCTATGCAGCATACCTAAAAATTCTATAACTAAAATAAATCACCTTAGCATTAAAGATTCGTTCCATTCACCTAAGCAAACCATTAGGATGACCGCACTTTTGACCGACAGGCAATAGGTCTACACTCGCCGATGAAGGGTGTTTAGTGTATTATTCGCGCCTCTTTTTTGGGCTGATTCTAAATCTGTAGACCTGCCTTAACTTTGCTGCTCCAGGGTATCCCGCACCTATGTATATCTACGACGAGTACGACAACAGCATTCTGCGCCAGCGCGTGGCTCAGTTTCGCGACCAGACCGAGCGATTTTTAGCCGGTGAACTTCCGCCTGAGCAATTTTTGCCACTGCGCCTGCAAAACGGCCTCTATGTGCAAAGACTGGCGCCCATGCTGCGTATTAACGTACCTTACGGCATGTTGAACAGCACTCAAATTCGCAAATTGGCCCATATTGCGCGTCACTATGACAAAGGCTATGTGCATGTCAGTACTCGTCAAAACATTCAGTTTAACTGGCCAGATTTAACCGAAGTGCCTGATATTTTGGCCGAACTGGCTGAAGTGGGCATGCACGGCACTCAATCCAGCGGTAACTGTATTCGTAACACCACCTCTGACCAATTCGCCGGCGTTGCTGAGGACGAAATTATCGACCCTCGCCCCTACTGCGAAATTATTCGTCAATGGTCCAGCTTTCACCCTGAATTTGCCTTCTTACCGCGTAAATTCAAAATTGCCGTAACAGGCTCTGAGAAAGACCGCGCAGCCGTACAAGTTCACGATATTGGTTTGCAAATTATTCGCAAAGATTCAGGCGAGGTTGGCTTTAAAGTCTATGTGGGTGGCGGCTTGGGCCGTACCCCAGTGATTGGCAGTGTTATCCGTGAATTTTTGCCAGAAGAAGATTTGCTTCCTTATTTGGAAGCGATCCTGCGCGTGTACAATCTTTCTGGCCGCCGCGACAACAAATACAAAGCGCGTATCAAAATTCTCGTGCGCGCACTGACACCCGACGTTTTCGCAGAAAAAGTAGAAGCCGAATGGGAACGCACCAAAGACAGCTACAGTAAGTTAACGTGCGAAGAAATTGAACGCGCCAAAGGTTTCTTTACCGAACCTGCATACGAAGCAATCGATAACGCAGCTGCGCAATCTGCTGTGGATGCCCAAGCCGCTGAGAGCGTAGCGTTCAGCAAGTGGCTACAGCGCAACGTACGCGGCCATCGCGTGCCAGGTTATGCCGCCGTCACCTTGTCATTGAAGCCAACCGGCGTTGCACCCGGTGACATTACTGATAACCAGCTGGAAATCATCGCCAACTTGGCGGATGAATTCAGCTTCGGTGAAGCGCGCACCACACACGAGCAAAATATAGTGTTGGCCGATGTGAAAAAGTCTGACCTTTATGCCTTGTGGCAAAAGGCGAAAGTTGCCGGATTCGCAACACCTAATATTGGCACCATTACC
The DNA here is from genome assembly GCA_964581625.1 of uncultured Cellvibrionaceae bacterium. Taxonomy (GTDB): domain Bacteria; phylum Pseudomonadota; class Gammaproteobacteria; order Pseudomonadales; family Cellvibrionaceae; genus Cellvibrio. The sequence continues at coordinate 143,209 of CAZOPE010000001.1, forward strand.
GACATTATTTGCTGCCCCGGCGGCGATTTCTGCTCCTTGGCCAACGCTAAGTCCATCCCGATTGCGGAAGCTATCCAACGTCAGTTTGAAGATTTGGACTATGTGTACGACCTGGGTGATATAGATCTAAACATCTCCGGCTGTATGAATGCCTGTGGCCATCACCACGTCGGTCACATTGGTATTTTGGGTGTGGATAAAGCGGGCAAAGAATTCTACCAAGTTCAGCTAGGTGGTAATGCCAGCAATGATGCATCACTCGGCGATGTACTTGGCCCCTCTTTCGGCGCCGAAGTCATGCCAGAAGTGGTGCAAAAACTGGTTGATGTCTACGTAGAAAACCGTACCGACGAAGAATTGTTTATTGATACCTATCGCCGTATAGGTGCTACTCCATTTAAGGAGCGTGTCTATGTTAAAAACTAATGGGCCAAAGCTAATTAAAGACGGCACGATTGCAGAAAACACATGGGAGCTTATTGCCAAACCCGAAGGTGACGCAGCTGAAGTTACGGTTCCTGCCGGTCAGGTTATTGTTCCACTTAGCGTATGGGTAGCCCAAAAAGCACAACTCCAAGCTCGTACAGATATTGGCGTTTGGCTGGATAGCGACGAAGTCGCTGAATCTATTGGTGAAGAAGCTAATCGCTTCCCGGTTATTGGCGTTAACTTCCCCGGTTTTATGGATGGCCGCGCATTTTCTACCGCACGTATTCTGCGTGAACGCTATGGTTTTAAAGGCGAATTGCGCGCTGTGGGTAATTTTATTCGCGATCAGCTGTGCTATTTGCGTCGCTGCGGCGTGAATGCTTTCGCCTTCGCCAACCCAGAAACAGATCTGGAAATCGCACTAAAATCGCTCAAGGATTTTAATGAATACTACCAGGCCTCGGTTGACCAGCCCTTACCACTCTTCCGTAGAAGGGCCTAAGCACCAGACGTTAAAAAGCCGCTGTTTTTACAGCGGCTTTTTTGTTTGCACCCAAGTTAAATAATTGCGCTGAAATCCCCTTATTCCACACTGCTCTAACGTATCAGAAGCCTAGACGCCCATGCTAGAATCGCCGCCCGGTTTACCCGTCTGCAATTGCTGTTTATCGCTTGTTAGCCACTATTGAGATAGTAAGGATTCCCCTTGAAATACGTACTTAAGAAATTCACTTTAGCCGTTGCCTTGGCCAGCGCTTTTGTACCTGTGCTAGCAAGCGCGGCTGTTCCCAAGGCATTCACCTACGACATGGTTCCACCCATGGATAACAAAGAAAATTTTGTTAAGTGGATGATCGAGAACCGTGGCGAAGACAAAAAATTCCTCGGCCAGCGCTGGGATCGTTATCAGGCGCTTCTTCAGCGTGGCGATTTAACCAACGAACAAACCAAGCGCTCGTTTTTGATGACTCCTCGCGAGGAGTTTGTAATGAAGAAAACCTCGGCACATACCTATGACGACAACTTTTTAGATATTGGCTTTGGTGTAACCATCTCCGGCCCTCACGCCGTAAGCCGTATGACCAGCGTATTGGATATTAAAAAAGGCGACAAAGTCTTGGAAATCGGTACCGGCTCTGGTTATCAATCTGCAATCCTTGGCCACATTACCGATAAAGTTTGGACGATAGAAATTATCAAACCGTTGGCTGAACGCACCCGCGGTATTTACGACAGCATTATTGCCAAGGGCTACACCGAGTATAAAAACGTCACCACCAAACAAGCTGACGGTTACTACGGATGGGAAGAAGCAGCGCCGTTTGACAAGATTATCGTAACCTGTGGTATCGACCACATTCCACCTGCCCTACTCAAGCAATTGAAAACCGGCGGCGTGATGGTTATCCCTGTTGGTCCACCGGGTGCGCAACACGTACTTAAAATCACCAAAGAAGCCAACCCAGACGGCACCATCAAAATTACCCGCTCTGATATTTATAACGGCAAAGTAGTTCCTTTCGTTCCTTTCACCAAATTGGAAGGCGACGCTATTGTAGGCTCACACAACAAGTAAGATCACATGACAGATTCAGCGTATCCGCAAACTTCCACCACGTCCCAGGAATGGTCACAAACAGGTTTGCGGCAGCTGCTGATGTACGCAGCCGTAGGTTGTGTAGCCGGTGCGATTATCGCCCTGCAAATCGGCATCATGCGGATTTTCGCAGAAGGCAGCTGGGCACATTTTGGCTCGCTTGTGGTGAGCCTGGCCATGCTCGGCTTTGGTTTAACCAGCGCCGTTATGTGCCTTGCACGCAAATGGTTTGAGCGTCATTGGTTTGGTGTGATTGCAGCGTCGCTGGCTGCATTTGCGCCCTTGGTTGTTGGCTCAAATCTGCTAGCTCAGCAACTTCCGTTTAACCCCATCTTTCTTGTCTCTGACTCCCTACAGAAATGGCGTTTGGTCGCCAACTTTGCGCTTTATTTGTTGCCCTTTCTCGCCGGCAGTTTGTTTTTAGGCACGGTTTTTTTACGCGCGAAACAAGTGTTTGGCCGCGTTTACTTTGCAGATTTGCTCGGCTCAGGCTTGTGCGGTTTATTAACCCTAGGCTCACTCTTTTTGTTCCGCCCAGACAATCTGGTTTTGGTTCCCGTTGTATTAGCCGGTATCGGCAGTGTGCTCTGGTTTTCTGGATTGGGTTCACGCAAATGGGCAATTGCGCTCGCCGTAATTTCAGTTGCGGCTATCGCCATACATTTGCATTTACCCGATGCGGCGAAAATTCCAAAACTGTCGGTATCTGATTACAAGGGTGTTTCATATGCACGCAAATTCCCTGACAGCAAGCGGGAATACGAGGCCGTTTCACCTTTCGGTCACATGGAAGTTTACAGTAGTTCGTATTTGCATTTTGCGCCCGGCTTGTCCGACAACGCGTCGCTCAACTTGGAAGAAATGCCTGCAAATGCGTATTTAGGTTTGTATGTGGATGGCGACGGCCCCATTGGCATCATGCGTCAACTTTCTGATAAGGACACGGCTTACTTCCACTACTTGCCGATGATTTATCCCTACCTAATTGCCAACAAGCCCAAAACGTTTGTCGTGCAATTTGGCGGTGGCATTTCAACCATGGTTGCCTTGCATAGCTCGTCAAGCGTCACCGTGGGCGAAGCCAATCCTGCCTTTTTGAAAGCTTTCCGTGAAAGCGACGTACTGAAAAAATTCACCAACGATATTCTTAACCGCGTTACCGTCATTCCTTACGATGGCCGCTTGTTCCTTGCGAATACAACTGAGCGCTACGATGTCATCGATTTAAGCCTTGCGGATTCCGCGGGCTTATCTAACCCCGGTGGTTTTGCAATCGTGGAAAAATATTCCTACACGCAAGAAGCCATGCAACATTACATGCGCGCGCTTAGCGACAAGGGCACTTTGTCCGTGACCCTGTGGAATAAAGAGGAGCCGCCAAAATCAGTCTTAAAATTATTCGCCACTATGGCAGCAGCAGCTCGTGCAAATGGCGATAAAGATATTGCGCAAAATTTCTTTGTTGCATCTAGCTACCTATCTACTGTCACCGTGCTTTACAAGCGTTCAGGTTTCACTGCCGACGAATTGACAAAGCTGCGCGAGCACACATCTTCTATGTCGTTTGATGAAATTTATTCACCCGGCATTAAAGTCAACCTTGCCAAAGCTGACCACGTATTCAAAGATTTTCATGACAGCATTTTTTCGGCCGACGACAGTAAAAAATCTAACTCCCAGGAAAATCTAAATACTGAAACAGCGAGTGCCGCATCTGAAGAGCCTGGCTTAACAGTACCGGCGTCTATTCTTAGCCAAGTTGCATGGCAAGCGTTAATTCACGACGATTGGAAAACCTTTAGCCAGCGTTATTTATTTGATGTGCAACCGCTCACCAATAATCACCCCTACTTTGCGGCTTACGTATTCCCAAAAGATTTACCAAAAATTACCGACCGCCTTGAATTATTCCAAGATGAGTGGGGCTATTTACTGCTGTGGGCAACACTCGCGATTGCCTGCGTAGCAGGTTTGATTTTGGTATCTATTCCCGTTGTTGCTGGCTGGCGCACTGCGTTTAGTAAATACCCAGGTAAAGCACAAACGATTTTGTTTTTTGCGTGTTTGGGTTTCGGTTATATCACGGTAGAAGTGGGTTTGATTGCCCAGTTTATTCAAGCGCTGTCCAACGCAACTGTTTCAGCATCTGTGTTGATCACCGGCATGTTGGTATTTTCTGGTATTGGCAGTTTTGTTTCCGATAAATATGCATCAAGCGCTCGCACTACAATGCCGAAAATTTTGTTGCTGATTGGTGGAATCTTAATTGCCTACAGCTTGATTCTGAATCCAATCCTTAATGCGATTGGTGGCTTACCTTACGCAATTAGATTAATTTGTTGTTTTGCACTTATCGCACCGCCAGCATTCTTAATGGGCTTCCCTATGGCGACGGGCATGGGCGTTTTAACCCGTTTACACAAAGAATATATGTTCCTGTGGGCATGGGGCGTGAATGGGTGTTTCTCGGTCATAGGCGCCGCATTGGTTCCTATTATTGCAACTTCGTTTGGCTTGGCAGCGGTAATCGCCGTTGCAGGCGCTGCATACCTTATTGCCATACCTGCGTTTATGGGGGTGTTAAAACCTATCCAACAAAATGAAAGCAGCAACACACAAAAGGCGCATGCATGATCAGCAAGCTGATCGTAAAATGCGCCTTAGTACTCGGCTTGTGTATTAGCGCGCATGCTTGGAGTCAGCAAAATCCTGAAACAACCTTGCGCAGCTTTAAATACGCCCCCTTCCCCCTTAATGCAAAACACGCTGTCAGTTTTTTTGATGTAAACCAAGCCAGCCGCCGCGGGCACACAAGCAAGCGAGGAGGTTTATTATGGGAAGATACTACCTATAACGATAACCGCGTGTTGCTTGCGATTTCCTCAGATTTCGATCGATCACACCCACCCACACTGGTTGTTTTTTTACACGGCAACCAATCAACACTTGAGCGCGATGTAATCGCTCGCCAACAAATTGCAGCACAAGTCAGTGAAGCAAAGATCAATGCCGTGTTAATTGCGCCGCAATTTGCAGTAGATGCGTTGGATTCAAGCCCGGGTAATTTTGTACAGAGAAATTACTTCGCTGCCTTTATGAAAGAAGCTGCTGCTCAAATTGGCCACTGGCAAAATGACAATTTTCTCGCCTATCAATTAAACCGCGCCCCCATCATTGTGGTGGCCTACAGCGGCGGTTATTATGCAGCAGCTCATATTTTAAAAATGGGTGGGATGAACAAACGAATTAAGGGCGTTATTTTATTGGATGCACTTTACGGGGAAGAGGAAACCTTTGCAAAATGGTTGCGAGGAAATTATCGCAAAAGTTTTTTCTTTAGCGCTTACACAGACCCGGCACGAGCGAGCAACGAGCTTTTGCAAAATTTGTTACGCGATCAACGCATGGAGTTTGAAACAGGTATTCCTAACAATATGCGCAAGCGCACCATCAATTTTATTCAGCTGGACGAAAACACGGTTCACCAAGATTTATTAACCCAAGCCTGGAACAACCAACCTCTTACAGATTTGCTGCGTAAGACGCAAAAAATTCAATAATCAGCGAGTGAAAAACGCTTTCAAGGATTCTGCTTCTGCGAGCGCATCCTGTCGCCCCAACTCCATCAAATCCGTAATAAATTCGGTAGAGAACAACAAGTAACTTGCCGCAGTAGCGCCGCCACCTTTTCGAGTTGCACCTATGGCGCGCAAGAAGAACCGCAGACTTTCAGGCAGGTAGCGAATATTTCTTCCTGCAATCACATCGAGTGGGCTGGATGGCGAAATCACCATATTATCGACAGCACGCAATTTAAAATTTGCGGGACGGTTTTCTTCTGGTATTAACTTCACCAATTTATTGACCAACTCCATGTGTTCCAAATCACCTTCAAGCGAATCTACAAACGCGCTGTTAAGCAAATGACCCACAATTTGCCCCATAGACGGTGAATGTTTAACGGGCACGCGTTTGTGTTGCTTTGCGGAAGATTTATTTCCGCTCACACCGATTACAAATAAAGATTCTGCCCCAAAGTGAAGTGCCGGACTGATGGGCGCTAATTGACGCAAAGCTCCATCACCAAAGTATTCGCGGTTAATGCGTACTGCGGGAAAGATTGTTGGTATGGCAGATGAAGCCAGCAAATGTTCCAAACGTAGTGGCGTAGGAACGCCAGCGCGCCTGTAACGATTCCAGCCCTGAATACTTTCGTGCCCTTGAAAGAAACTCACCGTATGGCCAGACGAATAGCCCATGGCCGATACAGACACTGCGAATAATTTTCCGCTGTCGATTGCATGGCTTATGTTGTGAAAGGGAATTCGCGTTCCCAGCAAATCCCACAGTGGAGAATTATCCAGTAACGACAAAGGGCGCTGACGGCCAATCCCCTGATTAAATAGCGATAAGCCTAAGAGACCAAGGCCTTTGATAATGTCTGTCCAGCCATGCAAATACACATCGCCAACCGTTAGGTTGCGCCACATATTAGCAAGTGCATTGACAGATTCTTTAAAAGTGCCAGGGTGTGCGGCAAGTGCAAGTGCGTTAATCGCACCTGCAGATGTACCGCAAATAATGGGAAATGGATAAGCGCTATCGTCGGGTAAAATTTCGGCGAGGGCTTGCAGCACCCCCACCTGATAGGCAGCGCGCGCACCGCCGCCGGAAAGAATCAAGGCTCTTTTCATATTACTGGTCGCTTAGTTTCTTAATGGAGTACGACTCTATTAAAAATGTTGCTGCAAATATCACGCGCCAGATGCTCACGCTTTTTTAGCAATTTCTTTATCGCGCAATTCACGGCGCAATATTTTTCCTACGTTGGTTTTTGGTAAGTCTTTACAGAATTCAATTTGATGTGGAACTTTGTAGGCTGTTAACTTGGTTTTCGCAAAATCGCGCACCGCTTTTATATCCAAATCTGGATTTGAGCACACCACAAAGGCTTTAACGGTTTCGCTACCCTCTTTATCGGGGACGCCAATCACCGCTGCTTCAATAATATCCGGGTGGCTTGCTAAAACATCTTCAACTTCATTGGGATAAACCTTGAAGCCTGACACGTTAATCATATCTTTTTTGCGGTCTACAATTTTGATGTAGCCATCAGTTGCAATCACAGCCATGTCGCCGCTCTTAAACCAACCTTCGCTATCAATCACTTCTGCGGTGGCTTCTGGGCGCTGCCAATAACCTTTCATCACTTGCGGGCCGCGAATCAATAATTCTCCAGCTTCGCCCGATGGCAGACTATTGCCGTTTTCATCAACCACTTTGCATTCTGTATCCGGTAATGGGCGGCCAACGGTTCCGTATTGCACAGCATCCACTTGATTACTGCACACAACCGGTGATGTCTCGGTTAATCCATAACCTTCAGTAATGGGGCTACCGGTGAGTTCGCGCCATTTGCTCGCCGTTTCCGCTGTTAAAGCCATACCACCAGAAGAGGTTAAATGCAGCGTGCTGAAATCCAGCTTTTGAAATTCTTCATTACGCAGCAAGGCGTTGAACAAAGTGTTCAAACCCACAAACAAAGTGAAGGGATATTTCTTTAGCGTTTCAACAAAGGTTTTAATATCGCGCGGATTTGGAATTAACACACTGTGATTGCCGAGCGACACAGCAGATGTGCAGTGAATTGTAAATGAGTAGATGTGGTAGAGCGGTAACGGCGCAATATAAAGTTCCTGATTTCTACGGAACGAACACACCATGTGTTCGTTCAACTGCAACATATTCGCAACCAGATTCCTGTGGGTGAGCATTGCACCTTTGGCAACGCCCGTAGTACCACCTGTGTATTGCAATACGGCAACATCTTCTGGGCCGCGCGCAACGGCTTGCCAATTTTTTTGTGGCAACGAGAGTGCTTTGCAGTAGCTGATTTGATTCGGGAACGAAAATTCCGGCACCATTTTTTTAACGTATTTAACAACCGAATTAATGAGCAAACGCTTCAACGGCGAATGAATATCAGCAAGCTCAGTAACGATGACTTGCTCGACGCCCGTCTCTTGAATAATTGTGGATGCATTCTTGGCGATATTTGCCAAAACCACTAACGCCTTTGCGCCAGAATCGTTTAATTGATGTTTAATTTCATGAGGCGTGTATAAAGGATTGGTGTTGACAACCACTAACCCGGCGCGCAGCGCGCCAAACACGCTGATGGGATATTGCAAAATATTGGGCAACTGAATCGCAATTCGATCGCCAGGCTTTAAATTGGTGTGCTGTTGTAAATAGGCCGCAAACTTACCACTGAGATCATCCAGCTCGCGAAAACTGATGGTGCGATCCATGCAAGTGAACACAGGGCTATCAGCATATTGCTGGCAAGCCTCGGCAAACACATCGGGAATCGTACGGTGATAATTCAACGGCATGTAAAGCTCCTAATTCTTTTTATGTTATGAGAGCTTTGTATGAACGAATATTTTTTCGTACAAAGCTCTTTTGATATTTAAAACGCAAAATGTTCTGCTGGCAGCTCCATCAAACTATCGGCGCCTGAATCAATGGTGGCGACAAGGCTAAGCGTTCTAGGCAGAATTCGCTCAAAATAAAATCGCGCTGTTGTGAGTTTTGCGCGATAAAAATCCTGCTCCTGATTTTTTGTTGCCAGTGCAGCCAGCGCAGTTTTAGCTGCACGAGCCCACAAGTAACCCATAAAAATGTAGCCGCAATACATAAGGTAATCGACCGATGCTGCACCCACCTCATCAGGATTTTGCTCCGCTCGAGCGCCTACACGCTGGGTCACCCCCAACCACTCTTTATGTAGTCTAGTCAAAGATTCAACGTAGGGCGACAATTCTGGTGCGTTTGTCGGGTCTTGGCAAAAGTGTTGAATACACTTGGTAAAGCCTTCCATGAGCTTTCCATCTGACAACAAAATTTTTCGTCCCAATAAATCGAGCGCCTGAACGCCTGTTGTACCCTCATAAAGAGAGGCAATTCGGCAGTCGCGTAAATTCTGCTCAACGCCATATTCTTTAATGTAACCGTGGCCACCAAAACATTGCAACGCCAAACTCGCCGATTCAAAACCCAACTCCGTGATAAAACCCTTGGCGATGGGCGTTATAACACTCAGCATTTCTTGCGCCATTTGGCGCTCACTTTCGGAATGTCCGTGTTGAGCTATATCGACACGCTTGGCGGCAAAGTAAGCCATCATACGCATACCTTCGCACAGCGCTTTTTGCGTCATCAGCATGCGGCGAACATCGGGGTGCGAAATAATCGGATCAGCAGCGCCCGCCAGATTTTTTACACCCGATAGCGACCTTCCCTGCAATCGTTCGCGGGTGTAATTCAATGCAGCTTGATAACCTGCTTCCGCGTGCGCAATACCTTGCAGTGCCGCACCCAAGCGCGCCAAGTTCATAAAGGTGAACATCAGGTTCAACCCCTTATTCACTTCACCCAACAAGGTTCCCACCGCGCCGTCAAAATTCAACACGCAAGTAGCGTTACCATGAATACCCATTTTGTGTTCGAGCGATGCGCAACTTACATTGTTTTGCGCACCCAAACTCCCATCCGGGTTCGGGCTAAATTTCGGCACAATAAACAGCGAAATACCTTTGGTGCCCGCCGGTGCATCAGGCAGGCGCGCCAGCACTATATGAACAATGTTTTCTGCGAGATCGTGATCGCCAGATGAAATAAATATCTTGGTTCCGGTAATGGCATAACGCCCATCACCCAGCGGAATCGCTTTGGTTTTGAGCAGCCCCAAATCCGTGCCGCAATGAGACTCCGTTAAACACATGGTTCCCGTCCATGTGCCGGAAATTAGCGAAGGTAAATAGGTTTGCTTTTGCTCATCAGACCCGTGGGACTCAATGGTATGCATAGCACCTTGGGACAAACCCGGATACATAGTCCACGCGTAGTTGGCAGTAGCTGACATTTCATTCGCAACAATCCCCAAAGATTGGGGTAAACCTTGGCCGCCATAGGTCGCAGAGCGCGAGAGAGAGGGCCAGCCCGCATCGCAATACTGACGATAGGCCTCTTTGAACCCCTTAGGTGTAATCACCTTGGAATCCACAAGCCGGCAGCCTTCCGAATCCCCTATTGCCGTAAGCGGCGCTAAAACATCTTCGCAGAAGCGTGCATTTTCAGAGAGTAGCGCCTTGGTGAGGTCTGCATCCAGGCTTGGGCAATATTCAGCGTAATGGTCTTCAAAATGGAGAAGTTCAAAGAGCGCGAACTCAATATCGCGTAGGGGGAGCTTGATCTTACTCATCCTTAATTACCTTATAGTGGGATGTGAGAGCGGGCATGTGGGTTGATGCCATCATTGGAGCACATTGCGCCTTTTCAGCCATTTTTGTTGTTGGAAGCTGTTTGGTGAAGCCGTCTTGTAAATAGCGCTCAACCATATTGGCAGAGGATAGAATTAAGTCAAATAGGCTTTTTGATTATGCGGGAAGCCGCAACTAACAAATGCCTGACCAGTCAAGAATTCACTGGAAGCTGCTTTAACAAATCAGCCGTTACCCCCGCTGTAAACCCCCAAATTTCGTAGATTTCATAAACGTATGCAGGAATACGAAAGCGCTGACCATTGCGCTCAAATACATCTGTTCGCACTTGCAAGCCATGCTCAAAAGCGGATAGTGGCACTGAAAACAAGGTGTCGAGTTCGTGGTGATTAAGATGAAAACGGCAATCAGAGGGAATTTTTCCAATAAAGGGCTGAACCATTGCGCCCGATTTAGTCGCGCGTGCAGGCAAGGCGCCCAATACATCAATCATTGCTGGCGCCAAACCAATTTCCTCGTGGGTTTCACGCAGCGCCGTCGCCAACAAAGAATGATCTTGCGGCTCCCATTTACCGCCGGGAAAACACACTTCGCCTGCATGTTGGTTAAGGTGCTTGGAGCGCAGGGTAAAAATTATCTTTGGTGATGCCTCGTCGGTGATAAGCACCATTACGGCGGCTTGTTTTGGAGATTCGCCAGTAAAAGACTGGCAGTCACCGTAGGGCTTTAAAGCGGTGGCAAGAGAACCCCAAAATTCGCGGTTCATAAACTCAGCTCCGAGAGTTTCCAAACGTCGATCGCGGGTTCTTCATAGGGATGTGATTTGCGCAAGGCGGTAACGGCCTGCGCGATACACGAATCGGCGCAGACCATTTCAACGCGATATTCAGGAACGATTTCGAGTGTGTTGGATTGGCCGATATAAGGATTGCTACCCGCCAAAGAACGGAACTGCCCCTGCCCTAACACCTGCCAACAACATTGATCGTAGTTACCAATAGCACCAGCACCGGCAGCAAAGACTGCAGATTTGATAGATTCGAGATGAGACTCTGGAACGAAGAAAACAAGCTTGTACATGAGGCATCACTCGTGACCAATCACCGGCTAGAGTGATTGGCCAGGCGTGATTGGAGGATTAGATAATACGAACCGCGATTACGTGCTCAACTTTTTTAATCGCGTCCACAACGTCAGCTGAAGGCGCTTGTTGAACATCAATAATATTGTAAGCAACTTCGCCACGGCTTTTGTTGACCATATCGATAACGTTAACTTTGTTATCCGCCAACACCGACAACACATGACCTAAAACGCCAGATACATTTTCGTTAGAAAAAGTAATACGGGCGCCAGTGTTTGCTGCGCGGTCCATAGCCACTGCCGGGAAGTTTACCGAGTTTTTGATGTTGCCGTTTTCGAGGTAATCCATCAACTGGTCTGCTGCCATAATTGCGCAGTTTTCTTCAGCTTCTTCGGTGCTGGCACCGATGTGTGGCATCGCGTAAACATCGGAGCGATTGAGCAGGATTGGCTCTGGGAAATCGCAAATGTATTTACCCAAATGGCCTGCATCCAAACTTTCGACGACCGCATGCGCATCCACAATGGCTTCACGCGCAAAGTTTAAAAGCACTGCACCTTTTTTCATGACCTTTAAGGTATCTGCATTGATCATGTGTTTGGTCGCTTCAATCGCTGGAACGTGCAAAGTCACGTAATCTGCACGCGCCAAGAGCGATTGCAGGTTCTCCATTTTGGCAACCTGATTTGGCAAACGCCATGCCGCTTCAACGGAAAGCGCCGGGTCAAAACCGACCACGTTCATACCGAGTGCCAAAGCGGCATCAGCAATCATAGAACCGATAGCACCCAAACCGACGATGCCCAAGGTTTTACCTTGAAGCTCAAAACCTGCGAAGTTGGATTTTTCTTTTTCCAACAATTTGGACATTTCGTCGGCATCGGTCATGTGGGTTAAGCCATTCACATATGCCATGCCCGGCAAAATACCGCGCGAGCCAAGCAACATACCTGTGAGCACCAACTCTTTTACTGCGTTGGCGTTGGCGCCGGGTGAGTTGAACACGACAACGCCCAACTTGGTGTATTCAGCAACGGGGACATTGTTGGTACCCGCACCAGCGCGCGCGACAGCTTTTACACTCGCAGGCAAAGGTTCGCCCTGCAATTTATGGCTGCGCAGGATGTATGCGTCTGGAGTACCAATATCGCTGGCGACTTCGTATTTATCGCGGCCAAAACGGCTCAAGCCTTTAATAGAGATTGTGTTGTAGGTTTTTATTTTGAACATAATTTTTTTTCCTTCTTCGATGCAATGAATGAATCATCGGCTTCAGTAAGCTCGTTTCGAATGACGGCTGTGAACTTGATTTATCTATCCGTCGTCATCCTCGCGTAGCGGGGATCCAGCAGTTAAAAAGCCAAACCAAGAGCTGGATCCCCGCTACGCGAGGATGACGACTCCCTTACAAAATAATTAACATGTAAACGAGCTGGCGAATTTTACTATCTAATAAAATCTTAACTGACTAATAAAATCTTAACTGGCTAATAAAAAGGGCCGTGTAAAACACAGCCCTTAAAGGTTTAGCTAAATATTAACCTTTAGTGGCTTCTTGATATGCCCAAGTCAACCATGGCAGCAAAGCTTCAAGATCCGCCGCATCCACAGTTGCACCACACCAAATACGCAAACCTGCAGGCGCATCGCGGTACGCGCCTATATCGTAGGCAACGCCTTCTTTATCCAACAATTTGATCATAGCTTTTACTTGATCAGCGGTTGCTTTCAACACGAAGCACACGGATGTGTTTGAACGAGTTTCTGGCACTTGTGGCAAGAAGCTAATCCAATCATTCGCCGCAACAAACTTTTCAAGCACAGCCAAGTTTGCGTTTGAACGAGCGATAGTTTCTTTTACGCCGCCGATTGCACGTACCCAATCCAAAGCGTCCAAATAGTCAGCAACCGCCAACATAGAGGGAGTGTTGATGGTATCGCCTTTGAAAATACCTTCTACTACTTTGCCGCCGCTAGTCATGCGGAACAATTTTGGCATTGGCCAAGTTGGCTTGTAAGTTTCCAAACGCTCAACCGCGCGCGGGCTCAGGATCAACATACCGTGAGCACCTTCGCCGCCGAGCACTTTTTGCCAGCTGTAGGTGATTACGTCTAACTTTTCCCACGGCATTTCCATCGCGAATACCGATGAAGTTGCATCGCAAATGGTCAGGCCTTTGCGGTCTGCAGGAATCCAATCGCCGTTAGGGACTTTTACGCCTGAGGTAGTGCCGTTCCAAGTGAAGATAACGTCGTTATCGAAATTCACTTTACTCAGGTCAGGTAACAAACCGTAATCGGCTTCGTGCGCATTAACGGTCAGCTTCAATTCTTTGGTGGCATCGCTCAACCAGCCTTTACCGAAAGATTCCCATTGCAGAATATCCACACCACGCGCACCCAGAAGCGACCACATTGCCATTTCTACTGCGCCGGTATCCGAACCTGGCACTACACCTACGCGGTAGCCTTCTGGCAAACCGAGCAATTCGGCGGTGTCTTCACACGCGCGTTGCAATGCAGCTTTACCAATGGTGGAACGGTGAGAGCGGCCAAGAGTAGAAACATCCAGTTGATCCAAACTGTAACCCGGGCGCTTGCTGCAGGGGCCAGATGAAAAATTGGGATTGCGTGGCTTTATAGCTGGTTGCATGTTAATCCTCTGATAACGATAGGTTGTGCCTCTACAGTCCTAGAAACACGTAGGCTGGGCGTAGGGAAATGCGCAAAACGCACCCAAGCCCAAAAATCGGGGGGCATGATTATGCCAGCTATAAAAGAAATAACCTAGGGTCAGAAAACCCGAAAAAGGAGGTTTTTCGTGCAGAAAGGAAATCGGATGCAAAAAAAAGCCCTTCGCAATGCTAAGGGCAAGAGGGAGACGTCGATGCATCAACCAGACATCGACGGTGAGAGACGGTTTCAATCAAAGCGAGGCTGAAATTCAAAACGCTTTATCTACTCGTGCTAGCTACTCTAGAGATAGCTGACAGCGCTGTCAACAGCGCTGTCAATTAATATCAAGATTTACATAAAACTCCATCACATAGCTAACACAAAAACACGATTTTGATTAAAAATCACACTAATGAGAAAGCCAAACAAGTTGTTAGCGCTAGCAATAAAAAAAACCGCACCCTAATGAGATGCGGTTTTTTTGTTAGCGTGAACATAACAGGCGGCGGGCTGCAAACCGCGCTAACGCAAGACCGCTGCCACCGTTAATTCAATTGATCACTTGAACGTTACCACAAACCCACCGCGAGATTTGATGGTGATTGCGGTAGCTTTATCGCTGCCAATCTCAACTTGTGAAAATTCACGCTCGGTTGCGCCGTCGGTAATCAACATGGCTTTTTTGCTGCCGATAAAACTTAAATCCAGCGTGAGATTTACATCAGCACCATCGCCATTCAAACCAGCGACATACCATGTATCCCCCGCTTTACGAGCAATCACAACATACTTACCGGGAACCCCGTCTACAAACTTAACGTCATCCCATGAACGCGGCAAATCCTGCAAGAAGGCTTTCACGTAGTCTGGCGCAGTTGCCATGCCTTCTGGAATTTCGGCAAAGTGTTGAATGCCCGATAAAAACAACACAGACTCAGCAATTTCAAAACCGTTGCGGGTTGAACGCTTGATGTTTGGAATATCACCAAACGCCATTGGCGTGTAGTCCATTGGGTCGAATAAATTGCGAGTGAATGGAATCATAGGTACGTGAGTCGGCACTGCATCTTGCGCTGGCTGACCAAAGGTTGTGAACTCAAAACCTTTAATCGCTTCCATCGTCATCAGGTTCGGATAAGTACGCTGCCAACCGCGTGGCAAGGTTGCACCGTGGAAGTTCATCAGCAAACCTTCGGCCGCCGCATCTTTCAAAATATCAATGTAGTAAGCAATCATGGAGCGACCATCGCCGCCGAAGAAATCAATCTTCAAGCCTTTCACGCCCATTTCACGCAACAAAGCAAATTCTTTTACACGTTGCTCATGCGTAAGCAATTTACTTTTTGGGCTCATTTGGGTGGCGTTCCAGTCTCCCGAAGAGTTGTACCAAAGGATGATGCCGATATTTTTACTGTTGGCGTAATCCACCAGCTCTTTCATTTTTTCGTAGCCAATTTTCTTATCCCACTCGGCATCGATCAGCGTGTAATCCCACTTCATATCCACGGCGTAATCGATAAACTTTTTCTGCGCATCAAACACAGTGAAATCGTCTTTCAGGATCGCCCAACTCCACGATGCATGACCTGGTTGAACGTATTTTTTGTCGAATGCGATTGCAGGATCTGCCAAGTCTGTACCCAAGGTGGATTCCATGATGGTTGGCAAACTGCCAATCGCCAATACGCGCCATGGTGAGGTTAAGTCTTTATCGCTTTCAGCCAGCAAGTTGCCACCGGTGAATACTTCTGCGGCCATGGGCAGGCCAATTTTATATTCGCCATTGGCGGAATCGGCTTGTAAACGTGAGCCGTGGAAACTGCCATCCAGATTCACTTCGGTAATTGCTACCCAAGTATCGTCGGTCTTATAAAGTGCTGGAAAAACCCAACCAGCCGGGCTTGGTGAAGCTGTTCCAACCGGAATATCCGTTAAATAGGTTTCCTCATAGGAAGGGTTGGTATTAGCAAAGCCTGTTTGTGCAACGGCCATGGATTGCATCCAGGCTTTGGTGTTTTCAGCAAAGCTGAAGCTGGTAGTTTCGTTTTTAAACTGCAGGTGCTTTTTACCCGGGTTAGGCACTTGGTAACGGAAGGCTACGCCATCGTTAGAGATACGGAAAGTCACCTGAATTTCCTGCCCACCGGCGTTGTTAAGGGTGATGGTTTGCTCGTTAGCACGGTATTGGATCTTATGCTTCTTACCCACCATCATTTCGTAGTCATCGCTCACAGCTTTTACGGGCGATGTGGCTTTAATTTTCAGGCCTTTAGTGAAGTCAGCATCACTTAATTCCAAACCGAGGTTGGAATTTTTCAACACTGTTTTTCCATCGCGTAAAACGCTGTATTGAAGCGTGCCCTGCTCCGTTTGGCTCAGGTGAACCTGAAGATGCTTATCTGGGCTGGCAATGTCCTGCGGGGTATTTTTTGCGCAAGAGACCAGCAACAAGCATGTCATGCCGACGTAAAGTGTTCTCATGAAAATTCTCTCTTTTATGAATGGACCAGCCCTACTCGCCCGCGAGTAATGGCTTATTTATATTATCATATATATTTATATCATAGATGAGACATCACCAACCATAACAAGCGAGCACTCGCTGTGTTGGAATTTGTAAAGTTGGACGGGATGTACGCAAACAGATAAGAACGGGGGTGAAAAATGAGCGAGATGTGACTCTCGCTCCAAACAACTGCAGGTAGAACAACGAGGTTAAAAACAATTAAGGATGCGGAATAATGGGCAACTCCGCCGCTATATCCGTACTCGACAAGCTGGTTCGAGCACTATCACTCAGGTTGCGCAACTGGCCCGCCACATCAATAGCTAATGAACTGATGGCGGGGTCAGGATCATTTACCAAAGCCTCCACCAACCCTAGATGCGATTGATTTCCAGTAGCGCGCATGGCCAAAAGAGCATCTAAACGTACATTGATATCCGCATCATGCAGCATGGGAGCAATAACACTCACCGCATTCGCATAGTGGGTTTTGGCCAAGTTTTGTAGCGCACGCTGACGCTCCACCGGGCTCTCACTTTTCAGCTGATTACGCGCATCTGACACGTGATTTTCCATGAGTACGTTATTGCCCCGCTGCGACAAAACCTGAGCAATAGTCCGTTTTACATCCGGGTCTGATTGTTTATTGTAAAGCGATTGCAAGGCATAGTCCGGCATGCTCTCCCGGTCATTTGCCATGTCGTAAATGCCTTTGCTGACAATCGCGACGCTCTCTTGCGATGCATCACTCGCCAGCAAATCACTGACCTTTTCGGTAAACGAACGGGGATCATCCACCGAGCGTGTACCCAAATCCTTCAACATTTGGCTCACATCAATAGGAGCCGCCAAGGACGACTGCCCTTCAACATCTTGAGCTTGGGGCGAGCCTGCAACCGTATGGTCGGCTGATTTGGCAAGCGAAAGCTTAGGGCTGTTCAGGCTGCGACTTTGTAATGACAGCCAATGATTGTTTTTTAATTCCTGATCTTTTTTATCCAGCAAGGCTTCAAGCGCCTTGATCCTGTTTTCCATCAACAGAATTTTTTGTGTTTGGTCTGATGAGTCGGTAATAAAAAGCTGGGCCGAGGACGCCAGCAATGCACCTGTGCAAGCCGCAATGGCAAGCGCTTTTACCGAGCCATGCTTGGGTGAACTAGACATAAGCTTCTCGCAGTGTTTGCTCTCAACATTTTCATGGCGGTAGAAAGACCAACCCCGAGGGGCTGGCCTTAATCAAACAAACAACTTAGATATTGCCGTAACCGATGGCGCCGTTACAGTGCATCCACTCGCTCAAACCGTTACCGCCACCACAAGCACCGTTTTGATAAACACCAGTGTTGTAAGTTTGAGCTTCAGATTGGCGAACAGAACCGTTCACACTGATGTAATCCACTTGCACATCACGGCTACCAGAGTCATTGGTGTACTGAACCAAAGTTCCGCCGCTCAAACTCGTGGTAAATGTGTAGTTGGTCATCGTTGTAGTTAAGGTTTTTGTACCTACTGCAGTTCCGTTGACTGAAAGTGTAATACTTTCGCCACCAGCAGCACCTCTGGCGCGTACAACAATGGTTTTACTGCCAGTTGAACCACCAGAGCTAGTACCTTCACTCACAGTAATGTTTGAGCCACCGCTACTTTGGTACCCTTCTGTCTCCATGATCATGTAGTCCCATGTAGAACCCATGTTCAGGCCTTTCGCTCTCCACGCATCAAAGTGGTTACCGGTGGTGACCGAACCGCTTGAACGTTTAGAGGTACGAACACTCCAATATTGGTCAAATGTTGCAGTACCAATAATAGATGGTTGGTTATAACGAGTTGTTTTGTAAATATTGTAAGTACCGCCGTCCGACGTGAATGTACCCAAAGAGGTACCGCCTGGTGGAGTCCAGCTGCCGTAGTTTTCAACGATGTAATACTCAATCAATGGGTTTTTGGTCCAACCGTAAACGGCCAGATACCCATTGTTGCCACCGTTGAAGCTTCCGGAGAAGTTCACCACTTTACGGCCACCCGTCGCCCAGCCTTTACCTGCGGTAAAGTTGCCAGTGTTGCTCCAGGAGGTGGTGTAGTTGCCACCAGAACCCAAGGTCATCGAAGCCGAACCGGGCTTGTCTGTCCAGAAGGAATAGTAGAAACCATTGTGGGTTCCAGTTGTGTTAGAACTGATTGTTTGAGCGTTAGCCGCTTGGCCAAGCCCTAACAAACCAGCTGATACCGCAACAAAACCTAAAACCTGACTAACTCGGGGTAGCACTCTTTTTATTGTGTTTTTCATCTTGTATCTCTCAATTAATGGATTGACTAGCCAACCCCATTCACACAAGCCAACGAAATCTTGTGCAAGCAAAATGTATTGCCTGTTGAAAAGGTCTGACCAGGTTGATGTCGATTGCAACCATCTCCCATTCATTATTTTTATCGGGTTGATGGCATCCATTCCCCGTCATGATATGAACCAATAGAGGCAATCGACGGTACGCCCTGAGGGGGAGCGCAAGATGAATGTAGAACAAACTTTATCCAGGTTTCAATAAAGAAAAGAAAAACATGCAAAAAGTTAAAGTCATTGTGACCAATAGTGACAATGACCGGTTACACACTGAGGCAAATATAAACACTCAGAAAAAACAGAAAACAAAAACTTACACAACAGCACAAATCTTTACAGTCATTTTAATCATATAAATCAAAGACATAGCCACGATGCAACCATGTCTTTTGCGTTTGTTTTATTATTTTTGCTATTTTTTTCACTGCCCGCAAGCCGTAAATACTGCCTGCTTTTGAATCGTGGCGAGCCACAAACTTAACAGCGAGCTTACCTCTGGGTACCCGCACCATGCTTTCAGGGATCGCGCAATCAACAGCGTAATCATCCTGCGGAACATCAGCGGTCAACTGATGGACTTGCGAAGCTTAAGCGCAGTGCTTTAGCTTCGGGCTTTTTGTCATTCAATTCGTAACCCATCCAAGGTTTGGCGTTACGCCATCGCATACCGTTGGTGATACCGGTTTCCGTACTGTCGACTTTCTTTACTGTTTATACCTCCATGTGTTTAAAGAGATGTCATAGCCGCCCATAACTAATTGATATGCTTATAGTTTTAAATTTAATCGAAACACGGCATAAATAATGCTTAAGTTGCTTCTTTATCAAAACAACCTTCGGAGTTAACTTAGACATGAAAAAATATACCGCTCTTGCATTTGCCATCCTTGCATCCTGCAGTTACGAAGCGTTCGCAACGCCGATCACAAGCAACGCGGATAGTGCGCTGATGGGTGCAACCGTAATTGACTTCAACTCTGAAGCAATAGGCACATTCAGCTCTCGCACCATCAATGGGGTAACCTTTTCAGGCGTAGGCGTTAACCTAACAATTTCTAACGATAGTAACGGTCAATACGTTCCAGCTCAGGACACATTTCTTGATAACCGCAGTGGCGGCGGCAGTTTCAATTTTCTGTTTGGTAGTTCTGTAAGCGCATTTGGTTTGCAAATTGGTGCTACTAATTCGGTTCAAACACTAACCGCATATGACAGTTTAAATAACGTACTTGAGACGCTTGTAATTCCTAATCAAGTAGGTACCCAGCCTCACCCATACACTGGTTTTTATGGTATGGCGCACGCCGGTATTTCCCGTGTAACGCTGTCAGCCAATGCAGGCGATTGGATTGTTCTCGATGATTTTACATTCACTGGCAAGGGTGGCTCATCAGTTGCTGAACCAGGCAGCATTGCAATGCTTATGCTGGGTCTGTTTGGACTTGGTTTCGCACGCCGCGCTCGCCGCTAATTTAAAATGGCGTTCAAATAGTAAAAAGGCTCGCACCAGCGAGCCTTTTTTGTTTTTATCCAGCCTTCTTGTCAATATCTATTTCAGCAAACGTATGCCATACAGAGATCCAACTACTGAGCCTTGGTGTGCCACAAACTTAATAACGAGCTTGCCCTTGGACGCTCGCACCAAGCTATCAGGGATCGCGTAATCCACAGCGTAAATATCCTGCGGAACGTCAGATGTCAACTTGATGGATTTGATCAATTTGTCATTAATCAACACATCAAATTCGTTACCTGCATCTGCCTTGGAGAAACTCAAACGCAAGGTTTTTGCTTCCAGCTTTTTGTCATTTAATTCATAACTCATCCACGCCTTAGTGTTACGCCAACGCATACCGTGAGTGATACCTGTGTCGGTGCGGTCGGCTTTGAAGAAGTGGTCGGATTCCGGTTGCTGCTCGCCCGGGGCAACTTGGTCAACAGTAATCGCATCCAATGCCATGCGTTCCGCTTCTTTACGTGCAGTCTCTGCTTGCAAGCTCACCAGATTTTCCGGTGTTGTGTACGGCAAATAGAGGCTATAGCGGGAATCGTGCAAGCGGAAGAAAGGAATAAATTCCAAGGAGGCTGAATTCGGGCCCTTAACGACATCCGGCGCGGTAAAGGTTAATGGCTTACCTTCAACAGGTTTTATTTTCGCCATAAAGTCCGTTGAATCGCTAACGAACAAAGGCGCAGCCTCTAAGGGGCACAGCTGACCTTGGGCTATGTGGCCCATGCGTGAATCATCCGCCAGGTAATTCACTTTTTCGTTGGGGAATGGATTCGTTTTTGCAGCCAGCACAATGGGGCCATGCAACAGCGCGTAGTAGTTAGACTGATCGGGCATTTGCTCTAATTGAGTTTTCATTGGCAAGGTAACTTCAATTTTGTCGCCCTTGCGCCAACTGCGATTCAAACTCACGTATTCGCCCGGCTGAGCAGACACCGCAACTGGTTTTTTGTTGATGGTAATTTTCAGCTCATCTTTACCTACCCATTGTGGGTAGCGAATTTTCAGTGTGAACTTTTTATTGCTCTTGATAGTGATGTGAGAACTTTCTTCATCTGGGAAGACTGTGTTTTGCACCAATTGAATATTTTTCTCACGCCAGTTCAAGGTTGATGGAATAAATAAATTCACGTAAAGCGCATCGCCC
The DNA here is from genome assembly GCA_964581625.1 of uncultured Cellvibrionaceae bacterium. Lineage (GTDB taxonomy): Bacteria > Pseudomonadota > Gammaproteobacteria > Pseudomonadales > Cellvibrionaceae > Cellvibrio. The sequence continues at coordinate 164,784 of CAZOPE010000001.1, forward strand.
TCATGAGCGTAAATAAATTCACCGTATTTAGCATGGTTTTCAATGCCTGAACCCACACAGCACCACATGGCTTTATCCACTTGGGAATAAACGCGGTAATGATTGGGGCGCATAGGCGTGAAGTAAACAAAGCCGCCACTCTCTGGGCGTTGCGAGCCTAAAATATGGTTGTAAAGCGCGCGTTCGTAGTAATCGGCGTAGCTCACTTTACTATCGGTTAAGTACAACATTTCCGTGAGTTTGAGCATGTTGTAGGTGTTGCAGGTTTCTGGCCCTTCCACTTCGCTAATCATGGTGGAGAAATCTTTATCGTCGTGAAAATGTTCCTTCACACTGTTACCGCCGATCGCCACCGTACGGTGATCATGAACGGTTTGCCAGAAGAACTGTGCAGCCTCCTGATAATCTTTTTTGCCGGTCAAATCAGCAATGCGTTTAAAACCGATGACTTTGGGAATTTGGGTGTTTGCGTGTAAACCGGTTAGCTTGTCTTGATCTTGTTTGAGCGGATTCAAGATTGCCTGATGTGAAAAACGTTCCGCGAGCGTTAGGTATTTTTGATCCTTGGTAAGTGCATAAGCATCAGCAAAAACTTCGTTCATGCCGCCGTGCTCGCTGCGCATCATGGCTTGCATTTGTTCATCGGTTAAATGATTGGTGAGCGCCAACGCCCAGTCAGACATACGAATGAACATTTGCTTGGCATCTTGGTTGCCTGCGTATTTGTAAGCATCGCGCAAGCCGGCAAAGGTTTTGTGCAGGTTGTACCAAGGCACCCACTTCCCATTTACCGAAAAGTTATCTGCCTGCATTTTACCTTGAGCAATTTGATTGAAGGCGTCTTTACCGCCGGGAATGCCGCCAATGTAGCCATCACCATTTGCGTCTTGCGCGCGCTTTAATTCAGCCACGAAATAATTCAACCGACGCAAGACTTCTGCATCACCCGTTGAAGCATACATAAGCGCTAAAGCGGTGAGGTAGTGCCCACCTACGTGGCCGTCCAAGCCGGACGATTCCCAGTTGCCATAGCTTTCCTGTTTAAGCGGCAAGCCCGCTTCACGTAAAAAGGGTGCGAGCAATTTATCGGGTTCCAGCGCGAGCAGATAATGTAGGTCGGTGTTTTGCGCATCCAAGAAAGGGCTTGAACTGAGGCGTACATCACTCAGCGGAAATAACTCAGCTGCACTAGCCATTGAGCCGTGCAGTGCAGCCAAGCAAACGGCAAGAGAAATTATCTTTTTCATGTTTTTACCCTGTAATAAATGCTTATTGTTGTACGCCAGCCCTTAAAGCTTAACGCGCCTTGCTTTAGAAACTTGCCTACACACTTTCTACTGATGAATTTATCGATCTTTACTGGGCGAGATACCAAATACCACGCCTGTGTTAAGCAATATAAAAATGTGTATTTTTTATTGACGCTTCCCAACCGATACCGTTAAATCAAACCGCATGTTCTTTATATATAAAATTCGCTTATGAATTATAGGCCACAATTTATAAACATCACTCCCATTACAGAGAATGCACAATGAGAAAAATAATCAACCACGCCTGCTTAAGGGTACCTTTAACCCTAGCACTGATAATCGGTAGTACCAGCGCCTACTGCGACGAATACAAGTCTGAGATGTCCGCCTATCAGTTCTCAATTCCCCTTGCCGAAGGCCCGTTTAAACCCGACACGGAGTCACTAAAACAGTACCAAGCACCTGATTGGTTCCGAAACGCCAAATTTGGTATTTGGGCTCACTGGGGGCCGCAATCTGTTCCCCGATCTGGCGATTGGTACGCCCGCTTCATGTATGTACCCGGTACCAAACAATATGATCACCATTTAAAAAACTACGGCCATCCATCAACCACCGGCTATAAGGACATCATTCCCCTGTGGAAGGCAGAAAAATTCGATCCAGATGCCCTCATGAAACTCTATGTAAAAGCCGGCGCAAAATATTTTGTAAGCATGGGCGTACATCACGACAACTTTGATTTATGGGACTCCAAATACCATTCGTGGAACGCCGTAAAAATGGGCCCAAAACGTGACATTGTTGGTGATTGGCAAAAATCAGCAAAAAAATACGGCTTGCGGTTTGGTGTGTCTGAACACTTGGGCGCTAGCTACAGCTGGTTTGCCCCAAGCCATGGCTACGATCAATTTTGGCCAAAAAATGGCATCGGCTACGATGGCGAAAACCCAGCGTTTAGCGAGCTTTACCACACAGGAAAAGACAAGCCTTACCGCAACTCGAAAACCTGGTACACCGACAACCCCGAATCACAACAAGAATGGTTTAACCGCATCAGCGATTTGGTAAATCATTATCAACCCGATTTTCTCTACTCCGACGGCGGTATTCCGTTTGGTGTTGTCGGTAAAACCTTAATCGCCAATTTCTACAACAACAATATCAAGCAACATAACGGCAAACTCGACGCCGTTTACACTCACAAAGATATAGGCTCGGGCGAATTTATCGCAGAAGCCGGTGTGCAGGACGTTGAGCGCGGGGTAATGGATGCTATTAATCCTCGCCCTTGGCAAACGGACACCTCTATCGGCGATTGGTTTTACAGCGACGGCTTCAAATACAAAACTACACCAGAAGTCGTCCACATGCTGATGGATATCATCAGTAAAAACGGCAACTTGTTGCTAAACGTCGTGCAGTATCCTGACGGCAGCCTACCGCCCGAAGCTCTCACTTTCTTAAACGAAATGGCAGCTTGGATTTCCGTCAATGGCGACGCGGTTTACAACACGCGACCTTGGAAAATCTACGGCGAAGGGCCAACCAAAGCGGCGGCAGGTCATTTCAAAGAAGACACTGCTTACACTGCCGATGACATTCGCTTTACCACCAAGAACAACTCAGTCTATGCAACTACCCTCGCCCAACCAGAGAAAGAGGTTCGGATTGCATCTATGGGAACCAAATCTGTTTATCTCGACCACCCCGTAAAAGCAGTAAAACTTTTGGGCAGCAGCCAGAATCTAAAGTGGACGCAAGATGCAGACGCCCTCGTCATTCAACTGCCTGAAAAGCTGCCTTCGCTATATGGCTCAAGCTTCAAAATTGAGTTTAAGTGAACCACAGCCTGATCCTTAACCAATAAAAAACCGCTATGGGCTGCCCCATAGCGGTAAAAAGTGGTGCGAGCAAACCATGTTTGCCACACACTCCAACGACAAAACAATACCTGAGCTTGGCGATTAATTGAGAGATACTGACCGAGTAACACCCAACCTTTCCGTAAACAACCAGCTATTTGTAATATAATAAACATAAGCAGTTTGAAAAGCCAAGTTGTTTTTAGTCTGAAATCGTAAATTCTGTGGTTTTTGTAGATTAACAATGATTTACTCAGCGCCTCTTGCGCCGCAGCAGGGTTTTGCACAAAAATCCGTTCAACGGAAGAAAGTATTAATAGTATAATAGGACGTTTTTACAGCTTGTTTGCGCGTGCAGAGCACGGCGACGATTTGCAGCCTGCTTGTGGCCTTTGCAATACGGACAATAAAATCAATAACGGGGATTTAAATCTCCACCAATAACCAAGACCTCACTAGTGACCAACTAATGGATAACAATATGTCTAATACCTCCTCCAAAGGCGGAAGCTTAATTCTGTCGATTGTGTACATTACTGCGCTATTTTTTATCTGGGCATTTGTAACCAACCTGATCGACCCGCTTGTTAAAAGCATGAAGGTGATTTACACCCTCACTGACGCTGAAGCCCAACTCAACCAGTTTGCGTTCTTTATTGCCTACGGCATCATGTCTATTCCATCAGCTGCCTATTTGGCGAAAAAGGGTTACACCAAATCCATTATTTTGGGTTTGATCGGTATCATCGCTGGCTGTCTGATTGCTTGGGCCACTACCTTTTCACACAGCTTCGTAACCGTGTTGCTCGGCTTATTCGTAGCAGCTTCAGGTATTACCTTGTTGCAGGTAGCTGCAAACCCACTGATTGCCTCTATGGGTGATCAAAAAGGCGCAGCTTTCCGCTTGAACCTTTCACAATCATTTAACTCTCTAGGCGCATTCGTTGGTGGTTGGGTAGGCGCTAAATATTTGTTGGATGGCCCGTTGTTTCATAAAGACGTTGTTGTGACTCAAGACTTGTTGGATACAGGCTTGTCATTTGTGACCAATGTGTATTTCCTGATTGCAGTTGTATTAGCAGTGTTCACTATCGCGGTATTTCTGGTACGCAACACTATTGCTGAACACGCGCCGAAGATGGCGGCTCACACAGAATCTCCTTTCTCTGCATTGAAATCTAAATGGGCTAACTTGGGCGCATTGGGAATATTCTTGTACGTGGGTGCCGAAGTTTGCGTTATTTCCGGAATGATCTTCTTTCTTGAGCAAGAAGCAATTTTGAACGTTCCTGCGCAAATTGCGGGTTACGTAGCTCCCTACTTCATGCTGTTGGCAATGATTGGCCGCTTTGCAGGTTCTGCTTTATTACGCTTTGTAAATGCAACCAACATGTTGGCTTTCGTAGCGACTGGCGCCACTTTCTTGTGTGTGTTTGTAATTGCTACATATGACTGGCCAGCAACCGCGTTAGGCGGAACCGTTTCACTTCACGGTCACATCACGCCAATCACCATGGGCTTCTTGCCAGCAATCGCTGCGATCATGATTGGCTTGTTCAACTCCATCATGTTCCCCACCATTTTCACCCTCACACTTGAGCGCTCTACCGCGCCAGCCTCTGCAACCTCAGGTTTGATGTGTATGGCAATTTGCGGCGGTGGCTTTATCTCTGTTCTTTACGGTTTTGCGGTAGATCAGTTCCTTGCTCACTTCCCAGTAGGCGCGCGTTCAATCGCCTTTGTGGTTCCACTCTTGTGCTACCTCTACGTGCTTTGGTTCGCGTTTGCTGCTAAGAAAGCGCCAACGCATGCTATTGAGGAAGGTGTTCTTAGCGCGCACTAAAAACGCGCAATACACTGCAAAAAGAAAAGCCCCGCAAGGGGCTTTTTTATTGGTTGTGAGTAGGTCGGCAATGGGTTAAGAGCTAGGTATCGAATTGAAGAAATACCAAGCAATTAATTCAAACTGAATCATTCAAATTACACTGGCAAAAATTGCACTCTCGCAAAACCAAAAAGGCGCCCTAGGGCGCCTTATTTTTTTAGTCAGATAATTATTTCGCTAAGAACTTGTAGGTGATTTTGCTCTTGTATTCTTCACCTGGTTTTAACAGAGTGCTTGGGAATTTAGGCTGGTTCGGTGAATCTGGATAATGTTGTGGCTCTAACACCACTGCGCCACGATATTCAAATTTCACGCCCTTGCCTTCCACTTTTCCAGTCAAGAAGTTACCACTATAAAATTGCATGCCCGGTTCATCGGAATAAATTTCCAAGGTGCGGCCTGATACCGGATCAGAAAAGCTAAGATCCAAGCCCCACTCATCAACCGATTTTTTGTTTAACACCCAGTTGTGATCGTAACCACCACCATTCTTCAATTGCTCATTGGTTTGACCAATCATCTGACCAATTGCATGGGGCTTGGTGAAATCAAACGGAGTCCCTGCAACAGGAGCAAGCTCGCCAGTTGGAATCAAACCGCTATCAACAGGAGTGTATTTGCTCGCGTTAATATAAAGCTCTTGATTCAAAATACTGCCCTTGCCCGCCATATTAAAATAAGGGTGTTGGGTCATATTGACGTATGTGGGTTTATCGGTAGTTGCACCGTAGGTAATGTTAAATTCGTTGTTGTTAGTCAACTCATAAACCACGGTTACTTTCAAATTACCAGGGTAACCTTGCTCACCATCTGGGCTGGTACGAGTTAAAGTAATACCAACTGAGTTTGCGGTCTTAAAGGATTTTGCATCCCACATTACAGCCCAGAAGCCTTTACTGCCGCCGTGCAAATGGTTAGCACCGTCGTTTTTATCCAGATTGTACGTCTTACCGTCTAATACAAATTGCGACTTACCAATACGATTTCCGTAACGACCAATCATAGATCCAAAGAAAGATTTATTTTGCAAATAGCCATCGACACTATCGAAGCCCAAAAGAATATCTGCCATCTTGCCGCTTTTATCTGGCGTGACTATGGAGGTGATTGTGCCACCGAAGTTGGACACCTTAACGACCACACCATTTGCGTTACTCATGGTGTACAAGGTGGTTGATTCACCGGAAGGCAATTTTCCAAAAGGAGCTTCAGTTATAGCCAATTGCGCTACGGATTTAACCGCCGCCGCTTTTTGCGAAGCTGCAGGTGCGGTAGCAGTTTCAGCTGCATAAGTTGATTGCGCGCAAGCAGCTGCAACACAAAGTGCTAAAGTCAGTCGTTTAAAATTCATTATCATTCTCCTGTTATTATTTAAAAAGTCGCCGTTGTGATTCATTTAAAAATGAAAGACGGTGTCAAGCACCGTCTTTCAAATGCAAATCTAAAAACGTCTTTCAAACACCAGCATTAAACGCCGTCTTTCAAGTGATAGTACGCGGCGTTGTGGCGCAATTCAGTTTTGAATGCGCGCACGGTGGTGTCAGCATCAATCACCAATGCTTCTACGCCCGCCATTTCTGCGTAGTCAACAATTTCATCGGCTGTAACACCTTGGGTATACGCACTGTGATGCGCGCCACCAGCATGAATCCATGCTGCTGCTGAGATCTCCAAATTGGGGCGAGGTTCCCACAACGCTTTTGCCACTGGCAATTTTGGTAATTCTTGCGCAGGCGTTACTGTATCGACTTCATTAATGATTACACGGAAACGAGTGCCAATATCAATTAACGAAATGCACAGAGCTGGGCCGGCTTTGCCCGTAAAAATCAAACGTGCGATGTCATTGCGGCAGCCAATGGTGTGCAAATGAACTTCGAGTTTTGGTTTTGCAGCTGCAATTGATGGACACACTTCCAACATGTGTGCGCCCAACACTTGATCTGTACCGCCAAAGTGGTAGGTGTAATCTTCCATAAAGGATGAACCACCCGCGCGGCCTTTAGAAATCACTTTACAGATGTGCACCATTGCAGCGGTTTTCCAGTCACCTTCACCACCGTAACCAAAACCAGCAGCCATTAAGCGCTGAGTTGCCAAACCTGGCAAGTTGGTTAAACCCGTTAAGTTTTCAAAGCAGTTGGTGAATGCACCGAAGCCACCGTCCGTTAAAAATTTCAGCATACCCAATTCAAGGCGCGCTTCATTTTTCAACATTTGGAATTGATGTTCATCATCAAAAATCGCTGGCGATACATCGTATTCTTTTTTGTAGATTTCAATTTGCGCTGCAACTTGTTCGTCGGTAACAGCATCAACCACTTTTTGCAAATCGCCCAAACCGTAAGCGTGAACTTCGTAGCCAAAAGTGATTTGTGCAGACACTTTATCGCCATCGGTTACAGCCACTTGACGCATGTTGTCGCCAAAGCGAGCCACTTTTAAATTTTGGCTAGCGTACCAACCCATCGCCACGCGGCACCAGCTATCAATTTGCTTTTGCACAGATTCAGTTGACCAGTGACCAACAACCACTTTGCGTTCTTGACGCAAACGAGTGCTGATATGACCGAATTCACGGTCACCGTGCGCACTTTGGTTGAGGTTCATAAAGTTCATGTTGATTTCAGCAAATGGCAATTCAGCATTGAATTGTGTGTGCAAGTGCATATAAGGCTTGTTCAATGCGCGCAAACCAGAAATCCACATTTTTGCGGGAGAGAAAGTATGCATCCACAAAATCAAACCAACGCAATTTGGACTGCTGTTGGCCGCTTGCGCTACGGCTAAAATTTCTGCCGGAGATTTAACAGTATCCTGCGCAACAATTTTGATTGAAATGTTGGCTGACTCAGTTAAACCTGCTGCAATTTTTTGGCTGTTCTCGGCGACTTGTTTCAGCACGCCAGGGCCGTATAAATGTTGTGAGCCGGTGACTAACCAGACTTCTTTATCGCCGTAAACTTTCATTTTGTGTTCCTCAAAAAACTTTTGTATGAATGGGGGTTGCGTACTAAAAATTACTTCTGCCCGTAATAGGCATTTTTTCCGTGCTTGCGTAAATAATGCTTATCGACAATACCCTGCTTTAACGCCGCCGTATTTGGCTGAAGGGTTTTGGTGAGATAAGCCATGCGCGCTATTTCTTCTAAAATCACTGCGTGATAAACCGCATCAGCGCCGTTCTTACCCCAAGTAAAAGGTGCGTGGCCCGCAACAATTACCATGGGTACTTCTTTGGGGCTGCGAGTCTTAAAACAATCGGTAATTTGCACACCGGTTTCTTCTTCGTAGTCGCGTTCGATTTGCTCGTCAGTCATTACCGCAGTGCACGGGATTTCGCCGTACGCGTAATCTGCATGGGTAGTGCCATAGCAAGGAATTGCTTGTTGGGTTTGCGCCCATGCGGTTGCGTAAGTTGAATGCGTGTGCGTAACACCGCCAATGGAATCAAAATGGCGATACAAATGCGTGTGGGTTTTGGTATCGGAGGAAGGGCGCATTTTTCCTTCCACGATTTGATTTTCTAAATCCACAATCACTATGTCGTCAGGTGTCATAACTTCATATGCTACGCCACTTGGTTTAATCGCGATCACACCCTTGGCACGGTCAATTTGCGAAACATTACCCCAGGTATAAACCACTAAATTGCGACGTTGCAATTCCATATTGACTTCGTAAACTTCGCGCTTTAATTCGAGGAAGCTCATTTAAGCGCACCCCCATTGATGAAATTGCCCAAGGTTACATATTTTTGGTACAGACCTTCATAAGCCGCCGCCGCTTGTGCATTTGGCTGATAGGTTTTGCAAACGGTAGATGCCATCACTTTTTGCGCACTGGCAACATCTGGGTAAACACCACCCACAACTGCGCCAAAGATTGCAGCGCCCAATGCACAACTTTGCTCACTCTCAAGTACTTCGATTGGGCAATTCCAAACGTCTGCACAGGTTTGCATGACAAAATCAGATTTTTTGGAAATACCGCCAATCGCAACTACAGAATTAATCGCAACACCTTCTTGTTTGAAGCGCTCGATAATTGCACGTGCTCCAAACGCAGTAGCCTCAACTAATGCACGGAAAATTTGCGGTGCATCGCTACCCATTTTTAAACCCGCGATTGCCATGGCAACGGACTGATCTGCATCAGGTGTGCGACGACCATTGACCCAATCCAACGCCGTAAGACTGGTCTCACCAATCGCAAGCTTGCTTGCAGCCTTACTCAAGGCAACAATGGTGTTGTCTTCAATTTCTTGCGCGAGTTTTTGCTTGGTTGCCTCATCCAGCAACGAGGACGCAGACAGCAAATTTGTCACGGGCCAATTAATTAAATCGCGGAACCACGCATACAAATCACCAAACGCCGATTGACCCGCTTCAAGGCCAACCAAACCGGGCGTTACTGAACCATCTACCTGACCGCAAATTCCGCGAATGCACTTGTCGCCAATGTCTTCGTAACTGGCCACAGTAATATCACAGGTTGACGTACCCATAATTTTAGTCAAAACGCCGGGCTGCACGTTGGCGGCAACGGCACCCATATGACAATCGAACGCGCTAAAACTTACGGGAGTACCCACTGGCAAACCAAGCAGCGCAGCCCACTCTGACGTTAGCAAGCCGCAGGTTTGATCGGATGTAAAAGTCTCCGCTGGCAAGCGATCACGTAAACCATCCAGTAACGGATCAATACCTGCAAAAAAATCATTCGGTGGATAGCCGCCCCAGCTTTCGTGCCACATCAATTTGTGGCCTGTGGCGCAGCGCCCCATGCGCAATTTGGAAGGATGGGTTGTACCGGTGATAACAGCAGACATCCAGTCACAATGCTCTACCCAAAGATAGGCGGCTTTGGCAACTGACGCGTCTTCACGCAGCACGTGTAAGGTTTTTGCCCAGAACCATTCAGACGAATAAATACCGCCTTCATACTTTAAATAATTTTCTTTTGCAGCATTGGCTGCGGCAGTAATTTCTTGCGCTTCTTTGATCGCGGTGTGGTCTTTCCACAACACAAACATCGCATTAGGATTTTCGGCGAACTCAGGTTTAAGCGCGAGCGCCATACCTTCACTGTCAACCGCAATTGGCGTGGAGCCTGTGGTATCAAAACCTATGCCCACTACTTTGGCCGCTGCACCTGCGGGTGCCTGTGCCCATAAGCCTTGGACAACTTGTTCGAGGCTTTCAAGATAATCCAATGGGTGTTGGCGGAATTGGTCTTTGGCGGGTACGGAATACAAACCCTTTTTCCAACGGGGGTAATACACAACGTTGCTGGCAACTTCTTCGCCGGTTAATGCATCCACTAAAAGTGCACGCACCGAATCACTGCCGTAATCAAGGCCTAAAGCATATGAGGTCATCAGTTCACCTGGTTGTTTTGCGCCTGAAAAAGACGCCTTATTTTGTATGATAATATTATTCACTTAGAGCACTTTTTGTCAATGTCTACGAGGGTAAAATTGAGCCTGAAAACCGTAAAAAATAGACATCCTAAAACGGAAATTTTGCGTTTGTAATCTAAGACTTATCTTACAAATCAAAAGTACCCAAAATTACTCTAAACGCGCCCAAAACCCAGCATTGAACAATCTGTTCACCTGGTGCATTTTAGCTCTAAGTGTCTGAACGCAAACGTGTGTTTAAGCGAAAAGCGTATATTGTAATATCAGGGATAAATCGTTACCCTTCAGCCAATAATTTTAATCATCTGGGCTGCTTATCAATGGCACTTCTCGACCGAAATCTCAATCTATCCCACCGTATGGTCCACGAATTAGGCAAAGCCATCATTTGTGGGGAATACAACGACAATGGGCTGCCCACAGAGGCAGAACTTTGCGAAAAATTTGGTGTAAGCCGAAGCGCTGTACGTGAAGCCGTTAAGATGCTTTCAGCAAAAGGATTAATCTCAAGCAAACCACGCCAAGGCATTCGTGTTGAAGCCGAAGAGGAATGGAATATTTTCGATCCAGATCTGCTGCGCTGGTCTCTGGAGAGCAAACCTTCGATGAAAGTGCTGAAGGAGTTTTTACAGGTTCGTATCGCCATAGAACCTGAGGCAGCCGCTTTGGCAGCGCGCTACGCAACCCCAGAGCAAATTGATGCGATTGAAGCTGCATTAGAACGCATGAAAAACGCGGAAGAGAACTCACAGGAAGATTTAGACGCCGATATCGCTTTTCACATTAGCATTCTTTACGCCAGTAACAACCGATTTTATGTACGCCTGCGCGATTTCATTAAAACAGCTCTGCGAGTAAGTATTAGTCATACAAGCCCAATGAAAGGCAACCATGAAGGCATAGTGGAAGATCACGCAAAAGTATTTAATGCCATTAAAAACCGCAACCCCGAGCGAGCGAAGCACTCAATGCTGCTATTAATTGATGAAGCGCTCAATTTCATTGAACAAGAACTCGCCGCGAAACAAGAGTAATTACCCCGCACCGCACTTAAGAGCCTTAATTGAGGCTCTTTTTCTAGCACCTTATCAATCAATACAATTCTTCCTGTGTACTTAAAGCAACAGACAGCTTAATCAAGCGTGTGCAAAAATGTGCCAAAAACGTAGGTGCTCGCCTCGCTTAAGCTGAACTGGTAAATTACCCGCACTATCATTGTTTTGCTCACAAAGGAAAACGAATTGACTCCCACACAAGAAGAGCATGGCGCGCAACATTTGCACTCCACTGATGAGCAATCAAGCCGAAAAGAACAGCAAAAAGAAGCTGAGCGGCGCGCTTTACTGCTAAGCCTTGCACGACGAATTCTTGAATCACCTGCGGTTGATGCAAAGCTTTCAAAAGATGTTTTTGAGATGATACGCGAACCGCTCGAATCCGATATTTTGTTCAACTATAAACTGACATCGAACGGTGATTTAGAACTACTTGCTGAAGTAGGCGTTCCAGATGAGTTAAAGCCAGCGGCAGCGCGCTTGAATATTGGCCAAGCATTTTGCGGAAACGTAGCTGCGAATAAAGAAGCACTTGCCGCAAATAAAGAACGCATTTGTTCCGATGCAGCCGGTAGCTTTGTATTGCAAATGGGAGCCACAGCCTACGCTTGTCACCCGCTATTTGGTCGCGATGAAAAAGTGCTCGGGACATTTTCAGTGGCGAGTAGAACGCGCACAGAATTCTCGCTAAGTGAAATAGAATTTCTGCAAACAGTTAGCCATTTTATGGCAATCGCATGGGATCGTCACCAAGCAGAAACGCAAGTTGCTGATCTTAGCGCCGAATCTGAACGCCATAAGCGCTTGTATGAAACCATTCTTTCAAACACACCCGATCTTACTTACGTTTTCGATCTTAATCATCGTTTTCTCTACGCCAATAAAATTTTATTGACGATGTGGGGAAAGACATGGGACGAGGCAATTGGTAAGAATTGCCTCGAATTAGGGTATGAACCTTGGCACGCTGAAATGCACAGCCGCGAAATTGAGCAAGTGAAGCAAACCAAATTACCTATTCGCGGTGAAGTGCCTTTTGAAGGCGCATTTGGTCGCCGAATTTACGATTATATTTTTGTTCCTATTTTGGATAAAAATGGTGAAGTGGAAGCCATCGCAGGTACAACCCGCGATATTACGGAATTAAAACAAGCGCAAGAAGATACTGCAAAGCGTTTGGAAAACGAAAAGCAGCATGCAATTTTAATTGGAAAAGTTGCAGAAGCAAGCCAATCGATCAATAGGCTTTTATCGGCCAAATCTATTATGCAAACACTCGCCGAAAAAGCACGTGTGATTATCTGCGCGCATAAAGCGGTGGTTGAAATACACAAACCAGATGACAACCAAAGCATATACACTGAATCTTTTTCAGAAGAGTATTTAACTAATGCTGCATCGCCTAATAATTTTCAAACCGAGCAATCGAACGAAAAAAATTCAATTAGCGTCCCCTTAACGGGCAAAGGCCAACAAATTTTAGGCTCTCTTACATTAATCGAAAAATGTGAGGGTGAATTTTCGGATGATGATAGAACAATTCTCACCCAGTTAGCCGCTATTGCCGCGGCAGGTATTGAGAACGCCACTCTTTATGAAAAGCTGCAAGAGCAAGATCGACGCAAAGACGAATTTATTGCAATGCTCGCCCACGAGTTGCGCAACCCACTTGCCCCTATACGTAACGCAGTGGCCGTTCTCGGACAATCCTCTTTGCACGCCCCTGATCAAAAAACCTTGCATATGATGGAGCGGCAAATCGGTCACATGGTGCATTTGATTGACGATTTGTTGGACGTATCACGAATTTCGCGGGGAAAAATTCAACTCAGAAAAGAACCAGTAAATCTCTCTGCCATTATCGAATCCGCACTCGAAGTTAGCAGGCTTGCTATAGCAACCCATGATCATCAACTCATAGTTACACATCACGACAACAATATTCAGCTTGACGCGGATGCGGTTCGTATTGCGCAAGCAATAACAAATTTATTAAATAACGCCGCAAAATACACTCCAAGGGGTGGGCGTATTGAATTAATCACCAAGCGGGAAGGTGATGAAGCCATTATCCAAGTAAAAGATAATGGCTTGGGCATTGCACCAGAAATGAAACCCAAGATATTCGAACTCTTTACCCAAGCAAGTAAAACTGAAGATTCTGGCCAAGCAGGCCTTGGAATTGGCCTTGCCATTTCTAAACACCTTGTTGAAATGCACAACGGCTTCTTAACTGCTGAAAGTGATGGTGAACATCAAGGGTCAACATTTACGATTAGATTACCGATTTGTGAAACCAAAAACGCGGAGACAATTCCAGAAACAATATGTGCGAACAATGCCTTCGTGTTGCCACACCGCATTCTTATTGTTGATGACAATGTTGACGCTGCAGACACCTTAAGCATGTTTCTGCAAATGCTAGGGCATGAAACCCAAGTAGCCTACAGTGGCCCCGATGCCATTGCTGCTGTTTCTAGCTATCAGCCCCACCTAATGTTATTGGATATAGGTTTGCCGGGAATGAATGGCTATGAGGTCGCACGTGAGATTATTTCTGTACATACGGAAAATAGACCATTCCTCGTTGCGCTCACAGGCTGGGGTACTATGGAGGATAAACAACGTGCAAAAGACGCAGGCTTTGACGACCACTTCACCAAACCTATTGAGCTACAAAAAATAGTTCAGCTTCTCAATAGAATTTGGGCAACACCAGAAGAAGCGTAGAAAATCACACAAAGTAGAGGCTAATATTCTTGTGTGCGATATACTTTTAACACACGCACTTTGCAATGAGATTATTTATGTCCAGCCCCCAACGCGATATTACCTTGCGCTTTTTAGCCGAACCCCAAGACGTAAATTTTGGTGGAAAAGTACACGGCGGCGCCGTTATGAAATGGATCGACCTCGCTGCCTACGCGTGCGCCGCGGGGTGGAGTAGCCGGTACTGCGTAACGGCTTACGCGGGTGGCATTCGCTTTGTTTCACCCGTACACGTTGGCAACTTGGTAGAAGTCAGTGCAAAAATTATTTACACCGGCAAGTCTTCTATGCACATTGCTATTGAAGTGAATGCATGCGATCCAAAATCATTAAATCGCCGGCTGACTACGCATTGCATCGTGATTATGGTCGCCGTAGATGAGTCAGGCCAACCCGTTAAAGTTCCTGAATGGGTTCCGCAAACAGAAGAAGATAAACAGCAGCATGCAACAGCCATCAAGCTGATGGAAATGCGCAAAAAAATTGGTGATGAAATGCAGATTTTTGTTTGAAAATTTGTGGGATAAATTCAATCAGGCTTAGCGCATATTCTGCTGCAAGCGCTAAGCAAGATGCAACCAGAGGTATTCAAAGATCACACGCAGGAACGCAATCCACAGGCATTTGCTGCTTTAAGTTTCTCTTCCTGAAGTGATAGGTGATAGGTGATAGGTGATAGGTGAAATCTAAAATTTCACCCTTATTTTTTCAGTGCACCCGCTAAAAAGAACGCCGCCAAAAAAGTCAGCAGGCCTGCAACCGAAATATAATAACCCACCGACACGAGGCCGTAGTGCACGCCTAACCAGCTTGCAATAGCCGGCGTTAAAGACGCGCCTATTATTCCGGCCAAATTGAAGCTGAGTGACGCGCCGGTATAACGTATTTCGGTAGGGAATATTTCTGCCAATGCTGTACCCAATGCGCCGTAAGTAGAACCCATGACGCCAAAACCTAGGCATAACATGAGCAACACACTCAATGTTGAACCGGAGCTCAATAAAGGCGCAAAGCCTAAACCAAATGCAATAACAGCAACGCCCGCAATCATAAGCATTGTACGGCGGCCAATTTTGTCAGCAACTAAAGCAGACAACCAAATTGTAAGTGCCATGGCGAGTACCGCATACAATTGTAAAATGAGAAAATCTTCGCGGGTGTAACCTAATTTGCTCGTTCCCCAGCCGAGAGAAAATACAGTGGTAATATAGAATACGGCGAAGGCGGCAATCGCCAAAAATGCACCCAATATCATTACGCGTGTGTGTTGCGTTAGAACAGTGATCATGGGAACGCGCACACGCTTATCCGTTTCAATCGCCTCTTTAAAAGCTGGAGTTTCCTCAATACTCAATCGAACGTACAAGCCAACCATCACCAATAATGCACTGGCAATAAACGGAATACGCCAGCCCCAACTAAAAAAATCTGCATCATTTAAATTGTGCGTTAACGCTAAAAACACACCGGTGGAACAAATAAATCCTATAGGCGCACCCAGCTGAGGAAACATACCGTAGAGCGCGCGTTTATGTTCAGGCGCATTTTCAGTAGCCAAAAGTACCGCCCCGCCCCACTCACCGCCTAAGCCAATGCCCTGGCCTATTCTGCATAAACACAACAACACTGTTGCTGTAATTCCAATTGATTCGTAGGAAGGCAACAAGCCTATCAATACGGTGGAAATGCCCATGGTCATCAATGCGGCTACCAAGGTTGCCTTGCGCCCAATTCGATCGCCGTAATGCCCGAATAATGCAGAACCCACTGGTCGCGCAAAAAATGCCAATGCAAAAGTCGCCAGCGATTGCAAGGTGGCGATGGTGGCGTCGCCCTGCGGGAAAAACAGCGTAGGGAAAACCAATACAGCCGCTGTGGCATAAATGTAAAAGTCAAAAAACTCAATGGTAGTACCAATCAAGCTAGCAAAAAGGACGCGAAACGGGGAGTTTTTAGTCTGCATGTTTTAGATTCTTGGTTATTGTGTTGGGGTCAATAAAAAATGAACGCAATTATAATCCTAAGTTGCGTGTAAGTTGGAAAGGTTGTCCACTAACTCTATGAAAAGCGAACAACCTATTTTTTATTTAATGAAGGCCGTTAATAAAGGCTGTCGATCAACGCATCAAAAGCAAGTGGGCCCATTTCATCATGCGTTACTCTAAATTCTTTATTGGATATTTGAAAATTGTTATAGCTTCGGCTCGAATAACGTTTTTCATACGCGTTCACAAACCAACCATTACCTTGCGGTGTGCCCGCTAAAAGCACATGAACGGCCAGAGATTTGCTCAAATTAAAACGCTGCTCTTCTGCAGCAATAGTGGGAGCAGTAACACCAAACATAGCGCCGTCAATTAGCATATAATTTTTAAAGTAAGGAGACCCCACAGGCTCTATGCTCAGCAAATAAGCCCCCAACAAACCTCCGGCAGAAACACCCACGAATGTGCGCTCAGAATTACCGCGGTAAGTTGCTTCAATTAGGGGAATAAACTCTTCTTTTAAAAATTTCGTATACAGCGGGCTTCCTTCGAATAAAAAATCTTTCATCCTACGCCCCCTATGGCCTTCGTCTATTGCAACCATAATGACGTCTTTGGATTTTTTATCGAGTATATACGCGAAATCTGTATACCATTGTCCATCCGTTACATAAATGATGGGATAATTTTTACCCGAATGATCGTAACCGGCAGGAAGATACACAGTGAAACCGTAGGTAACTTTTGTGTTTTGAGAAGTAATCGTTGCGCGCTCTGTTAAAACTCCTTTAAGTGCAAATTTTTCTATCGGCGTGAATTTAATCGTATCGAAATTACCGGATGCAATGGCTTTCCCTTGATCAATATCCAGGGTAAAAGTGCCTGTTGTCAGTGAATCAAATGTTGTCGTTAAGGTGAAAGGGTGTTTTGTATCTGAGTAAACACCTTTCACCTCAAGGGTAAACGCATTCTTTGGCGTTACTAGATAGTTTGCATTTACAATCGTAAGCGGGAGATTTGAGGGCTGCACAACTACGCTGCCATCTGCTTGAAAACTCATTTTGAAACGCTCTTCTACTATCGGGCTTTCTTCTATGGGCAGGGTGGCTGTAGCAGTCTTAAAATCCAAATGGAAACTTGTATTTATAATGTTATCCGGCAAGAGCGAGAATACTTTATTCTCAAGTTTAAAAGTGCCCGTCCGAATGAGACTCTTAACACCATCAAAACCGGTGTAGCTCGCTTGGAATGTACCCGATGTTTTATCCTGAAATTTTAAGTTAAAGGCATATCCATCCCCAGCTTGGGTGCTTGTTATCCAAGCAGTGTCGTCCCTATTTAAATATGAGTAGCCATAAATTGAAGGGAGTGTTCTTCCATCGAGTGAATGAACCACCAGCTTTTGGCTGTCAAACATAAGGATGGTTTTGTCTGTTGAGAGTTGGCTTTTACCGCTACTCGATTCGTAAATCTCAGAATCCACAAGCGTGATTTTAGTATCCACTAATGATATCGGTAACAACGAATCGGCAACTGATGACATGGAACCGGAGCCCTGAGAGGAAGGGTTTTGCGATCCACCTCCACCACCGCAAGCAGTCAGTACAAAAGCAAAGCAAATTAACAATGTCTTGTTTAGCATAGATATATCCTCTGATTTTTATTATTTAACCTTCCTTCATTGCCAGCATTCTGGCTGTGAGAATCTTACGCAACTGCCATGCTTAAGTCATTCGTTCATATGCCTTTTGTGGCGCCACGCGAACTGTAAACACAATGTAAAAGTTGAAAAGTGCGCCATGCATTTATTCTAATTTGAGCTAAAGTTATTGGAGCAATCAACATTAAGGTACAAAAGAATGACCCGCTCCTCTGCTTTCACCCATCGCCTCGCCAAACTCAGCGTGTTGGGGCTCTTTGTTGGATTATTTGTTCTGCCTTTGCAGTCTTATGCCAAACCTTTGCGAATGGTATCGGGAGACGGCAGCATACCAACCTATGCAAAGGGCCTGCTAAAACTGGCACTGTCTAAAATCCCGGAAAAATATGAATGGGATGACTCCGCACCTACTAATACAGAGGCTCGAATTATTCAGATGGTAGTAGAAAACCAGTTGGATATTTGCTGGTACGCCACCACCAACGAATTTGAGGACCGCATGCTGCCCATCCGCATCCCCATGTATAGAGGCTTGTTGGGGTATCGAATTCTTATGATTAAAAAGGGAACCCAATCCAAATTTGACGGAATCACCACTATAGAGGACCTCAAACGTGTGTCACTCGGTTCTGGGCGTTTTTGGGCTGATACTGACGTGCTTACGGCCAACAAGCTAACCGTTACACGGGTTCTTAAGTATGAAAGCCTGTTTTTCATGCTGGACGGTGGGCGTTTTGATGCATTCCCAAGAGGAGCTCATGAGCCTTGGTCTGAAATGAAGAAATATCCGCAAATGGATTTTGAAGTAGAGAAAAATATACTGCTGGTTTACCCCAATCCATTCTATTTTTTCGTCAACAAATCCAACGCCGAACTCGCCAGAAATGTTGAAAAAGGTCTTAGGATTGCCATTGAAGACGGCAGCTTCGAACAATACTTTATGAACGACCCAACCGTAAAAGATGTAATCGCAAATGCTAACTTGAAGAACCGCACAGTAATCAAGTTACAAAACCCCACGCTACCTAAAAACACTCCACTTGACGATAAAAGTTTGTGGTTTGATCCATTCTCGTTAGATAAGTAATCTTTTCGTTGAATTAAAAAAGCCGCGTTTACGACGCGGCTTTTTTAATTTTGTTGCCCTGGGAATTACACCAACTTCATTGCAACCGGATCCCAATTAATAATTTTCTGTTCAAACAAACTCTTGTTGGTGGATAGTGCTGCTGCAGCGGCGCGGAAGCCAAATTCCGCATCTTCCTTAACCCTGCCATTGGTACGAACCGCGTTATAAAAGTTCGAATGGTGATCGAAGTGATCACTGTAGCCTTGCGGCGCTTTCCATTCAAAACGGCTCGTTTCTTTTTGGGTAGATTGCCCCGCGTAATATTTTTCGTACCATTTTACAAAATCTTCCTGGTTCTTCTTATCAAAGGTGCTGTATGTATCCCAGCCATCAAAGCCTGGCGCTTGCGGCATTTTATTGCGAATAATTTCAACTGAGCTGCCGCGCACAATCATTTTGCCTTCGGTGCCAACCAACGCAATTTGCTCACCGCCACCGCCGCCATCAATAAAATTAACACGTACTTGTAAATTAAATGCAGGGTGCTCTTTGGTTTCAGGGTAATCGTAAACACCCGTAATAATATCTGGAACATCACGCCCATCTTTCCAATAACGCAAACCGCCGGACGCATAAATACGTGTTGGCCCTATTGCATTGGTAATTAAATGCAAGCCGGAAAATAAATGCACAAATAAATCACCTGCTATACCTGTGCCGTAATCTTGATAATTGCGCCAGCGGAAAAATCTCACAGGATCAAAATCATGTAGCGGCGCATCGCCTAAAAAGCGTTTCCAATCAACTGTTTTTGGCGATGCATCACGAGGAATAGAATATTGCCAAGCACCATTTGCAGATTGACGATCCCAAAACGCTTCTGCCAAAACGAGCTGGCCAATTGCACCTGCCTCATAAAATTCTTTTGCTTTTAAATAGGTTGCCGAACTAACGCGCTGGCTTCCAATTTGGCACACGCAACCTGTTTGGCGTTGCACGTCAATCATTGGCAAGCCTTGTTCTAGTTTATGAATCATGGGCTTTTCACAGTAAACGGCCTTACCTTTTTTCATTGCCGCCATTGCGATTTTATCGTGCCAATGATCACTCGTAGAAATTATTACCGCATCAATCGATTTGTTATCCAAAATATCTTCAAAGTGCCCTGTTGTGTATAGCTGCTTACCGTAAACTTCTTTCGCGTGCTTGAGTCGCCCTGTGTAAAGGTCACAGGCTGCCACCAGCTTTACGCCCGGTACAGTCACTGCAGTAGCGCAATTTTTAAGCCCCATAATACCAACGCCAATTGCAGCAACTTGAATACTGTCGTTAAGGGATTTTTGTTGGCTGTTTGCAACTGCAATCCGCGGCAAACTCGCTAATAAGGCAGCACCAGAAAGTGTTTTAAGAAATAACCGGCGCGAGTTTTTATTATCATTTTCGTTCATGGAAACTCCTTACTTGGTATAGGCGGTTGAGAGAGCATAGGAGACGTCAAAGATTACCGTCGACGACGGCAGCGAAAGCAGTATAAATATGCGCACCCGCTTAAACCACCTAGCTAAGCAATTCTTAACAAGTGGCGTCATTTTGACTTGCTACCGTTCACTTAAACCAATTCACAATCACACCAAAAGCATGCGCAATTTACCTAAACCATACGCGTGTAATTTTTTTACGTGTGTTACCGCCAAACCCAATTCCATATACTGGGAAGCTGTACATTATTGTTTGCATCTACCACAACGCGTGCAGCCGCCGCGCGTTCTAGTGCAGCGCGATCATCGTAAAATGGCTTTTCTGTAACAGGCATTTCAAGTTCCTTTGCCACCTGCAATAAAATATTTAAATAAATCCCCATAGTGCGAGCAGTGTAAGTATTCACATCGTGAAATGTCACCACAATGGGGGTTTCTCCATCAACAACAGGCAAGCTTCCTTCAAGCCATTTTTGGCGTGCAATCGATAATTGTTTCAAAAAATTACTGTGTTTGTGCCAACTCCAATTAACGCCCCAAATCACTCCATCGTTAGCGCTTAAATCAGTAAGCAACATTTGCATTCCAGCGCGATGATATTCGTGGAGTGTGTGCGCATCGTAACTCCAAAACGGGGGACGAACCAAAGAAGGTGCAACACCTATTTCACCTCTCATGTCGTCAATACCATCTTGAAGTGACTGCTCGAATTGCTCAGGTGGCAAAAACTTGTGGTTAGAATGGTGCGGCGTTGCCGTGTGAAAGCCGAGCAAATGCCCCTCGCTTTGCTCACGCTTTAACAAACGCCTACCCTCCTCTGTACCACCACCACGCTGCGCGCGAGTTTGCACAAAAAATATTGCTTTGATGCCTGACTGAATTGGATTTTTTGCCAACACATCTAGAATTTTTTGAGTGGGGTTCCGCTTTACGGCGCCGCTGGGGCCATCATCAAACGTGAGAAGGAAACGTATGGGCGCGCGCTCGTTTTTCAGCTGAGCTTCCGCATGAACACCACCACTTGCAAAAATAACGATAGAAAAAATCGCAAAATGTAGTGCAGTAAATCTATTAATCATTGTAACTATTTTCCTAACCTCAAATGCCAAACACCGCAGGGTAAGTGCGCAAGTAAACTATAGAATATGATTTTGTGCCAAACGGCTGATTAACTCCCTCGCTTTCACAACATTTCAAGCAAACTAAAATAACTGATCAGCAGACGAAAAGGAGCCCTGATTTCGACGATTTTTCTTCAGAGTAAAATTAAGCTTTCGCTCTAGGGGGCCGCATCCAAATGGGCGAGCGGAGCACGCATTCATTGCCCGCAGTCGATTGCACTGCATAATTTATGTTCGCTCTGCTCATTTGCTTCAGGAATATTAAAGGCCGCCTGCGCATCCTGCGCCCGCAACATTAGTGCGTCTAGGCACGTCAGCCACATCAGTAGCTCTCCCCAACCTAGCTCCAATCGAAAAAGTAAGCGCGTAAAATATTAAAGCCGCGCTTCGTTAGAAATGCAGGGTTAGAATTTGGTGGAGCTAAGCGGGATGCATTCAGCGCATCCATGCGCCTCACCCTGCGGGCAGCTTTGCTGTGAAAAACGGCTTTCCTTGCCGTTTTTTGAACCGGCTAAAGAACGAGCCCGCAACAGCAACAGCGATAAATGAAAAAGCCCGCCTATCTTTCGATAGGCGGGCTTTTTCATTTAATTGGTGGAGCTAAGCGGGATCGAACCGCTGACCTCAACACTGCCAGTGTTGCGC
>CAZOPE010000002.1:0-160530 GCA_964581625.1 uncultured Cellvibrionaceae bacterium
AAGACCGGTGCATTAAACCACTCTGCCACCCTTCCGTTGAGGCGCAAATTATACATAGGTTTTTCAGATCGGCAATAGATTACATATAAAAAATTACCGATAACGATTAGATTTTTTAGAGAAAAAATCCTTAAAAAACAAAAGCCGAGCAAACTGCTCGGCTTTTGTACTAATGCAGAACGATTTGAAAAACTATTCGCTACCTTCCGCCGCAGAAGAACGCTCTTGTTTTGCAAGGCGCGGATCATTTGCGGGGCGAGAAATAGGGCGAGGATTGTGTTCTACGCTTGGCGGTAAGCTAGTATCTAACGCGCGCGCCTGTTGACGGACAGGAGCTTCGGTCACAATCTGAATATTTGCAACAGGCTTGGGCGCGCGACGTGGATCATTACCCGCGCGCTCAACAACTCCATCAGTTTCAACCTCGGTAACGGCCTTCTTGAGCTCGTCAATAAGGTTATTTGTTTTGGGATTGGGAGTTTCCTGTGCGATTGTCTCAGGTCTAATCAGCTGCGCAGGCGCAGGCGCAGACGGAGCGGCTACACTAACAGCAATTGTTGGTTCGGTTTCAGGTGCTTCAACTTTTACTGCTTTGGTTTCTGCAATTGCCGAAGCCAAATTGGATTCTAGCGATGACAAATCTTCCACTGATGAGGGCTTCGCCTCGACAACGGGAGCCAAGGGCGCACTGGCTTGCGCGACTTCTTGCGCATCAATTGCATTATTGACTTGCTGATTGAGATCCGCAGTTTCCGGCGCAACAAATTCGATTTCTGCCTGCTGTTCAGCCGGTTGATCCAGTGTTGAGGCATCGTCGCGGCGTGAACGACGACGTTGCTGTGAGCGCGTACGACGGCCAGCAGGACGTTTGGCAGGGCGATCATCATCACCGTCAAATTGAGCGGTGTCTGTTTCATTCGCTACCACATTGTTTTCAATGATTTCTTCCGCAGCAACAGGGTGAGTTGGGCGGCGTTGTTCACGTGGTTCACGGTTCTGACGATTGTTCCGGTTATTGCGATTTTCGCGAGCTTCTCCGTTGTTTTCGCTGCTATCACGTTGACCATCTGCACGCTGACTATCGCCACGTTGATGGCGTTGAGGGCGTTGTTCACGTACCTCGCTTGCATCTCGTTCGGGGCGAGAGTTTACGGGATTGCGCGGTTCAAGATTATCGCTGATCTCATTGCTGTCTTTGCGTTCGCGACGGCCGCGCGTATCGCGACGATTACGATTTTGTCCGTTACGGTTACGGCTTTGGCTGCGACTATTGTCACGCTTGGTGGTCTTTTCCTTCTCTTCGCTCTCTCCACCAAAAATTGAACTGATTAGGCGCGAGAACCAACTTTTTTCTTTAACAACGATTTGCTCTGGTGCGGGCTGTGTTGGCGCGGTTGGCTGTACAGCAGGCTTATTGACAACCAATGGCTTCGCGTTAATTTCTTGTTCGTCTTCTTTGGCTTCGTCGATGTGAGAAACGATTTTGTAGCTCGTTTCCAATGTCCCTTCGTCATCGTCACGTAAGCGCTGAACCTCAAAGTGAGGTGTCATCATGTCTGCATTAGGCACGATTACGACGCGGGTGTTGTTGCGCATCTCGATGCTAGAAATGGTTTTGCGTTTTTCGTTCAGCAAATATGTTGCGACCGAAATAGGGCAGATAGCACGGATTTCCACGCTACGTTCTTTTTGGGCCTCATCTTCAACTAAACGAAGAATTGATAGTGCAAGTGAGCGAGTGCCGCGAATGGTGCCTTGGCCTTCACAGCGTGGGCACACTTTTGAGTGAGTTTCCCCAAGAGACGGGCGTAGGCGTTGGCGCGACATTTCTAATAAGCCGAAGCGAGAAATACGACCAATCTGAACGCGGGCGCGATCCATCAAAAGTGCGTCGCGCATACGGTTTTCAACTTCACGTTGATTGCGTACGGGTTGCATATCGATGAAGTCTATAACCACCAAGCCGCCCATATCGCGCAGGCGCAATTGACGTGCAATTTCATCAGCAGCTTCAAGGTTGGTTTGCAGTGCGGTCTCCTCAATATCGCCGCCTTTAGTGGCGCGAGAGGAGTTGATATCGATCGCTACCATGGCTTCGGTAACGTCGATAACAATCGAGCCGCCAGAAGGTAACTTCACTTCACGTTGGAAAGCAGTTTCGATTTGGCTTTCAATTTGGTATCTATTGAATAGCGGAATATCGTCTTGATAGAGTTTCACTTTACTGCGGTAATTTGGCATTACCTGTTGGATAAATCCTGAGGCTAAATCGAAAGCCTCTTTATTATCAACAAAGATTTCACCAATATCCTGGCGCAAATAATCGCGGATTGCGCGAATAATGACGTTGCTTTCCTGGAATAAGAAGTTTGGTGCTGGGTCTTTCTTGGCTGCAGCATCAATTGAATCCCACAGCTGCAACAAATAATTCAAGTCCCATTGTAATTCTTCAGCGCTGCGGCCAACGCCGGCAGTACGAATGATGACGCCCATGCCGTTTGGAACTTCAATTGCGCCTAGTGCGTCTTTGAGGTCTGCACGTTCCTCACCTTCGATGCGGCGAGAGATACCGCCAGCGCGTGGGTTGTTCGGCATAAGCACGAGATAACGGCCTGCCAAGCTTATGAATGTAGTTAGAGCCGCGCCTTTATTGCCGCGTTCTTCTTTGTCAACTTGAACGATCACTTCGGTGCCTTCTTTGAGCACGTCTTTGATCTTTATGCGGCCATCGGGCTCGCCAGCATTTTTAGTGAAATACTCACGGGAAATTTCTTTCAGTGGGAGGAAGCCGTGACGCTCTGCACCGTAGTCAACAAATGCAGCCTCAAGGCTGGGTTCTACGCGGGTAATTCGGCCTTTGTAGATGTTTGATTTTTTCTGTTCGCGATTGCGATTCTCAATATCCAGGTCGTAAAGCCATTGGCCATCGACCAGTGCAACGCGCAACTCTTCAGGTTGGGTTGCATTGATGAGCATTCTTTTCATGTTGTACCTAATCGTTAGTAATGCGCTAGCAAAACCAAGCGGTTAGGTTAATTGAAATGATTTTGTGCAACCTTATGGACTATTGCGCTACAAATACTGCTCGCAATAGCGGTTGGCAGGGCAGTTACAGGTGAGTCGCTACACAGCGCCTGTGGCAATTGAATCAAGCATGGCTTGCTTCAACCCCGTTTAACTCGCGGAGGTAAATCGCGTTTACCTAATCTATCTGTTGCTGGCGTAATCGCGTTGTTTTTGGCTGGCGTCTTGGCCAGTTAGCAAATGGCGTTCATCCATTTGCGACACAGCTTAAACAGCTGAACCAGCTTTAATGCTTCGCTCAATAAGCGAGGGAGCGCAATTTAACAACTGGTTAGGAGTAGCGTTTTATAGTGACTTTTTATAGTGGCTACAACGCATGACTCAAGTTTAAAAAATCAAATGTCTCGGATTTAATGGGCGCTTTCACAGAGTGTTTGCGTCTCGAATCCATCATAAACAATTACGAATTAACAAATAGAAAGCAGAGTTCAACAAAACATTCAAACTAACAATAACGGCTAGATTTACAGCGCGATTGTTAAGGTGCCTAAGCTACTCATAGCTAGGTCACCAAGTTGGTTTCGCTTGTAAGCCGACGTGTCTTTTGCTCTAAGGCGTGACAATGTCGGATCACTCTACTGTCAGCGGTATTTCCTCGCGGTGCGCCTTAGCCTAAATCTATACGGATGCTTACTGAGCATCTGATTTCAAGCAACTGCGCGACCCGGAAACCAGCCTGGATCAGCCGCTTGACTATAGCAGTTATCTGCATTTCCAGCAATCTCAAGTGCTTAGCGCGTTTGCTTGAGGTATTATGCGCGCCATGAAAACTCCTTCTACTCTCAATAACTCATCTGCCAACCAAGGTTTGCCAACACAGGTCAGCTTTGTTTCCGTTGATGAAGATCAGGCTGGCCAGCGCCTTGATAACTTCCTTATGGCACGCCTTAAGGGTGTCCCTAAATCCAAAATTTACAATGTTATTCGTAAGGGTGAGGTTCGCGTTAATAAAGGGCGCACTAAGCCGGACTACAAAATTTGCGGTGGTGATGAAATCCGTATTCCTCCAATCAGGGTTGGGGAACGTGAGCCAGTAGCTCGGGCCAGTAATGTGATGACTAAGTTGCTGGAATCTTCCGTTTTATTCGAAAACGAGGGATTGCTGGTTATCAATAAACCGCCGGGACTTGCCGTCCATGGCGGCAGCGGCGTTAGTCTCGGGTTAATCGAAACTTTGCGCCAAATGCGTCCTGAGGCTCGCTATCTTGAGCTTATACATCGCCTTGATCGCGATACGTCTGGCTGCATCATGATAGCCAAAAAGCGCAGCATACTCCGTCATTTGCAGGCAGCGTTGCGTGAAAAAAATACCAGTGGCGTCACTAAGGTCTATCAGGCGCTTGTGATTGGTCAATGGCCGAAAACCTGTCGTCGTGTGGATGCTCCTTTACTTAAAACGGAGGTTGCTGATGATGAGCGCGTGGTTCGTGTCCATGCCGATGGCAAGCCCAGTCTCACCGAGTTTAAGCTTCTCAACTCTTACGCCAACTGCTCATTAGTCGAAGCTCGGCCAATTACCGGAAGAACTCATCAAATCCGTGTTCATGCGAAACATATGGGGCATTGCTTGGTCGGCGATGAAAAATACGGTGATGATAATTTCAATAAAGAAATGCGCGCGCTTGGTGTGAAGAGGTTGTTTTTGCATGCGGTTGAGCTGGCTTTTTATCTGCCTGAAGCGAAAGAGAAAACTATCGTAAAGGCCCCTCTAGCTGCCGACTTGGCTAGTGTCATTAAAAAACTATCAGTTGCTGAGTCGCAATAGTCTTTATTTTGGAGTCGTAGAATTGTTGTTTATTTTTGATTGGGATGGCACCTTGGTAGATTCCAAAGCCATGATAACGAGTGCGATGCAGTTGGCAGCAGCAAATATGGGCTGGGCTCCGCTGGATGATGCCTTAATCCACAACATCATCGGCCTTGGTTTACCGGAAGCAATTTTGCGTTTGTATCCTCAGGTGAGTGATCTTGATCGTGCGAGGTTGCGCGATTTTTATGCAGGCAATTTTGTTCGTCTGTACGAAGAAAAATCGTCGGATTTTTTCCCTGTTGTTCCTGAAACGCTCGAAACGTTGCGTAATCAAGGGCATTTGCTGGCGGTTGCAACGGGCAAGAGTCGTAAAGGGTTGGATCGTATTTTGGCTGATTTGGGGATGGGTACTTATTTTGATGCCACCCGCTGCGCCGACGAAACCGCCTCAAAGCCGCATCCTTTAATGCTGGAACAGCTGCTCGCGCATTTTGATGTTGAGGCTCGGGATGCCGTTATGATTGGCGATACCGAATACGATATGGAAATGGCTCGAACCATTTCCATGCCTAGAATTGCGGTGAGCTATGGGGCGCATCATATAGATCGGCTATATCCGTATAAGCCTGAGCTGTGCCTCGATCAATTTGATCAACTGCTTGGCTGGCATAGAATCAACTGATGTTCTGGTACGAGAGGAGTAGAGGGTCAATCCCCACATTTCTCAACATATCGATCAATCGAATGAGGGGAAGTCCAATTAAGCTATTGTGATCCTTCCCCTTTAACTCCTTGAACAGCGCGATCCCAAGTCCCTCGCACTTAAAGCTGCCCGCACAATCGTAGGGTTGTTCGCAGGTCAAATAATGGTGTATTTGCTCTTCGCTAAGTGCGCGAAAGTGAACTCTGAATTCTTCAACGCCAAGCTGCGATCGTCCGGTTCGTGAATCTAGTAAGCATAACCCTGTTTTAAAAATTACCTCATTGTTACTGGCCGCCTTTAATTGCTTGAAGGCTTGTTCGTAAGTATGAGGTTTTCCCAGTATCTGGTTGTGCAGAGCGGCAACCTGGTCTGAACCTATAATAAGATGCTGCGGATAACGCCCCGACAGCGCTTCTGCTTTAGCGGCGGAAAGGCGAGTAACCAAGTCGTCGGGACATTCGTTTGCTAAAGGGGTCTCATCAATATCAGGGTTAGCATACTCAAAAGGCAGGCCTAATCGGCCGAAGAGTGCTTTTCTGTAAGGTGAGCTGGAGGCAAGTAAAATGGGCTGCATAAACGCTCTTGATTGTCGTGAAAACCATAAATAAGGGGTTAATTGTACCTGCAAGCCACTAAATAGCGCTATTTCAGGAGTTTTTTCTTTGACAGACGCAGGGTAGATCCCTATTATGGCGCGCTTATGTTTAAGACCCCCTCATTAAAGCCTTTGCCGAAGCAGGGCGATCCTCGAAAATTTGCCCAACAAGGCATCTCAATCGATGGATTTGTGCCGGTTGCTGCGTTGCCAAGATTGGTTGGTGCAGTACAGGAGCCAACTGGAAACATCCAGGTTAACTTGGCTTTCGAAATTAGTGAGGAGAAGAAAAAGGTTGTTACTGGACATGCAATCGCTGAGCTTGTTTTAGTTTGCCAGCGCTGCCTTGAAAACGTAACTGTACCTGTTGAAAGTAATATCTCGTTGGGTATTGCGTGGGATGAAGAAGAGGCAGAAAAACTGCCGGATTATCTCGACCCATGGATTACTGGCGAAGGTGTAGCAGATCTCTACGATATGATCGAAGAAGAAATGCTGTTGAGTTTACCTAAGGTTGCTTACCACGAAGAACAATGTGTTGATCGTCAATTGTTCTCCAGTGGTAAGCCAGTCGAAGTAAAGAAAACGAAAAACCCATTTCAGGTGTTGGAACAACTTAAGAGCTCGCCGAAAAAGGATTAAATAGTTAATCCCCAGAGGCGCCTCGGTTCCAACGAGTAAGTAAATAGGAGTAGATCCCATGGCAGTACAACAAAACAAAAAATCTCGTTCAAAGCGCGATATGCGTCGCTCGCATGATGCATTGACTGGTCCAACCCTGTCAGTAGATGCAACTAGCGGTGAAAAGCACCGTCGTCACCACGTTACCGCTGACGGTTTTTACCGTGGCGTTAAAGTGATCGACAAAGGCAGCAACGAGTAAGTTCTGTACAAGACGATTCATCTTGTCTGAAAGAATTCGAATAGCGGTAGACGCTATGAGCGGGGACTTAGGTCCCCGCGTTGCTATTTCGGCTGCGCAAAAATTCACCACTAAGTTTCACGATGTTGAGATCGTGCTATTTGGCAATGAACAACAGCTTATTGGTTTTTCCTCGTTAAAAAAATTATCTCGCCAGCGCATCAGTATTGTGAATACAGCAGACGTTGTCGCAATGGATGAAGAACCGTTGCAGGCATTGCGCCACAAAAAAAATTCATCCATGTGGATGGCCATCGAAAGCTTAAATAAAAATCTTGCCGACGCCTGTGTAAGTGCAGGTAATACTGGTGCTTTGCTGGCCATGGGAAAGTATTTGCTTAAAATGTTTCCGGGTATTGAGCGTCCTGCTATTTGTAAAGCAATGCCGGTAGAGAGCGGGCAAACTTATTTATTGGATTTGGGTGCAAATACAAACTGCACGCCTGAGCACCTCCATCAATTTGCGTTGATGGGAAAAATATTAGCAGCTTCTACACATGCAGAACCGCGCGTTGGTTTGTTAAATATTGGTATCGAAGCAACTAAAGGTACGGATACCATTAAATCAACTCAGCATCTTTTGCAAAATGATTTGCGTTTGAATTTTGCTGGTTATATCGAAGCTAACAAAATTTTTACCGGCGAAATGGATGTGATTGTATGCGATGGCTTTCACGGTAACATTGCATTAAAAACTTGCGAGGGCACGGCGAGGTTTATTGCAAAAAAAATTCAGGACGCGTTTAAGCGCAATTGGCTTACTCGGATTGCGGGCGTCATTATTTGGCCGTTGCTCAAACAGCTGCGCTCGGAACTGGATCCATCCATGTATAATGGAGCCAGTTTTTTGGGGTTGCAAAAAGTGCTCATAAAAAGCCATGGCAATGCTAATAAAAAAGCGTTTATGCAAGCTTTAATCGTAGCTCGCGAACAAGTTATCCAAAATATTCCGGCTCGTATTCAGCGGGAATTATCTAATCAAACTATTTCTTCTCAGCAATAAGTACTTATCTATGACTCAACAAAATCTTGCATTCGTATTTCCCGGCCAGGGCTCACAAAAAATTGGGATGTTGGCGGATTTGGCCGCGAGCTATCCAATTGTTACGCAAACATTTGCCGAAGCTTCTAGCGTCTTGGGGTACGATTTATGGGAGCTCGTGCAAAGCGGTGCGCAAGAGGATATTAATTTGACTGAGCGTACTCAGCCGTTGCTGCTGACTGCGAGCGTTGCTGTGTGGCGTGTTTGGCAAGAGAAAAATGGTGCGCAACCTGCATTAGTTGCTGGTCACAGCTTAGGTGAGTGGTCCGCACTGGTGTGTGCGGGTGTGGTGGCATTTGCTGATGCGGTAAAACTTGTTCAGCAGCGCGGAAAATTTATGCAGGAAGCTGTGCCTGCAGGCCAGGGCGCTATGGCTGCCATTATTGGCTTGGATGATGCGTTGATTGTTGAAGCGTGCAAAAAAGCAGAAGAAGGCGAAGTTGTTTCTGCGGTGAATTTCAATTCGCCTGGCCAAGTTGTTATTGCGGGCACTGCATCTGCAGTAGAGCGCGCAAGTGCGTTGTGTAAAGAAGCTGGTGCTAAACGCGCATTACCTTTGCCTGTTAGTGCGCCATTCCATACGTCACTCATGAAACCTGCGGCAGATCGCTTGGCTGAGCAAATTAACCTTACTGAATTTAAAGCTCCAAAAATCCCTGTTGTGCATAATGTCAGTGCTCAAACAGAAACTGATCCGGTAAAAATTAAATCGCTAATGATTGAACAAATCTACAGTGCTGTGCGTTGGGTTGATTGTGTAAACACCATGAGTGGAAAGGGTATTACCACCACCATTGAATGTGGTCCGGGCAAAGTATTATCGGGACTAAATAAGCGCATTAATGCAGAGTTAACAACACTTTCGATTGAAAAGCCGGAAGAAGTTGATAGCGCTTTAGCTCAATTTTAATAATTTATTGATAAGAGAAATCGTCTATGAGCATGAATGATAAGGTTGCTTTGGTTACAGGTGCGAGCCGTGGTATTGGAGCAGCAATTGCAGAACAACTCGGTAAAGCAGGCGCAACAGTAATCGGTACCGCGACGAGCGAATCAGGCGCAGAAAAAATTACGGCGCGCTTCGCGGAGCAGGGTATTCGCGGTGTGGGTAAAGTGTTGAACGTTACCGAAGCAGATTCTGTTGCCGAATTATTAAAAAGTGTTGCAGAAGAGTTTGGGGCACCGTCTATTTTGGTTAATAACGCGGGTATCACCAAAGACAATTTGTTGATGCGCATGAGTGATGACGAATGGTTTGATGTGATTAATACGAACTTGAGCGCGATTTATCGTTTGAGCAAAGGTGTTCTGCGCGGCATGATGAAAGCGCGTTGGGGCCGCATTATCAATATCAGTTCTGTGGTGGGTGCCATGGGTAACCCAGGTCAATCAAATTACGCCGCAACCAAAGCGGGTGTCGCCGGCTTTGCACGTTCTTTGGCTGCGGAAGTTGGTTCACGTAACATTACGGTGAACACGGTTGCTCCCGGTTTTATTGACACTGACATGACAAAAGTGCTGCCGGAAGAACAGAAGCAGCAGTTGCTGTCACGCATTCCGTTAGGGCGTTTAGGTTCGCCAGAAGAAATTGCAGCCGTTGTCGTCTTTTTGGCCAGCGACTTAGGTGGTTATATTAGCGGTGAAACTATTCACGTTAATGGCGGCATGTATATGTCTTAATTTATTGCTGCAACCCACTGTTTTTTAAAGAGAAAAATGGTTTTTTTAAGTTTTTTTAGTCCGATGCGTTACAAGTCATTTAAATAGATGTAAAATGCGCGTCGATTTTGCCGAATCACATGTCGGGCGATCAGCTTCCGGCGACTGTAGGCTCTACTAACTGACGGTTTTGTCATAAACATTTAGGAGTTACATAACATCATGAGTAGCATTGAAGAACGCGTTAAAAAGATCGTTGCTGAGCAATTAGGCGTTAAAGAAGACGAAGTGAAAAACGAAGCTTCTTTCGTAGAAGATCTGGGCGCAGATTCTTTGGATACCGTAGAGTTGGTAATGGCTCTCGAAGAAGAATTCGAAACTGAAATTCCTGATGAAGAAGCAGAAAAGATTACTACTGTTCAATTGGCTATTGATTACATCAACGCAAACTTGGCGTAATTTTTAAAGCTGATTACTTATCTTCTCGAAAAGCCGTATTATTGCGAAATAGTACGGCTTTTTCTTTGGTCGCATTTTTATATTTATACCTGCGCGGCTAAAAAACTTTCCCGAATTGGGCTTACCATGACCTAGGTGTCAAACTGAGGAGTTTCAAAACGTGTCACGCAGAAGAGTTGTCGTTACTGGTCTTGGCATGATCAGTTCACTGGGAAATACAGTTGCTGATACATGGCATGGCATTGTGAATGGTAAAAGTGGTGTTTCTACCATCACTAGTTTTGACGCATCTGCTTTCAGCACCCAATTCAGTGCATCGGTTAAAGATCTCATTGTTGATGATTATTTTCCGAGCAAAGAAGCTCGTAAGATGGATTCGTTTATTCAATATGGAATGGTCGCCGGTATTCAGGCGATTCGTGATTCAGGTCTGGAAATTACCGAGGCTAACGCTGATCGAATAGGTGTTTCCATAGGCTCTGGTATTGGCGGTATCGGTACCATCACGGAAGGCGCGATTACCCTTAACGAAAAAGGCCCTCGTCGTATATCCCCATTCTTTGTTCCCAGCGCGATCATTAATATGATTTCGGGCAACCTTTCCATCATGTACAACCTGCGCGGCCCTAATATTGCTATCACTACGGCCTGTACTACAGGTACCCATAGCATTGGGTTTGGTGCTCGTATGATTCAGTACGGTGATGCAGACGTGATGGTAGTTGGTGGTGCTGAAATGGCAACAACACCGCTTGGCTTGGGTGGTTTTGCTGCAGCGCGTGCGCTTTCAACTCGAAATGACAACCCGCAAGCTGCTAGTCGTCCTTGGGATAAAGGTCGTGACGGCTTTGTGCTGGGTGACGGTGCCGGTGTGCTGGTGTTAGAAGAATTCGAGCATGCGAAAGCACGTGGCGCTCGTATTTATGCTGAGCTAGTTGGTTTTGGCATGAGTGGCGACGCGTACCACATGACGTCTCCACCGGAAAATGGTTCAGGTGCGGCAGCATCTATGCTGAATGCTATTCGGGATGCAAAAATTGATGTGGCGGATATCCACTACGTTAATGCTCACGGAACATCCACTCCAGCGGGTGACAAAGCCGAGTGCCGAGCGGTTAAATCAGTTTGGGGTTCTGCGGTCAGCAATGTTGCGGTAAGCTCAACCAAATCTATGATTGGCCATTTGTTGGGCGCTGCCGGGGCGGTGGAGGCAATTTTCGGTATTCTGGCGATTCGTGATCAAGTTGCACCACCTACAATTAATTTGGATAATCCCGAAGACGGTTGCGATATCAACTTGGTGCCGCATACTGCACAAGAACGTAAAATTGATGCAGTTCTTTCCAACTCCTTCGGTTTTGGTGGCACTAATGGTTCAATCATTTTCAGAAAAATTTAAACGATTGTAGTTACCAAAACACACCTAACGCCGAACTCAGTTCGGCGTTTTTGTATAGCGAGCATGCGAGTCATTTATGCAAATACCACTTCCAGCCATAGCAGTAAATGGCGTTATAGGCGCTCAAGTGTCTCCGCTTGATCGTGGTTTTGCATACGGTGATGGTGTATTTGAAACTTGTAAATTGTGCAGCGGTGAAATTCCGCTCTGGAATTTGCATAGAGAGCGTCTAATAAAAAGTTGTGCGCGGCTTTTTATTAGAATTGATATGGTTACGCTCGAAGCACAGCTTACTAACTTGCTTTCTGCGATTTCAAAGCAAGATTCGAAGAGTGCGGTTGTAAAAATCACAGTTACGCGCGGCGAAGGTGGTAGAGGATATCGGCCACCTCAAGAAACAAGCCCCACCATTGTGATAGGAATTTTTCCTGGCGCAATTTATCCAAGCCACTATTTTTCTGTTGGTGTTGATATCCGGTTGTGTGATTATCGGATGAGCACTAACCCGCATTTAGCGGGATTAAAGCATTTGAATCGTCTGGAGCAGGTTTTAGTGCGCGCCGAATGGAATGATGAATCCATTGCTGAGGGCCTTGTTTTCGATGCTAACAATCATTTAATAGAAGCAGTTTTTAGCAATGTCTTTTTAATTAAAAATAACGAAGTTTTTACACCGGATTTGTCGCAGGCTGGGGTTGCTGGTGTTATGCGCCGATTCATACTTGAAACTGCGGCACCTCAAAATAATATCGGGATTAACGTAAAGTTGTTGCAGCGCGAAGATGTATTAGATGCAGATGCCCTATTTTTATGCAACAGCTTGTATGGAATTTGGCCGGTTGCACAGATAGTAGGGGAGTGTGCTCGATCCTTCCCTGCACATCCTATGATTGAAAAGCTACAACGCACAGTTAACGAAACCTTGGCTTCGAATTAAGCATCAACTAACAGCGTAACAGACGAATGAAATTAACATTCCTATCTCTAAAGCGTTTTATTCTTAAGGTATTATTTTCACTTATTTTAGTGTCAATAATTGCGGTTGGCTTTTTTTGGGTGGCATTTCAGGATTGGTTAATCACTCCCCTAAATGTTCCTAAGGAGGGTTTAACTTACGAGTTAGATACAGGCAAATCCCTTAGCCATTTGTCGCAAGATCTTGCGAATTCAAAGGTGTTAAACCGCGCACGTTGGCTAAATTGGTATGCGCGTTATTATCAAAAGGAAAAAATACATCCGGGCGAATATTTACTCGAGTCTGGGATTACTCCGTCAGGCTTGTTGGACAAACTAAATCGTGGAGATATAGTCCTCCACCAAGTGACTTTTTTGGAAGGTTGGACTTTCAAACAAGTGATGGCCGCACTCAATCAAGAGCCAAATGTAACGCATTTACTTGCAGATAAATCTGATGTCGAGCGGTTACAAATTTTAAATCTTCCCATCAATCATCCTGAAGGATGGTTCTTCCCTGATACCTACAGATTCTCTCGTGGTACAACCGACGTTGAAATTTTAACTCAAGCTTATAACGCAATGCGCAAAATCTTGGAGGAACTTTGGGCGGGTAAAGCGGAAAATCTACCCTACAGCTCTGAGTATCAAGCGCTTATCATGGCGTCGATTGTTGAAAAGGAAACTGGCAGTGCCAGCGAACGCAACCAAATCGCGGGCGTATTTGTGCGTCGTTTACAATTAGGTATGAAATTACAAACCGATCCCACCGTTATCTACGGCATGGGTGATTCATACACTGGAAAGATTGGGCGCGACCACTTGATTGCCCCAACGCTATACAACACCTATGTCATCAGCGGATTACCGCCAACGCCCATAGCGATTCCTGGTAAGGCATCTCTTCAGGCCGCGCTGCATCCCGATTCAGGCAAAGCGCTCTATTTTGTTGCAAAAGGCGACGGCACCAGCATTTTTTCCGAATCACTGATCGAGCACCAGCGCGCAGTAGTGCGATATCAGTTGCGGCGTAGCTCGGACTATCGCTCAACGCCCAAATAGCAGCTCCATTATTCATGACAATTAATGTGTGCTTACACTACAATAGGCCCCAATTTTAGCCATTTGTCTTTACTTTGGAATTTATAGCAGCATGACTGACCATAGTGTTTCCCCCGACGCAAACGCATCTCCCGAAAACAAAAAACCGCTGCATTTCCTGCAACAAATTATTCGTAAAGATTTAGAGCAGGGTGCTCATAAATCGATTGCTACCCGTTTTCCGCCAGAGCCTAATGGCTATCTCCATATTGGCCATGCAAAATCTATTTGTTTGAATTTTGGTCTTGCCGAGGAATTTGGCGGAACTTGCAACCTTCGCTTTGATGACACTAACCCTGAAAAAGAAAACGAAGAATTCGTTAATTCTATCAAGCAAGATGTGGAATGGTTGGGTTTTAAGTGGAATGGTGAAGTTCGCTACACCTCCGATTATTTCGATCAATTGTACGCTTGGGCAATTCATTTAATCGAAAAAGGCTTGGCTTTCGTTTGTGATTTGAACGCGGAGCAGATGCGCGAGTTTCGTGGCACCTTGATTGACCCAGGAAAAAATAGTCCATTCCGTGATCGCTCTATCGCAGAAAACCTGATGCTATTTGAAAAAATGCGTGCGGGCGAATTTGAAGAAGGCGCGTGCTCTCTACGTGCAAAAATTGATATGGCGTCACCCAACATAAATTTGCGTGATCCAATTCTTTATCGCATCAAAAAGGCTCACCACCACCAAACAGGTGACAAATGGTGTATTTATCCCTCTTACGACTTTGCGCACGGGCAAAGTGACGCTATTGAAGGAATTACTCACTCAATTTGCACATTGGAATTTGAGGACCATAAACCGCTCTACGATTGGTTTATCCAAAATTTGCCAGTACCTGCTGTGCCGCGTCAATATGAATTTGCGCGTTTGAATATCAATTATTCAGTTACAAGCAAACGAAAATTAAAACAGCTGGTTGATGAAAATTATGTTGATGGTTGGAATGATCCACGTATGCCAACTATTTCAGGGATGCGTCGTCGCGGTTATACGCCGACCGCCCTGCGTGATTTTTGCGATCGCATAGGTGTTACTCGTTCCGATGGTATTGTTGATGTTGGCGTGCTGGAATTTTGTGTTCGAGATGATTTGGACAAAAATGCTCCGCGTGCTATGTGTGTGTTGCGCCCACTCAAAGTGACCTTGACCAATTATCCAAGCGATAAAGTTGAAACGCTTACGCTGTATAATCACCCTAACCGCGATGACTTGGGTGATCGTACGATGCCGTTCACGCAAACCCTGTTTATTGAGCAAGAGGATTTCCGCGAAGAAGCAAACAAAAAATATAAACGTTTAGTTCTTGGTAAGCGTGCGCGCCTTCGTGGTGCTTACGTTATTGAAGCGGATGAGGTTATTAAAGATTACGCTGGAAACATTATCGAAATTCGTGCGCGAATTATCGAAGGCACATTAGGTAAAGATCCTGCGGATGGTGTTAAACCTAAAGGCGTTATCCATTGGGTATCTGCAACGCAAAATATTGAATGCGAAGTGCGAGTGTTTGAACGACTCTTCACCGACGAAGCGCCAGACGCAGGCGGTAAAAATTTCCTAGATTTCATTAGTCCAAATAATTTGGAAATATTGAGCGGTTGTAAGGCGGAATTGAGTTTGGGCAAGGCTCAATTAAATGATCGCTTCCAGTTTGAACGCCAAGGTTACTTCTGTTTAGACAGTAAATATTCCACTGCAGAGAAAATTGTCTTTAATCGCACTATCGGGTTGAAAGATAGTTTTGCGAAAATTGATGATCAAGAATAGTCTGTGTTTTTAACGCAATCTCAAAGATAGGTTTACGGAACAAATAATGCTACAGATATACAACACCCTTACTCGTCAAAAAGAAATTTTTAAACCCACGCAACCGGGCAAAATTTCTATGTATGTCTGTGGCATCACTGTTTACGATTATTGCCACATTGGTCACGCGCGCGTGCTCGTCGCATTTGATGTAATTACCCGTTTTTTGCGCAGCCAAGATTGGAATGTTAACTATGTACGCAATATCACCGATATTGACGACAAAATTATTAACCGCGCCAAAGACAATGGTGAAGAGTACTCTGATCTGACGAAGCGTTTTATTGATTTCATGCATGAGGATGAATCACGCTTGGGCATAGCTCGCCCCGATATTGAACCGCGTGCTACAGGTTTTATCGATGAAATCATCGATATGAACAATACACTTATCAATAAAGGTCACGCCTACGCTGCAAGCAATGGTGATGTGTATTATCGAGTAACAAGTTTCAACGATTACGGAAAACTCACCAATAAAAATGTGGATGAGCTGCTTGCTGGTGCCCGTATTGAAGTGGATGAGGTTAAAGAGGATCCGCGTGACTTCGTGTTATGGAAATCTGCAAAAGCGGGCGAACCTTCTTGGCAGTCACCATGGGGTAACGGCCGCCCAGGATGGCACATTGAATGTTCTGCCATGAGCAAAAAATGCTGCGGTGGAACGTTCGATATTCATGGCGGTGGGCCAGACCTGCCTTTCCCTCACCATGAAAACGAAATCGCACAAAGCGAAGCGGCTAATGGTTGTAAGTATGTTAACTATTGGATGCACGCTGGAGCCGTTCGTGTTGATGGCGAGAAAATGTCAAAGTCCCTTGGCAACTTCTTCACTATCCGCGATGTGTTGGAAAAATATCATCCTGAAGTTGTGCGTTTTTTGTTGGTGAGCAGCCACTATCGTAGCCCTATTAATTACGCTGAAGATAATTTGGTGGAGGCTCGCGCTGGGTTAGAACGCTTTTACGGTGCACTTCGCAATTATGCAGATGTCGCACCCTTGGCGCTAACCGACATGAGCGAAAGTGCATACTACAAAGCCTTCGTTGAGGCTATGAATGACGACTTTAACACGCGCGTCGCTTTAGCCGGAATGTATGATCTTGTACGTGATTTGAATAACGCCAAAGACGAGCCTGAACTCGCTAGAAACCTCGCAGGACAGCTTAAAGCGCTTGGATTGATTTTAGGTGTTCTGCAAGAAAATCCTGAGGTCTTTTTGCAGGCAGGCGGTAGCGATGAAATTTCAGCAGAAGAAGTAGAAAAGTTGATTGCAGAGCGTATTCAAGCTAAGGCGGATAAAAATTACGCACGTGCGGATGAAATTCGTAAGCAACTTCTGGAACAAAAAGTTGTGCTCGAGGATTCCAAAACAGGCGGAACGCTTTGGCGAAGGGAATAAGTACAGTATAAAAAGGGCCTCGAATGAGGCCTTTTTTTATACTCGATGCAAAATAATTTCTAAAACTAATTTGCTACCAAAGTACGCCAGCATAAGAAATAAAAATCCCGCCAAGGTCCAGCGAATAGCCGTGTTTCCTCTCCAGCCTAATTTGTATTTACCCCACAGTAAAAAGCCATAAACAAACCAAGCGGCTATTGAGAATACTGTTTTGTGAACCAAATGCTGGGCAAAAATATTGTCGAGAAAAATAAAACCACTGAGAATCGACAGCGTTAAGAGTATCTCTCCAACTAATAAGAACTCAAACAACAAGGCTTCCATGGTTTGGAGGGGCGGCAAATAGCGCAAGTATTTCAGGCTTGTTCTGTTTTTCAAATGACGGTTTTGGTAAGACAACAAAACTGCTTGGAGTGTCGCAATGGTGAGTAGGCTATAGGCGATAATCGACAAGATCACATGGCTAGCTAAGGTATGATTAAGTTGAAGGATCGAGCTGGTGGAATGCGAGATCAGCGTAGTGCCAATTGCCAATGCAGAGCAGGGTAATAAAAAAATAAACAAGTTATGTAGAGCCTTTTTAAGGCTACTCAATAGAACAATCGCATTGATGACCCAAAAAATCTGCGAAGAAACGGTGAAAAAGCTGAGCTGAACCCCGTCTGGTTTAACGCTAATGCCATAAATTCCGACGGCATGAATTGCTAAGGCTACGGCGATTCCACCAAAGAGTTTGGGAAGGGGCAAGTCTCTTTGTTGGATTAATTGTCGCGCCAAGTAGGCGCCCAGAGTTAAATATAAAGCGGCAGCAATAATATTGGCTGTAACAAACAACATATAAACGGCTCGACAAGATTTAGCGGCGGGCGCGACATGGCGCGATGATAAACAATCTCAATAGCGAGTGTGTCATAAGGCTGCCCTAATTGCCATGGGTGCCGATAATTCAACAAGATTTCCCCGCAGAGCTGGCCTACAAACAAGGGTTTAGGGTTATAATCGCGGCCATTTTCGGTGTCTGTAACCCCGCACCACATTTAGAATCGTGATCACCTTTAAGATTGAGAAGAGTTATGTTTGAGAACCTAACGGATCGTCTATCCCACACATTCCGCAGTATTACCGGTAAAGCGCGATTAAGCGAAGATAACATTAAAGATGCCTTGCGCGATGTGCGTAAGGCTTTGCTCGAAGCTGACGTTGCCTTGCCCGTGGTCAAATCGTTTATTGATACGGTGCGTAGCCGTGCTTTGGGTGCGCAAATTAGTAAAGCCTTAAACCCGGGCCAGCAATTTCTCAAAATCGTTGAAAACGAACTCATTGCAACTATGGGGCAAGCGAACGAGCGCTTGAATTTGGCCCAACAGCCGCCCGCAATTGTATTGATGGCGGGTTTACAAGGGGCTGGTAAAACAACATCTGTCGCCAAGTTAGCTAAATACCTAAAAGAGCGTGAGAAGAAAAAGGTACTGGTTGTAAGTGCGGACGTTTACCGCCCAGCGGCAATTAAACAATTGGAAACATTGGCGGGTGAGGTTGAGGTTGATTTCTTCCCATCAAATACTGAACAAAAACCAGTCGATATAGCGCGTGCAGCCATCGATCACGCTAAGCGCCAGTTCTTTGATGTTCTGCTAGTCGATACCGCTGGACGTTTGCATGTCGATGAAGAGTTGATGACCGAAATCAAAGATCTCCACGCAGCTATTAACCCAATTGAGACCCTGTTCGTGATCGACGCAATGATCGGTCAGGACGCGGTAAATACAGCGAAAGCTTTTAATGAGGCTTTGCCACTAACGGGTGTAATTCTTACCAAAGCGGATGGCGATGCGCGCGGCGGTGCCGCACTTTCTGTGCGTCACATTACTGGCAAACCCATTAAATTTTTGGGAATGGGCGAGAAAGTAGATGCGCTTGAACCATTCCATCCTGAGCGTGTGGCTTCGCGCATTTTGGGTATGGGCGACGTTATGTCGCTGATCGAGCAAGCGGAACGCACAATCGACAAAGAAAAAGCTGACAAATTAATCAAGAAAGTAACCAAAGGCCAAAAATTTGATTTGGAAGACTTACGTGATCAGCTGCAGCAAATGCAAAACATGGGTGGTTTGACGTCAATGTTAGATAAGTTGCCCGGCATGGGTAATGTTGCCCAACTTGCGCAAAGCGCCAACATGAACAAGCAATTTAAGAGTATGGAGGCCATCATCAACTCCATGACGCCCTATGAGCGCCGTAATCCAGACGATTTGAGCGGGTCGCGCAAGCGTCGTATTACCCTAGGGTCAGGCACGCAAATCCAAGATCTCAACCGTTTGCTAAAACAACATAAGCAAATGGCAAAAATGATGGGCAAAATGAAAGGCGGTGGTATGGCCAAAATGATGCGAGGTATAGGCGGAGCGATGGGAGGTTTAGGCGGTGCAGGTGGCTTGCCGGGGTTGCCTCCCAAGCGTTAATCCAAAAAATATTAAATAAAAAAGCCATTCGATTGAATGGCTTTTTTTTCGATTATTGAATGAGGTAGCTCACTACTTATGTTCAACACATGTTTCGACGCAGTTTTTTCTAAATTAGCAAAGGTCACGCTCGTTATCGTAAAGGTAATATTAAGCTCCGACATACGCGCCAATTGTTCGCAAACTTTTATTCGC
The DNA here is from genome assembly GCA_964581625.1 of uncultured Cellvibrionaceae bacterium. Classification (GTDB taxonomy): domain Bacteria; phylum Pseudomonadota; class Gammaproteobacteria; order Pseudomonadales; family Cellvibrionaceae; genus Cellvibrio. Next base: position 19,532 of record CAZOPE010000002.1, read on the forward strand.
CATTAAGTGTTACAACAATCGTGCGGCTGCCACCATGGTTACGGTGTTCGCACAAATAGATGCCTTGCCAAATCCCCATGTTTAATCGACCACCGCTTACGGGAATACTGAGGCTGTTGCCTAGAATACTGGCTTTTACATGCGCGGGTAGGTCATCACTGCCTTCATCCATATGTCTATAGTAAGGCTCATTTTCAGGCACAGCGCGATTGAAATAAGCTTCAAAATCCTGACGCACAGTTGGATCGGCATTTTCATTAATACTCAAAGATGCAGATGTATGTTTGATAAAAACATGAAGCAAGCCTGTGTCTATATTTTTCAGCTCTGGAATTTGGTTCAATATTTCTGTTGTCACCAAATGAAAGCCTCGACTGCGTGGCTTTAATTGAAACTCTTTTTGATACCACATAAAGGCCTACTGTTTTGTTTTAGGTTTCTCACAAGTGCCGGCGTGATACTCCAACACTTTTGGATCGGCGCATGCCGTGCACGCGTTGCCAAATGTGAGTTGTTCGGATGAAGGGCAGGGCGCTGTTATGCAGCGAACTCCTGTGTCGCGCGTAGCGCAAACAGGTAAATATTCACGCGTACACAATTGCGGTCGGTTTTCTGGGCATGCTACCGCATCCAATTTAGCTTGCTGCTGATTTTGGGGCGGAGAAGTGCAGGCGGTCACCGCGAATATGAGAATTAACGCTATGAATTTTTGCAGCATACCCATTACCTTTGTAGAAATGCTTAAGGCAGGATTAAGACTTAGGTGTTAAAGCGGTTCCTTCAAAAACCACGCCGTCCCAGCCTGTGAGAATAAAGTTACGGATGTTCTGGTGATCTGTCGCATTAGGATGTTGCAATACATCCACTCGGTAATAATCGCCAAAGCATTGCAAGGTTTGAGCAACTGAAAGTTTGTGCAATTTAGCAAAGGATAGAAGCTTGCAAGAACCGGAATTTTGCCCAGCGGCGTTGTGTAAATCACCGTTTCGGAATGCAGTAGGTGTAAAGTTGTAATGTTCTTCTACGGTTGAGATGGTATCGGTAAAACTAATGCTTTCTGGTGTGGTCATAACCTGAGTTAAAAATGTGTCGATGAGCATACATGTATCCTGTAAGAAATTTGAGTCATTTTACGACTGAATATTTGTGAGATCCAATGTGTTTTCGCCATTATCAGTAGCTATTCATTTTTATGTGGATTATGTTATTCACACAACCCACGGACTCAGGTTCATAAAGTGACAATCAAAAAACGCCCGATTTATATTCCCTTCGCTGGGCCCGCATTACTCGAAGCTCCGTTACTAAACAAGGGCAGCGCATTTAGTGAACGTGAACGACAGCAGTTCAATTTAGAGGGTTTGCTTCCTTACCGGATTGAATCTATTGATGAACAAAAAACGCGCGCATACCACCAACTCAACGCTTTCCAGTCGGATATTGATAAGCACATTTACCTTCGCAATATCCAAGACACCAACGAAACCCTTTATTTCCGTTTGGTCGCCGAACACCTTGAAGAGGTTATGCCTCTTATTTACACCCCAACCGTAGGTTTAGCTTGCCAGCAGTTTTCTAAAATTTATCGCCGTAAGCGTGGGTTGTTTATTTCTTATCCAGATCGTGACCGCATTGACGATATGCTTCAAAACGCGACCAAGCAAAATGTGAAAGTCATCGTCGTAACAGACGGCGAGCGCATTCTGGGTTTAGGTGATCAGGGCATCGGCGGCATGGGAATACCAATTGGAAAGCTCGCTCTTTACACCGCGTGCGGTGGAATTAGTCCCGCTTATGTTTTACCCGTTACGCTCGACGTGGGCTGCAATAACCCAGCGGTAATGGGCGACCCTATGTATATGGGTTGGAAACATCCACGTATTACAGGCGACGATTATTACGCGTTTGTCGACGAGTTTATCCAAGCCGTGAAGCTGCGCTGGCCTAAAGCCTTGCTCCAGTTTGAAGATTTCGCTGGCGATCACGCCACCCCGCTTTTAAATCGTTACCGAAACGAGCTTTGCTGCTTTAATGACGATATACAAGGTACGGCTGCAGTCGCCATAGGAACATTGTTGGCGGCTTGCGCCGCTAAAGGCGAACGCTTATGTGAGCAACATGTTGCCTTTGCGGGTGCAGGTTCGGCAGGTTGCGGAATTGCAGAGCAATTGGTTCGCCAGATGATGATTGAAGGTTTGACCGAACAAGAAGCGCACGACCGCATTTTCCTTGTTAGTAAAGATGGGTTGTTGCAAACGAGTTCTAAAGGTTTGTTCGATTTTCAAAAGCATCTGTGTGTTCCCGATGCTGTGGTCAACCGTTGGAAACTTACGCACGAAAGAAACGAAGATGTAGTGAATTTGCTTGATGTGGTTGTAAATGCGAAGCCAACCGTTCTTATCGGTGTATCTGGCCAGCCGAGTTTGTTTACAAAAACGATTGTTGAGACCATGCAGTCTTATTGTGAACGCCCCATTATATTTCCGTTGTCTAATCCCACATCCCAAGCTGAAGCTCAGCCGGTTGATCTCTTGCGGTGGACCTCGGGTAAAGCCTTAATTGCAACAGGCAGCCCATTTGCTGCAGTGGATATGGGGAATCGCCATTTTGAAATCGCTCAATGTAACAACAGCTATATCTTCCCAGGGTTAGGCTTAGGTGTGATTGCTGCAAGAGCCAAGCGAATTACCGATAATATGATGACAGCAGCAAGCCGTGCGCTAGCTGATGCATCGCCCGCACTTAAAAACCCAACGGCTGCTTTATTACCCCCGCTGGGGGATATTCGAATACTTAGTCAAACCATTGCCTTTGAAGTGTTTAAGCAGGCGGTTGCCGATGGGGTGGCCATGCCCATCCCCGAAAATATTATGCGCGAGAAAATTGCCGCCGAATTCTGGCAGCCTGAATATCGTGAATATAGACGTACATCGTTCTAGGTCGTGGGATTGTAGATTTACAGGATTTGAAATGTCAGTTGTAGAAGTTCCTCCGGCGCCGAAAGATACGGGCACTGAAGCCAAGGCCCGCTTGTTTGTTGCAGAGGTATTGGCCTCGCCTCAGTGTCCGGCGTACAGTATGAACAAGGATCAGTTAGATGGATATTTGCGTGCAGTTGCTGTTGAGCCAAAGCGCACAGAGCCTAAAGATTGGTTGCCTCTCATTTTTGGCGGTGAACTTCCCAGTCAGGTAGGTGATTACCCTATAGACGCTATTATCAAGGCTCTAATATGTATCTATAATTCTCACAGAATCGAAGTCTTAAGCCATCAGTGTGCCTTACCTTTTCCGTGCGAATATTCCGAAAGTAGGGATGCGCGGATTCAAGCGGAGCAATGGGCCAGAGGATTCATGCAGGGGTATATCTATTGGCAGGATATTTGGAGCCAATATTTAGATGAAAACCAGACGGGTTCGAATCTAGCTGTTATACTGCCATCATCAGCAAATGATGAACTAGACGACATTCTTGCCACAATAAGCGCGGTCGCAGATGCTGACTACGCGTTGCTGACAGGTGTCACTATCCCTGACTTGATACATATGTTTAATTGCTTGCCGCAAAAAGTCATTGAATATGGTCGAATCGCCCATATTATCCGTATCAATAGCCAGAGCTAGTTTTGTCCACTTCCATCTGCTGTTGGTCTAGAGTGTTAAATGCAAGACAAGTACTTTCAACCGTTATCTTATCGAGATGTTTAAAAAGGACTGCATGATGGATTTTTCTTCAGCGCAAAAATATCTATTAAGTAAAAAACAGGCGGTACAGACCTTTCCGCAAGATCCGAATGTCGGTGTCTATAAGGTTTGCCACAAAATGTTCGCTACCTTGACTTCGGGCGTTGCCTTTGCCCGTATCAACCTGAAGTGCGACCCGGATTTGGCGCTGGAGTTGCGTGCTCAATACGACGCTGTTCAGCCAGGCTACCAAATGAACAAAAAACACTGGAACACCGTGATTTTCGACGGCAGTATTTCAGACGAAGAAATTTACGACATGATCGATCATTCTTACGATTTAATTGTGAGTAATTTGTTGGATCATGAGCGTGAACGCTTGTTGAAAAATGGTTGATCAGCTGCAAGACAGTGTTTTACGTCAGCAGTCGGTGGATTTTGGCACCCGTCTGAAATATATCCGCGAATATAATGGGTTATCCCAAAGGGAATTGGCAAAGCGGGCAGGAGTTCCGCACAGCAGTATTTCAATGATTGAGCAGGGCACAAACAGTCCGTCAATCAATTCTCTCGCCAAAATTCTTGGCGGTATTCCAATGAGCATTGCGCAATTTTTTAGCTGCGATCTCTCTATATTTAACCAGCAAGTTTTTCGTGCTGATGATTTACGTGACCATCAACGCAACCTTGCTTCCAATATAATTGCCCAAACAATTCCCTTTCAAAATGCATCAACCCTCACCCGGTTTGAGCGTTTAGCCTATGCTGCAAGTGCGGATACAGGTGAAGTCCCCCAATACTCTGCGCAGGCTGTTAGCGGCTATATACTCAGCGGCACAGTGGAACTCACGCTCAACGCTGAAGTTGTGCTGCTCTCGAGCGGAGATGCTTTTTCCCTTGGCGCCATGCAACCTTATCGGTTCCGTAACCCTTCGCAAAGCGAAGAGTGCGTTGTTCTGACCTGTACGCTCTAAATAACCGCTACGCAGCAGTACCTCCAATTAGGATGCCGTTTTCACCAAAACCTATTTGCCTGCTACACTCAATCCAGCTTCAGCATTTTTATATCAACCTCTAAGAGAAGATGCTTATGTTCCAAGGAAAAGCGCTATCGCTCACCCAACATTCGGACGGAATCGCCGAGTTAGTGTTTGATTTACAGGGCGAATCAGTCAATAAATTTAATTTGCTCGCAGTGTCTGAATTAGACCATGCTTTAAGCTTGCTCGAGCAATCCAACGGTGTGAAAGGCTTGCTTGTCACTAGCGCAAAAGAGGTCTTTATTGTGGGCGCCGATATCATGGAATTCGGTGCCGTTTTTACGGCAGGCCCTGAGCAAATTATTGGGCATTTAGCTAACAATAATCGCAACAATTGCCGGTTGGAAGATTTACCTTTCCCTAGTGTGGTCGCCATCAACGGTATAGCTTTAGGGGGTGGTTTAGAATTCTGTTTATCGTGTGATTATCGTGTAGCAAGCACATCAGTAACCAAAATTGGTTTACCCGAAACTAAATTGGGCATTATTCCTGGTTGGGGTGGTACGGTTCGTTTGCCGCGAATTGCTGGGTTGGATACTGCTGTGGAATGGATTGCGGCGGGTAAAGAAAACACCGCAGAAGAAGCGCTCACTGCACGCGTTGTCGATGCCGTGGTAGAACCCGCAAAATTACGTGATGCAGCTGTGTATACCTTAAAGCAAGCCATAGCCGGCAAGTTTGATTACAAAGCACGTCGTGAACAGAAAAAATCACCGCTCAAATTAAATTTCATTGAATCTATGATGGCTTTTGAAACATCAAAAGCGTTCGTGGGCGGGCAGGCGGGCCGCAATTATCCCGCACCTGTTTCTGCCATAAAAGCCATGCAAAAAGCAGCTGATAAAGGCCGTGATGAAGCGCTTCAAATTGAAGCTGAAAACTTTGCGAAGATGGCGCAAACACCTGTTGCGCAATCCTTAGTTGGAATTTTTGTGAATGAGCAATTGCTAACCAAAAAAGCGAAAGGATGGGAGAAAAAAGCCGATAAAAAAATTGGCCGCGCCGCCGTGTTAGGTGCAGGCATTATGGGTGGCGGCATTGCCTATCAAAGCGCGCTTAAGGGCACTGCCATTAAAATGAAAGATATCGCCCAAGCAGGTATTGAACTTGGTCTTTCGGAAGCTAATAATTTATTGAGTAAACGTGTTGATCGCAAAAAAATGACTGCATCTGAAATGGGCGACGTACTTAATCGTATTGAACCCACATTGGTTTACGATGGTTTTGATAAGGTTGATATTGTTGTTGAAGCCGTAGTGGAAAACCCAAAAGTAAAACAAAATGTGTTGGCAGAAGCTGAATCGAAAGTCAGTGTTGATACAGTAATTGCCTCTAATACATCAACCATTTCTATTTCTTACCTTGCTGAAGCCTTGCAACGCCCCGAAAATTTTTGCGGTATGCATTTCTTTAACCCCGTTCATATGATGCCGCTGGTGGAAGTGATTCGCGGTGCAAAAACATCTGACAATGCAATTGCTCGCACGGTTGCTTACGCAAACGCCATGGGTAAAAAAGCAATTGTTGTCAAAGATTGCCCGGGCTTTTTAGTAAACCGCGTTTTATTTCCGTACCTTGCTGGTTTTGCAATGTTGGTGCGCGATGGTGTTGACTACCAACGTATCGACAAATTGATGGAGGCCTGGGGATGGCCAATGGGGCCTGCATATTTATTGGATGTTGTTGGAATAGACACCGCAGTCCACGCTGAAAAAGTCATGGCAGATGGCTTTCCTGATCGAATGAAACGCGATTTCAAATCTTGTACCGATGTGATGTTCGAGGCCAAGCGTTTGGGCCAAAAGAGTTCCAAAGGTTTTTACAATTACGAGTTGGATAAAAAAGGGAAGCCAGCAAAAGTAGCAAGCCCGGAAGCGCTGGACATTTTGAAACCTGTTGTAGCGGCTACGCTGGAAATTAGTGACGAAGATATTGTTGCGCGCATGATGGTGCCCATGGCAACTGAACTTGCGCGTTGTTTGGAAGAGGGTATTGTTGAAACTGCCGCAGAAGCCGATATGGCATTGGTTTACGGAACAGGTTTCCCTCCATTTAGAGGCGGCGTTTTCCGTTGGATTGATTCAATGGGTGCGCAAGCTTTTTGCGATATGGCTGCAAAGTTCAGCAACCTAAGCGCGCTCTACGAACTGCCTGCAAGCATGAAAGAAAAAGCTGCCAATAATCAAACATTCTACGGCCCATCTGTGAAAAAAGAGGGAGAAAAATAATGAGCTTACAACCACGTGATGCCGTAATTGTTGATTATGCGCGTAGTGCAATGGGCAAATCCAAAAATGGCTGCTTCCGCAATGTTCGTGCGGATGATATTTCTGCCGCAATCATTAAAGGTTTGCTTGCGCGCAATCCAAATTTTGACCCCGCAACTATCGACGATATGTTGTGGGGTTGTGTAATGCAACGCGAAGAACAAGCGTTCAATATCGCGCGTAATATTTTGTTGCTTGCTGGTTTGCCTCATACAATTCCCGCACAAACTATTAATCGTTTGTGCGGGTCTTCCATGGCCGCCTTGCATACGGCTACCGCTAATATTCGTGCAAATATTGGTGACGTTTATTTGATTGGTGGCGTTGAGCACATGGGGCATTTGCCCATGAACGAATCTGTTTCTATTAATCCGCTGCTTGGTTTATCTGTAGCAAAAGCGGCAGGTAATATGGGAATGACAGCAGAATATCTGGCTCTGTTGCATGGTATTAATCGCCAGCAGATGGATGAGTTTGGCGCTCGTTCACACCAGCTCGCCGCCGCAGCTCGTGCGGAACGCCGCTTTGCACAGGAGATTATTCCGGTTGAAGGGCATAACGGCGACGGCTTTTTAATTCAAGTTGAGGAAGATGAAACCATTCGCCCTGAGACGACAGTTGAAGGGCTAGCAAAATTACCACCTGTTTTTGATCCCAAAAATGGTCAGGTAACCGCAGGCACCTCATCTCAACTGAGTGATGGCGCCTCAGTGATGTTGGTGATGTCTGCAGAGCGAGCCCAATCCTTAGGCTTGAAACCTATGGCTAAGGTCGTTTCCATGGGGCTTGCGGGTGTTGACCCGTCCATTATGGGTTACGGACCAGTACCCTCCACTGAAAAGGCCCTTAAGGTTGCCGGTTTGACGATGGACGACATCGAAATTGTTGAGCTCAATGAGGCATTCGCTGCTCAAGCCTTGCCCGTACTCAAAGACCTTAAACTGCTGGACAAGATGAATGACAAAGTAAACCTCAACGGCGGTGCTATAGCGCTTGGGCATCCGTTTGGTTGCTCTGGCACTCGGATTACGGGATCTCTATTGACTGTCATGCAACAAAAGAACGCAACTCTGGGCGCCTCAACGATGTGTATAGGGTTAGGTCAGGGAATTACAACTATTTTGGAGCGGTTAAATTAATTGGCTTTCATTTCGTTTATCTTTGTAACCCGGCTCAGGCCGGGTTTTTCATATATGGATGCACTCGCAAGAGACTGTTCGTTATGCTTTTCTAAACTGCGTACAAATCTTCTGTTAGAATGGAGCTCCATTAAGTCTGGAGTAGTTATGTCTTCTTCTTTTTACGAAATTCTTGAGCTCTCGTCGGGTGAAATTGTGCTCAAGCGCAGTGGTGACGAAAGCTCTAACGAGCCATTAGTCACGCTCAAGTTTTCGGCTGAATCCATCGCTTTTTTAGGTACAGGGCGCTTTGAAGTTGCTAAGGCTATGATTGAGGCGGGAATGGAAGCGGCAAGTGAATTGGCTGAGCAGAATGTGGAAGAAATTTCTGCTGATTTAAGTGATATAACTCAGCACGTGTTGCACTGAGTTTAGAGATTCCTGAAGTTGTTTGATTCCAAGTGGTAGCTTGGAATCAATGAATAAAAATTACGCCTTAAGAACCCTCTCGTAAATTTCCTCGTAACGCTCCGCACTTTTTTCCCACGAAAAATCCTGATTCATTGCATTTTGCTGCAACTTTTTCCAAAGCTCCGGCTGTTTGTAACAGGCTAGCGCACGTTTAATAGCCAAATGCAATTCTTCCGATGTTGCAGTGTGAAACACGAATCCATTGCCTTCGGTACCTATATCGTCGAGTGGTCGCTCGTTAACGGTATCACGTAAACCACCAACTGCATTCACAACCGGTAAGGTGCCGTAGCGCAGGCTGTACATTTGATTTAAACCGCAAGGCTCAAAAATGGATGGCATTAAAAAAATATCTGCACTCGCTTCAATTTGATGCGCAAAGGCTTCGTTGTAGCCGATGGTGACAGACATTTTGTGCGGATGTTGCTTGGCGATATTTTTCAATGCTTCTTCATAACTGTGAAACCCGCTCCCTAAAATCACCAACTGGCAATCTTGAGCAAGTAATTGGTTCATTTGACTCAGAATTAAATCAACACCTTTTTGCTCTACCAAGCGACCAATAAAGCCGAGCATGGGAATTGATTCGTCAATGGGTAAACCTAATTTCTCTTGCAGTGCAGTTTTGTTATCAATTTTTTGGTTGAGGGTACGGCGATTGTAATTGTGCGTGATGAGCTTATCTGCCCCGGGATTCCATTCATCCATGTCTATACCATTTAACACACCCGTTAAATCTTTTGCGCGCGCGCGAAGCACACCGTCCAAACCACAACCAAATTCCGGCGTTTGAATCTCCTGTGCGTAGCTTTGGCTCACGGTAGTAATGGCATCGGCAAATGCAAGACCGCCTTTCATGAAAGACATTTGCCCGTAAAACTCCAGCTTTTCATGGTGCCAAAAATCGTTGGGTAAACCTAATTCAGCAAAAATTTGGTAAGAAAATAGCCCACGGTACGCAAGGTTATGAATGGTATACACGGATGCTGGTTTATGCTCGTGCTGTGCTAGTAGCGCGGGAATTAATCCAGTTTGCCAATCGTTACAATGAACAATATCTGGTTGCCAATCGAGGTTTGCTTTATTTAACGCTATGGCCTCTGCTGCGCGTGCGAACACAAAAAAACGCCAATGGTTATCACTCCAGTCGCTACCATCAGGCCCGCAATAAGGATTTCCTTCTCGCTCGGAAAACTGTGGAATATCCACCAAAATAACAGTTACGCGAGAACCTGGAAGGCGTGTTTGCAACAAACTGATGGTTTGTCCAGAAAGCGATATTTCTGCCACTTTTTTTACGCCAATTTCTTTCGCTTTTACTAATACCCCCGGATAGGCTGGCAGCAAAATTTTAATATCGTGCCCACGCTTTAGTAGTGCGCGCGGCAAGCTTGAGGCTACATCTGCCAAACCACCTGTTTTAATGAGAGGGTGAGCCTCACTGGTTGCGAAGAGAATTTTTTGCATTGTCGATTCCTATCAATAATCACATTTCAACAAAATTGCTCCGAGTGGAGGCAATGTAAGTTGAATGGACTGTGCGTGCCCCATCCAGCTAACTGACTCAGTAGGTATTTCAGATGAATTGCCTTTATTGCTACCCGCATAGTAAGCAGAGTCCGAATTAAAAATTTCATGATATTTTCCAGCAACCGGTACACCGAGACGATAGCTTTCTCGTAACGTTGGTGTGAAATTTAAAACAACCAATGTAAATCCCGTGCTGCCTTTACGTAAATAGCTGACAACGGATTGCGTTGAATCATGGCAATCAACCCACTCAAAGCCTTCATGCGAAAAACTGCGTTCGTAGAGTGATGGTAAAGTCGTATAGAGTTTATTTAAATCTTTCACCAGCGTTTGCAGGCCGAGGTGTCTGTTTTCTTCTTGAGTGTGATTGCCTTCATCCAATAAATGCCAATCTAACGAACGAGCATGGGCCCATTCGCTCCATTGTCCAAATTCACAACCCATAAATAATAATTTTGTGCCGGGGTAAGTGTAGAGGTAGGTGTATAACAAGCGTAAGTTCGCAAATTTCTGCCAATCATCGCCCGGCATTTTTCTAATCATGCTGCCTTTGCCGTGCACAACTTCGTCGTGCGAGAAAGGAAGCTGGAAATTCTCAGTGAAGGCGTAAACCATTCCAAAGGTTAATTGGTTGTGGTGATATTGGCGGAAGATTGGATCTTTGCTCATGTAGTCGAGTGTGTCGTGCATCCAACCCATATTCCATTTCATGGAAAAGCCTAAACCACCTACATAGGTGGGGCGTGTAACTTGCGGCCATGCCGTTGATTCCTCGGCCACAACAATTGCGCCTGGGCATTGGCCGTGGCAGAGAACATTCAGCTGACTTAAAAAAGCCATAGCTTCTAAGTTTTCATTGCCCCCGTAAATATTAGGGATCCACTCGCCGTGGTTACGGGAGTAATCCAAATGGAGCATGGAGGCCACGGCATCAACACGCAAACCATCCACATGGAATTCCTTCAGCCAATAAAGTGCGTTTGCCAAGAGAAAGTTGCGCACCTCGTTGCGGCTGTAGTTATAAATTAAGGTTCCCCAATCGCGGTGTTCACCGAGGCGAGGGTCTTCGTGTTCATAAAGTGCGCTGCCATCAAAACGGGCGAGGGCGTGCGCATCCTTAGGGAAGTGTGCAGGAACCCAATCTAATAAAATTCCTATGCCTTGTTGATGCAGGTGGTTAACGAAATAGCGGAAATCATCCGGCGAGCCGAAACGGCTGGTTGGTGCGTAGTAACCAGTGGTTTGGTATCCCCAAGAGTCATCAAGTGGGTGCTCGGTAACGGGTAAGACTTCAATGTGCGTAAAGCCCATGTATTTCACGTAGTCGGCAAGTTGATGAGCGAGTTCTTGGTAACTCAAAAAGCTATTGCCTTCACCGCGACGCCACGACCCCAAATGAACTTCATAGATGGAGATTGGAGATTTTTGCCAATCCCAGCCCGAGCGCTTATCCATCCATGCCTGATCTGACCACGCAAACTGTGATGGCGATGCAACGATGGAGGACGTTTTGGGGCGCTGCTCAAAGGCTTGGCCGTAGGGGTCGGACTTAAGAAAGGTTTGATGCGTATGGCGGTTCCGAATCTCGTATTTATAGTTGGTGCCGGGCTTTACTCCGGGAATAAATACCTCCCACAGGCCGCTGCCGCCCCGTACTCGCATGGGGTGATGGCGACCATCCCAATCATTGAAGTCGCCAACGATACTTACGCGTTCTGCACTGGGAGCCCATGTAGCAAATAAGACACCCTCAACGCCATCAACTATTTTTGGGTGAGCACCCAAGACCTTGTAGATGCCCCAATGTTGCCCCTCACCAAATAGGTGCATATCGAGCTCGCCCAATTGTGGTGCAAAGCTGTAGGGGTCGTATTCGACTCGAACTTGACTATGGCGGTCCGTCCAGCGAATTTGATAGTGAGCGGGTAGGTCTTTCGCCATTCCGTACCATTCAAAAAAATCAGTGCCTTCGATGCGATTTATCGGGCTTGTACCATTCTGCAGTAGCAGATTTACATCGCGAGCACCCGGAACAAACACCCTCACAACGGTATCGGCAGACGTTGTTGGAACCGCTAAAGAGTGTCGTCCTAACACCTCAAAAGGATCGTGGTGAGTTGCGTTGATAATACGGTGAAGTTCGCTAGATAAAGGTTGTGCAGGCTTGGCACTGAGCATGAAAAGAATCCTGTTTCAAAGTGAAGATACGATCAAAAAAATGAAGGAATTTCAGATTTTTATCGATACTTAAAAATTGGCGTTTAAGTTTGTAGACGAGAGCAATTTATTTGGATTAACTCGGTCTGCCTACTAGGCGCCATACACGAAAGCGTCATAGGTGAAGCATACAGTGTGGCTAAAGCTACAACACTCGGCGAGTAAAAAATAGTTTCGCACTGACTAAATATTTGCAGATTCAATGCCAGTATTGAGTCTACACTTGTATAGCCCCTTAAAGGCCACGTAAATCTCGCCACATACGAATTTATAAATGGATCTTTTCTGTTGGCATTGATATTGCTCAACGTAACAAAAGAGAAATCATTTTATTGTCAAATATCCATCCTGAAATAAGAAGAAAGGAGTTTTAATGAGTACTAACCAGACCTCTGGTCGTTTCGTCAGCCGCCTCACACACAAAACCCTAGCTGTTATTCTTGCGGGAGGCCGTGGTTCGCGCCTACATCAATTGACTAACTGGCGAGCAAAACCAGCCGTACACTTTGGTGGTAAATTTCGCATTATTGATTTCCCTTTATCCAACTGCGTTAACTCCGGTATTCGTCGTATTAGCGTATTAACCCAATACAAATCTCATTCACTTGATCGACACATTCAACGTGGTTGGGGCTTTCTGGGCGGCGAGTTGGGTGAGTTCGTGGAATTGCTACCCGCACAGCAACGTCTTGATGAATCGTGGTACGTGGGCACTGCAGATGCAGTATTACAAAACCTTGATATTATTCGCCGCCACAACCCTGAATACGTTTTGATCCTTGCGGGTGATCATATTTACAAAATGGATTACGGCACCATGATCGCGGCTCACGTTGAGCGTGGCGCAGATATCACTGTAGGGTGCATCGAAGTTCCGCTCGAAATTGCCAATGCTTTTGGCGTGATGGATATCGATAAAGATAACCGAATTGTTCGCTTCACAGAGAAGCCGAAAAACCCAGAGCCTATGCCCGGCAAAACCGATAAAGCCTTGGCATCTATGGGTATCTATGTATTCAGCACCAAAGTGTTATTCAGTGAATTATTGAAGGATCAAAAAAATCCTGATTCAGAACATGACTTTGGTAAAAACATCATCCCTTCGATGATTAACACTCATCGTGTAAATGCCTTCCCATTCCGCGATCCTATTAGCGGCGGTGATGGTTACTGGCGAGATGTAGGAACCGTAGATGCGCTTTGGGAGGCCAACCTTGAATTAACGTCGGTTATTCCAGAGTTAGACTTGTACGATGCTGAATGGCCAATTTGGACTCATCAGGAACAAGTTGCACCCGCAAAATTTGTGTTTGATGACGAAGGCCGCCGCGGTTATGCAGTTGACTCGCTTATTGCAGGCGGTTGCATTGTGTCCGGCTCTGTTGTTAAACATTCGTTGCTCTTCCCTCGTGTTCGTATTCACTCCTACTGTGATATTGAGGACTCCGTACTCTTTCCAAGTGTAGAGGTAGGGCGCAATTGTAAAATTCGTAAAGCGCTAATCGATCGTCGCTGCAAAATTCCTGAAGGAACTGTGATTGGCTACGACGAAGAAGCAGATCGCAAACGTTTCTTTGTTTCACCAAAAGGTGTTGTGTTGGTAACGCCAGAAATGTTGAGCGAGGATCATCCGCATGCCCTTTAATGGCAAAATGAAGGTCGTCTTTCTCTGGCACATGCATCAGCCAGATTATCGCAACATAATGACAGGGGAATATTACTTCCCCTGGACTTATCTTCATGCATTGAAAGATTATGTTGATATGGTTGCGCATTTGGAAGCGCAACCTAAAGCGCGCGCTGTATTTAATTTTGCGCCCATTTTGTTAGAGCAGCTCGATGACTACGCGCAGCAAATTAAAAATTTTTTTTCTCGTCAAGAAAAGATCAAAGATGCGGTGTTGCAGTCGCTTGTAGATTCCAGCCTGCCACTAGCTGGCACACCGGAATTCATTTCACTTGCTAAAAAATATTTGCGAGCTAATCGCCAACGCATGATCGAGCGTTTCCCAATTTATCGCGAGTTAGCTGATATTGCGGAGAAGCTTGATGAGCAATCTACTATTGCAAAATATTTGAATGAACAATTTTTAATTGATCTTGGCTTCTGGTACCACTTGAGTTGGCTCTCCGAAACTTTGCGCCGTAGCGATTACCGCGTGCAAGCATGGCAAAATAAAGGGCGGGGCTTCAGCTGGCAAGATCGTATGGATTTGGTGAAACTGATTGGCGAAGAAATCGCTTCAATTGGGCCCCGTTACAAAGCTCTATACGACAAGGGTCAAATTGAATTGTGTATGAGCCCTTACGCGCACCCGATCGTTCCTTTATTGCTTGATATAAATTCTGCCCGCCAAGCATGGCCAGAAGTAACACTGCCTATTGCTACAAATTACGCCGGTGGAGAGGAGCGCGCTAAATGGCATTTGGCGCAAGGTGTTAAAACCTTTGAACATTATTTTGGACACAAACCTCGCGGTTGCTGGCCATCTGAAGGCAGTGTTAGCGACGATACTTTAAAGCTAATGCAAGAAGCTGGTTTTGATTGGGTTGCTACGGGCGATTCAGTTTTACACAACAGCTTGCGTCACCCGGACAACAAAACTATTGCGGATGATCTTCACGAGCGTAAGGCCTGCTTGCATCGCCCCTATAATTTTGCTGATCACAAAGTTAACTGTTTTTTCCGCGATGACGGTCTCTCCGATTTGATTGGTTTTAAATACGCAACATGGCATTCGGATGATGCAGTTGGCGATTTGATTAACCACATGGTTAACATTGCCAACGCTTGCGATAACCCCAAAAATTCTGTGATCTCAGTCATCATGGATGGTGAAAATGCTTGGGAATATTTTCCCGAAAATGCATTTTACTTTTTGGCGCAGCTTTACAAACGTATCGACGAGCACCCCTTGCTGGAGTTAACAACCTATAGCGAATTGCTGGATCAACAAAAGCCGGAACCACTTGCTATGCCGCATGTGGTTGCAGGCAGTTGGGTGTATGGAAACTTCTCAACCTGGATTGGCGATAAGGATAAAAATCGTGGCTGGGATATGTTGTGCGAGGCAAAACTAGCAACAGATCACGCGATTGCAACAAAAAAATACACCAAATCAGAAATACAACAAATTGAAAAGCAATTAGCGTTATGCGAAGGGTCAGATTGGTTTTGGTGGTTTGGTGGGTACAATCCAGCACAAAGCGTCAGTGATTTCGAATACCTGTACCGCCAGCATTTAAAAAATTTGTATCACTTGATTCGTGTGCCTGAGCCCGACTATTTAAATACCGTAATAAGTGTTGGCGGCGGCGATCCAGCAACAGGTGGCGTAATGCGTCAAGGCCACGAAAACTAACGAGCTGAGTGCTCAAAATAAAAGGATAGGGCATAGATGCCAGATAAAGTTGTTAAGGTTTCACCGCTCTTTCATGCCCGCAGGGCGGGGGTGCTATTGCACCCCACATCACTCCCCAATACGCATTCTTTTTTTCAACACAAGCCTTATCCGCAAATGCACGGGACGCTTGGCAAAGATGCGTATTTATTTGTGGATTTTCTTGCAAAGTCAGGATTAAGCGTTTGGCAAATGTTGCCTACAACTCCAACACACGCTGATTTGTCTCCTTATCAATCTGTTTCTGCACATGCGGGGAATCCAGAGTTAATTAGTATCGATTGGCTCGTTGATCAAGGGTGGATTGCGGCGAATGATGACTGGCATAAGTTAACACTATCAAACGAAAATTTAAGTCAGTTACGCACGGAATGTTCAGAGCAGTTTTATGGCCGCCTGTCAGGCTCACATGATCTTCAAACGAGATTGCAAGAGTTTTCTACAAACAATCAATATTGGTTAGATGATTTTGTGCTTTTTATGGCGCTACGTAAGCATTTCAATCATTTGCCTTGGGTTCAGTGGCCAACCGAACTTATTAAACGAGAACCCGATGCGCTTGCTACATATCGAAAACTGTTAGAGAAAGATATTTCTGTCTACGTATTTGAGCAATTTGCTTTCGCTGAACAATGGAGTCAACTTCAAGGCTATGCAAAAAGCAAAAATATTTTTTTATTTGGTGATATGCCAATTTTTGTAGCTCATGACAGCGCAGATGTGTGGGCAGCACAACACTTTTTTAATTTAGATGATCACGGTAACTCATTAACCGTTGCCGGAGTTCCACCGGATTATTTTTCGGAAACAGGTCAGCATTGGGGTAATCCTCATTACAATTGGGCTGCAATGGAGGCTGATGGCTTTAGCTGGTGGATAGATCGCCTCCGCACGCAACTAAACCAGTTTGATCTTATTCGAATTGACCATTTTCGCGGTTTTGAAGCTTTCTGGGAAATTCCCGGCGGAAGTAAAGACGCACGTGGAGGTCAGTGGGTTAAAGCACCTGGTGAGGCATTTTTAGCTGCGTGTTTCAATGCATTCCCAGACTTGCCCCTTGTTGCCGAAAATCTTGGTTTAATTACTCCGGAAGTTGAAGCGCTTCGCCGTAAGTTTAATTTGCCTGGTATGTTGGTTTTACAATTTGCATTTGATGGCAATAATAAAAATCCTCACCTGCCGCATTGTCATTCAATGAGTGATGTTATTTATACAGGCACACATGATAACGATACGACGGTTGGTTGGTACGAATCGTTAAAGGAAGAGCAACAACTTATCTTAAGGCAGTATTTGTACGGTAGTGATCAAACTGTTCATTGGCTGCTTATTGAGTCGGCATTGGCTTCTGTGTCGCCGTTAGCAATGATTCCATTGCAAGATTTTTTAGGGTTGGATGGCAACCACCGAATGAATATGCCTGGCACTGTAGGAACTAATTGGCGCTGGCAATTCACATGGAACCAATTCCTGGATGATTTAGGAGAACAAATTCATACAAGGCTTTATCGTTACGATCGTTTGGCTTAACACAATTATTCACTAACACGAGGGACATCCTATGGAGCACAGATGTACAGAGCGAATAAGCAGTGAATTAGAAATACAAATTTTCAAGCATAATCGTTCGGTAGCAATTGGGCGGATTAAGAACGGCAGTCTTCACGGTGTGTTTGTCGAATCAGATTTTATGGACATAGACTGTGAACATCAGCTCAAGCTGGAATTGCTTCTAAACAGAAACACCGCCGAAAAAATACAGCGAATTGAAATGAACGCAATTATTATTCATAAAACGGGAAAAGGATTTGGTGCAGAAGTTGAATTTGGTAGCGCTCAACAAGCTAATCTTTTTATGGAAATTTTGCAGGGTACTAAATTTCAAGAGTTTGATGAGACCGCGTTTGCGCTAGTTGTTTAGTTGTTGATATATAAACTGAAACTGCAATACCTAATTCACTGAATATCAAGGGAAGCAAAAGAAAATAAAAACGCTTTCCTTGGTAGTTTTAAATTCTCGTTCTGCAATAACTCATGATCCTTAGTTTTTAATAAGAGCATTATTTTCTAACTGCACCTTTACCTGCTTGTGCTGATAAAATGCTCATTGTTGGTGATTGTGTTTAGTTCTAAGATTGGTGAATTTCTACAATTTCAACCCAGCTAGGGTTGCGTCCAACTAAATAGCGATTTATAAAATGCAAATTTCCTGTGGCTTTTTCTATTTTATAAACGCTTAAATGCCCTGATTTTTGGCCTGCTGACAATAAATAACGGCCATCTGGGCTAATGGCGAAGCTACGAGGTTTAACTTCTGTAGGAACACTTTGCACATAAGTAAGAAGCCCAGTTTTTGCGTTGCGACTAAATTGAGTCAAGGTGTTTGTTCGTCTTTCAGACACATAAATAAATCGACCATTTGGGGAGATTTGAATTTCAGCGGCAGATGGTTTTTCACTGAAAGCTTTCGCAGAAGCTAAAATTGATTGCTTTTCCGTTAGAGTCCCGCTGGCCTTATCAAAGGCATAAACACTTACGAATCCACTATATTCATTTACCGTATACAAAAATTTGTTATCACGCGAGAAACGCAAATGTCTTGGTCCTGAGCCAGTTTGTGTTTTTACCAAAGCGGGGGAGTTGGGTTGTATTTCCCCAGTTGTAGCGTTAAAAAGCATTTGCAAAATTTGGTCACTACCCAAATTGGTAACGAAAAGAAAATGATTGGTAGCATCCAACAAAACCGCATGAGCATTCAATCCAGTTGGATAAACTACAGGGGGTGCTATGCTGATCTCGCCCGATTTTTCAATCCTGCTCAATGTTATTGCTGACTTCCCGTAAGAGCTAGTAATGAGATATTGGCCTGTTGCATCTACCTGCATAAAACAAATATCGTTTTCTTGATTGGCCTGAGCAAGCCGAGTGAGTTGGCCGTTGTCTTGATTAATTAGAAAGGTTGCCACTGCATTTGGTTTGCCACGAACTGATGCATATAAGTTGTGCTTATTTGGGCTAACAGCCAGAGGCATTACATTGTCACCAGCGGTAATGGTTTGCTGAGTCTTAAGTTCACCATTAGCCTTATTAAGCTCATAAACTGCAATTTCACCGTCGTCCGTATTCGAAACGTAAACCATCGTACGTGCGTAAGTTTGCATTGCTGAAAAGAAGAAATAAATAATAAGGATTAAGTGCCTTATTCTTGGTAATGCCTTCAAGGAAGTCTCCTAATTCGTTAAGCAAGATAAATCAAATTGAATGCTGCATATTGCAGCAGGGTCACGTTACTAGCTATGTTAATACGATGGTCTGTAGGTAAAGAAATGTAGCGTGGTCGTCTTGTAAGTAAAAGAATGTTAAGTTGCTAGGTGTTTCTAAACAGCGCCAAATCACTTAATTAGTATGTGTCGCTTTTATAATGGAAGAAATTTAACTTGGCACATTTATTAAGGCAACTTAAATGGCAAGCAGAATAATCAGTAGTGTAAGCCTAATTCTCGGGATGTTATTAGTCTCGCACGTTTGGGCTGCTGACATTGTGACAGAGACATATTCAAGCGATAAGAAGATAGTGGAACAAGGGCACAGCCTTTTTAACAAGGAATGTGCAAACTGCCATACGCTTGAAAGCGAATCCATTGGCCCTATGGTGGGAGGTGTTACATCAATTCTTAGCCGTGTTGCACTGCAGTCTTTTATAAAGAGCCCAGAGGCAGCAGTTGCTAGAGGAGAAGAGCGCGCCAATGCGCTATTCGCTCGTTATAAAGTAGTTATGCCTGCATTTGGTCAACTTCAAGAGTCAGAAATTGACTCCATTCTCGCTTACATTCACCAGCAATCCATAGAAAAGCAAATCAAACCTTCGCAGGTAAAACTAGACGCAGTAGAAAAAAACACATCTCGAAAAGCCCCTCCCGTTGTTTCCTCAGGCATTACATTAAGGCTAGAGGAGTTTGCAGTTGTTCCGGTTTTACCTGGGCGCCCATCCTATAAAGGTATTACCCTCATGCGCCCAGACCCGAGAGCGAAGGGCGCTTATTTTGTTGATGAACTCATGGGTATTTTGTACGGCCTACAAAATGGTAAGGCAAATCCCTTTCTCGATATTAGGCAATATTTCCCGCAATTTGTTTATGAACCTGGTGTTGCAACTGGTTTGGGAAGTTTTGCAATTCACCCGGCATTTCTAAAGAACGGACTTTTCTACACAACCCACGCTGAGCTTCGTCATGGATCAAACGCGATAAACGCAAATGATATTCCGGTTGAGTTGCAACATACTGAATCCCCATCGCTCGAGTGGGTTCTAACAGAATGGAAAATGAATCAAGTTGATGCAAAAGAGTTTTCTGGAACACATCGTGAAGTTTTGCGTTTTATCACACCAACTACGGCGCACGGAGCGCAAGAAATTAATTTCTCACCAACCACTAATGTTCGCGATCCTGATTACGCCAAGTTATATATCAGCTGTGGCGACGGTGGCTCATTTAATTTAAAACGCACCGATCTGGCAGGGCATCCCCGTAGTCTACTTGGTTCTATTATGCGTATAGACCCCGCAGGTACTAATGGTGCAAATGCACAATACGGCATACCCGTAGACAATCCCTTTGCTAGCGAGCAAGACCCGCTCGTACACAAGGAAATTTGGGCTTATGGTTTTCGTAATCCACACCGTTTTTCTTGGGATTTTGCACATGGAAAACGCATGGTTGTTATTGATATTGGCGAAGCTAATATCGAAGAAGTTAATCTTGTTGTGCCAGGCGGCAGCTATGGTTGGGGAGTGGCAGGATTAGAAGGCAATATGACAATAAATCCACTTAAAGATACAAAAACTGTAACGCCAGCTTCTGCAGAACTCATTGCAAAACACTTGGCCCCCTATGGACAGTATGATCATACTGAGGGGCAAGCAATTACTGGCGGGTTTGTTTATCACGGTCCCATAAAAGCACTCAAAAATAAATATATTTTTGGTGATATCGTAAATGGCCGTTTGTTCTTTATGAACATGGATAAAAGTCTTAAAGATAAATCTGTCTACGAGCTTTTTGTGAGTGACAAGGGTGAAATTACAACACTCGTGGCAATGTCACATCTCAAGCGCGCGCACCTTCGTTTGGCTTATGATGATCGCACAGGCGATTTATTTCTAATGACAAAAGACGATGGACACATTAAACGAGTCGTTGGTGCGAGAGTGGAAAAAAATCAATGAGCCACTTATGCCTGCGCATATTAATTACTTTTTTCATTGTCACATCTATTACTGCATGTTCAAAGTTAAGAAGTGAAAAGGGCAGTGTGCGGCAAGCTGGAGTTGGAGTTCAGAAACAAATTTTTGGAAAAACTCATGCGGGCGATGAGGTCTGGCTCTACACGCTTACGAACTCCCGGGGTATGAGCGCCAGTGTTATCGATTATGGTGCTACAGTGGTATCGCTTAAAGTTCCAGATAAGCACGGCCAATTTTCAGATGTGGTGATTGGCTACAACAACATAGAAGATTACCAAAAGCGAAGCCAAAATTTTGGAGCAACTATTGGGCGTGTTGCAGGCCGCATTAATCAAGGCCGGTTTTTACTGGATGGCCAAGTTTTTGAGCTACCTAAAAACCTTGAAAGCCAACATACAGTACATGGCGGCCCTCTTGGTTTTGACAAAGTAATGTGGACTTTCGTTAAATACAATTCAAGGCGAGGAAGCCCGTCAGTTACTCTGCGGTACTTAAGCCGCGATGGTGATATGGGGTTTCCTGGAAACTTACTTGTTTACGTTACTTACACATTGACAGCAGAAAACGGTCTTCGAATTGATTACACCGCTTCCACTGATAAGCCGACGCCTATCAATTTGACTCATCATGGATACTTTAATCTTAAGGGCGAAGGTAATGGTGATGTTCTCGACCATAAGTTGCAGATTGACGCCTCGCAGACCACATCAACACACAATTTAGCTCCTACGGGAAAAATTGAAACCCTGCTGGGAACAGTTTTGGATTTTACTCAGCCCAAGCTTATTGGCGAGCATATCCATGATGCTGAATTAGCGACGCGCCGTGGATACAACAACTATTATATTTTTGATCATTGGTCAAAAAAATTAAAACGCGTTGCAAAATTGCAAGAAGACAGCAGCGGTAGAACAATGGAAGTCTGGACAACAGAATCTGGCATGCAGTTTTACACAGGCAATTTTTTAAATAGCCAACTCATCGGTAAAAGTGGTAAGCCCTATGTTCAATACGGTGGGCTATGTTTGGAAACCCAACACTATCCAGACTCACCGAATCAGCCGCAATTTCCCAACAGTATACTTCGCCCTGGGCAAGAGTTTCGTTCAACCACAATTTATAAATTCGGCTTACAACTCTGAAAGCTTTTATAAAACGCTATTTGCAGTCGGTATGTGTGGGAGTGGCTGCGATATAGAGGTTTCAAGGACGTTGTCGCTTATAAATGACGGAGACTATCCGCCAATTTGGCATATCGCATCATGTAGACAATTTGTTGAAATGAATAGCAATCTTGGGATGGATAGAGCCACGGGTTAGTTTGGGATACAATCACCGAGATTTATTAAGATCAATCACGATAGAAATATTCTGGACTATGTATTTCAGACCCTTGCAGTGCTTATAAGGGTGAAGCAAAGCATCGGTACGCCATTAATAATTGGGGGGCCTAGAATATCTACAATTAATATATGACGACGAAAAAGTTTATCGATCAAAAATGTACAATCCAGCGCCCTATGTTAAAGGAATATTTGAAAATATTTTTGATGTTTGGCCGCTTGAAATAATACCTGTTAAAAATTTGCGAACTTGGAGATGAAGAGACTTTTTCCATGCACTTAGTTCGTTCCTCTTCCCAAAATTGGGCTTAAGATATAAAGGATTACAACTTTTTCACGGATACATAATCCCCTCTACCGCTAACGCACCCTAAAAAACATTTTTATATATAAAAACGCTTCGACTGAAGGGCATTCTTATCCAGCTGATGAAACCCTAACCACACTAATTCTAGCAGCAAAAAAATGTCACTTTTTCGGTTAGGCTCGAAAAATTTCGACGCAATCTACGGAGCAGTGCGAGCAAAGTTTCACCGTATTAACTTTGAATATCGTTTTCCTCAAACGGGAAATATCACCAAGTTTGAATGTATAATTGAGCAAAGTGATATACTATACGTACCACTTTTTTGATGGCACGGCGTGTATCCCACAGACTCTTCAATGGGAAATATGCTTGCACTCGCTTCAAAACACCACTAAGCCGTGCTACGGATTGGGCGAAACCTGCCTGAAAATGTACCGTAATGAGCGCTACGCTGAAGCAAGCATTATAAAACACTCTTCAATGCTCATAAAATTGTGGGGAATTATTTCCCTAAGCGCACCCGCTCTAAAACCTCGCGGTGCGCAGTGGTTAAGCGAGAATATTTAGAATGTCTAATATTTAATATAAATCACCTAAATATTAAGGAGCGAAACCTTCCGTAATTTTTTTAATTTCGGTTATCATCTTCGATTTTTCTGAAGAATCTAATTTACTAGAGGGAGTTAAACATATGTTAAAAAAAATGGCAGAAAGTCTTGGCGTTTTTATAATGCCAATTTACATTGATGATCATGGTATTTCTGAATATATTGAACATGCTGTGAGCGGAATTTCCTCTCAAACAGATGCTAATTGGCATATAATTTTTATTGAAGACTGTTCCCCGTTGCAAGATATCGCGTTGAAGCTGCTCGACAAATATTGCAAAAAATACCCCCATAAAACTTCAGTTATATACAATGCTCAAAATCAAGGGCCAGGGTTTTCAAGGAATAAAGCTATTGAGCTTGCCTACTCTATGGGAGCATCATTTGTTCTTTATAATGATCAAGATGATATCTCCGACATTCATCGTTTAGAAAGAGTACGATCCACTTTTCTAAAACACCCAGAAGCCGTGGTTGTATATTCTAAGTTCGACCCAATTGACGAGATTGGAAATTTAATTTCAATGGAGAATCTTACATTTTCCATTAAAGAAATTCTTGACTGCTACCAATATTTACCCAGCGGGAATGAAATGTGGTATTCGATGGGAATTGAAACTGGTTATATTAACTTGACCTCTGCAACCTCCGTTCTGACAGAGGTTGCAAAAAAATTTCCATTCAGAGGGATGACAGTGTCAGAAGATTTTGACGCGTGGCTTCGATACTCGACAGAAGGAAGCTTTCAATATCTTGCTGATACACCAACAAAATATAGGTTACCAACAAACACAAAGGGATCAACCTCGCGATCACGCCATACTGACTTCTATAGGCTTAAATCCCAAATTGATTTTAATGCATTTTGTGAAACATTAAATATTCTCTTGAATAGTAAAAAATTAGATGCTTCCAAGATGAATCTTCTTAAAGCCAAATTTAAATTACGAATGATCAATACTTTTTTGGGTGAGGATAGGCTTGATTTAGTGGCAGAAGAGGCAATTGAAGCTCGCAACTGGTTAAAGCAAGTAAATTAATATTATTAACTCAATAAGTATTTTTGATTGCTTAGGCTAGGAAAATAAAGGTGGATTGCATTTTGAGCGGGAATAGAGTAGCTACAATTGAGGAAAAAGAATTTGTGTTATCGGTGTTCTCGCAGACGCCAGCTGTAACTTACCTCAAGGATCTCAAAGCTCACGCATTTTAGTAATCATACCTGTTAAAAATTTCAATACGGTGGAGCTTGCTAACATTAATCTTCGCTGTACAGAGTAAGCGGTGTTTAAATAGTGTGCGATTAAAGAGGGTGTGTACCTGTAGAAGTCCGAGCTGTAATTAGATCATGTCTAAAGGAATCAATCTTTTGTTGATGTTTATTATAGAGGGTCTTAGGACTACACCCTGTTTGTTTTTCCCTCGAAGTTTCGGCTTAATTGACTCTGTGATGGCAGATATCGTCAATTTTTTGTAGGATTTGGCAGAAATACACTGGCATCCCATCTAATAAATTTGTTTATCGCCCTTAATCGCTTCTGCAATATGCAACGCTTGCTGGCGGATATCATGGATTGACGTTGTTTCAAATAATATTCCCGCCAAGGACGGGCCCAAGGCATAGATTGGGTAAGAGCTAGAGATAGTAAAGTCACAATACATTAAACTTTTTTGTAGCTGATCTTGGGGCTTTAATAGCTTGCCGAGAAGATTTGACAGGTGCTGCGTACTATCTGGGATAAAGGCTTTAGAGCAACTAGCGTACCAATCACACAAAATTTTTAAGGGCACAACTCATCGCTGTTTTTAACGATTGATTTATAAATAATTATTTTTATAAAAATATTTTTTTGAGTATTTTTAAGCAATACACATAAGGTGACTGCTAATTCGTAATGAAACCAGCTGTTTAAATTAAAGCAGTTTGTTTTTGAGGGTGTGTTTGTATTTCAACAATATACAACATAAAAAATCCCCACGTTTTATAGGCGTGAGGATTTTTATGGCTTTAGTGCGGTTATAAGATAGGACTAAATTAACCGCGCAGATTTTTATTGAAGAACTCTACTGTGCGGTGCCAAGCGAGGTTGGCTGCTTTTTCATCATAACGTGGAGTGGTATCGTTATTGAAACCGTGTTGTACTTCGGGGTAAATAAAAGCTTCGTACTTAACACCATTAGCTTTAAGCGCTGCCTCATACTTTGGCCAACCTGCGTTTACACGTTCATCTGCACCGGCGTAGTGAATTAATAAAGGCGCTTTAATTTTAGCGACATCTGCCTCTTCAGGTTGTCTGCCATAGAAGGGTACAGCACCGCCTAAATCCGGAATGCGTGTTGCCAAGGTATTAGCAATGCCGCCGCCGTAGCAGAAGCCAACCACGCCCACTTTGCCGTTACCGCCGGGTAAATGCTTTAGCACATCGGCAGCCGTTACAAAGTCTTCAACGATTTTACTTTGGTCGAGTTTAGGAAAAAGTTCGCGGGCCTTATCTTCATCGCCAGGGTAGCCGCCTAAACTGAAGAGAGCGTCGGGCGCAAAGGCAATAAAATTATCTTTTGCCAAGCGGCGTGCAATATCTTCAATATGCGGGTTTAAGCCACGGTTTTCATGCACGACTAAAACGGTGGGCAGCTTTCCTTTGGCTTTTGCTGGCTTTACTAAATAACCGCGAATTTTCCCGGAACCATTGGGCGACGGATATTCTTCGTAACTTACTCTAATGGACTTATCGCTCGGGCTTACTTGTTCGGCCTCTGCAAAGCGCGGGCTGAGCGCATCCAACAATCCTGCGGCGGTAACGCCGGCTACCGCATATTTTGCAGCGCCTGTTAAAAAATCGCGGCGTGATGATTGACCATGAACATATTGATCAAACAGTTTAAGCACTTCAGGGTGAAAGTCTTTTGTGGTTTGACAAGTCATTGTCTGTTCCTCTAAATGAAGAAAATTGTGTTAGTTTATAAAGTTGGTTTATACGCTGGTGCCAAGTTGAAGAAACAGCGCGTTTTCTTATCTTTACCCGTACAAGCCTAAGTCGCTGAAGAATCTCGTCAACGCTTGCATAGAAGATTTTCAAAACCCCTTGGAGATCAAAAGGTGAGAAAAGCAACACATCAAAAACTTCATTTGGTGCGCATAATGTATATTATGTTAAATTGATTATGAAGACATCCCAGCCTCGCATTAAACCCACTTACCCGGCACTCCGGTAAGTTTGATCGGCCAATCCGATCTCACTGTAAAAGTTGGAAAGCCGCTCCGGTTTATGCAACAAGAACCCTTGGACATAATCGACACCAAGCTCGGACATTCTCTGTAGCGTTTCTTGTTTATCGATAAATTCAGCTACCGTTTTCACGCCCACTACGTGAGCCAAATCAATAAAGCACTTAACCGCAACCGCATCGAGAGGATCTGTAGTAACGTTCCGAACAAACTGCCCATCTATTTTTATAATATCCACGCTCAAGTTTTTAAGGTATGCGAATGATGAAGCGCCTGCCCCGAAATCATCTAAAGCTACTTTTGCTCCCAGCTGCCTAACTTCGTTAATGAATTTTGAGGCGTCGACTAAATTTGTTACAGCAACGGTTTCGGTGATTTCAAAGCAAATCAAATGGCAAATTCTGCTTCCAGCCGCGCCCAAAAGTTCGAGAACAAACCGGTGAAAAGCACGGTCGCCAATAGAACACCCGGATAAATTAATACAAATCATCTGAAGTTTATGATTGGCCTGTAAATCTCTAAGATTCTTAATAACTTCAGTAAGTACCCAGCGATCTATTCGGCTCGCCAATTGATATCGCTCTGCTGCAGGCAAGAATGCGTTTGGCCCAATTATTTCGCCATGTTCATCTTCCATTCTGAGCAGTATTTCTAAATGCAACCCGTTAGATGGATAGGAAATTTGTTTAATTGCTTGCGCAAATAGCACAAACTGTTTTTCATCAAGAGCACGCTCGATACGAGTTACCCAACGCATTTCTCCGTGGCGCTCTCTAATTGCAAGATCAGAGTCTTTCCATGAGTGCACTCTATTTCTGCCCGCCTCTTTCGCCGCGTAACAACATTGATCAGCGGCTTGCATGAGTTCTGCTGAGCCTTGCCAGCGCGAGTTTATTTCAACAAGCCCAATACTCGCGCCAATTCTGAATTTTTGGCCGTCGTGAGCGAATCGGAATACATCCATTTTTTTACAAATATTTTCCGCGACTCGCTCGGCCTTATTGAGATCGCAATTCTCAAGTATAAGACCAAATTCATCTCCGCCCAGTCGCGCCAGTGAATCGGTGCTACGTGTTGACTCTGATAGCAATTTACTAATGCTTTTAAGTAGTTGATCGCCTACTGAATGTCCGCATGAATCGTTGACGATTTTGAATTGATCCAAATCGATAAACATCAAAGCGTGTACAGAATTTTTTTCCTGTACTTTTTCCAAAAGCTTACGCAGCTTTGTTTCAAATTCAGTTCTGTTAAGCAGACCTGTCAGCGCATCATGCGAGGCTCTGTAACTGATTTCATTGCTCATTTGCCGCTGTTCAGTAACATCACGGAAAACCAACACGGCGCCCAAAAGCTCACCTGTTTCATTTTTTATTGGTGCAGCGGAATCCTCAATTCCAAAACGGTTACCATTTTTTGAAATGAGAATAGAATCTTTAGTAAGCCCTGTAGTCTTACCGGGTGTCAATGCTGCTTCTATTGGATTGTCGGTTGTTAGGCCGGTTTCTTCGTTTACGATGTTAAAAACCTGTGTGATCGGCTTCCCTTTTGCCTCGTCAGATGTCCAACCTGTCATCTTCTCTGCAACAGGATTCAACCAGACAACACTCCCTTTGATATCTGTTGTAATGACTGCATCACCAATCGATTTTAGGGTTACACGCATCAGCTCATGCTGTTCTTTTATCTCGCGAGCTAACTCTTCAAGTTTTATTCGCTGGCTGTATTGCTCGGTGATATCTTGAAATACGCCAATGATTCGTAACGGGGTTTTGGTTTCACTGAATTCGACTGCTCCCGCTGCTCTAACCCACATAGGGGTTCCATCGCGCTTTATAAATGGCAACTCTAAATCCCAAGATTCCCCTTTTTCTAATCCGTTTTTTACGGCCTTTAATATGGCAGGTCTTGCCTCCGGCGCGTAAAAATTAATGGCCTCCTCGAATTTTGGTTTGTATCCGATTTCTACGCCGTGGATTCTGCAGGTTTCCTCAGACCAATATACGGATTGAGTATTGATATCCAGCTCCCAGCCACCAACCCCAGCCATGCGGCCAGTGCGGTTAAGCAATGACTGGCTTTTTCGCAGCGATTCTTCTTGTAGCATCTGCTGAGTAATGTCTTCTATGGTACCTACCCAACCGGTAATCTCACCCGCTTCGTTGCGAACAGGGCGAGCGCGAGATGAAACATGTACAACTCGTCCATTGGGGTGACGAGTTCTAAATCTCAGATCGAACTCGGAACCGAGCGCCGTTTTTTCTTTCCAAATGCTAAAAACTTTTGATGAATCTTCCGGATGAATCCCATAAGCCCAACCCTCCCCTAAACTTCGCTGCAAGTTCATGCCAAATATTTCTTGCCAGCGGCCATTTGTATAAATGCAAGCGCCAGTTTCGTTGGTTTTGAAAATACCTAGCGGACTGGATTCAGCCAAGGCTCTAAAATCAGATTCATTTTCTTCTAATGTTTTAGCAATCTCAGAAATGGCCACTTTCATTTTCTGGAGGTTTAGAAAGGCACGCCGGCTTTCCAAAGCTTTTGTGGCAGCGCATGCAAGTTGATTTATCACCTGTTTTTGCTGTTCGGTAAGCGTTCTTGGAACTCGGTCTATAACACAAAGTGTGCCTACATTTGCCCCATTTGATAAGGTGAGTGGCGCCCCCGCGTAAAAGCGAATGTTAGGTTCACTCGTCACTAAGGGATTGTCGCTAAAGCGAGAATCTAGAGCTGCATCCGCAACTTCAAATAGCTCGTCTGCGTGAATCGCATGCGCGCAAAAGGCCAGGTCGCGATGAGTTTCAGTCGCTCCTTCCAAGCCGACATTTGATTTGAACCATTGACGATGCTCATCCACCAAACTAATCAGGGCTATGGGTGTGCCACACACAATGGCGGCTGCCTTCGTCAAACTATCGAACTCTGCTTCCGGTGGTGAATCGAGCACCTCAAGATCAAGCAATGCTTGGAGCCTTTCTTTTTCGTTATTAGCAATAGGACCTACAAGCATTTCTCGCCCCCCTGAACGCGTATTTTTATTTATTCTTATATACCTTAGACCTTGTTATGAAGTTTTCCACTATATACTCTGTTATTTTAGCTGTTGCTAATATAAAAAATCATGGAGAGCAGATAAATACGAGTTGATTGCGGCGGTTTCGACGTAGGTTTACCCGCCAACTGACGCGGGCAATCAAACCGAACAGAAATGATCTAGAGGTGGCGGGCTGCTTGTACTATTGATCCCGGCGGCACATTAAAGATTAGGGGGTTGCGAGGCACCATACAGGGCAGCAATATCGATTGACATTGAAGGGGTCTGATAATTTTCGGTTACATTAAAAATATCAAGCCTAAAACTAGGTAGATATAAACTGCAGCAATTGAAAAAATGTATCTCCATAACCAAAACCTTGGCTTGAACCCAATGCCATATACAAAACCGGCACTCATACTCATCATGAAGAACATGGCCGCTGAATGATGGTAATTATCGAGACTGCCGCCAAAGATCCTTGGCGCCACCGTAATGAGCACCATGATCCCCAGCGACTGCAACAACACGAACATGCGACTAAAGCCGAGTGAAAGCTCGGCTCTATTATGTGGCTTTTTGTGCTCAATGTTCATTGTCTTTATCCATATGATTTTCTAACCACATGGCGTTGATGATGCCGAATGAGCACGCTAGCAATACCCCGAGAATCCACGTGAAATACCACATATTATGTTCTTCCTCTTAATACAGTTGATGAGCGTCTGCTTCTATATGTTTTTCAGACAGGCGGCCACGCATAACCCAATAACCCCAAGCCGTGTAACCCAAAATAATGGGGACAAAAATACACGCTACACCAAACATTATGCCCAAGGTTGTTTTACTTGA
Source organism: uncultured Cellvibrionaceae bacterium (assembly GCA_964581625.1). Classification (GTDB taxonomy): domain Bacteria; phylum Pseudomonadota; class Gammaproteobacteria; order Pseudomonadales; family Cellvibrionaceae; genus Cellvibrio. The sequence goes on from CAZOPE010000002.1 coordinate 49,875, forward strand.
AGATGCATCCCACACTGTTAGCGAAGCAGCCAACTGAGTACTGCTGGGCATTAAAAATGGAAACAATGAAAATCCAGCCGTTAAAATAACTCCTGAAATAGTTAAGCTGGAACTTAAAAAAGCCCACCCTGCTCTTGCCTTAACGCTGAAGAAGGCAGTGAATACTGCTGCGACGATAGCGAGTGCTGGTGCTGCAATCATCCATGCATAGGTTGAGTAATTGTGTAGCCAACCTCCTTCAATTAGCTGCACGGTTTTATTAAGCGGATTTGAAGGCCCGTTAGCATCAATGACACTGGTAATTTCATAGCCATTAATTTGTGTTAGCCATAGCCCTGCTAACACAAATAAAACTAAATTGCTAAGTGCCGTAACAATTGCAAGTTTCTGGGCTCGAGCTCGGATAAAACCATCAGTTTTCATTTGTAACCAAGTCGCGCCGTGCATTAACAACATACTCAAACTAACTAAACCCGCAAGTAAAGCAAAGGGACGCAACAATCCAAATAATCCACCGTCATAACTTGGCCTTAACATCGTATCGTAAGATAAGGGAACACCAAGAAATAGGTTTCCAAACGCGACCCCAAAAATTAGCGAAGGAATTAGCCCTCCTACACATAAGGCCCAGTCCCAGGCGTTCCTCCAGCGAACGCTTTCCAATTTGCTGCGATAATCAAATCCAACTGGACGTAACCAAAGTGCAGCTAAAGTAATTAACAGTGCAAAATAAAATCCAGAAAATGCCGCCGCGTAAATTAAAGGGAATGCAGCAAACAACGCTCCACCCGCCGTAATAAACCACACTTGATTGCCATCCCAGTGTGGGCCGATAGTGTTGATCATTACGCGCCGTTCATTGTCCGTTTTACCGATAATGCGAAGCAGTGCCCCTACCCCTAAATCGAAGCCATCAGTTATAGCAAACCCTATCAGCAATACACCCAGCAGTAACCACCAAATAAGCCGTAATGCTTCGTAATCCATCATGCGCGCTCCTCTGTTGTTTTTTCTAAATCATAGCGACCAGTGTGCAATGAACTTGGCCCCATTTTTGAAAAACGAATCATTAAGTAGAGTTCAATCACTAATAAAATGGTATAGAACAAAATAACGCCTATGAGTGATGTCCATACTTGTTCACTTGTTAAGTTTGATGCAGCCAGACGAGTTGGTAATATTTCTGCAATAGACCAAGGCTGGCGACCATATTCAGCAACAAACCACCCCGCTTCACACGCAATCCAAGGCAAAGGAAGTGACCAAATGGCAACACGTAAAAACCAATCTGGCTTTTCTTTCCAGTGCTTGGTACTAAGCCAAAATGCGTAGAGAAAAACAGCTAACATAAAGAACCCTGCCGCTACCATAACTCGGAATGACCAGAAAATAGGCGCAACTTTTGGCACAGTATCTTTAACAGCTTGATTGATTTGCTCAGGCGTAGCGTCTACCACTTTATCCGTATAACGCTTTAATAACAGGCCGTAACCAAGGTCGCGCTTTACCTTTTCAAACTCGGTGCGAACATCTGCAGATGTGTTTCCAGCTTTTAGTTGCGTTAAGAGATCGTATGCACGCATTCCATTGATTACGCGCTCACTAGCATGTTCACGTAGTTCTTTAATGCCCGCAACAGGTTCAGAAATAGAGCGTGTTGCAATAATGCCCAAAGCGTAAGGAATTTTAATGGCCGCTTCGGTTTCTTCTTTTTGTTGATTGGGTAAACCAAATAAAGTGAACGCAGCGGGAGGTGTTTGTGTTTCCCATTCTGCTTCAATTACCGCGAGTTTCATTTTTTGTACATCGCCGATTTCATAGCCACTTTCGTCACCCAAAATAATGACTGATATAGAAGCAGCCAACCCAAATGCCGATGCAATTGCAAACGAACGTTTTGCAAATGCTACATCTTGTCGTTTGAGCAGATAATAAGAAGAGATCGCCAAGACAAACATGGCGCCTGTTACATAGCCAGCGGATACCGTATGCACAAACTTCACTTGCGCAACAGGATTAAAAATCACTTGTGAAAAATTAGTAACTTCCATTCGCATGGTTTCGTAATTAAATTCTGAGCCTACGGGGTTTTGCATCCACCCGTTGGCGATAAGAATCCAAAGCGCAGATAAGTTGCTACCAATTGCAACCAACCAGGTAACCGTCAAGTGCTGAACTCGCGTCAAACGATCCCAACCAAAGAAAAATAATCCAACAAAAGTTGATTCCAGAAAGAATGCCATCAATCCTTCAATTGCGAGTGGAGCCCCAAAAATATCGCCCACGTAATGTGAGTAATATGACCAGTTCGTACCAAACTGGAACTCCATAGTGAGGCCGGTAGTAACACCTAATGCGAAATTAATGCCGAACAACTTTCCCCAAAATTTCACCATATCCTTGTAGACTTGTTTGCCCGTCATAACATAGACGGATTCCATAATGGCAAGAAGAAAACTCATGCCTAAGGTCAGGGGCACAAATATAAAATGGTACATCGCGGTAAGCGCAAATTGCAGCCGCGAGAGATCTACAGCGAGCTCATTCATGATCAGCGTCCTTTACGAGCGTGGATGGCACTCCCAATTGCTGTTGCATGTTGGGAGCTTGATGGGTCTTTAATGGTTTAAACGCAAACCACCAAAGTAAAAACAACAAGATAAGCTTGATGCAGAGCACTATTGCAATCTCTAACACCAGCGGTTTTTTCAGAAAAGAATCTTCGGGAATTTTACTTCGCCAGTTGGATAACATTGTCATCCTCCTTCACTAAAGAGCAAGCGTAGTTTAAGGTTGCGGCGCTATGCGTTACTTGCGGAAAATCAAATTTCGTATTGACTTAGCTGCGACAAATTGTCGCAGCTTGCGAAAAAATTAAAAATGATGCATTTTTTTGTCGAGACGACGCAGCCCTATCGCATCTAGCATCCATTTTTCAAAGAACGGCTCAGAGACTCCTGTTTTCATTTTTGCGATGAAATATTTTTCAAATGCGATCTTGCCAAGGTGTGCCCATTTTCCTTGTTTGTACCACATGATATTTCGCGGCGGTAATTGCGGAACAGCAACGAAAGCTGCTCCCGTGTCGCCCATGTCTGCCAAACAAAATGCGCTCCAGCTGCCTTCAAAGTCAGCAACTTCACCGTTAATTTCCGCAGCAATGTTGTGCACCAATGCAGTCATCATTGACTCAATCATATAACCGGTTTTTGGTGCGCCGGTGGGAACAGGAGTTTGTTCAATTGGCGGAATTGCAACGCAAACACCCGCCGAAAATATATTGGAATATTTTGTGCTGCGTTGATGTTTATCGATTACCACAAATCCTCGCGGATTACATAGACCCTCCACTTTTGCTACCGCATCTACGCCTTTAAAGGCGGGTAGCATCATGGAGTGTACAAAGGGTAATTCATGTTGTTTGACAAGATTGCAAGCGGAATCCACTTCATCGACGAACATTTTCCCCGCCTCAATGCGCGTAGTTTTTGCGTTTGTAATCCAAGTGATGTGGCGTTTGCGTAACTCTGATTCCATCATGCTTTTTGAATCGCCCACACCTGCTAAACCTAAATGGCCGATATAAGGTTCGCTTGTCACAAACATCATGGGAACACGGTGGCGAATTCCCGCTTTAGAAAGTGCGGTATCTAAAATAAATGCGTATTCGTATGCAGGACCAAAACAACTTGCACCGGGCATTGCGCCAATAATTACTGGGCCTGGGTTTTCAAGCAATTTTTTAAAATCTTCATGCGCTTCAAGTGCATGATCTAGTGTGCAAATTGATTGCGTATGTCCACCGTGAGGGCCGGCACCGGGTACTTCATCAAAGGATAATTTCGGGCCCGTTGCGATTATTAGGTAGTCATAATGCAAGCTCTCGCCATTGTTTAGTATTAGCGTTCTTTCTTCCGGGAAAATTTCGTCAACGCGTGCAGCAACGAATTGAATACCTTTCTTTTCAAGATACGGTTTTATAGGAAAGCTGATTTGATCAGCTTCGCGCCACCCTACTGCTAACCAAGGATTTGATGGTACAAATTGAAAAGTATCGCGCTCATTTACAACGACGATTTGGTGCTCATTAGCAAGGGCATCGCGCATTTCGTAAGCCCCTGCCATACCGCCTAAGCCTGCTCCAACAAAAACGATTTTAGCCATAATAAGTTCCTCCAACGTGCGTTAATTACTCATCGGGAACCTCTGAATCGCTTTTGCTCAACCCAACTCGCTAGATTTCAAAGACACCCTAATCATTCACATTTTAATAATATTAGACATATCTAATTTAGCAAGTAATTATTTTATACTTGCTAATTTAGTTATACCTAATATAATTATTTAAAAGATAGGAGATATCCATGAGTCAATCGCAAGCGTTACCCAACAACGGCATTGAAGATATGAAATTACACGCTCAAGCCGCAGCTGCTTTGCTCAAGGCACTGGCCAACGAAAATCGGCTGATGATTTTGTGCACATTAATGGCGGGCGAGATGTCTGTTAGCGAATTAAATGCGGTAATTCCCTTAAGCCAGTCTGCGCTTTCACAGCATCTTGCGGGCTTGCGCGAAGCGGGATTAGTGAGCACCCGCAAGGAATCCCAAACCGTTTACTACCGGCTTGAAGGTACCGAGGCGTCTCAGGTGATTGCCGTATTGCAATCTATTTATTGCCCAACGTAATTATTACAGAGAGATTTTTATGAGCCACGAACGTATCCACCCGCTTGACCTTATGCACCAGAAAGCAGCAAATGCATGCATTTTGGATGTTCGCACTGCAGCAGAAGTTAAAGCGGCCGCCTTACCTAATTGTCTGCATATCCCTTTGCACGAGCTAACTGCGGAGAGGCTTCAAGCTGAAATCAAAAACGCGGGCAAAGATAGTGCCCGCATTTATTTGTTGTGTCAGGCTGGCCGCCGTGCAGAAATGGCGGCGGACGCGTTAAAAGGTAAGTTAGATGCACAATTGATCGTCATTGAAGGTGGTATGAATGCGGTTCAACAATCGAATATCCCCTTGGCAGATCAAGGCCGAAAGGTTATTCCGCTTGAGCGGCAAATCCGAATCGCTGCGGGTTTAATTATCGTAACAAGTGTAATTTTGGGTTCATTGGTTAACCCGGCTTTCTATTATTTGTCCGGTCTTGTGGGAGCCGGTTTAACCTTCGCCGGTATCACGGATATTTGCCCCATGGGAATGCTCTTAGCCAAAGCACCTTGGAATAAGTAGGCTACGAGATGTTAGTCTCCATCGGCATTGTGATTGGATTGTTGCTGGGGCTCACAGGCGCGGGCGGGTCTGTTTTTGCCGTTCCCTTGCTGGTCATACTTGCTGGTTTATCCATGAGCGAGGCCGTAGGAATTTCGCTTGGGGCTGTAGCGGCAAGCACTCTGTACGGCAGCCTATCCAATATGAAGCGCGGTCAGATTCTCTGGCAACCTGGTTTGGTGTTGGCGATAAGTGGTGTTATTACAGCGCCATTGGGCAATTATTTGGGCAAGCAGCTCGCTGATGTCTGGCTCGTAACCGGGTTCAGCCTACTTGCCGGGCTTATAGGTTTGCGAATGTGGTGGATAGCTCGCCAGCAGCCGGACACCGCAAAAGTAGTTCGCTGCGGAAATTTTGCGAACACTCTTGCTCCAAGCCTCTTATGTACTTTAAGCACCAGCGGACGCTTCGAATTAAAACCGCAGTGCCTGTGGGGATTGGTTTTGGGCGGTGGGTCGGTGGGAGTTCTGTCCGGTTTGTTTGGAGTTGGTGGCGGCTTTTTGATTGTACCGCTCTTAATGGCCTTGAGCGGAATTAGCATTAACCAAGCCGTTAGCACTTCATTGTTAATCATTTCTCTGATCAGTGGCTCGGGCTTTATCAGCCATCTCGCCTTCAGCTCAAACCCTCAATGGAACCATTTAATTTGGGTGTCAGTTGGCGGTGTTTTAGGAATGGTCGTCGGCCAAGTACTAAGCCAACGCATTGCCGGCCCAAGGTTGCAACAGATTTTCGCGCTTGGCTTGGTAGCCATATCCATAAGCTTTGTTTTCCGGAGGTTGCTATGATATTCCGCCAGCTCTTTGAACCCGAATCCTGTACTTACACTTACCTGATTGGTTGCGAAGAAACTCGCAAGGCCGTGTTTATTGATACTGTAAAGAGCCAATTAGACACCTATCTCCAGCTGCTAAACGAGCTCAATCTTACGCTCGCTTACGTGTTGGACACCCACACTCACGCCGACCATATTACCTGTGCAGGTTCATTGCGAGACGCAACCGGCGCGGCCACCTTGCTGGGCCAGGAAGCTTCCTCCCCATGCGCCACTGGCGAACTTCGTCACGGGCAAATTATCAATATCGGCCACGTAGTCATGGAGGCCATACATACGCCCGGCCATACCGACGATTCCTACTGCTTTCTGCTAGAAAGCGCTGGAGTCTATTTCCTATTTAGTGGCGATACCCTCTTAATTCGCGGCACAGGGCGTACCGATTTCCAAAACGGCAATGCCGCTGAGCAATACCACAGCCTGTTTGACCACCTCTTAAAGCTGCCAGACACAACCTGGGTTTACCCGGGTCACGATTACAAAGGCTGGACGCTTAGCACCATTGGTGAAGAGCGAGCTCACAACCCTCGCCTACAAATAGAAAATGTAGATGAATACGTAGCCTTAATGAACAGCCTTAAATTACCTAACCCTACGTTGATGGATATTGCCGTACCCGCAAATCGTGCGTGCGGAAAAGTTTCATAATGTGGCCATTGCTGCCCCAAAAAAACAGCGTTAAAAATCGCGGGAAGAACGCATGAACAGACTAGTGACAATCCTCATTACCAGCCTTGCCCTCTGCGCCTGCACGGACAAGCCAGTTAGCAGCTCACCATCCAAAATACCTGACATCTCTACCATCATTGTTGAAAACGCAAAAGTTGCTCAGGAGGTTCGGTTCGACGGCCTAGTTGAAGCACTTAACCAGGCCACGGTTTCCGCCCAAACCGGAGGCCGGGTTGTAGAACTTCCTGTAGACGTGGGCGACTTCGTGAAGAAAGGCGATTTGATTCTGCGGATGACTGACGTAGAGCAAAAAGCGCGTACCGCCTCTGCGCAAGCCCAATTTGCTGAAGCAAAAGCCCAGTTCGCGCGCATGCAAGATCTGTTGGCCAAACGACTCATTGCCAAGGCCGATTTTGATAAAGCGGAAGCTGCCTATAAATCTGCCGAAGCAGCGCTTAAAGAATCCGAACAAGCTCTAGGTTATACCGCTATTTACGCCCCCTATTCCGGTATTGTTGTTAATCGTGCAGTTAAAGTTGGCGAAACTGTTGCGCCGGGAACCCCATTGCTGACGGGGCTTTCACTTGAACAACTACGTGTGCAGGTAGATATCCCACAAGCTCACATTGGTCCAGTTCGTAAGTTTAAGAAAGCCCGTGTTCAGGCAGCCAGCGGCACCTGGCTAGAATCGGCCGATATTCGCATTCCCCCCAGTGCAGATTCTCAAAGCCACAGTTTTAAAGTCTTGATTAACCTACCGGAAGGACAGCACGGGCTCTTCCCCGGTACATTGGTCAAAGTTGCGTTTGTGAGCGGTGAGACCGAGCAGCTATTGATCCCAGAAGCCAGCGTGGCGCAACGTGGAGAAGTGTCAGCCGTTTATGTAAAAACCGCCAATGCAATTGAAATGCGCCAAGTGCGATTAGGCAGCAGAACCAGCGATAACCACTTTCCTGTTTTGGCTGGCTTACAGGCAGGCGAACAGATTGTGGTTGACCCTGTTGCGGCAGCGAATGTTTACAAAACTGCCACCACTAAGACCGAGAAATAGAAGGGAAACATCATGGATAAATACTCTTCCTCGTCTTCGCTGGGCGTTTCAGGTCGAATCGCCAAGGCGTTTTTGACCACGGAAATTACTCCCCTATTGGCACTCACAGGTTTGTTGCTGGGCATCTTCGCTGTCATCATTACTCCGCGTGAAGAAGAACCACAAATTAACGTCACTTTTGCGAATGTGTTTATCCCTTTCCCAGGTGCAACGCCTGCGGAAGTAGAAGCTTTGGTGACTAATCCAGCTGAGCATATCGTTTCGGAAATTAAAGGCGTTGAGCATATCTACTCAACTTCATCGCCCGGAATGGCATCACTCACAGTACGCTTCAAAGTGGGTGAACCCCGCACCGATGCGATCGTCCGTTTATATAACGCTTTTTATGCCAAGAACGACTGGCTACCCGCGAATTTAGGTGTCGGTAAGCCGCTCATCAAACCTAAAGGGATTGATGATGTGCCCATTCTCAGCGCCACGCTTTGGGCGGAAAGCAGCCCAACGACTGGCGAGCTCACCAACACCGATTTGCTTGCTGTGGCCCACCGCTTACAAACTGATTTGCAACGGGTTCCTGGTACTCGAGATATCACCATTATTGGTGGATCAGACCCAGTGGTTACAATCGCGTTTGACCCGCAGCGCCTATCTGCTTACAACCTAAGCCTTACAGAATTGCACCAGACACTCGGTGGAGCCAACGCCTCGGTGGCTGCCGGTGAATTGGTCAACAGCAACAAAGTACAATTAGTTCAAGTTGGCGACTTTTTAATGAAGACAGAGGAAGTGGCTGATTTAGTCGTAGGCGTGCACCAGGGTGCGCCCGTGTTTCTGCGCGACGTTGCAAAAGTGAGCATGGGTGCAGATTCTGCGCAGCGTTATGTGACTCACGGGCTACCCGCCAAAGATGGCAAAGCCGGACAACGCTATTCGGCAATCACCATAGCCGTAGCCAAAAAGCCCGGTGAAAATGCCGTAGTGGTTGCCGAGAACGTCATCAAACGATTGGATGATGTGCGTGGCGTGAGCCTACCAGACAATATCAGACTGAAAATCACCCGTAACTACGGCGAAACCGCTGCTGATAAAGCCAAAACACTTATCAAAAAGCTCATTTTTGCAACGCTGTCGGTCATTTTTTTGGTATTAATTGCATTGGGTAAGCGCGAATCTTTAGTGGTTGGCGCGGCGGTCATTGTTACCCTTGCTATTACCCTATTTGCGTCTTGGGCATGGGGCTTTACCCTTAATCGCGTATCTCTTTTCGCCCTCATTTTCTCTATTGGGATTTTGGTTGATGATGCCATTGTTGTGGTCGAAAATATTCACCGCCACATGACTCACGGGAAACTATCGCTCGATGAGGCCATTCCACTCGCCGTGGATGAAGTGGGTGGCCCAACTATTTTGGCAACCTTTACGGTTATCGCTGCACTTTTACCAATGGCGTTTGTCAGCGGCTTGATGGGCCCTTACATGTTGCCCATTCCCATTAATGCATCTAGCGGCATGCTGATTTCGCTGGCAGTGGCTTTTATGTTCACACCTTGGTTATATCGCAAATTGTTTGCCTCAACGCAACTGCATTCAGATCCAAGTGCAGTTGAACACAGCCACGGTAATCGCCTGCTCCCCCTGTTTACTAAAGTGATGACACCTTTGCTGCGCCGCGACCAAGGTAAAAAAGCGCGCTTCTATTTGCTTGGCGGCATTGTGGGGCTTATTGCAATGTCAATTGGTTTGGTGGTCGTACAGGCGGTGATGCTTAAAATGTTGCCGTTCGACAACAAAAGCGAATTCCAAGTGATTTTAGATATGCCCGAAGGCACACCACTGGAAAACACCCAGCTAACACTTCAGGCCTTGGCCACGCAACTCGATAAACTGCCCGAAGTCACGGATTACCAGCTTTACGCAGGTACTGCTGCGCCCATTAACTTTAACGGTTTGGTGCGCCAATACTACCTACGCCGCGAATCCCATATGGGCGACATTCAAGTAAATCTGGTCGACAAACACCATCGCCATCGCAAAAGCCACGACATTGCTCTGCAAGCGCGCGAGCTGCTGGCACCTATTGCAAAAGCTTATAAGGCCAATGTAAAAGTCGTTGAAGTGCCCCCTGGCCCTCCTGTGTTATCGCCATTAGTAGCAGAGGTTTACGGGTTGGACGACGCACGCCTGCGTGAGGTTGCAAAACAAGTGCGTAAGGCTTTCGAACAAACGCCCGACGTGGTTGATGTAGACGACACAATCGAAGCACCACAAACCCAATGGCTGTTGGTGATAGATCGTGCGCGGGCTGCGCGTTTGGGTGTAGATCAATACACTGTGACACAGGCGATTAGCGCGGCATTGCAAGGAGATAATGCCTCATACCTGCACAGTGAAAACGCCAAAACTCCGATCCCCTTGCGCCTAACCTTATCAGCGGGTGAAAAAAGCCAGCTGGAAACCCTTAGAGACCTGAAGGTTCGCAGCCAATCTGGCCAGTTAGTACCCATTTCAGAGGTCACGCAGGCATTGGAACGAACCCGTAACCAAAGCATTTACCACAAAGACTTGTTACCGGTGGTTTATGTGACGGGCGATGTTGCGGGCAAAACTGACAGCCCGCTTTACGGCTTGGGTAACATTTACGGAACCTTAGAAGAAATACCTATCGATGGGCAGCCGCTCGAACAATTTCTAAACAGCCAACCTGAAAACCCCTATCGCTGGAGCCTAAAGTGGGACGGTGAGTTACAAGTTACACTCGACACTTTCCGCGATATGGGGATCGCCTACTCGATAGGTTTGGTGATGATTTATTTGCTTGTGGTGGGAATGTTCCGCAGCTATTCCGTTCCGTTGATTATTATGGCGCCTATTCCGCTCACCATTATTGGCATCATGCCTGGCCACGCCCTTCTCGGCCAACAGTTCACTGCGCCCAGCATGATTGGCATGATCGCCCTCGCCGGGATTATTGTGCGCAACTCGATTCTATTGGTGGATTTTATTCAGCAAGAAGTTCGCAATGGAAAAACGCTGGAAAACGCTACAATCAACGCCGCAGCCGTTCGCGCACTGCCTATCAGCCTCACGGCCGTTGCCGCCATGATGGGCGGTCTGTTTATTATCGATGACCCTATCTTCGGCGGGCTCGCGGTATCACTTATTTTTGGTTTGTTGGTATCAACCCTGTTAACGCTCGTAGTAATCCCGGTGGTTTATTACGCCTATCATTATCAAAAGCAAACTTATTAGGAGGTTTTTTATGTCTAGTGAACGTGCATTAACGGCTTTTGCCGGAATTATGGTTCTTATCAGCGTTGCCCTCACGCATTGGGTTCACCCAAACTTCTTTTGGTTTACGGTCTTTATTGGTGCAAATTTATTTCAGCAATCGTTTACCGGCTTCTGCCCAGCCAACATGGTAATGCGGAAAGTCTTTAAGCTTAAATCTGAGCGAGAGATTGCCTGCGCAACCAAATAGTGAGTTTTCTGAGCAAAAAGAGCGTCAAATCGGCGCTCTTGGTCGCTATTTGGCCTGAAATATATCCCCTCTCTTTCTAACCTGTATTTCAATAATCGTCACCTATTCACGGGGTTTTTAAATAAAGTCCGTGGCATCATAATTGCTGCATTTCTCTAGACTAAGTTTTCTTGGGCTAAGTTGTCTTGGGGCCACCATCAGGTCGATATAAGCTAAACTCTTAGTGACACATACCTGATATACGCCCCACCGCGTTCCCATAATTGATAATTTGCGATTAACTATGAAACATACCCAGCTGTTAGAGCGTTTATACGCCGAAGTTGAAACAGTCATTTTGAGCCGCCAGCACCCCGTGACTGGCCTTTTGCCCGCTAGTACCAGCGTTAATATTCACGGCGACTACACCGATGCGTGGGTTCGCGATAACGTCTATTCAATTATTTGCGTGTGGGGCCTCGGTTTGGCTTACCGCCGCCAAGGTGAAACCAGCAAAAGCGATCAGCTGGAACAATCCACCATTAAATTAATGCGCGGCTTGCTGCAATCTATGATGCGCCAAGCGCCCAAAGTCGAAAAATTTAAACATACGCTTAACAACATCGATGCGCTTCACGCGAAATACGATACGGCGACAGGCTTGCCAGTAGTAGCAGATAACGCATGGGGGCATTTGCAGATAGATGCAACTTCATTGTATTTGCTGATGCTTGCCCAAATGACGGCATCCGGCTTGCGAATTATTTGCACGCACGACGAAGTCGATTTTATTCAAAACCTTGTGTACTACATTTCCAGCGCATACCGCATGCCAGACTATGGTATTTGGGAACGCGGAAATAAAGTAAACAACGGGCGCACGGAAATTAATGCAAGCTCAGTGGGCATGGCCAAAGCGGCACTACAAGCATTGGATGGATTCAATTTGTACGGTGAACACGCGTCCAAACGCGGCGTTATACACGTCATTGCAGATGCGATTTCATTAGCGCGCACCACGCTAACGTCTCTCTTACCGCGCGAATCACTTTCAAAAGAAACCGACAGCGCACTGCTAAGTATTATCGGCTTCCCTGCATTCGCAGTAGGTAAAGAAACGCTAGCAACGCAAACCCGCGATGCAATCCTTACCAAACTCGGCGGTAACTACGGTTGTAAGCGATTCTTACTCGACGGTCACCAAACGGTTGTAGAAGAAAGCTCGCGTATTTATTACGAACAAACAGAATTAGGCAAATTCGAAAACATTGAATCCGAGTGGCCGCTGTTTTTTACCTATCTCTATATCAGCGCACTGTTCGATGGAAGTGAAGCAACAGCGAAACATTACCGAAAAAAACTCGAAGCATTAATGGTTCACGTAGATGGCATTGGTTTGTTGCCAGAGCTGTATTACGTGCCCAAAGAAAATATTGAAGCAGAAAAGAAGAACCCGCGTACGCAACCGCGCGTTCCCAATGAGAACTTGCCACTCGTATGGGCGCAGAGCTTGTATTTAACCGGCTTGATGATGGATGAAGGTTTGCTTCGCACCGAGGATTTAGATCCGTTAAAAATGCGTCGCCGCTCAACCAAGTTTGTGAAATCACAAATCGCATTGGTTGTTCTTGCCGAAAACGAAGAAGTTAAAAACACCTTAGCCAAGCACGGAGTTATTGCAGAAACCATTCAAGACATTAAACCAATGGCGGTAGTGAGCGCGCCAAGCCTAATGGAAGCTTATGCCCATGTTGGTGAAAACAAAGCTTTAGGTTTAAGTGGCCGACCACGTCGTCGTTTGCAAAGCTTAACCACATCGCAGTCGCATGAAATTAACAACAAAGTGTATTTATGTTTGAGCTGGCTGCAGAGTGAAAAAGAAGACTACCGCATGTTCGATTCACAAATGGTGATTGAATATGTGACACAAGAAATTCAATACATTCATAAGCACTGGCTGAGTTCCGAAGTCGCAGTATTTTCATTTCTGGTTGATAAAAAGCTCAGCAAAATTCCAGATGCAGGTAGTTTGTTTGCCATGTTCCGCGATTATCAATTGCGCACTGAGCAAGAGTACGTGGGCTATGCATCTGCTAACCTTGCCTACCGTGCTTCGCGTGTAAATCAACTAACGATTCCCTATTTTCATGTCAATTCTGTTACGTCACTTAATGACAGCAGCACAGTGCTTGATAAAGAGCTTGATTGCACTTGGCTTGACGCAACGGCCAAACATATCTTGAATAATTTCAATACTGAAAATGACATTATTAATTTCAGAAAATCCGTCGCCTATCTGACCGACCGCCCTATGGATACGGTTATCGATGATTTAAATACCAATGTTACCCTGCGCGATTTTATTAAAGAAATTTACTACCGCGCACAAAGTAAAAATAATTGGTTGCTTGCGCGTTATTGCTTTGCCCGTATGAATTACTCACCCGTAGACTTGGGTGATAGCTTGACGGTTATTGCAGCGCGCAATCTTTCGATTACTGTTGGCGACAATAACCACACTGAGATTAAAGTCGACCAATCGTTCTCGAACACAGAGTTCTTTGAGGGCATTTATCACAACTTTAAAGATCCGCTCGAACAAACGCTTGTTCTCGAATTGTTATCAGCAATCGGCGGTTTGATCCGCACCGATCCAAAACTATTTGATGGCTTGCGCTCAATACAATTGCGTAACTTCCTCATGTTGTTTGCATTAGACAAAGATGATGCTGAAGATGTGAGCATGCTAGAGTGGATTGGTTTGCAATCACCGGCAAAAATTTATAAAAAGTTGAAGAACGTATTGATCTCACGCACCAAAGTATTCGCACAAGGTGTTAACCATTTGGTGCCTTATAAAATGCACCACGATGAATACACCATGATGAGTGATATTATGGCTGCAGATGCGGCCAGCACCGATTGGCAAGAGTGGCGGTTGGCGTGCGGGCTCATCACTCATTTTGATAACCACTTCTTGAAAGAAATATGGAACAGTTTGAGTCACGCTAAAAAGCTCGTGTTTGGTGTGACGAATCCAGAAAGTTTTGTTCTGGATTGCGATATGGTGCTAAGTTCAATGACTGCCGGGGAAGAGAGCTTCGCGCTGCTTATTGATCAACTAACACATCAGCTTCACCCCGCTTACTATAAAAGCGCCGTTGTTGAATCACTCTACGCGTTTACCCAGTACTGCTCAATCAACCCAACGGCGAAGTTTAAAAAGCCGGTCGTCTTCAGCGAAGTGCTTGAAGTATCTGCTAAAGCATTTTGTGTTGAAACCTTTAAAGATAAGTTGCCAAATAGTTCCCGCTACCTGGATATCTTTTTGCAGCAATCACCCCATGTGTTAAACCTCTATATCAATCTAACCTACGCAAGCATGGCGAAACCAGAAACATTTGAGCCTGTTTTAACTTAACGATATCAACAAAAAAATCCATCTAGAAAGATGGATTTTTTTGTCTTGCGCAATAGCAAAAAAAGACCTTTTTTGTATTTTTCTCCTATGTGGATCATGTTTCGCACCTCTGATGCGGAGTCTATTTACACTGCAGAATCCAGCACTCATTGTGTCAGTTAGATGTGGACGTCGGTTGGCGCACATATAAAACAATCTATAGCGCATATTGTTAACCAATTTGACGCATGCCATGCTGTAAATTGATCGCTTAATATCTTGTCCTGAAATTATACTGCTCTTGCAGTCAAGCACTTTCATAGTATCTATTGAAGCTGAAATCTTATGGACAGCCCTCCTCCCCAAGTTCAGATCGACCCAATATCTTTGTTAGGGCTCACCAGCGAAGACGTAAAACAGCGTTTAAAGCGTGATGGATTCAACGAGCTCCCTAAACCAAACAAACGTAAATTTCTAAAAATATTAATGGACGTATTGCGTGAACCCATGTTTGCGCTACTTATTATCGGAGGAATTATCTATTGGTTGCTGGGGGATACACTCGAAGCAGTTGTTTTATTGTTATTCGCCTCATTTTCAGTATCCATCACCCTTATTCAAGAAGCTCGCAGCGAACGAGTCCTAGATGCACTTCGCGATCTCGCTAGCCCGCGCGCATTAGTCATTCGTGATGGAGAGCGAAAACATATTGCTGGCAAGGAGGTAGTACAAGGTGATTTGCTCGTTGTAAATGAAGGTGATCGCATTGCAGCAGATGCACATTTAACGATGGCAAACGAGCTGCTTGTTGACGAATCTTTGTTAACTGGCGAATCCGCATCTGTATCAAAACTTGCAACATCCTTTCAGTCAGACACAACATCTTCCCTCCCGGGTGGCGAAAAAACCGCTAGCATTTTTGCAGGAACTCTCGTAGTTCGCGGTACCGGCCATGCAATAGTAACTGCAACGGGTACACGCACCGAAATGGGAAAAATTGGCAATGCGTTAGGCAGCATTAATACCGAACAAGCTCATCTACAAAAGCAAATGCACTGGTTTGTGCGAGATTTTGCCATCATCAGTTTGGTGCTGAGTGTGTTTGCCGTACTCCTATACGGACTTTTACGCGACTCGTGGCTGCAAGCAATTCTTGGCGGAATCGCATTGGGCATGTCATTGCTACCCGAGGAGTTCCCCTTGGTGTTGGCTGTGTTTATGGCGATGGGAGCGTGGAGGATTTCTCAGGCGAGAGTGCTTACGCGTCGCGCATCGGCAATAGAAACACTTGGCGCAACAACTGTTCTCTGCACCGACAAGACGGGCACACTGACTGAAAATCGGATGACGTTAATAACCATTATCGGGCATGAGGCTGACTGGCAACAGAATCAAAACGTTCCAATTAACAAGGCGGAAAAAACTGTCTTAAATGCCGCCTTACTTGCTTGCCCTTTAGAACCTATTGATCCAATGGATATTGCTGTTCATTCGCTCTCCAATACCCAAAACACAGAAAGCGTTAACGAAAGAAAAAATAAAAAAATCATAAAAGCTTATGGCTTACGTCCCGACCTTTTTGCCACCACGAACATCATCAGTGAGCTTGATAATAATTTATGGGCGTACAGCAAAGGTGCCGTTGAAGCTATAACGCAATTATGCAACCTAGTTGATAGCAAACGTGACCAGCTTGTTGAACAAGCAGATGCTATGGCTAGCCAAGGGATTCGCGTACTCGCTGTAGCAAAGGCTAATTTAGCGACTATAGATCGAAATAATTTACCGGAGTCCCCCAAGGGCTTTCCGTTTGAATATATCGGTTTGCTAGGGTTTGCCGACCCACTGCGCCCAAATGTAGCCGCCGCCGTTGCTGAGTGCGCGAGCGCCGGCATACGAGTTGTAATGATTACCGGTGACTATCCTGTTACCGCCAAAGCAATCGCCGGGCAAGCAGGAATTTTTTCACCCGATGTTTTAGCCGGTGACGATTTGGATATTTTAACCGATGAGCAATTAGCGCTACGCGTTAAAACCACGTCGATTTTTGCTCGCATTCGTCCCAATCAAAAATTGCGATTAGTGCAAAGTTTTAAAAGTAATGGCGCGATAGTCGCTATGACTGGCGATGGCGTCAATGATGCACCGGCTATTAAGGCGGCACACATTGGCATTGCGATGGGTGGGCGTGGTACCGATGTTGCGCGCGAAGCGTCAGCCATTGTTTTGCTTGATGATGACTTCAGTTCTATCGTAAAAACAATTCGGCTAGGACGGCGAATATACGACAATTTACGCAAAGCTATTGAATACATTATTGCAGTACACATCCCCATTGCTGGGCTTGCAATTTTGCCGTTGCTTACCGGATTGCCCCTAATGCTAACGCCCATTCATATTGCTTTTCTGGAAATGATTATTGACCCGGCATGTTCAGTTGTATTTGAAGCCGAGGAGGAAGAAAGCGATGTTATGAAGCGTCCGGCGCGTGACCCGCAGAGTGCATTGTTGGAGCCAAAACGCATTTGGTGGGGAGTAATACAAGGCTTGGTGGCGTTCGGACTACTGGGTGCGATTACGATTGGTGGCGCACAATTAGGGATGCCGGAAGACGATTTGCGCGCATTAGTATTTAGTTCGCTTGTTATGGTTAACATGGGGCTTATCCTCATTAATCGCTCTTTTACTGCATCACTGGTTCGTGCGTTTTTACGCCCGAATCGGTCCCTGTGGATTCTGCTTAGTCTTGTAAGCCTATTATTGGGTGTAGCGGTTTTGTGGCAGCCAGCTCAACATTTATTTCATTTTGGTAGTTTCCATTTAAGCGGCTTTGCAGTTTGTATTGTCGCTAGCGCATTTAGCTTAATCATATTGGAAGCAATTAAAGCAAAATGGTTTCGAGTTTTATAAACGAGTTTGACATATTCGTCCTTTAGCCTAGAGGCAAACATGGTAGTCTCTTTGCAAAATGCTTCACGCACTGAGCAAACCATCACTCCTATTACACGATTTTTTAGAGTTGTTTAATGAATATATGAGCGACCCTACTCCATCACACAATCCAAAAAATTCCGATAAAAAAACGACTGAATTTGTGTCATTAAAAATCCCCGGTTTTGAACAACTCGCCGAGCTTGCGCTCGATATGTCTTGGTCGTGGAATCATGCAAGCGATTCGCTTTGGCGCGCGCTAGACCCAGAGCTTTGGGAGTTAACGCATAACCCGTGGGCGCTTTTGCAAACTGTTTCTTACACGCAAATTGAAACGCTGTTGAAAAACCCCCTATATCGCGAAGAAGTGGATCGTCTATTGGAAATTCAGCGGCAAGCCGCGAATGCGCCCGCATGGTTTCAACAGCATCATTCAGAACATGCGCTCAAATGTGTTGCCTACTTTAGTATGGAATTTATGTTGAGTGAGGCTCTCCCCATTTACTCCGGTGGACTAGGTAATGTTGCCGGAGATCAACTTTAAGCGGCGAGCGATTTAGGCGTACCGGTTATTGGAATTGGGCTCTTGTACCAGCAAGGTTATTTCCGCCAGGTGATCGATAAACACGGGGTACAGCAAGCGCTTTATCCCTATAACGATCCTGGCCAATTACCTATTTCCCCTTTGCGCCAAGCTAACGGTGATTGGTTGCGGTTGAAAGTGACTTTATCGGGGATTTCTGTTTGGTTGCGCGCCTGGCAAGTACAGGTTGGCCGGGTGAAATTGTATTTATTGGACACTAACGATGCGGCCAATATTCCCGCTCACCGCGGCATTACCAGTGAGCTTTATGGCGGTGATTCAGAACTACGCCTACAACAAGAATTATTGCTTGGTATGGGCGGTTGGCGGCTGCTTGAAGCTTTAGATATTCACCCCGATGTATGCCATCTCAACGAAGGCCATGCAGCATTCGCAGTATTAGAGCGTGCGCGTAGTTTTATGGTGAAAAACAATCAACCCTTTGCGGTTGCACTTGCAGCTACTCGCGCAGGAAATATTTTTACAACACACACCGCCGTGAGCGCCGGGTTTGATCGATTTACGCCAGCACTTATTGAGCAATATCTGCGTAATTATGCAGATCAACGCTTGGGTATTAGTTTGCAGGAGTTAATGGCATTAGGCCGGCAGAACCCCGATGACCACAGCGAATATTTCAACATGGCCTATTTGGCCATTCGTGGCAGTGGTGCCATCAATGGTGTGAGTCGTTTGCACGAAAAAGTTAGCCGTCATTTGTTTGAGCCGCTATTTCCGCGTTGGCCTCTCACAGAAATTCCCGTAGGGCACGTCACTAACGGTGTGCACATGCCCACATGGGACTCAGCCGCGTCCGATGAATTGTGGACAGACGCCTGCGGTAAAGATCGCTGGCGTAATCTTCATTCGACGTTGGAAGGCGATATTCGGAGCGTTACTGACGAAAAACTATGGGCGTTTCGTAATGCGAGTCGCCAATCAGTAGTTGATTACACTCGTGCTCGGTTAGCACGCCAGCTGCTTGCGTCAGGCTCGCCTGCGTGCGAGCTGCAATGTGTAGAAACCTTGCTTGACCCCAACACATTGACACTGGGTTTTGCGCGCCGCTTTGCAACTTACAAGCGCACTAATCTGCTCTTGCATGATCCCACTCGCCTTCTTCGTTTGCTCACAAACAGTGAGCGACCCGTACAACTTATTATTGCTGGAAAGGCGCATCCGCAGGATGTGCAGGGGCAAGAATTAATTCGTCAATGGATTCAATTTATTCGACAACCTGAAGTACGGTCCCATATCGTTTTTCTCAGCGATTACGATATGCAAGTGGGATCACAATTAGTTCAAGGTGTTGATGTATGGCTAAATACACCGCGTCGCCCATGGGAGGCGTGCGGAACCAGCGGAATGAAAGTACTGGTGAATGGTGGAATAAATCTTTCAGAATTAGATGGGTGGTGGGCAGAAGCCTATTCCCCAGAACTAGGCTGGGCTTTGGGTGACGGAGAAGAGCACAGTGACATCGCTGCTCAGGATGCGCTTGAAGCCAACGCACTTTATACGCTACTAGAGAAAGAAGTTGTCCCTGAATTCTATGAGCGTAACTCGCACGCAATTCCAACAAAGTGGCTCAATCGCATACGCGAAAGTATGGCGCAACTAACGCCGCGCTTCTCTGCCACTCGTGCTGTGCGCGACTACACTGAGCAACTCTATTTACCTGCAGCACAGGCTTATCACAAGCGCTCTGCTGAAAATGGTTTGCTTGCAAGACAGATTGTCGACTGGAAGCAAGATGTTAATCGGCATTGGGATGCAATGCATTTTGGCGCGCGACGTGTTAACACTCGAGATGGACAGCATCATTTTGAAATTGAAGTTTATCTTGATGGCTTACCAAAACAAGGGATTCAAGTTGAGCTGTATGCAGATGCAATTGATGAAAAAAGAGCCGGGTGCTACGCAATGCAATTATCACAGTCAGAAACCGAATTAAAATCGATTACGCCTACAATTTATCATGCAAAAATTCCCGCAGACCGCCCTGCGTCAGACTTTACAGCACGGGTAATCACTAGGCTAGAAAACGTCTCTACCCCCTTGGAAATGCCTTTTATTCGCTGGCAATGATGATTCAACGTTACACCGCTGCGCGTAAGCAAAGTCAGCAAACATATAACCAAAAAACTATTTGAAGAAACTTATCTCCCCTTGTAGTTGAGCTGAATAACCTGCAAGCAATTTGCTCGATTGCGCTACGTCTTCAACGGATACAACAGTCGCTTGAGTGACATTGCTGATATTAGTAATATTTCTGTGGATCTCATCAGCGACCATGGTTTGTTGTTCAGTTGCTGCTGCGATCTGAATATTTTTGCCGTTAATTTCAGAGATCGATTTTTTAATGTTTAATAGTATCTCTTGCGTTTTATGAGAGTAACCAACAGTGTTACGCGAATTGTCTCTGCTCTTCTCCATAACGGTTACTGCATTTGTAACGCCTACCTGCAGCCGATGAATCATTGATTGAATTTCTTGTGTTGAAGAGTGTGTCCTGCTCGCTAGCGTTCGCACTTCATCTGCAACGACCGCAAAACCCCGGCCCTGCTCACCTGCTCTCGCGGCTTCAATAGCGGCATTTAGCGCAAGCAAGTTTGTTTGTTCTGCAATGCTTCGAATAACTTCCAGAATTTTTCCGATTTCACTGCTGTCTGTCTCGAGTTGACCTATGACATTTGATGCATCCTCCACGTCTTTCACTAAAGAAATAACGGATGCCAGAGAAACACCAACAACAACGCCGCCTTCGTCTACTTCTTTCTGGGTCAACACGCTATTTTCTGCCACATCCTGAGCATTGCGAGCAACCTCGGCAATAGTGGCAGACATTTCATGCATCGCAGCCGCAACCTGTTCGGTTTGTTGCTGTTGATTATGCAAATCATGTTTGGTCTTTTCACTGGTACCCAAGAGATGCGCTGCGGTGGAATTAAGGTTTTTGCTAACATCATTAACATCGTTGATCACGTCATGTAAGCGGCCTGACATTTTATTAATTTCCTTAACGATACTACCTTCACGCGAATTATCGTCTCTAATTTTCAGAGACAAGCTGCCGTCTGCAATTTTTTTAATGCTTGTTGATAATTCAAGTGGTTCCGCACCCAAAAAAGACAACTGTGAAATTATTGCGGAGCCTACAATGATGCTCGCTAAGCCGGCAGCGACACTAACAACAATACCAGTAACATTTAAGAACGAAATTATTTTGTATTGATCGGTGGAGTGAGCGTACTCGTCAGCAACAACATTTAATTGCAATTCAATAAGCTCGTTAACTTTATTGCTGATAGGATCTATAGAGGAATAGAGAGGTCCATCAAAGTCCGACAACTCACCGGGTATCATGCCATTTTTGGTTTTTAAGAACGCAAGGAGTCGTGAAACACTTTGATCAGCCGAACCGAATAAGCTTTCAGCCTCTTTAGCAAGCTTAGCCTCTTCTGTAGTCAGCTGGGTAGCAAGATACTTTTTCCACTCAAGTTTAATTGAATCATGCGCTGCCGCTATACCCTGTTCAGCTTGTTCGGCGCTTACAAGTCCCGCATTCGTTTTATTGGTGATATCGATTATCGAAACCGCGTATGCATCGGCAATTTTTTTAAGATCCCGCATTGGAATAACACGATCTTCATAAATAGTTTTCATGCCCGCATGTTGCTTTCGGGATCCATCCCAACCGAAAATACTAATAGCGAATAAGCATAAAGAAAGTAACGAGAGAATCAAAATCAACTTAGATGATATTTTCATGGGCATCCTGTGTCCAGACATTTAAAAACGGCAAACCAATAGTAGTAATTGCCCAAGCAATAAGTAAAAGTTTAGGTGACATTTAAGGAATATCCATCTCTTATTTCGGGCCTAGGGAGGCCAACAATTATTGAAAAGCTGCTGGTATACCCTAGTGATACGGCAACTCAAAATTTTGGATTACTCAGCGAGCGAAGAAATGCTATTCTTGAAATAAGAATGTTTGACTTAAACGGTAAGCACATGATTTGCATTGTTTACATTAGCTCCGCGATCTATGGTTTAAGTGATAGACAAATATTGAGCATTCTTAGAAAGTCAAAATGTAATAATAAAATGCTAGGCATTAGCGGCCTATTGCTTTACAACTGCGGGAGCTTCATGCAATTGATTGAAGGGAAGCGGACTGATGTTGAACGTCTTTATGAAAAGATTTGTTTAGATGATAGACATTCTGGAATTACGCTCCTATTAAAAGAAGCGATTACTCAGAAAAATTTTGAAGACTGGCTCATTGGTTATAAAGATCTTAGTAAGCTGAATGCTGTAGAGCAAGAACTGCTTACATCTTCGATAGGGGAAGGCTTAGATTTTTCAAGATTTATAAAAACGCCTCATCATTCATTAGAATTTTTTGAAACGTTTAAAAAGATCTTGTCTTAAATGACAAACGTAAATCCAAGCAATTTAAGAGGGCGCAAAAAACACGCCCGCCAAAAACTATTTAAGCTCAACTGCGGCTTTTAAAAAGTACTACCGACAGATAGCACCAACGCCTTCAATTAAGTTAGATGCCGCTTCACCATAACAACCTTTCACATTATCAATGTACTGGCTTGCGACAAATAAATTGTTCACGCAGGACGCATCGCTAATCAAAATACCGTAACCTCCTGAACCGGAAATCACCAAGCTGTTAAAAGTATTGCCTGCAGCGGGTTTAGTAATGTCATCATCTACTTGCGCCAAAAACACTCCGTGCTCTTTTGAATTACGAATATGAACGTTTGTAAAAGAATTGTTAGATGAGTCACGCATAAAAATGCCCACAGTTTGGGTATTTGTAATGGTAACGTCGCTAAACTTGTTGTTGTCGAAGTGTATGTCGGCAGATATGCCCGCGCCTTTGTTGTTGTAGAGGTTTATCCCCGAAAAGGTGCTGTTCTCTGTTTCATAACCCGCAAACCCGTCAAACTCATTGTCGTAAGACGTGTAGTCGCGAATCATCAAGCGGTAGCATCCTAATTCGGTCACCAAGCCGCCCGAAATGGCGCCATACACAGTGACGTTGTCAACAACACAGTCTTCACAGCGGCGAATTGTGATACCGTTATTGCGCAATGGAAACTCATCACTGCAGGGGCCGCCCATACATTCAGATGTTTGCTTTGCGCGGTTGCCGTCGATGTGTAAATTCTTCACTTGAATATAACGACGGGTCACCGTTGGAGAGCGTTGGGTTTGCCCCATCACAAATACAGGTATATTGGCTTTATCTGCCACGCGCAACAAGGTTGCTGCACCCTCGCCTCTTACAATCACATTGTCACGGTCCAAGATAATAGGCGTGGCACAGGTGTAAGTACCCGCGGGAATAATGACTTCACCGCCAATTGCTGGCAACTTATCAATGGTTTTCTGGATTGCGTCGCAGGTATTGCCACGAACAGTTACAGCCAAACTTTGTTGCGAACACATTACTACTAAAGCTAAGCCAATTAATTTCGCCCACACACTTACACGTCTCATCAAACACCTCAAAATTCAAACACTAGCAAACCACTTTGCATTCTTTAAAAGTAGCTTCTAATGATAGCTTTTAAAGAAATACGGGTAGTTAGAAGAAAATGATCTAATTTTTTATTCCTTAGACTCATATTATTTGGCGCTGGCGGGCAATGCTGGATTGCAGTTTTCAATGATCACCTTACCTTGCAAGAGGTGCCCCTTCGAGTACTCATTGAAATAACAGGAATTGGTTTTAGGATCGTAGTTTTCGATCCAGAGATGATCGTCCTTCCAGGTTGAAGACAAATGAATTTGGCCTTGTGGCACGCTAATAGTCATCACGCCACCGTAGTTCTTCACAAACATTTGCTCATATTTGAAGAAAAAAGCGACCCAACCGATAAATATAAGGACGAGCGCTGCGAGCGCGCCGTATTTATAATTTACAAATTTGCCAATGCCCCATCCCACAAAGCCTGCCCCAAGAATCACTGCAAGCCAATATAAATAGGTAATCATACGAACTCCTTAAAAATAAAAAACTGCTTGGCAATTTACTCACCAAACAGTTTCATTCGAAATTCGCGGTATTACAAATGAGTTTAGATCATTTGTAAACGACTATTTGCGATGCAGCCTCGGTAACGCAAGACCAGCAAGAAGCAGTAATCCCCACAAATTTATAAAGCCTCCCCCGCCCCCGCTGCTGCTATTGTTCCCACCACTAGAAGAGCCTCCACCCGAACTTGGAGTGTAAGTGGTTTTTGTAGGATTCAAATTTGCAGCTGTATCTACATTTGCATCAAGAACAACAACATTTAATATCATTACCAAGTTTTTGTCGGTTATGGCGACATTATTGGTAGCGTTAGTGGATGTGTAATTTCTCAGAGGAATATCAGTGAATGCCGTGTTAGAGCCTAAGTTGAAAATATTGAGCGTAACCATGGCATCTACTATAGCCATACCATTTCCCATCACCTCACCAAAAACAGTAAAGCCACTGTTTTGTGAATCCAAGTTACTGCTGTTATCGGCCACGTTGAAAAACCACTGATTCGTTGCGGAATTTGGGTTTCCGCTCACTTTTGCCATGGCAAGAGTGCCACGCTTATTTGCATATACAGGCTCATTTATTACAGCCGCATTTTGCACAACGTCAACTAACGGAAACTTGGTGTCATATTTGAATCCGCCGCCCTGCACAATAAACCCAGGAATGGCACGATGGATAACGGTGTTGCTATAGGCTCCCGCTTTAACATAGGCTAAAAAATTCTCAACCGTCTTAGGTGTGTTCTTATCGTAGAGGTTAACCTGAAAGTCACCCATTACCGTTTGAAACTGCACAATAGTTGCCATCGCTGAAGGAGCAATCAGTAACGAAGAAGCTAACCCAAATATGCGAAAATGACGCTTGAACAAATTAGACAAACTGAGATTCTTAGAAAGCATTTTATTATCCAAATAAGCTGAAATGTATTAAGTGCGTATGGTATCGGAGTAGAACAATGAAGCACATCAAATAATTTGTTGAAATTTGTAATGGGATTTCGAATGGGTGATTAGATTAATCTGCCTCGACTTTTACCCAACGCCCATTGCCTTGCGGCTTCACTTCAAAACGCGCCCACTGGCGAAATTCGCTACGCAGGCAAATTCCCGTTTGATAAGCTCCGTTGCCGGCAAGCACCTTATAGATAACACGATCTTTTTCAGGGATCACATTATCATCAGACCCATCCAGCACTTGGCGAACACTCCACAATTTTCCGAGCTTTCCATTGCTATAAAACTTACCGGGAATAATGTCACTGGGGTGCGTAATATTTTTTTCCGCATGCTGCTTTGCAAGCTCTAAAAGCTCAGTCAAATTCTCCGCTGTAATATCCACATAGGAGTTTAATTGCTGCATCGCTGCCGAAAAATCTTCCTGTGTTAATTCAAATTGGCGCTCAGCGGGTTGTGTTTGTTTGGATTCGCGAATGCGTTTGTGTAAATGTGCAGGATAACGACGCCAATGAAAAAATGCGTTAAACAAAATGGCCATCAATAAAATAGCAATCACGTTAACCAATATAGGCATGATTAAATAGTGATAACCAAGCGCATGAACTTCTGAACCACCAATCACTGCTGCTAATGACGTTGCACCGCCGGGTGGATGAATGCAGCGCGCGTAATGCATTACGCCTACAGCAACACCAACGGCTAAGGCAGCTGTCCATGTTTGATCTGGAAATAGTTTTTGGCAACTCACTCCAACAAATGCCGACAGTAAATGGCCACCAATAACAGACCAAGGCTGCGAGAGCGCACCTTGAGGAACGGCGAACAACAAAACCGCCGAGGCGCCCATGGAAGTTACCATTATTAAAGTACCCGCATTTTCCATAAATCCATATGGAAATTGCCAGCGTGTAATCCAATAGACCGAGAGTATGCCGAGAGTTGCACCAATTGCAGATATCCACTTTTCGCCATGACTTGTTGTGTTTCGCTCAAATCCAATAAGCAAACGTAATTCATGTAAAACGGATTTTATATTCATAGGGATATTAGGCTATTAATTTCGCCAAGGAAGCTTCAGCGTGGAATTTTCAGCTCTCAAATTAGGCATGGGTAAACTGGTTGCTATCCATGAGGCGAACCCAAGTCCGCTGTAACATAAGCGCATCGTTACTGGCGCGGTGACGCTTTAGTCCCAATTCCTTTTCAATATCTTGATGAATGGAATTCCAGCGTGCTGCTTCGCATTCCGGCATTATGCTCGCAAGATGATCCAGCTTGAAACTTGGGGCGAGATTTGCAGCATCAAACAAAATGGCGAGCCACGCGTAATCGTGCCCCCAAGCATCAGAATAAACGGTCATTCCTTTTAATTGTTGATTCAACCAATGCGCAACTTGGTTGGCGGGTTTTCCAAATGCCATGAGCAAGTCGCGCGTTATACCGTGCACTGCATAAGCTGATTCGTCCCAATGCGTCCATTCGGGTTCAGGGCGAATTAAGGTGCAGGCCAAACGCCCGTTCGGTAACGCAAATCCTACTTCAATAGGATAACTATTACTGCCAAAGCCAGACGCTTCTAAATCGATGATAGCGGGAATGATAGGGACTGACACCTCAGAACTTGCACACATTAACTCTTTCATTATGATTTTTTGAATCCTGTGTATTTGAAGCGAAATTTTAAATTGTCTTTGTGCTATTCAGTTGCTTAAGCAGTTTCAAAGAGAATGCCAATAATACCCCCACAGCTAAGATCAGCGCCACCCAAAAAAGCCATTGTTTCCAATCTACGGCTTTTTTTGATTTATCAAACGTGGTAGGTGACGCATCCAAAGACTTCAGCCTTGCCTCAACCCACTGCGGATTTGTCGCTGATAGTATTTGATTAAAAACTTGGTCTCGATTTTCACCTGCTTTTTTATCGGTTTCGACGGCCAAGGTATAAGGCGGTTTATTGTTGGTAATGATTTGCAATTGATAGGGTTGCCAACCAACAATAAGACTTGGATTTGGGATGGATCGCGCCGACTCATTCAATTCAATACGCCAAAATCTATCGCGATTGGGATAATTATTAATGGGTGTACTTTTCTCCCAACTGTCACCTACTTGAGTATTAAACCAAATACCTTGATGACGCAAACTCCATTTTTTATTTTCATCATCCCTCGACAAAATCTTTACACCGCCCGCGTAGCTCGTGGTGCCAAAATCAATGGCGATCTTATCAATGGGGGCTATCTCATCACGCTCAAATTCCCAAGCAGCAACTGAAACAGCCTTGCTGTGCGAATTCGGCACGTAAACAGTAGCTTGGCTGGTAGCAACCTTGCCTTTCACACTCCATGTTTCCTTGAGCAGAGGTTTTTCTGCTAATTGTTCAGTGCGCTGCTCGCCGAAAATTTTCGTGATGACCAAATTCTCTGCACCACGTAGAATTTTTATGCGTAAAAACTCAAAATCTTTTTTCAGAATTTTTATCGCGATGAGGTTACGAGTGAGGCTTTCACCATCTTGACTGATTCTTATTAAAGTCGTTTTGGCAACCGGAAACCAAGTAGATAAATCATGCGTCGCTTCCAGCTCCACTTCCAAATATTGATTATTAGCTTGACCGCTCCAATCAACACTAATCCCTGAAAGATCATGATCAACTTTACTTACATCAATTAAGTAAAATTCAGGGATGGCATTATTTAACGTTTTATCACTTGTAATAACCTGAGTTTTGTTTTCATTAATGCTGACTTGCGTGGTGTGTAGTTTTCGGAGCGTATCGGGAGTTGCATCAGGCGCAACGGGAAAGAACGCCAGCGGCTCAATAGAAATATTTTCTTTTAATTCTGGGTTTTGTGGTGTGACAGCAACAACTCTATAAGGCAATGAATTTCCACTTGAATCCAACACAACCAAATCATCCAAAGTCGTAGATGTTGTGTATTGAAAAACCCCATATTGAAGGGGAACCTGAACAAAGGTTCCATTAGCCTCGGTAATTTCATAAATGGGCGTAGCACAAAACGCCACTGAAGGAGACATTACGAATACAGCTAAAATAAGTTTAAGAGCGTTTTTCATAGAGTTACTCGGCTGAGCTTTTTGGTACTGAATCATGTTGGTGTGTTGGATCATCCGAATGATCGTCTGTTTCAAGAGGCTTATTTTTCGCCGGAATGGGAGATAGATATCCGATTAACAAAATCAACACACCAACAATCAGGAAGGAAACGATTCCCGCCAACGTATCTTTTCCAGATAAGTCTTTGGTAAAGAGCTTGAGAACAACAATCGCCAAAAGCCCCGCACCTATTAACCAGAGCTCGCGACGCTGAATTTTTCGTGAAAAATTCATAATAACCAAAGCACATACAGCCCACAAAATGGATAGTGCCATTTGCACCTGCGCTGCATTCCATAAATTATCGAAGTAATAAGGAATCTCTTGATAAATACTTACAGCACGCAGGACAACGACATTGAGCCAAACAAAAAACATTGCACCCAGAAAAGCTGCACGAACCTTCTTTGAAATAAAACTCAGCGCATCCATAAATTTCTGTTTTGCTGCGTAGGCAAATACTAAGACAATCGCAAATTGCGCAAGATCCAAGGGGTTTATGAGAGGAATATAGTGTTCTGGATCAGAGTTTCTATCGCAAACCGAAACAAACCAGATAACAGCTAATATAAAGAGCGGTGCAGGAATCCAATTTCTAAACTCCCGTTGGTAAACAGTAAAAGGCCACACCTTTTTTTGACCTGCACCTATCAACGCAACTACGGGAATAATTAAGGCAGCAAACCAAACCATCAATCCCGCCGTTCCATGCAAATTGAAATGTTCTTTCTGCCAGGATACCTCCCAGAAAATAAGACCAAGTAATCCCCAGGCCGTGAAAATATGCCACCCACTCAACAGCGCTAATGAAGGCCGCACAACATTTTCCTGTCTTCGCAAAAACAGGTACTGAACAACAAAAAATAGAGTTAGAGCGATGACCGTAAAGCCTTGGGTTGGATGTGACCCGCTTTCGTTGATAAGATATATAAAAACAAACAAAAGCAGCATAAAGGGCAGTAATGCAAATAGACTATTGACCAAAGCTTGCCAACAAAGTTTTTTACCAACCAGCATTACGGTAAACGCAGAAAATGCAGCGAAAAGAATAATTGCACCAAATAAATGTTCATCCACAATATGTGAATTTAATTCATTGATTCCGGCAACAAACCACCACACGACACCCAATGCAACCGCGAGCGTTGATATAACTTTTTCAACCGCACGAATTTTTTCAATAAAATGATGTAGTAAATAAGCGATTACGAAACTTGTTAATGCTAATAGTGTTAATCCGATGAAATCACCACTAATTACCGGTGTTTGACCTGTATGCAAACCGCCGAAAACAAGTAATGAACATGCTGCAGCGCCATGCAATAAATAACCAACAGCACGCGGACGCAAACGATCCTGACGCAACCCAATCCAAATTAGGCCCGTTGCCTCTAAGGCCCAAGTTACAGATGTCCAGCTTGCATCCAACGCGAGCGGTATTGATAAGGTGGCGAATGAAACGCCTAAGGCCAAAAATGATTCAATGAGCACGCGATGAGTATCTAAATAACGACGAGCCATGAATAACGACAAAGCAATATAAATTACTGCCAGCACAATAGCGCTTATGGCTAACCCATGCTCAGTGTGCTTTAACAATGCTGTTTGCAAACCAAAGGCTATGAGGGGAAGACCAAACACTAGGCTACCATCCACCATTCCTTTTAAGTTTGTGGGCTGTTTAAACGAGAATAAAATCGATACAACAAGATAAAGCGCAAAAAATGCGATGAGGAATGGTTGCGTGCTGGTATAAAAAATAGGTTCGTATTTCAATACTCCCCACGCTGCAGTAATCACGAAGGTGAACATAAAGCCCACCCAATTCAATAAGCGCCATGCTTTGTAAAGCGCAATAGCCAAAATGCCCAAATTTAAAATCAAATAAAAACTGAATAAACCAACATGACTACCCTCACCGGTTGACGTCAAAATCGGGGCTAAGAATCCACCTGCTGTTGCGAGTATGGCCAGTGTCTGTGTTTTTTGTAATAAAGCTAGCAGAACACCAAAGATCACTACACAAAATAACAATGCAAATGCGATTCCTAAGGGAATCAGTCCATAGATTTTGGCGGCAGAGAATAGTGTTAAGTAAATCACCGCAATCCCACCGCCTTGTAAAACCAATCCATAACTACCGGCGCGAGCGCGAGTTTTCCATCCAAATATCAATAACGCAATCGCGCCTAAAATCACGCCTGTTAAACGAAGTTCAATGGGAAAATAGCCTTGACCAGAAGCATACTTAACAAGGAAGCTGACTCCGAAAAACATAATCACCATACCGATATTGACAATGGGATTGCCCTCGGTAAAAAAACGACGCACAGCCGAGAACAATTTGTCGACAAAATTCGGTTCGCGTGGCTTTTCTGGTGTCGGTGTGGATATGGGTGTATTTGGGATAATTTTTGGCTTGGCAGGCGCTTCTGGTAAATCCAAATCAAGTTTGAGTGATTCGGTACCGACCGCGCCCACAACTAAAGGCTGAGCTGCAGACAATTCATTTATGCGATCAGCTAGCGGTTGTTTGATTACAGATGAAGTGACGCTTGTTGGCTTATCTTGCGAGTGATTTCTTAAATCTGAAAGCTGCTGATTAAACTTAAATTGTTCTTCTTTAAGCTGCTGAACGAACTTTTCCAATGCAGAGATCTTCTGGGCTTGCTGAATAATAAACCCTGCCAATCCGCCCAGAATCGCGCCCAACCCCCAGCCGTGATAACCCAGAAGCCCCCATCCAAACAGCAGGCCTAAAATCACACCGGCAACAATCAACCCCATCAGAAGCTCCCTAGGCTTAAATGCCCGTTTTTTAAAATGTTCGATTTTATCGTTGGGTTATTTTGACATCAAAAATCACTTTTGTTACAGAGCCGCATCGCAAAAGCGTAATTAGCCGAAACAGAATTATGGCTTTAGGCTAAAATGCGCCGACTCAATTTAGGTGTTTAGTTGATGCCCGCTGCCCGTTTGATCCCTATACCCTACTACCCGCAATCCGCCGATTGGTTTGTTCAGATTCGTCACTTGCGCATGCCCATTTGGCTGGACTCCTGCTACCCACAAAGCAGCTATGGAAGATTCGATACATTGAGCGCGGCTCCAGCAACCATTTTTACCAGTGAAGGCAACCGCACAATCATAGAAAAACAAGCGGATAAAACCGTCTCTACAGAAAATCCATTCAGCCTTTTGCAAACTCACCTCCCTCAAAATCATAATCATTTAGACCAAGTCCCCTTCTGCGGTGGTGTTCTTGGCTACTTTGGATATGACTTGGGTAGACAACTGGAGGATATTCCTGAATTCGCATTGCGAGATATTCAGCTGCCTGACATGTGCGTTGGGATTTATCCTTGGGCAATTATCCAAGATCATCATTTGGAGCAAGCATGGCTTGTCGTAAACGAAGCAATGGCGCCGGCTTATAACTTTTTGGAAATCGAGCACTTATGTTCTTCAGATTATCAAAAACTTAGGTTTCACGACTTAAAGCAAAATATCAACAAATCAAAAAAAGCATTTAAAATCAATGCATTTGAAAGCAATCTTAAAGTGAGTGAATACAGAGCCGCGATAGAGAAGATCAAAAGCTATATTGCCGCCGGAGACTGCTACCAAGTGAATTTCGCACAACGATTCGGTGCGGAATATGAAGGAGATGAGTTTCAAGCTTACCTCAAGCTGCGCGAATCCCTGCCCTCGCCGTTCTGTGCATATATTGAATTTGATAAGGGTGCAGTTCTTAGCCTCTCACCTGAACGGTTCGTAAAATTGGAACATGGCCGCGCAGAAACAAAGCCCATCAAAGGCACAATCGCCCGTGGAAAAACTCCGGAAGAAGACGAGCACAATGCGAAACAGCTTGAGGCAAGCTTAAAGGACCGCTCTGAGAATGTGATGATTGTGGACTTGTTACGCAATGATTTAAGTAAAACCTGCGTGGATGTTAAGGTCCCTGAACTATTCAGCCTCCAGAGTTTTGCCAATGTCCACCATTTGGTAAGCACTGTTACGGGACAACTGAAACCCGGCCAAATGGCGTTGGATTTACTTGGCACCAGTTTTCCCGGAGGAAGTATTACCGGTGCGCCGAAAATACGCGCAATGGAGATTATTGAAGAGCTCGAACCTGTACGGCGCTCAGTTTACTGCGGAAGTATTGGTTACATTAGCGCCTGCGGTAACATGGACACCAACATCGCCATACGCACTCTAGTTTGTCATGATGAAAAAATTTACTGCTGGGGCGGCGGGGGAATAGTTGCTGACTCAGATACTGAAACAGAATATCAAGAGAGTATCGCGAAAGTGAAAGTGCTCCTTGACACACTCGAACACCATTTCCGCATAAAAACACCATAAGCGAGGACAAAATGCTTATTCAAAATCATCAAGTCGATCTGGAAACACCCACTGGCACTATGCGTTGCTATGTGTATCGCCCAAAGGAAGATTCGGCAAGCGAGCCCAAAAAATATCCGGCGATTTTGTTGTACTCAGAAATTTTCCAGCAAACTTCGCCCATTCGTCGCAGCGCTCAAATTATGGCGGGCCACGGCTTTGTTGTGATTGTGCCCGAAGTATTTCATGAGCTAAATCCAATCGGTACTGTATTGGGATATGACGATGCCGGTCGCGATAAAGGCAATGCCGACAAAGTAGCCAAATATCTTGAAGCGCATGATACAGACACCCAAGTCATGATCAATTATTTGCAAACCCTGCCCTACTGTTCAGGCAAAGTTGGCGCTATGGGTTTTTGCTTGGGCGGTGGATTGGCTTACCGTGCTGCAATTAATCCTTCGATATCTGCAACAAGTTGCTTTTATGCAACCGATATACATTCAGGCTCAACCCCATCAAAACCCGGTAATGACAGCCGAACCCGCACCAAAGAAATTCGCGGTGCAATGCAAATGATTTGGGGAAAACAAGATCCGCATATTCCACCTGAAGGCCGTGCGATTGTTTACAAGGAATTAACAGATGCCAATATTAAATTTGAGTGGCACGAAGTGAATGGTGTACACGCTTTTATGCGCGATGAAGGCGATAGATACGATGCGCAATTACAACTGTGGGGCTATCAAACTGCGCTTGGATTTTTCAGGACTCACTTGTATTAACTAATCATAATAAAATACGAGCAAAAAAAAGCCGAGGCGAACACCTCGGCTTTTTGACATCTGAATAAAAAATTAGAGCGTTAGCTCACGGTTACTCGCTTTAATAAATTCCTTCTTCAAATCTTCATAGGTGTGAACCGCCGGGAATTGCGGGAATTGAGCAATAACATTTTGTGGTGCATGGAACAAAATACCTTGATCGGCTTCCCCCAACATGGTTGTATCGTTGTAAGAATCGCCAGCAGCAATCACTCGGTAATACAAGGTTTTCAAAGCCAGAACAGACTGACGCTTTGGATCGCGTTGACGCAAGGTGTAACCGGCAACCATACCGCGCTCATCAATATTTAAACGATGACAAAGCAAAGTTGGGAAACCTAATTGACGCATTAAAGGTTGAGAGAACTCATAGAAAGTATCAGACAAAATAATGACCTGAAAACGCTCGCGCAACCAATCAACAAATTCCACGGCACCTTCTAAAGGTTTTAAGGTGGCGATCACATCCTGAATTTCCTTCAAGCCAAGATTGTTCTCTTCCAAAATTCGAATGCGTTGCTTCATCAACACATCGTAATCAGGAATATCGCGTGTAGTCGCTTTAAGCGATTCAATTCCCGTCACCTTTGCGAATTCAATCCAAATTTCCGGAACCAAAACACCTTCCAAGTCGAGACATGCAATTTCCACAACAACCTCCAAATAGCTATTTCAATAGCCAATAAATTTACGTTTTTTAAAAAATGAAAAGTCTATAAATAAAATGCCGACCCTAGGTCGGCATTTATAATCCACGGCACCAATTAAGGAGTGGGAATCCAAATCAACTGAGTAATCTGTGCGATAAACATAAGTGGGTTTGGAATAATACCAATCACCAAAATAAATGCTGCAGCACCTAGCACCATGATACCGCCGGTACGCTGACCCCAGTTAATATCGGCATCGAACCGATGCATATGTTTCTTGGCGAGATACAGGCTGATGATGGTGCGCAGGTAGAAATAAATACCGATTGAAGAACCAATCACCACAAACGCTAATGCCATCCAACCCCAAGGGCCTGCGCCAACGGCTGCAGTTATCACATAGAATTTACCGATGAAACCCGCCGTTAGCGGAATACCCGCAAGCGAGAACAAAGCCAAGGTGAAAATTGATGCTAAGTAAGGACGACGCCAAAACAGACCGCGGTAATCGTTTAGCGTATCCGCATCGCGTTTAGCATCAGCAGCAGACATCAGAGTTACAACGCCAAAGGCTGCCAAAGATGTCATTACATAAATAGCCAGATAAACCGCAAAACCTTCAACCCCAAATTGTGGGCCACCGACTAGTACTAACAACAGTAAATAACCAAAGTGGGCAATCGATGAGTAGCCCAACATACGTTTGATATTGTTTTGTTTGAGTGCAAGCAAGTTACCCACAAGCATTGAAATACATGCTACAGCGATCATAGTGATCACGAAGGGTGCAGATGCCAAAACGCTTTTCGATTCAATAATGGCAAAACGAACCAGTACAGCGAACACAGCCACTTTTGCTGCCGTCGCCAGAAATGCACCCACAGGTGCTGGAGCACCTTCGTACACATCAGGTGTCCACAAGTGAAAGGGAGCAAGCGATAACTTGAAGAACAAACCAATCACCAACATCATTCCGCCCACTACAATAAGCGAACTTGGTTCTTCAGTAATTTTTGCGCCGATTTCTGCAAACGCCAAGGAACCGATTTGTGCGTAAATCAGCGCAATACCGAACAGCATGATTGCTGATGCAGTTGCCGACAAAACCATGTACTTAATTGTTGCTTCCAACGAACGTGCACGATCATAGGTATAAGCCACCATGCCGTAGAGCGCGACGGACATCATTTCAAGACCAATGAACAATGAAGCCATGTGGTGAGCGCAGCACATTACAATCCCACCAGCCGTTGCAATCGAAATCAATAAGTAAATTTCTTCGCGATTGCGTTTGGATGACTCAATATAAGCGTTAGTTAACGTAGTCGCACCCAATGCGGCGATTAACGTAAGCGCAGAGAAAAACAATGCATAACCATCCACAACAAACAAGGGAGTAATAGTTTGTGGCAAAAGAGCTGCTGCTTCAGGAAAGAAATAAGGTTTGAATGCTACGTAAACGGTTGAGAGCAACGCGATATTTAACCCGGCTACGGTTACCGTAGCGTTCCACCAGTGATTACGCTTAATGGCAATGGCTAGCATGACAAACACGGTTGTCGCGCAGGTAATCAATAAAGGCAAAAGCGCCTGAAGATTTTCTAAAGTTATTGTCATTACAACCTCACTGCGCAGCAGGAATGCTTTGAGAAGCAGTTATTAATTGCTCGATACTCGTCATAACCGCTGCAGATGTATCTAACACTGGTTGAGGATACAAGCCCAACCAAACCATAATTAAAATCAAGCTAGCCATCATGGTTAACTCGCGGGCATTGATTCCAGGCAGTTGTTCAGTACTGTGAGGGGTACCGTGAAGCGAACGTTGAACCATAATCAACGAATAAACCGCACCAAGAACTAACCCGGAAGTCGCAAACAAAGTCACTGTTTGGTTAACTTTAAATGTGCCCAATAGGATCAGGAATTCGCCAACGAAATTACCCAAGCCAGGCAGACCTAGTGATGCGGCAGCAAAGAACATGGCAATGGGTGGAATACCTGACATACGCGCGGACAGACCGCCCATTTTTCTGAGGTCACGTGTTTTTAAACGCTCATAAAGCTGGCCAGAAATAATGAACAAGCCAGCAGCAGAAACACCGTGCGCCAACATTTGAACAACTACACCCTGCATGGCGATTTGATTGAACGAATAGATACCAATCAACACAAAGCCCATGTGTGAAATAGAGGTGTAAGCGATCAGGCGTTTAATGTCATCTTGCGAATAAGCAACGAATGCACCGTAAATAATCCCTACAACACCTAACCACATAGCCAAAGGTGCGATTTCTTGCGATGCGTGTGGGAAGAATGGAATGGCAAAACGCAACATACCGTAAGCGGCGGTTTTCAGGAGAATACCTGCCAAGTCTACCGAGCCTGCAGTAGGCGCTTGTGAGTGTGCATCAGGCAACCATGAATGAAATGGAACGATTGGGAATTTCACTGCAAAGGCGATGAAGAAACCCAGCATCAAAATCATTTCCATGCCTTCGCTCATTTGAGTGTTACGTAACGCAGCGTAATCGAAGGTCAACACATTGGTTTGCATATAATGAACGAATACCAAACCGATAATCGCCAACAGCAGTAACAAACCAGAAGATTGGGTGTAGATAAAGAATTTAGTAGCCGCACCTACCCTGCTATTTCCTTCAACTGATTTATGACCCCACAGGGAAATCAAGAAGAACATGGGAATTAGCATCATTTCCCAAAAGAAGAAAAACAAGAACATGTCCAACGCGAGGAATACGCCGGCAACAGCGCCGAGAATCCACAAGAGGTTCAAGTGAAAGAAGCCAACTTTGCGCTGAACTTCAGACCACGAACAAATTACGGCAAGTACACCCAAAAATGCAGTGAGCAATAGCATAAGAATGGACAAACCATCCAATGCCAAATGGAAACTAATACCGAAACGTGGGATCCAGTTAACTTGGAGTTCTTCTGCCCAAACAGACTGACCAGCCGATAAATTGGCAAGTGAATAATCGTATTTGAGCCATAAGTGTAAGGTGCATGCAAACAATGCAAACATGCTGAACAAAGCAATCCAGCGCGGAGCCTTATTGCCGAAACGCTCAGCTTGCCAAGATAGCAAGCCGCCGATAAATGGAATGAGTATGAGCCAGGTAAGCATCTCTGGTTCCTTATTAGTCTTACAACAACACAAGCGCGGCGATAATAATCACCACACCGGCAGCAATGGTGGCAGCGTACCAACGTACACTACCCGTTTGAGTTGCGCTCAACCCTCTGTATAACTGCGTGATACCTGCAGGAATGAGATTGAAGGTTTTATCAACAGGATCTTTACGCAAAATATGCGCAAGGAAAACATAGGGTTTAACCAATACCTTGTCATACAGCCAATCGAAGCCCCAAGCCGCATACCATAGTTTGGTAAGCACTTTCCCTATTGAGGAAGATGCAATAGACCTAACGATTTTGGTATCGAACAAGAACAGGAAGGTTGCTAGCAAAGTACCTATAACAGCGGTTGCAATCGTGATGATTTCAACAAAATGTTTAGAGCCTTCTTCTACTTCATGAGTGGCAGGCAATACGCCATTCAATGGAGGCACAATCAGCGCGCCTACGCCCGTAGATAGCACTAGCAAAATACCCAATGGCAACCAGTAATCTGCACCGTGAATAGCATGAACTTCCGTTTTTGCTTCGCCATGGAAAGCAACGAATATTAAACGGAAGGTATAGATGGCGGTCATAAACGCACCTGCCAAGCCAGCATAGAAAAGCTCAGGATGGCCGTAAGCACCTAACAAAATTTCGTCTTTTGAGTAGAAGCCTACAGTGACCCAAGGCAAGGCAACCAAGGCTGCACCACCCACTAAGAAGCACGCATAAACAAACGGAATCTTTTTACGTAAACCGCCCATCTTGAAAATATTTTGCTCGTGGTGGCAGGCAATAATCACAGCACCGGACGAGAGGAACAACAAGGCTTTGAAGAAGGCGTGATATACCAAGTGCCATATTGCTGGCTGATAAGCCTTAACGCCAAGCGCTAAAAACATATAGCCAATTTGACTCATAGTTGAGTAAGCAAGAATACGTTTAATGTCGGTTTGCACCAGAGCTGCAAAACCGGCGAGGAACAAAGTAATCGCGCCGATTACACCGACGAGATAAAGCACATCAGGAGCTAATTCAAACAGCACGTGAGTACGAGCAATAAGATAAACACCTGCAGTCACCATGGTGGCAGCGTGGATCAACGCAGATACTGGTGTCGGGCCAGCCATCGCGTCGGCCAACCAAGTTTGCAATGGCAATTGCGCAGATTTACCGACAGCGCCTCCCAATAACATCATGGTTGCAAACACAATCGCAGAGGAACCTACGGCAAACACAGTCGGTGCTTTAGTAATAACTTCCTGAATATTTAATGTGCCCAAGTGTTGGTAAAGGACAAACAAACCAATCGCCATAAAGGCATCACCAACACGAGTAACAACGAAAGCCTTGCGGGCAGCAGCTCCGTTTGCGGGATCACGATAGTAATAGCCGATCAAGAGATAAGAGCAAAGCCCCACGCCTTCCCAACCGAAATACAAAGACACCAAGTTATCGCCCAAGACCAACAAAATCATGCTGGCAAGAAAGAGGTTCATGTAGGAGAAGAAACGCGCAAAATCTTCATCGCCACGCATGTACCAAGATGCAAACAAATGAATCAGGAAGCCTACGCCCGTGATCACACCCAGCATGGTTAAGGACAAACCATCGAGATACAAATTAAACGCTGGCGCAAAACCCGCGACACTTACCCAAGTCCACAATGGCTGCACAAAGGCACCAGTTTCAGGCTTATGTTGCAGGAAATCGTAACCGGCTAAGGCCGCAAAAATGGCAGCCAAACCAACGGAGCCTACGCCAACATAAGCCGCAACATTTTCAGATAAACGCTTGCGCCCGATAACAAGAATCAGGAACCCGATGAGAGGAAATAAAATAGTTAAATAGAGTTGGTTCATCCGCGCATCTCACTTGCTGCATCAACGTCCAGAGACTGGTAGCGACGGTAAAGTTGAATAACAATTGCCAAGCCAATTGCGGCTTCAGAGGCAGCCAAAGTCAAAATTAAAATAAACATAATTTGGCCATCAGGCTGTACCCAACGTGCACCAGCGACAACAAAAGCCATAGCCGCAGCGTTCATCATGATTTCAATACTCATGAGGACAAACAACAAGTTGCGGCGAATCAACACACCGGCTAAGCCGACGGCAAACAACATACCTGCCGCAACAAGGCCGTGTTCCATTGGAATTCCGTGAGGAATACTAAGCATTTTTAGTCTCCTTATCGTCTTTATCCGCATCGCGCCCCAAATGCCATGCTGCGACCATAGCTGCAAGCAATAACATTGACGCAAGCTCAACCGCCAAAACGTAAGGGCCAAATAAAGCGATGCCGACTTCTTTCGGGCCAACTTTGGTGATAGTGATTAAGGTTTCAAGGTTTGGTTTGATGGTGTAAATCAGTTCCGCCAACAACGCTAATGAAAGGAAAGATGGGCCTATCCACGCGCGTGGAGAAAGCCATTTTCTTTCTTGATCATCAATCACAGCACCCAAGTTAAGGATCATGACCACAAACACGAACAACACCATGATGGCGCCAGCGTAAACAATCATTTCAAGTGCCGCAGCGAAAGGCGCACCCAAGGCAAAAAAGATCATCGCTACCGCAAGCAGCGATACCACCAAGTACAACAAAGCATGTACCGGGTTGGCATTAGTGATAACTCTAACCGATGCAATCAAAGCAATCGCAGCGGCGAGGTAGAAAGCTATTGCAGGTCCCACGTCGTATTCCTTTGATTGATTAAGGTAAAAGGCTCTTCACGTTTACAGGTTGTGCTTCGTTTTGCGCACCACCTTTTGGTTTGCCAGCGATAGCTAAACCAGAAACGCGATAGAAGTTATAGTCAGGGTATTTTCCTGGGCCAGAAATCAGCAAATGCTCTTTCTCGTACACCAGGTTTTGACGCTTGAATTCAGCCATTTCAAAATCCGGTGTCAATTGGATTGCCGTTGTGGGGCAAGCTTCTTCACACATACCGCAAAAAATACAGCGCGAAAAATTGATGCGGAAAAATTCCGGAAACCAACGACCGTCTTCACGCTCTGCTTTTTGCAGTGAAATACAACCAACAGGACATGCAACAGCACATAAGTTACAGGCTACGCAACGCTCTTCACCGTCAGGGTCGCGCGTGAGAATAATGCGACCACGATAGCGTGGCGGAACATAAGGCATTTTTTCGGGATACAAAATCGTATCGCGCTTGCGCCATGCATGGGTAAACACCATCCACAAGCTGCGGAATTGGGTAAATGTACCGTGTAAAAGTTTAATCATTTCTGTACCTCAACCTTAAGCAGCAGACTGATCTAACAGCAGCACTACCGCTGCAGTAGCCACTAGGTTAACAAGCGTGATTGGCAAGCAAACGCGCCAACCGAAATCCATGATCTGATCATAACGAGGGCGTGGTAAGGCCGCTCTCACCAAAATAAACATCATGATAAAAAATGCTGTTTTGATGGCGAACCAGAAGAAAGGTGGAATAAAACTCAATCCAAAAACCGGTAGCCAGCCGCCGAAGAACAATACCGTGATCAAGGACGAAATCAGTACGACACCGATGTATTCACCTACGAAGAACATCCCCCACTTCAAACCGGAGTATTCTGTGTGGTAACCGGCAGCAAGATCTTGTTCT
The DNA here is from genome assembly GCA_964581625.1 of uncultured Cellvibrionaceae bacterium. Classification (GTDB taxonomy): domain Bacteria; phylum Pseudomonadota; class Gammaproteobacteria; order Pseudomonadales; family Cellvibrionaceae; genus Cellvibrio. The sequence continues at coordinate 90,791 of CAZOPE010000002.1, forward strand.
GCTTCGGGCGCATCGAACGGTGAACGGTGGGTTACTGCAATACCCGCAACTGCGAACGTCAGGAAGCCGAGAATTTGCGGGAATACAAACCAACAATCTTTTTGTGCGTTAACGATATCAGTCATATTGAATGAGCCTGTGATAGTCACAACCCCCATCAAAGACAACCCCATAAACACTTCGTAACTCACCGTTTGCGCAGTTGCACGAACACCGCCGAGTAAGGCGTATTTGTTGTTGGAAGACCAACCGCCAAACATAACGGCATACACCGCCAAACCGGCCATTGCAAAGAAGAACAGGATACCGATGTCTAAATCAGCGGCAACCCAACCGGGAATAATTGGGATTACTGCGAAAGATAACAGCAGACCACTCATTGCGATTGCAGGAGCCAACCAGAAGGTCAGCTTGTCAACGAAAGGTGGGGTCCAATCTTCTTTGAAGAACATCTTGATCATATCGGCAGGCAATTGCAGCAAACCGAAAGGGCCTGCGCGGTTTGGGCCGTAACGATCTTGCCAAAGAGCGAGCAAGCGGCGCTCTACAAAACTCAAGAAAGCGGCACACACCACCACGCCAAACAGAACGATTAATGACTTAACTACTGACCAGATAATCGCAATGAGTTCAGGAGTGAAAATATCCATTACACACCCCCTTTCAAGCTAACAGTTAAACCAGAAACTACCTTCGGTAGCCCTGCCAATACCGGCACGCCAACTACACCGACAGCCAAGTTTGCAGAGATCTTAACTGGCGCAACGAAGATTGAACCGCCAACAATCACTTCAGCATTTTGACCATCAACCAGACCATGACTTTGAGCATCGGCAACGGAAACGGCTACGTAATTAGCAGGTACACGAGTTGCGACAACTTCAGCACGAGATGATTGCTCATCACTGCCGTAAAGATGGTAGAGCGGAGCTGACTGCAAACCTGTGGCTGCCGCGGGAACCGCTGTGAAGTATTGTGCAGATTCAGAGGGTTCGATCAAACGCACTCCTGGATCGCCAGCACGCAAACTGCCACCTACTTCGTCTTGGAATTTATTCCAAGCAGATGGTGAGTTCCAGCCCGGAGCCCAAGCAAAAGGAATCAATTGTGAATCGTTAGTGGGGCCAGAGACGCCTTCCATTGAGAAAGACATTGCTGAGTCTTGATCTTGCGGCTGACGTATTTCATGTACTGATTGGTTGGCGCGCATTGCGGTACGGCCAGAATAACGACGCGGTTCACGCGCAATACGCGAGCCATGGATACGCAGTTTTGAATCGGGTGCCGCTTGAGCAATTGCCGATAAAACGCTATTCGCGCTCGCCAAATTGGCAGTTACATCGTCCAATACGGTCCAATCGACAGCTTTATTTTCCAGCGTAGATTGAATCGCGTGCAACCAACGCCAGCCTTCACGAATTAACTGCGCAGGCTTGTAGTAAGACGCATCGAATACTTGGAAGAAGCGCTGAGCACGACCTTCCATATTCACCAAAGTACCGTCACCTTCTGCAAAACTCGCTGCTGGCAATACGAAGCTCGCTTTAGCAACGGTAGCAGTTGCTTGGTGATCCAATACAAGAACCACTTTCGCAGCTTTTAATGCAGCATCTACCAACTCTGCAGAAGCGCGTTGGTAGAGATCGTTTTCAACAACGATCAAAGCATCGGCTGCACCATCGCGAACCGCAGTCAAAATGGCTTCAACTGACTCGCCGCTTTGAGCATCCAACAGTGCAGTACCCAAGCTGTTAGATTCGAGCAAAGTTAGCGCCACACCAACATCTTTACCGCGACCTTTTAATGCATAGGCAACGTTGGCTGCAGCTTGAATTACAGCTTGTGATTTCAAACCAGTGCCGGAAATTACCAAAGGTTTATCCGCAGCTAACAAGCTATCAGCGATGGCTTGCGCTTGAGCATTTTGCTCTGCCGACAGGCCATCAACTGCTGGAGATGATGAATCGATAATGTGTGCAACTGCAAAACCTAAGCGAGCAATATCTGCTGCAGATGTGCGCGATGTAGAAGCCGCAATATCATCCAAACGCGTTGCAGTAATGCTCGCGATATGGACAGGACTTTTTTCAGATTGCACGATGTTTTTGATAGGCGCAGCGTTCCATTCAGGAACTTTTTTAGCGGCTGCCATTTTCAATGCAAGGGTTTTAGCGGCTTGACGAACAGCTAAAGCGACGCGTGGAGCAGTTTGAGTAATATCTTCACCCAACACTAAAACAGCATCAGCTTTTTCGATATCGCGAAGATTTGGCGTCGCAACACTGCCCTCTTTCAGCACCTTATAAACCAAGCTATTCAGCGCTTGCTCTTCAGCAGAAACTCCGTAAGAAATATTGCCCGCACCAACCAGTGAAGCCAATGCAAAGTTTGTTTCGAGCGATGCACGCGGTGAGCCAATACCCACGACACGTTTTGCGCCGCGCAGCAAATCAGCTGCTTTATCTAACGCGGAGTCAATGGTAAAAACTTCTGCGCTCGCAGCCAAACGTGGCGCCGTTGGGCGATCTTCACGGTTTACAAAACCATAGCCAAAACGGCCGCGGTCACATAAGAAATATTGGTTCACTGCACCGTTAAAACGGTTTTCGATGCGACGAATTTCGCCATAACGCTCACCTGGGCTGGTGTTACAACCAACGGAACAATTTTGGCAAACACTCGGTGCAAATTGCATATCCCATTTACGGGTATAGTGATCTGCGTGAGTTTTATCGGTGAACACACCCGTAGGGCAAACTTCAGTTAAGTTGCCGGAGAATTCGCTTTCAAGATCACCGCTTTCAGGGCGACCGAAATAAACGTTGTCGTGCGCACCATAAACACCAAAATCTTTGCCGCCCGCGTAATCGTCGTAATAACGAACACAACGGTAGCAAGCAATGCAGCGGTTCATTTCATGATTAACAAATGGACCAAGATCTTGATTAACGTGGGTACGCTTTGAGAAGCGATAACGACGGGTGTTGTGCCCAGTCATTACGGTCATATCTTGCAGGTGGCAATGACCACCTTCAGCACACACGGGGCAATCATGAGGGTGATTGGTCATCAACCATTCAACCACACTCTTACGGAAGGATTTTGCTTCTTCGTCTTTGATTGCAATGTAAGTTTTATCATTTGCGGGAGTCATGCACGACATGACCAAACGACCACGAGTGTCGTTTTCATCGTTAAATTGCTTAACAGCACATTGACGACACGCGCCAACAGACCCTAAAGCAGGATGCCAACAAAAATAAGGAATATCGAGGCCAAGACTCAAACATGCTTCGAGCAAGTTATCTGAGCCGTTAACATCGTACTGTTTACCGTCTACGTGAATGGTCGCCATTCTGCGTCTTACCTTTTCTTAAGGTCGTTACCGTTATAGTGATCAACGGATTTAAAGTTTAAGGTGATCGTGAAATCACCTCGTGAAAACTGCGCGTTTATTAATTTTAAGTTTTAATGCCCTTGGCGAATTCTGCCGGGAAGAACTTCAACGCGCTCTGCAGTGGTTCCATCGCACCAGGGGCATGGGCACAGAATGTTTTGCCCGGACCAAGGAAGCGAGTGAGCTGTTGCAGAGTTTGGATATCACCCTCCTGCCCTTCGCCCGCTTCAATAGATTGGAGAATCTTCACTGTCCAAGGCAATCCATCGCGGCATGGTGTACACCAACCACAGGATTCGCGCGCGAAGAATTGCTCAAGGTTACGCACTGCTGAAATTATGTTTTGTTTATCATCGACCACCATGATCAAGGCGGTCCCCATACGGCTGCCGGCCTTCATAATGGTGTCGTAATCCATCGCCAAATCGAGGTGTTCTGGCATCAAGAAATCGGTAGAAGCTCCGCCCGGCAACCAGCAGCTCAGTTCATAGCCATCGGCCATACCGCCGCCATGCGTATAAAGCAATTCGCGACCGGTAGTACCAATAGGTAATTCCCAAAGGCCAGTGATTTTGGCGCGACCAGAAATACCGTACATTTTGGTACCGGCATCAGGACTTTTGCCTTGCGACAAACCTTTGAACCAATCCGCACCGCGCAACACGATTGCTGGAATGTTCATCAAGGTTTCAACGTTATTAACGATGGTTGGTTTGCCCCATGCGCCCGCTTGTTGCGGGAAAGGAGGCTTGGTGCGAGGGTTGGCGCGACGGCCCTCCAAGCAGTTAATCAATGCAGTTTCTTCACCGCAAATATAACGACCAGCACCCAAGTGAACATGAAGTTCAAAGTTGAAGCCCGAACCTAAAATGTTTTCACCAATGTAACCAGCCGCAGTCGCTTGTTGAATTGCGGCATTCAAACGCTCACCAGCAAGCACATATTCACCGCGCAAGAAGATGTAGCCTTTTGTCGCGCCAATCGCATAGGCCGCAGTGATCATGGCTTCAACTAATTGGTGTGGAAGCTCTTCCATTAAGAAGCGGTCTTTAAAAGTACCCGGCTCCATCTCGTCAGCATTACAAACGAGGTATTTCTGTCCAGCATCTGGCCCCATAGGGATCAGCGACCACTTAACGCCCGTCGGGAAGCCCGCGCCACCACGACCGCGCAAGTTTGAAGCTTTCACTTCCGCTTGCACATCTGTCGGTTGCATTGCAATCGCTTTTTTCAGTGCTGAATAGCCTTCTAGGGCTTCATAATCTTCGATGGTCAGTACTGATTTACCTGCCTTGGTATAGCGCCAAGTCAGCGGATGTGTTTCTGGGCCTACATTGGTTAGGCCGAGGTTAATATTGGAGGTCATTTGTATTGCTCCAATACTGAGTCAACGTTTTCAGGCGTGACATTAAAGTGAGTTGCATCGTTTACCATTAACACGGGCGCTTTATCACAAGCACCTAAACAAACGATCGGTAAGAGAGTAAAGCGATCGTCCGGTGTGGTTTGGCCGGGTTTAATACCCAACTTCGTTTGAATTGAACCGTAAAGCTCATCAAAACCCATCAAGAAGCAACCAATACTATCGCATACGGCGATAACATTACGGCCAACTGGCTGACGGTAAATGCGGTTGTAGAAAGTGGCCACGCCTTCAACATCGCCAGCGCCAACACCAAGAATGTTGGCGATCGCGTATACGGCACCGTCCGGCACCCAGCGACGCTGGCTCTGCACGATTTTCAATGCATCAATAATCGCAGCTCGAGGCTCCGCGTAATGATGAATCGCGTGTTCAATTTGTTCACGCTCGTAAGCACTGAACTCAAAGTCGCCAACGCGATCGCTGGCAATTGTCTGGGGAGTATTAGCGGTCAACATCGGCCATCACAAAGTCAATTGAGCCTAGGTAGGCGATAAGATCAGGGATCATAGAACCATTGATCACAGACGGAATTTGCTGCAAATGCGCAAAGCTGGGTGTACGTATACGCGTACGGTAACTCATGGTGCTCGCATCAGATGTCAGGTAATAACTATTGATACCTTTGGTAGCCTCAATCATCTGACAGCTTTCACCCGCTGGCATGATCGGGCCCCAAGATACGGACAAGAAGTGCGTAATTAGGGTTTCGATGTCTTGCAGCGTACGCTCTTTTGGCGGCGGGCAAGTCAGTGGGTGATCTGCCTTGTAGGGTCCAGCTGGCATGTTTTCTAAACATTGCTTGATGATGCGTACAGACTGATGCATCTCTTCCAAGCGCAATACCGCACGATCATAGGCATCGCCGTGCTCGCCAACAGGAACATCAAATTCGAAATTGTCATAACCAGAGTAAGGGCGCGCTTTACGAAGGTCAAAATCCACGCCCGTTGCACGCAGACCTGGGCCAGTTACGCCCCACGCTAAAGCTTCGTCTTTGTTGTACTTGGCTACATCAACAGAACGGCCAACCAAGATGGAGTTTTGCAGCGCTGCCTTTTCATACTCTTTTAAGCGAGTTGGCAACCACTCAACGAATTCGCGTACCAAGCGATCCCAACCTTTTGGCAGATCGTGCGCAACGCCACCGATACGATACCAAGCTGGGTGCATACGGAAACCAGTGATAGCTTCGATCACATCATAAGCTTTCATACGGTCGGTAAACATAAAGAACACTGGCGACATTCCGCCCACGTCCTGAATGTAGGTACCCAGGTAGAGCAAGTGCGATGTAATACGGAAGAACTCAGCCAACATCACACGGATGGTTTTAACGCGATCCGGTACTTCAATTCCCGCTAATTTTTCTACTGCGAGAACATAAGGCAAGTTATTCATTACGCCGCCAAGATAATCAATACGGTCGGTGTAAGGAATATAAGAGTGCCATGATTGACGTTCCGCCATTTTTTCAGCACCACGATGGTGATAGCCGATATCAGGAACGCAATCGAGAATTTCTTCACCATCTAATTGCAACACGATACGGAAAGCACCGTGCGCAGATGGGTGGTTGGGACCGAGGTTCAAAAACATGAAATCTTCGGTATTGTCTTTGTTGCTGCGCTTCATGCCCCACTCTTCCGGATTGAACAACAAAGATTCTTGTTCTAAATCCTGCTTGGCAGCATCGAGTTTAAACGGATCAAACTCGGTAGCACGCGCTGGGTAATCTTTACGCAGCGGGTGACCTTCCCACGTACGCGGCAATAAAATGCGCGAGAGGTGCGGATGGCCTTCAAACACGATACCGAATAAATCCCAAGCTTCACGCTCGTACCAGTTGGCGTTTGGCCAAATGCCAGTTGCAGTAGGAACTTTCAGGTCATCAAGTTTGAGGGCAACTTTAATGCGAACATCACTATTACGATCGATGGAAACCAAGTGGTAAAAAACGGTGAAGTCTTCAACCGGCATTCCTAAACGATTTTGACGCAGGCGTTCGTCCGTCGCAGACAAGTCATAGAGCATGACGAATGGACGCGGCAACTTGCGCAGATAAGACAATACATCGATCAGCTTATCGCGCGGCACCCACAGCGTAGGCACTTTGTCGAGAGTGTTCTGAAACACAAAAGTCTCTGCGCCAAATTGCTCATGCAATTCACGCACTACTTCATGCTCAGCGCCCAGTAGCGGGCTTGTGGTGACGTTTTCGGTCATTATTTACGGTCGCTTCGGCTAATTTTAAAATTAAACTTCGTCAGGTGTACGCAAGTTGACAGCGGCGATACGCTCAGGCTGTTTGCGGTCACGCTCCGGTTGCATCTCTGCGCGATAAACGCCCTGCTCGCCCACAGTCCATGACAATGGACGACGCTCTTCTCCGATGGACTGTTGCAACAAGGTTAATGCTTGCAAGAATGCCTCAGGGCGCGGAGGACAACCGGGAATATACACATCGACAGGAAGGAACTTATCAACACCCTGCACAACAGAATAAATATCGTACATACCACCAGAGTTAGCGCAGGCGCCCATAGAGATAACCCACTTTGGTTCGAGCATTTGCTCATACAGCCGCTGTACAACAGGAGCCATTTTGATAAAGCAGGTTCCGGCCACAACCATCAAATCCGCTTGACGGGGCGATGCACGAATAACTTCAGCACCAAAACGCGCAAGGTCATGCGGGGAGGTAAACGCTGTCGCCATCTCCACGTAGCAGCAAGACAAACCGAAGTTGTATGGCCACAAAGAGTTTGAGCGGCCCCAATTGACTAAACCATGAACCATGTCTTCAAGACGGCCCATGAATACACTTTTATGGACTTCGTCTTCCAGCGGATCCGCAACAGTTTGTTGCGTTTGCATTGGATAAGTACCTTGGGCGCCCTCTGGATTGGCGCGAGTAAGCGTGTACTTCATTGAAAGAACCTCAATTATTCTGCTGATTTATCGGCAAGACGAGCGCGTGCAAGCTCTGCGCGACGATGGCGTTGAGCAGGTGCCCAATCCAAACCACCGATACGAATCAAATAAATCAAACCTGCCAGCAGGATAGCGATAAATAAAACGGCTTCCGCAAAGCCCAGCCAGCCACTTTCGCGGACAGAAACGGACCAAGCGTAGAGATAAAGTGCTTCAACGTCGAAGATCACGAAGAGCATGGCAACCAAATAGAATTTGGCTGAGAGCCTTAGGCGGGCACTACCTTGAGATACAACGCCGGACTCGAAAGGATCGTTTTTCGCCCTACCCCAGGCTTTACCGCCGAGCCATTGAGGGATAAAAAGCATAACGAAGAGGAGGAAGCCAATGCCGCCAAGGTAGGCTGCAATTGACCAAAATTCAGTGCTGTTTTCCGGGGATAATGACAAGCGAATCACCCTGCATTTTTAGATGAGAAAACAAAATGCGCAATTGGTATAAAAAATAACCGAATCGCAACATACCCAACAAAATCGGGGTGTAATATAGCAAAGATGAGGAATAACGACAAATTGTTATTCCTTCAATATTCAGTTATTTGCACTACATTGAGCCCCAAATTTGGAATAATTTATCCCGCAGGACCCAAGAGTTTTTAGTGTAGCTCTGCTATTCTTGGCGCCCTTCGTTTATACCAACAGAATTGCTCTTATGAATGACCCTCTAATTTCGCTTGTTGATATCGAACAAAAATTGCAGCAAGAGTCGCCGCAAAAAATAATTAAATACGCACTCTCTCAATTTGAAAATATCGCCATTTCCTTCAGCGGAGCTGAAGATGTTGTGCTGATCGAGATGGCCCGTAACTATCGTCCTGACGTCCAGGTGTTTTGCCTCGACACCGGCAGACTCCACACCGAGACCTACCGCTACCTGGAAACAGTACGCAAGCATTACGGTATAAACATCGAAATCATGGCTCCCAATAGCGAAGCCTTGCAAAAGCTAACCTCCGAAAAAGGTTTGTTCAGCTTTTATGAAGATGGGCATCAGGAATGTTGCGGCGTGCGCAAAACTGAACCCTTGCGTAGAAAATTAGCCGGAGTTGATGCATGGATTACGGGCCAACGAAAAGACCAAAGTCCAACCCGCGCAGAAATTCCGGTAATTCAAAACGACACATTGTTCGCCCGCGCTGGCGCCACGCTCACCAAATTTAACCCTTTGGCCAATTGGACTTCCCAAGACGTGTGGGCCTACATCCGCATGTGCGAAATCCCTTACAACGAGCTTCACGAGAAAGGCTTTATTTCAATTGGCTGCGAACCTTGCACCCGACCAGTTGGCCCCAACCAGCACGAACGTGAGGGCAGATGGTGGTGGGAAGAAGCCACCAAAAAGGAATGTGGTTTGCATTCGGGCAATCTTGCCAGCCCCAAAATCTAACTAATTTTATCTTCGAGTCAACGATGCCTATCACTAACGAGCGGCAATCGGTGCGCTTGGTTTGCAATACGTTTGATGATGCGATGGTTTTAGGATGTCACGTTTTTCGTTAAAAAAACTTATGCCTTCTGCCGAAACCGTCAAAGGAAGCAAGTCTTTGCGGTTCCTAGGCGATGTGCTGGACGACCCTAACCTATTCCACATGAATCGCCGCTCAGTTTCCAAAGCTTTTTTTTGGGGAATCTTCATCGGCCTGTTGCCGCCTGTACCTGTTCATACTCCAGCAGCGGCTACAGCAGCTCTTGTGACAAGGGCAAATTTACCGCTAACGATTGCAGCCTGTTGGATCGCCAATCCCATTACCATTCCTTTCATCATGTACGCTTTTTATCACTTGGGGCGTTTGATTTTGAATTTGGAGCCCGCGCCCGATATTGAATTTACCTGGGCGTGGTTAGTGCACGAATTCGAGATAATTTGGCGACCTTACTTGCTTGGCTCTTTAATTGGTGCAACAGGAATATCCATCCTTAGCTATTTTTTATCGAATTATATGTGGCGATTAAATGTGAAACGGAAGTGGGCAACGAGAAGCAAAAATAGAACTCAAGCTCATCATGCTAAAACCTGACTATTCGTATCGCAAAGCTTCCGCTGGTTGAACGCGGCTTGCTCTCCACGCGGGATAGAGTGCGGCAAAAAAACAAATAAATAGCGATGTCGCGGAAACCTGTAGAACGTCAAGCCAAGATAAATTGGATGGTAAGTAGCTAATAGGATAGACATCAGAATGCAAGAACTGAATTCCCAATAGTTTCTCTAAGCCCGCAATAAGATCTGTAACAACCCAAGATAAAAATACACCAAGAATCGCACCTATGCTGGTACCGATTAACCCAATCAATCCGCCTTGAATCATAAAAATTCCGATGATCTCTTTGCTAGATGCACCTAGAGTACGCAAGATAGCAATATCACCCTGCTTATCAACCACCACCATGATAAGAGTGGAAACCAAGTTAAACGCGGCGATACCGATAATCAGTAAAAGCAACAAGCCGACAAGATTTTTAGACATATGGATGGCTTCGTAAATAGTTCCGTGCGTACGCATCCAATGAGACCCAAAATAGCCTACAGGTAAATCATTAATCAGGCTGGTAACAATTGCTGGGGCTTCAAACAAATCATTTACCTTCAACCGAATTCCACTCATTTTCCCCGGAAACTCAGAAGCTTGTGATGCGCTATTCAAATTCATTAGCGCTAAGGATTGATCCACATTGGTATTGCTTTTCAATACAGCAACAACATCAAGCATTAATATTCCTGGCGCCGCATTCGTATCACTCGAGCGAGGAATAATCAATGTAATTTTATCGCCAACGGCAACACGAAGTTTATCGGCAATTCCTTGCCCAACAATCACACTTTGCGGATTTTGATTAAGTTGGGAAAAAGCATTTGGCGGTAAATATTGTTCGAGTGAATTGAGCCGTGTTTCTTGTACTGGATCAACACCAAACACATTAGCTGGGGCCACATGCTTTTGATGATTAAACAACCCTTGAATTTGAACAAAAGGTGCAGCTTCTAAAACGCGTGTATCTTTTTTTAGCTGAGAGATTAGCGCGGCGTAATCCGAAATACCTTCACGGTGGTAAATCATTGCTTGCGGCATAATACCTAAAATGCGTTCGCGCAGCTCGCGATCAAATCCGTTCATAACCGACATCACCACAATTAAAAGCGCAACGCCAATCACCAAACCTGCCGTGGATAAAGTCGATATAAAAGAAACCAGCTGACTGTGCTTACGCGATGTGCCGTAGCGCGCTCCCACCAAAAAGGTAAAACGGTTAAACATGGCTTTCAATTTCATACCAAAATGCCATCAGCCAAGGTAAGCGTTCTATCCATTTTTGCGGCGAGTCGTAAATCGTGGGTGACAACCACAAAGCTGGTGCCTATAGATTGATTCAGTTCCAGCATAAGTTGCTGAATACTATCGGCAGAATGTGTGTCCAAATTCCCGGTGGGTTCATCCATCAACACGCAGGCAGGAGACGTCACCAAGGCGCGTGCAATTGCTACACGCTGGCGCTCACCACCCGACAATTCAGATGGTTTGTGGTGTAAGCGATGCCCCAAGCCTACTCGTTGCAACATTTGAGTAGATTTCTCTTGCGCTTGAGCTTTGCTTTCTCCACCAATTAATAAGGGCATGCACACATTTTCAAGCGCTGTAAATTCCGGAAGTAGATGATGGAATTGATACACAAAACCCAATTTCCGATTTCGCAAAAAACCGCGCTCATCTGCGCTCATTTTTGAAAGGACTTCACCGGCAACGGAAACCTCGCCAGTATCCGGTATATCTAACCCGCCAAGAATATTCAACAGTGTGGATTTACCAGAGCCCGAGGCGCCCACAATGGCCACACGTTCACCAGAATTTATCGCCATATTTATATTGCGCAATACGCTAACTTTGAGCGTAGCTTCACCGTAATCTTTGCTTACATTGATACAGGTTAGAACCGCATCTGCAGAGGTGTGAGTTGTTTGATTATTCATAACGTAATGCCTCAGCGGGCTCAATTTTACTCGCGCGGTAAGCCGGATAGAGAGTGGCCAAAAAACTTAAGGTAAGAGCGGTGAGAGCGATCGTCAGCACATCTTGCCACATTAAGTAACTGGGTAAGCCCGTTATATAAAAGGTTTCAGGATCAAAAAAATGGAATCCAAAAAGCGATTCAAGCACAGCCATAATTGGGTTAAGCAACCAAGTTAAAATGCAACCGGCAACAACGCCAATTGCAGTACCCGCAAAACCCACCGCGCTGCCTTGAACAATAAAAATACCCATCACTTGTTTGGCGGTTAACCCAAGCGTGCGCAACACGGCGATGTCAGATCTTTTATCTGCAACCATCAATACCAAGCTAGACACAATATTAAATACAGCGATAAAAATTAAAATATTCAGCAAGGTGCCCGTCACCATTTTTTCCATCTTTACCGATTGGAAAAGACTACCTTGAGTTTGGCTCCAATCTTTTACGCTGTACTCGGTACCAAACTTTTCTCGCAATTCTTTCATGACCGGCGCGGCTTCATAGAGATCTATTGTTTTAACATGAAGCCCTTGCGCACCAGAAACACGAAAAAACTTTTGCGCATCGCTCAGGTGGATTAAGGCCAAATTAAAATCAACTTGCCCACCCACTTCAAACACACCAACCAGCGTAAAATTTTTGTTGCGCGGGAAAACGCCAGCAGGCGTGATGTTGATATCCGGCGATGTAATCATCACTTTGTCACCGAGAGCCAATCCAAGTTGGCGCGCCATCATGCTACCCATTACCACACCAAACTCTCCCGGTTTTAGGTTTTCGAGCGAGCCAATTAGCATATGCTTGTCGATAACGGAAATTTTTAATTCTTCTTCCGGCAAAATACCTTCAATCTGGATACCTTGAATATCGCTTCCGTAACCAACCAGCGCCTCACTGGCTATATAAGGTGCAGTTCCCATCACTTTGGGGTGTTGTTGGATTTGTTGGGCAATAGCATGCCAATCGGTCAAGGCAGGATCGCGGTCGATGTATCCGTGTGGGATAACGCTCAAGAGGCGCTGCTTCATCTCGCGGTCCAAGCCGTTCATTACCGATAACACGAGAATAAGCGCGGTTACGCCTAAGGCCATGCCGATAAGTGAAAAGGCGCTAATAAACGAAATGAACTGATTGCGACGCTTGGCGCGGGTGTAACGCAAGCCAATATAGAGAGGTATGTTTTTCATCATGGGCGCATTAAACCGACTAAGGCCATGTATGTAAAGCTATAGCTGGCAAGCACAAGATTATTCCCGGTGAAAGCCTAAGTTTTCGCGGCTTGAGTGACCTTGTGCTATGTTTGTAGGCAGACCCTTTGAGTTACAAAGAGAAGTGACCATGTCAGAACGACGCAGTTTTTTCCGGATTGATGAAACTATCGCCTTAGAGCTCAAACATGTTGATGAACTCACTGCCAATAAAAGTGAGTCGGAAGCCTTATTCGGCAATGCCAGCTCTTTGAAGCTCTACTCTGAGCTTAAAAAAATAGACGCGGAAAACGCCCAGTTTTTATTTCAAATAAAGGAATTGAGCCGCCCACTTGCCGAATATCTGCACAACTTGAATCGAAAAATTGAACTCTTGGGCCAACAACTTATGGCCGACCAAAAGCCAATGCCGCCGTCAAAAACGATAAAACAAGTTAATTTGAGTGAAGGCGGAATTGCTTTCGGCAGTTCAGACGAGCTAAAAGCCGACGATTTTATTGCCTTGCGTATTGTTTTTCTGCCCAGCAACGCTGGACTAACGCTTTTTGCAAAAGTGATTCGCTGTGAAAAAAGTAACAGCGGTGAGTTTCAAGTTGCGGTCAAGTTTCATCGCATTACTGATTTGCAACAACAACTTATTGGTCAACAAATCATGCGGGCCCAAATGGCAGAAAAACGCCGCCTACAGGGGAATGCCTAGAAGATGCATATGAAAAAAGTAGTCTTATCCACACTTGTAAGCCTAAGCATTTTGGGCACAGCTGCATTGGCAGATGACGTTAAAATTCCGCTGGGAGAACAAGCTAGAGCCCAACACATAGCTACACCTACAACGGGCTTGAGTAAAGCTCAAGTCAAAAGCCAATACGGCGAACCTCAAAAAGAAAATCCCGCAAAAGGTAAGCCCCCTATTTCAAGCTGGGATTATGGAGAATTTACAGTTTACTTTGAGAACGACCACGTAATTCACAGCGTTGTTAAGCCAAAACTGCACAAAAGCGAAGAAATTAAAATAGAAACAACGGATGAAATGCCGGAAGAAAATTTAAAACTGAAATAAAAAAAGCGCATCCAAGATGCGCTTTTTTTTTGATCAAAAACCTATCGACGACTAATACGATTCATACCATCTAAAGCAGCCACTCGGTAAGCCTCCGCCATCGTGGGGTAGTTAAAAGTCGTTGTCAGGAAATACTGAATCGTATTCCCCTCGCCTTTTTGCCCCATGATTGCCTGGCCAATGTGCACAATTTCGGCAGCCTCGGCACCAAAGCAATGAACACCCAGAACTTCCAATGTGTCTACATGGAAGAGTAATTTCAACATCCCCACGTATTCACCAGATATTTGCCCGCGCGCCGTGTTTTTGAAGAAAGCTCTGCCCACTTCATAAGGAACCTTGGCTTGGGTTAACTCAGTTTCGGTACGACCTATAGAGCTGATTTCAGGCAATGTATAAATACCTGTCGGTACGTTGGAAAGCTTGATGCAAGCGTCACCCAAAATACCACCAGACACGGCACGACCTTGTCCGTAAGAGGCACTCGCTAAACCTGGCCAACCAATCACATCGCCTACCGCGTAAATATTGTCAATTTCGGTACGGTAGCAATCATCCACTTTTAAGTTGCCGCGGTGATCCGCTTTTAAGCCTATCGCATCCAAATTGAGCGTATGGGTATTACCGCTTCGGCCGTTACACCACAAAATTGCATCCGCACGTAAGCGCTTGCCGGATTTCAGATGCAGGGTTACGCTGTGCTCGCTGGCCTCAATAGATTCGTATTCTTCACCGTGACGAACAGTCACGCCGCTATCGCGTAAGTGATAACTCAGTGCGTCTGAAATTTCGTCGTCCAAGAACGACAACAAACGTTCGCGATTGTTGATTAAATCAACACGCATGCCCAAACCAGAAAAAATCGACGCATATTCACACCCAATCACGCCCGCGCCGTAAACAATTAAATGACGCGGAGTATGTTGCATATCCAAAATCGTATCGCTGTCGTAAATGCGGGGATGGGTAAAATCAACATCATCTGGGCGATAAGGGCGAGAACCAGTGGCGATAATAATATCTGACGCGCCGATAATTTCTTTAGCGCCGTCCGGTGCTACCAATTCAATTTCGTGTTTGTTAATAAAAGATGCATCACCAATGTGCACAGCCACGCGGTTGCGCACATAAAAGTTCGTGTGAAGTTCCACTTGTTTAGGGATGACACGCGCAGCAGATTCCAGCACGCGTGGAAATGTCAGGCGGCGGGTATCGCCCAGCTCACGGAACAAACTATTGTTTTTAAACTGGATAACTTGCTTAACGACGTGGCGAAGGGATTTTGAGGGAATCGTACCTTTGTGAGCACAGCTGCCGCCAACCACAGTTCTGTTTTCGATAATTCCTACCTTTTTGCCCGCTTTAGCGGCAGCAATAGCGGAACTTTCACCGGAAGGGCCCGAACCAATAACCAAAACGTCGTACATGAAATCTGCCACTTTTTCCCCCTAGCGTTACTCTTGGTCAGGCGACAAGCCCGAGACATGAAACCATTGTAGCAACGAAAATCAGCAAATGCCTCAGAAGGCATAGGTGAAGATGTTACAGATCAACTTATGCTCAAGTTTTGCGCACACAAACGGCGCTTGAACAAATCCTTCAAACTCTAAGCAATTCCCTCTCCAGTCTTTCAATTGCCACATCAAATCTGTACTACAAATAGTGAGCTACAGAACCCACTTTTCACCAAGGCGCAGGTACAATGTGCCCCTCGCAATTACAGGTTGAAAAGCGCTTTACGATGGTCTCTATCAACAATCCTCCCGTATCGTCCCGCTCTGGTAATAGACAAAGCTGGGGGCAACTGCACGGCAGTGCGCAGGCGCTCGCCATACTGAACGGCGCTTACGCCACCCAAGGTTTTAGTTTGGTGATCACCGCCGACACCAGCAGCGCACTTCGTCTGGAAACTGAACTTATGTTCTTTAACCAGCGCCAAGATTTTCCGATATTGCACCTCGCTGATTGGGAAACACTTCCCTACGACACCATTTCTCCGCATCAGGACATCATTTCTGATCGTTTAAAAACGCTTTACCAACTTCCTCAAACCCAGCAAGGGATTTTGGTTGTTCCTGTGACGTCTTTGTTACAACGATTAATGCCGTCCGATTACTTAATCGGTAACAGCTTAATGGTGGAGTGCGGGCAACGAATTGATATAGATGCAATGCGCCGCAACTTTGAGAAAGCTGGCTACCATTGTGTTGATACGGTTTACGAGCACGGCGAATACGCTGTACGAGGCGCGTTGCTGGATATATTCCCCATGGGCAGCGAGCAACCTTACCGTTTGGATTTGTTTGACAACGAGATTGAAACCTTACGCACTTTTGATCCTGAAACACAATTAACCGTTGAACAAGTCAACAGTATTCAACTGCTACCCGCAAAAGAATTTCCCCTCGACAAAATTGGCATTCAGCGTTTTAAACAACATTGGATGGAAAAATTCGATGTTGACCATAAGGCCTGTTCCATTTTTCAGGATGTAAGCGCCGGCATATCACCACCGGGCATTGAATATTATTTGCCGTTGTTTTTTGAAAATTGCAGCACGCTCTTTGATTACTTACCAAAGAACACACAAATTTATGGCTTGGGTGATATTGAAAAAGCCGCCGAAAACTTTTGGCTTGAGCTTTTACGCCGTTATGAAAGCCGCCGAGTAGACCCGCAACGCCCTATTCTTGCACCCAAAGAAATTTATTTAGCGATTGATGAGCTTTTTGGTCACCTAAAAGATTATTGCCGTACCTTCATTGTTTCAGAAATACTGGAAGAAAAAGTTGGCAACACGAATTTTTCAACTCAGTTACCGCCAAGCTTGCCGATTCGGTCGCAAGCGGAAAATCCGCTAACGGCGATTCAAGCATTTCTATTTGAGTTCAGCGGGCGTGTGCTCTTTTGCGCAGATTCAGCGGGTCGGCGCGAAAGCTTATTAGAATTGCTAAGCCGTATTCGCGTGACTCCAACGCTTATCGACAATTGGTCTAGTTTTTTTGACGGCAATGAAAAAATTGCTATTACCACCGCACCGCTCGAGCAAGGCTTGTTGCTCGAAGATCCGTCAATTGCGCTGATCACCGAAACACAATTATTCGGTGAGCGTGTGCAGCAAACACGTCGCCGCAAACAAAGCCAAGACAACTCCGACCTTATTGTTAAAAACCTGACAGAATTAAAAATTGGCTCACCCGTTGTTCATATTGATCACGGTGTAGGACGTTACCGCGGTTTAGAAACCATCACTATTGATGACCAATCCAATGAGTTTTTAACGCTGGAATACGCAGACGAAACCAAACTCTACGTTCCTGTGACCAATTTACATTTGATCAGCCGCTACAGCGGCACCGACGAAGAATTAGCACCGCTGCACAAACTCGGCAGCGAAACATGGCAAAAAGCCAAACGTAAAGCCGCAGAACAAATTCGGGATACAGCCGCAGAATTGCTGGAAGTTTACGCGCGCCGCGCGGCACGAAAAGGTTTTGCGTTTGCTGACCCCAAAGAAGCCTATTTGAATTTTGCGGCCAGCTTCCCCTTTGAAGAAACGCCCGACCAACAACGCGCGATTGAAGCCGTTATCGCTGACATGCTTTCACCAAAACCTATGGATCGCTTGGTATGCGGCGATGTTGGTTTTGGTAAAACTGAAGTCGCCATGCGTGCTGCATTTGTGGCGAGCCACGCCGGCAAACAAGTTGCCATTCTTGCACCAACCACACTCTTGGCGCAGCAACATTACGAATCACTTAAAGATCGTTTTGCGGATTGGCCAATTACGATTGAAGTTCTTTCACGTTTCAAAACCGCGAAAGAAGTTAGCGAAGTTAAACCGCGAATTGCGGAAGGGAAAATTGACATTGTTGTCGGCACACACGCTTTGCTTTCGCCAGATATCAAATACAAAAATCTTGGTTTGTTAATTATCGATGAAGAGCATCGCTTCGGTGTTCGTCAAAAGGAACAGCTCAAAGCCTTGCGTGCTGAGATCGATATTTTGACGCTCACTGCAACGCCGATTCCTCGTACGTTAAACATGTCCATGTCAGGTATTCGCGATTTGTCGATCATCGCAACGCCACCTGCTCGCCGCTTGTCTGTAAAAACATTCGTGCGCACACACGATGACAACATTATTAAAGAGGCGATCTTGCGTGAAATTTTGCGTGGCGGCCAAGTTTATTATTTGCATAACGAAGTTAGCACCATTGAAAAGACTGCGCGCGATTTGCAAGAGCTTGTACCCGAAGCGCGCATTGTGATTGGCCACGGCCAAATGCGTGAGCGCGAGCTTGAGCGCGTTATGTCTGATTTTTATCACAAACGTTTTAATGTGATGGTGTGTACGACCATTATCGAAACAGGTATCGACATTCCCAACGCAAATACGATTGTGATTCATCGCGCCGATAAATTCGGTTTGGCGCAATTGCACCAATTGCGTGGTCGTGTGGGCCGCTCGCATCACCAAGCTTATGCTTACCTTTTAACTCCCGACAAACGTTCAATGACGGCAGATGCAGTTAAACGCTTGGAGGCCATTTCCGCCGCCGAAGATTTAGGCGCGGGTTTCACCTTGGCGACTTACGACATGGAAATTCGTGGCACTGGAGAGTTGCTCGGTGAAGAACAAAGCGGGCAAATTCAAACTATTGGCTTCACGCTTTACATGGAAATGCTGGATCGCGCGGTTAAAGCCATTCGAAAAGGCAAAATTCCTGACCCGACTAATGAATTTGACGGCATGGTGGATGTTAACCTGCGCATTCCAGCGCTCATCCCGTCAGATTATTTACCAGATGTTCAATCGCGCCTCATTATGTACAAACGATTGGCCAACGCCGAAACCGACGAAGCCTTGCGTGAATTGCAGGTTGAGATGATTGACCGCTTTGGATTACTGCCAGAGCAAACGAAAAATCTGGTGCGCGTCACGCAAATAAAACTCAAAGCGCAGACAATTGGTATTACCAAATTAGAAGCAGGTGCACGCTCTGGCGTGATTGAATTTAGCAGTGATACACGAGTTGAACCTTTAACCATCGTTAAGATGGTGCAAGCTGCACCTCACGCCTATAAATTGGAAGGCGCAAATAAGCTAAAGTTCACGTTGCCCATGGAAACTACCGAGCAACGACTGCAACAGGTTGCAGGATTGCTCGATAAATTAATGCCGTAAACAGAACGGTTGAGAATTGATTATGACAATACAAAAATACTTCCAATTCTTCGCGTTGCAGCTGTGCCTGCTTGCAGTTGCTGCTAGCAGCCAAGCGCAGACCGAAACTGATGCACCTCAAAACCACGAGCGCTTGTATCAAGTCGAGCTAATTGTGTTTTCTCGTGCCGAAGTTAATCCGCAAGAGACTTGGCCAACAGACGTGAAGATGATTTACCCCGAAAATCTGGTTAGCTTAAAATCAGAGAGCAGTTCCGAGGGCTTTAGCCTCTTACCCGCGAGCGAACGCACCTTGAACGCTCAGGCAGCGACACTTGCGCGAAGCGGAACTTACTCTTTGCTTTATCACCAAGCGTGGAGACAAACCATTTACGCGCGCAAAACGCATATTTTTATCAGCGGCGGAAAAAGTGGTGGCGGTCATCAAGAGTTAGAAGGCAGCATCGCCTTGAGCGTTGGGCAATATTTGAAGATTCAAACGAATTTATGGCTTTCGCAATTCGCGCCTGCTGGAACAAATCTACCAGAATCCTGGCCGAGCTTGCCGCCATTGCCTTTCGCGGAGGCTACGGCATCAGACAAGAATCAGGACTATTTGATTAAACGCATTGTAAAAGTCAGCCAAGAGCGCAGCATGCGCAGTAATGAGGTTCACTATATCGATCATCCTCTACTGGGAATCGTGGTAAAAATTATTCCCTATGATGCTGCTGCAAAAGTTAACTAGACTGACACCTTAACGATTACGCTTTTCGGATTTACTTATCAACCAGAACAAAGCCATTGTGCACCAAGGAGTTCTTACATGAGCATTAGTCCATACGCGGGCAAATTACTACCTCAGGAAATGCTGGTAGATGTCACCCAACTGACCGCCGCTTACTACGATAAAAAACCTGACCCCGGCATTGCCGAACAACGTGTTAGCTTTGGTACTTCTGGCCATCGCGGTTCCGCATTCAAAACCAGCTTCAACGAAAACCACGTACTCGCAATTACCCAAGCGATTTGCGACTACCGCAAACAAGCGGGAATTACCGGCCCGCTCTATGTGGGGATCGATACACACGCATTGTCCGAACCTGCGCAAATCAGTGCGGTAGAAGTATTTGCGGCAAATAGTGTCGATATCTTTTTGGCAACCGGTGGCGAGTTCACGCCAACGCCTGCGGTATCTCACGCGATTCTGACTTACAACAAAGGCCGCACCAGCGGTTTGGCCGACGGCGTTGTGATTACGCCTTCCCACAACCCGCCCGATAATGGTGGCTATAAATACAACCCAACCAACGGCGGCCCAGCAGATTCAGACGTTACCAATTGGATGCAAGCGCGCGCGAATGAGCTTTTGGAAAATAACTTGCGCGATGTAAAACGCATGGAATACCGCGTTGCCATAAAAGCGCCGAGCACCCATCACCACGATTACATTAGCCACTACGTAAAAGATTTAATTAACGTAGTGGATATGAATGCAATTCGCGATGCGGGCGTACGTTTAGGTGTAGATCCGTTAGGTGGCGCGGGCTTGCGTTACTGGAGCGCGATTGCTGACTTCTACAAAATCGATTTGCATTTAATCAATCAAATCATCGACCCAACGTTTGAATTTATGCCAGCAGACTGGGACGGCAAAATTCGCATGGACCCATCTTCTGCCTACACCATGCAAGGCTTGCTCGCCAAGCGTAACGACTACCAAGTCGCCTTCGCATGCGACGCCGATCATGATCGCCACGGCATAGTGACGCCAAGCGCAGGTTTATTACCGCCGAACCATTATTTAGCGGTGGCGATTGAATATTTATTTTCCAACCGTCCACAGTGGGGTGCAAAAACCGCCATAGGTAAAACCGTTGTGAGTAGCGCTATGATTGATCGCGTAAGCGAAAAACTTGGCCGTCGCTTGCACGAAGTACCCGTCGGTTTTAAATGGTTCGCGCCCGGTTTGTTTGACGGCTCTTTAGGTTTTGGTGGTGAAGAAAGCGCTGGGGCATCTTTCCTGCGTATTGACGGCAGCGTGTGGACAACTGACAAAGACGGTTTGATTCCAGCGCTTCTCGCGGGTGAAATTGTCGCTAAAACGGGCCGCGATCCCGGCCAACACTACAAAGCTCTAGCCGATGAATTTGGCCATGCAGCAGAGAGCCGTGTTGAGGCACCAGCAAACACTGCGCAGAAAAAAGCGCTTTCAAAATTGTCGCCAGATCAAATCACTTCGACAGAGTTGGCGGGTGAAAAAATTGAAAGCATCATTACCCACGCACCGGGAAACAATGCGGCAATTGGCGGTATTAAAGTCAGCAGCAAGAGTGGTTGGTTTGCGGCGCGCCCATCGGGCACTGAAGATATTTACAAAATCTATGCAGAAAGCTTTAAAGGTAAAGATCATTTGCAACAATTGATCGCCGAAGCGCAGAAGATTGTAGACAAAGCTATCAGCTAGTAAACAAGCAATTCGCTAAACCAAAAAAGCCGCTATTTCCAGCGGCTTTTTTGTTTAGATTTTAATTTCAAAATCATCGGCATCCATGTAGGCAGGAAACTTCTCGCGATGCTCTTTTAATTTATCTGCAAATAATTCCACGACAAATGTGCCCGGTTCTTGCGAAGTAAATACAGCCTCTCCCAGTGAACTGAACACGCTCGAATCGCCAGAATAATGTTGGTGCTTTTCATCCATGCCAACACGATTGACACCGGCAACATAACTTAAATTTTCGATAGCGCGCGCCTGTAGCAAACGATTCCAATGTAGCGCACGAGCGCTTGGCCAATTGGCAACGTAAATCGCCAAGTCATAATCATTGCGGTTACGACTCCACACGGGGAAACGCAAGTCGTAACAGATCATGGGCAAAACTCGCCAGCCTTTGAGTTCGACCAGCACGCGTTCGTTGCCACTTGCATATCGTTCATGCTCACCCGCCATGCGGAATAAATGGCGTTTGTCATAATGAATATAGGTTCCATCGGGGCGCATCCAAACTAGACGATTAAAATGTTGATCACCTACTTTTACGACCAAACTACCCGTCACGACCGCATTCAATCTTTTCGCTTGATCTGCCATCCATTGATAAGCCGTGCCATCTACACGCTCTGCATAATTTCGCGCATTACTACAAAAACCCGTGGTAAATACTTCTGGCAGAATAATGAGGTCAACATCCTTTAGCGAGCTCATCGCTTTCGAAAAAGTATCTAAATTGTGTTGGGGATTGTTGGGAACAATTTCTTGTTGGATAAGCGCAAGTTTGAGATTTTGCATTAGGGACTCACCACTAAACGATTTGATTGTGGCAGTTGATTTCCAACTAAGCCGCAGAAGATTTTTTTAAATGTAGCCCAAAAAACGCGATAACAAAAGCAGCGAACGCGGAAAGGCTTGCGACCAAAAACGTAAGACTTGCGCTGTGATCCCAAAGAAACCCGCCGATTAATGCGCCAAGCGCACCGCCCGCACCAAATCCCAGTGAGCTATAAAGCGCCTGCCCTTGCCCTTGATGCGTGCCTTTAAAATGACTGCGAACTATCTCGATGGATGCAGCATGCGCAATACCAAAACTTACCGCATGCAACAACTGAGCAAATAACAAAACACCTAACCACTGGGCGCAATAGCCAATCAAATACCAACGACAGGCTGTGACAAAAAAAGTAACCAGCAGCAAATTCCGCACATCAAACCTGTGCATGATTTTTGGCATCACCAAAAAGATAGCCACCTCAGCCAAGACTCCAAGCGCCCAAAGTAAACCTGTGGATGTACTGGAGTACCCGTAGCCTTCCTGCAAATACAAACTGTAAAAGGTGTAATAAGGCCCGTGGCTTAACTGCAACAAAAAACTCGCCAACAAAAAGCAGATGATTGCGGGTTGCGCCACTAAATGAAAAAAGCCTTTGCTTGGCTCAGCACTTTTTGCAACGGGAACCGCTTTTAGAGACAAGCTGGATAAAAAAATCAACAACAGAAAACTTAAAATGGCGAGCGGCAAAAAACGAACAGGCAAAAAATCAAACAACAAACCCAGCCCAACGACCGCTGCCATAAAACCTATGGAACCCCATAGGCGAATTTGGCCATAGCGTTGGTATTGATTGCCCAAATAAGACAGGGTGATAACCTCAAACTGCGGCAAAACCGCGTGCCAAAAAAAGGTGTAACAGCTAATGACCAACACCAGCCACGCATAATCATGGCTAATTAACACACCCGCAAAGCAAACGCAGGCTATGGCACTACCTTGGCGAATAATACGTAGGCGCTGTTGGGTTTTATCCGCAAGCCAACCCCAAAAATTGGGCGCAATAATGCGCGTACCTAAAATAATGGCGGTGATGAAACCAACATCTTTAGAGCTGTAGCCCAAGGATTTTAAATACACGCCCCAGTATGGTGTGAGTGAACCCACAACGGCAAAATAAAAGAAATAGAAGCTGGAGAGTCGCCAGTATGGAAGAGTTTGATGTGCGGAAGATGTATTTGGCATTGTGCTTTTTTAGCTGGAAAAATCTGCAACTCGTTTACAGATTATTTGGGAGTCGTCGGCAATTGCTCCTGCATTGCTCTACCTCCTGCATCCATGCAGTCGTCATCCTCGCGTAGCGGGGATCCAGCTTTTAAAAATCAAGAGCTGGATTCCCGCTACGCGAGAATGACGATGAAGTTATAAGATAAAAATGCACTAAAGATATTAAAGCGTTTTTATTTTTTCACGCTAGCAGGAATCACCGGAACAGAATGTTTTACACCACCGTTTTGGCCGCGATGACGGAGCATATGATCCATCAACACCAATGCAAGCATAGCTTCTGCAATAGGCGTTGCGCGTATACCAACACAAGGGTCGTGACGACCTTTGGTAACCACTTCTACGGGGTTACCGTGTACATCAACACTGCGACCGGGGATATGCAAACTTGAAGTAGGCTTTAACGCGATATTCGCAATAATGTCCTGCCCTGAAGAAATGCCACCCAAAATACCGCCGGCATTATTTGATAAGAAACCCTCTGGCGTCATTTCATCACGATGTTGGCTACCACGCTGATCCACCACACCAAAACCTTCACCGATTTCCACGCCCTTCACCGCGTTAATACTCATCAACGCGTGCGCAATTTCTGCATCAAGGCGATCAAAAATAGGCTCACCTAAACCCGGTGGAACATTTTTGGCAACAACAGTAATTTTCGCACCTATGGAATCGCCCTCTTTGTTAAGGGCTTTCATAAATTCTTCCATCTCAGGGACTTTGCTTGCATCGGGGCAGAAGAAAGGATTTTGTTCAACCTGATCCCAATCTACGCTTTCAATTTTGATCGGGCCTAACTGCGATAAATAACCGCGAACCTCAATGCCATGAAAATCTTTTAAATATTTTTTGGCAATAGCACCCGCCGCAACACGCACCGCTGTTTCACGTGCCGATGAACGGCCACCACCGCGATAATCGCGCACACCGTATTTTTGCATGTAAGTGTAATCAGCATGGGCAGGACGGAATTGATCTTTAATGTTTGAATAATCTTTAGAGCGCTGATCGGTGTTTTCAATAACCAAACCAATTGGCGTACCCGTGGTTTTGCCTTCAAACACACCCGATAAAATTTTTACCAAATCATCTTCACGGCGTTGGGTGGTATAGCGAGAAGTACCGGGCTTCCGGCGATCCAAATCAATTTGCAAATCTTCTTCGGTAAGCGACAAACCCGGTGGGCAGCCATCCACAATAGCGCCGAGCGCAAGGCCGTGACTTTCACCAAAAGTGGTGACCGTAAACAATTTACCGTAAGTATTACCAGACATGTGTTTTCCAACCCAATGAACGCGTGCAAAAGTGGGCGCGATTATACGTGAACTAAACACACTTTTACATGCGCACCATTAGGGCGGGCCCCGTTTCCGTGCTATAAATCCTCTCGAATAAAAACACTAACGAGGTGATTCCATGAAGAAGCGGCCAATAACAATAATTGCGGTCCTAACGTTAATTAGCTCATTCGTATGGGCTGACGAGCAAACGAAAACGCGCCAACCCGGCGATTACCCTCATACGGCAGATTCTCTGGAGCAGCCAAAAGTCCCAAAGGGTAAACTCGAAGGCCCGTTTGAATTCCACAGCAAAGTGTTTGCTGGCACAGTGCGCCAATATTGGATTTACCTACCCGCGGATTACAAGCCCAAAGCCAAAACCAAACCCGCATTGCTGGTTTTTCAGGACGGACAGCGCGCCACTAACCCAAAGGGTTCGCTACGTATACCCACGGTGTTGGACAATTTGATCCACCAAAAAGCCATACCGCAGACCATTGGTGTGTTCATTACACCTGGCAATCTCAGTGAGCACTACCCAGACAATTTGGGCATGTCCAACCCAGACCACCGCGCGCCCGAGTACGATGCGCTTAACGACAACTACGCGCGTTTTTTAATTGACGAACTCTTGCCAGAAGTCGCGAAAAAATATCCCTACAGCCTCAAGCCCAGCGATCACATCATTGGCGGCACCAGCAGCGGTGCGATTTGTGCGTTCACAGTTGCATGGCATCGCCCCGACGCATTCCAAAAAGTCATCAGCATGATTGGCAGCTATACATCTATTGGTTACCAACCTGCGACGGCCACGACCCCCATGCAACCCGGTGGCGATTTATACCCCGGCTTGATCCGTAAATCGCCCATTCGCCCTATGAAAATTTATTTGCAAGACGGCAGTAACGACCTAAGCAATGAGCACGGCAACTGGTTCTTGGCTAACCAACAAATGCTGTCTTCCCTACAATGGGCTAACGCCAATGCCGATAAAAACGCAGACGCAGGCCCGCGCTACGAATTTAATTACACATGGGGTGATGGTGGCCATTCAGATCAACACGGCGGCGCCTTGTTGCCAGACATTCTGAAGTGGATGTGGAACGCAAAATAGAAACAAGCGCTTTAAAACGCTGAATGAGATAGCGGCCTTGGGTTTTACAACAAGGCCGTACGACATTAAAAGTGAGCGAGTAAATCCGCTTTGCGCAGCATAAATACGCCGTGACCGCCGCGCTCAAATTCAATCCAAGTGAAAGGAACCTCTTGGAAAGCTTGCTCAAGCGCAACCCACGAATTGCCAACCTCCACAATCAACACGCCATCATCTGTTAAATAGTGGCTGGCTTCCCGTAATAAGCGACGGGTGAAATCCAAACCATCCGCGCCTGAACCCAAACCAATTTCAGGTTCTGCATGGTATTCCGGTGGCATGCTTGCCAAATCGTCTTCGTCCACATAAGGCGGATTTGACACAATCAAATCAAATTGCTGACCGGCAAAATTTTCAAACAAATCAGATTGCATGGCGAACACGCGGTCTTCCAACCCATGTTGTTGGATGTTTTCTTCGGCAACAGCAAGGGCATCAAAAGAAATATCGCTTAACTGCACTTCGGCATCAGGAAAGGCGTAGGCACAGGCAATACCTATGCAGCCACTGCCTGTACACAAATCCAAAATCTGCGCAGGCTCCTCACTCAACCATGGTGCAAATTGCTGTTGAATGAGCTCGCCAATCGGCGAACGTGGCACCAACACGCGTTCATCCACAGTGAATGGCAAACCGGCAAACCAAGCTTGGCCGGTAATGTAGGCGGCGGGAATTCGCTTTTGAATACGGCGCGTAAGATTTTCCACCACTCGCTTGCGCTCAGCCTGGGTGAGACGCGCACTCAACCATTCGCCCGCCAGCGGCGGGGTCAAATGAACCGCGTTCAACACAAGCTGCTCAGCCTCATCCCAAGCGTTATCAGTACCATGACCAAAATAGAGGTTTGCGGCGGTGAACTCGCTGGCTCCCCAACGAATAAAATCGCGCAAGGTAAACAGTTCATCGCAAGGGTCAAGAGAAGGTGTGGCCATAATTTAAGCTCGTAGAAAATTTGCCGCTATTCTAACCAAGCCAGCGGCTCCGAGCTAAAGAATCTTGGCACATACTTAAAATCAGATTCGTTTTAAGCGTACTTACAGGGTAAAATGCCCGCCGTTAAAACGTCAAACACACGCAAAAAGCTTTTTTGCGCAGCGAGGATTCCATGAAAGAACATTTTGCGAACATTATTTCCAGCATTGGCGAAGACTTGAATCGCCCCGGTTTGCAAGATACACCCGAGCGCGCTGCCAAAGCGTTTCAATTTTTAACCCGCGGCTATCAGCAAACGCTTGATGAAGTAGTGAACGGCGCTCTGTTTCCGTCTGATTCCAGTGAAATGATTCTGGTAAAAGACATTGAACTCTATTCGATGTGCGAACATCACCTGCTACCGTTTATTGGTAAAGCACACGTGGCTTACATTCCTACTGGTAAAGTGCTTGGTTTGTCTAAAGTTGCTCGAATTGTGGATATGTACGCGCGTCGCTTGCAAATTCAAGAACAACTCACAACACAAATCGCGGAATCTGTGTTGAAAATCACCGGTGCCAGCGGCGTAGGTGTGATTATTGAAGCCAAACACATGTGCATGATGATGCGCGGTGTTGAAAAGCAAAACTCCTTGATGAAAACCTCCGCCATGCTGGGTAGTTTCCGAAGCAGCCAAGCAACGCGTATGGAATTTTTGTCGCTAGTAAACTAATTAAATATTAATCGAGACATAAAAAACGGGCTTCATCGCCCGTTTTTTATTTGCTTAGCTCGTCAAACAAATTTTCCAGAGAGCACAGAAATCACAATCCTGTTTTCTTTAGTTGTCACTTGTTTTTACAACTTCAACGCGCGCACTTCTATCTCCCCTGCCCGCTGGGGCCAAACTGCCTAGACCAAAAGTTTGCACTCTTTTCTCATTTACACCTGCCGACACCAATGCCGTTTTAATTTGCTCGGCATTCTTTTTCGATTCGGCTTGCTGCTGTTCAATGGGTACAGCTGAATAATCATGACCAACCAAGGCGATATTTAATTTAGGCTGTAACGCCAGTAATGCAGCTAGCGCCTGAACGTGAGCTTGTTTAATTTGTAGGTGCGCACTGCCGGTTGCATCTTTACTCACAAAATCCGGGAACACAAAATAGCCGTTGGTGTTGAGTAACTTGTTGAGTGTTTCTGGGCTGGAGGCAACGCCAAAATCATCCACTTTGTTTAGATGGAGCACATCGAGCTGTACATAAGCGCGTTTGTTTCCGCGCATTACGGCGTAAATCACCACATAAAAAGGCTTTTCATCCGCATTCGTAATTTCGTAAGCACCGTAAAGCTGGTATTGATCCATGCCGTAAAGTTGAATGATTTTGAAATGATTATTCGCCCAACTATTACTGGTACCGCAATCGCGCGCTCTGCAGTGAAATAACTCACGCAAGTTGTATTTATCGAGTTGATCTTTAAAGAACGCAAATCCCGTTTCAGCATTGTGATCCGCTGGCAATTCATAGGTGCGGCGCTCAAGCTTTCCACTCAAACGCTGCGATCTATCCACCAGCCAATTGTTATCGACTTTTTTGTAAGCGCTTAAGGCGAGCAGAAAGCTGTCTTCTTCCGTTTCGCTGTGAAATATTTCGCGCGCATTTGGGTAAGACTGCAACTTCAAATCAGCCGCATCAGCCAATACAGAAAAGCATAAGGCACATAAAACGAAAATATACTTTTTCATTTAACCTCTTTTCGCAAAAAACGGATTAAACACAGCCGCCACTTCATTCACTTCTTTTTGCATATGAAGATGATGAGCGCCAGACAAACAGGACACAGCAATTTGCGGAAACCTAGCAACCGATTTCATATAGTTGGGATGCAATACCGGCATGCCCTGCTCCGCTAACACCAACGCAATCGGGCAAATAATTCGATTGATAAATGCAGCTGTTTGTTCCGGCAAAAATTTAACGGCTGAAGGAATCATTAAACGTGGATCTGTACTCCACTGGTAACCGTGCTCAATTTTTTTCAATCCGCGCTCTGTCAGCGCAGCGGCTGCGGGATGACTTAAGGGAAACATGCCACGCTCGCGGGCTTTAGTGGCAAGCGCGACGTTCGGATAAACAGACAGCTTTTTTTCGGAACGAGTTTTTGTAGCTTCTATAGAGCGAGCTAATTGCGCAGGCGCATCTTCGGCACACGTCGGTTCTGGTAGCAGGCCTTCTATCAAAGCCAAATGAGAAATTCGATCTGGAAATGTGCCTGCTGCCAATGCAGCAATAATTCCACCACGCGAATGCCCCAATAAGGCGAACTTTTGCCAACCTAAAAGATCCGCAATGGCAAAAACCTCCGCAACATCCTCCCAAATATTGTAGGGAGATGAACCGGGGCGATGACTACTGCGGCCATGGCCGGCCATATCCAGCGCAACCACATAAACATTGTTGAGTAGAGGAGCCAAGGCGAAGAAACTGGCGGAATTATCCAACCAGCCATGTAAAGCCATAACGGGAAGATGCTCGGGATTTCCCCAAGCCTGCGCGTGGAACTCCAAACCCGCCACCTCAAAACGAAGTTCCTGCGGTATCATCATTTAGGCCGCCACGTGTCTCAGCCAACGCAAATCGCCACAGGCCGCCGCCGCAACATCGCATTCAATAAACGCAATTGAGCTTGTGTTCATGGGATGTGCGCCGAGCGGGCTTCCGCAGAAAAGATCGATAAAATCGCCTACAAAAGGTTGATGACTCGCTAACAGAATTGAACTGGAATTAGCAATTTGCAACTCATCAAAAAAACGCAGGGGATCGCTCTCTGGTGTAATGAGGTCGGTGGTTTTTATACCCAGGTGCACGCCGCTTTGCGCAAGAATACTACGCACAATTTCTGCCGTCTGCTGAGCGCGCACTAGGGGACTCGACCAAATTTCCTGAATTTTCATCAAGTCGTTAAGCGAGTTTCTAACGCTCGCCGCAACATCAATGCGTCCTTGCTCGGTGAGATTTCGCGCATCGTCTGTCGTTAGCTGTGGCTCAGCCTGACCGTGGCGCAACACAAAAACCTGCATAGCTCTACCTCAAACCGAAAAGGTTTTGTTGAGAAAATATTATTCCTGTTGCTCACTCGTTTGATCAACTTCAGGCCAATCGGCGAAAGGAAATGGTTTTTCTTCACTGGCATAAGTTAAAAACTTTAGCGTATCGAAAATATAAATTGAAAGGCTGTGGCCAAATTTGCGCAAGTTGATGTTGTCTTCACCAGTAATTAACGAAAAAAGAAACTGAGCAATCACTAAAATCCACATGACAATACTGGCAAGTTGTAATACAGCTGCAAAAATAAGCATAAAAATTAAACGCAACCAATGTTTGCTCGAGGTTAAGTTAGATTTAATTTGCTCGTTGTTCATTGCTTAAACCCCCAGGTAGTCTACGTCGGTATTTTGCTCGCCCATCATTAAGCCTCGTGCAACATCCGAAATCGCTTTGTGCTCAAACAAAATTCCATGCAGCCCAGATACCAAAGGCATGTAAACACCCAGCTCATCGGCTTTCTGTTTAACTTGCTTAAGTGTGTTTACACCTTCCGCCACCTGACCGAGACCAGCGACAACTTCATCCAGATTTTTTCCTTGGCCTAAGGCAAAGCCAACACGGTAATTGCGGCTCAAATCTGAAGTACAAGTCAAAATTAAATCACCAACTCCGGCTAACCCCAAGAATGTCATCGGATTTGCCCCCATGAGGTGTGCGAATCGTCCCATTTCAGCAAGGCTTCGCGTGAGTAACATAGCTTGCGTATTTTGCCCTGCGCCCAAAGCAGCAGCCATGCCACAAATAATCGCGTAAATATTTTTCAGTGCGCCGCCGAGTTCAACACCATAGCGGTCGTGGTTTGAGTAAACGCGGAAGCTTGCCGAGCAAAGGGTTTTTTGAACGCATTCGATGACACGTTCGTCACTACTCGCAATCACTGATCCGGTTTGCTGTTGGCGAACAATTTCTTTTGCGAAATTGGGTCCGCTTAAAACGCCTATAGCGTAGTTTGGCAGCTCCTGCTCAAGGATTTGGCTCATCAACGTAAAACCTTGCGGCTCAATACCTTTGGCGGTGCTAATCACAATGGCGTCTTTACGAAGAAATGGGCGAATAGATTGGGTAACAGCGCGAAAGGAGTGACTGGGAATAGAAACAAAAATGAGATCACTTTGGCTAACAGCCATTTCTAAGTCGGAAGTAACCTCCAAGGAATCCGCGAGACGATAACCAGGAAGGTACTGAATATTTTCGCGTGCGTTTTGGCAGGCAATTGCATGCTCAGATGAGCGCATCCACAGAAAAGTTTTGTGATTGTTATGGGCGATGATATTTGCAATCGCTGTGCCGAAACTTCCCCCGCCGAGCACAGTTACGGTCAAACTTATAGTCATAATGAAAACCTGAACAAAAAATGAGAACTAATAACGTTTATCAACAGAGAAAAAGTGAAAAAAAGTGATATTGAATTAAAAATGTAACTTTTTTGCACAAATCTCTTAACAAAAAAATTGTCCACATTTTCTGTGGATAACTTAGTGGATAGTTTTTGGGAAACAGGTTCAAAGCCTTATAAAATCTGCCAGCACCTTAAATTGGTTATTTTTTAATCTACACAAATAAATCTTTATTAATCAATATGTTACAAGTTTTTATAAGCGTTTTTTATGCAATTCTGATGATTGTTTAACTATTTCGATCACTGGATGATCAACGCACGCTAGATGTGCATAAAAAAGTTAGTGATCATTAACCGTGAATCCTCCGTAGAAGCAAAAGTTTCACAATGCAAGTCATTTCCAACAAAATTTCCAATCACCGAAACAGAGCGTTTTTAACGCTTCAGAATACTTTCATGGGGCTATTTGTGTTTGAATTGTCCGTAGCTACCGTCCGCATAAAGAAGCGGAGCAAAGACAACATCACCCAAGCGCACTTGCTGGATATGTGCGATAACGATCTGATGCGTACCGTAACTAATGAACATATCTGTTTCACAGAAAAACACTGCTTGAGCATCAGATAAATAGGGAGATGCCTTTTCAAAGTGCCAGTCACCCAACCCAAAACGGTCTTTACCCGGTTCACGCCCGGCGCAAAGATTAGAAATTTCTTCGTGCTCTTGCCCGAGTATGTTCACCGAAAATTTACTGCCTTGTGTAGAAAAGTACTCCTGTTGAGAAACTGATTTGTTAATACAGACCAACAAGGATGCCGGGTTATCAGATACGGAGGTTACAGAAGAAGCGGTCATCGCAAATTTTTCATTACCAATGCGTGCGGCAATGACACAGACACCGGAAGCCAATCGACGCATGCCAAGCTTCATAGCCTCGCTGACGGGTTTATCGTGCATAACATCTCCTCTTATTAGCCGCTTATTCTGACAGAGACTTACCACGAAACAAACAAAACTATCATGCGCGCTCACTAAGCGGCCAAGTTGGCTAGAAAATATCTAAACCTAAGAATAAATTGAATTTTTTTAAATTTTTCGTTGACGAACTTGGGGGGCATGGATAATATGCGCACCACTTGAAATGCAGTGCATCTTAAGTATTCGGAGTGTAGCGCAGTCCGGTAGCGCGTCTGCTTTGGGAGCAGAATGTCGGGGGTTCGAATCCCTCCACTCCGACCACTTTTTAGAACCCTAACATCAAGTCCAGTACGCGCCCGTAGCTCAGCTGGATAGAGCATCCGCCTTCTAAGCGGATGGTCGCAGGTTCGAGCCCTGCCGGGCGTACCATTCAGGGTTAAACAACGCCCACTCTTCCCAAGTTTTTCGTTCTACGGTGGCTGTAGCTCAGTTGGTAGAGCCCAGGATTGTGATTCCTGTTGTCGCGGGTTCGATCCCCGTCAGCCACCCCATATTCCCTACCCGATCTCCTTCCACTTAATTTTCCAGAACACACTGCTTAGCACTTGGATCGCATTCTTCGCTGTGTGAAAATGCCCGCATTTTTGATTCCTTTTAAACTTTCCTGGAGATAGCTGTGTCTGCACTCGTACTGGACGGCAAAGCCCTTGCTGCAAAAACTGAACAAGAATTATCTCAACGTGTTGCCGCACTTAAAGCGGCTACCAATGGCCAAACGCCCATTCTTGCCACCATTCTTGTTGGCGACGACCCAGCCTCAGCAACTTACGTAAAAATGAAAGGCAACGCCTGCTCACGCATTGGAATGGATTCTTTAAAAGTTGAATTGCCATCCAGCACTACCACCGAGCAGTTACTCGCAAAAATTCACGAGCTGAATAACAACCCAAACGTGCACGGTATTTTGTTGCAACACCCTGTACCTGAACAAATTGATGAACGCCTATGCTTTGATGCAATTGCCGCCGAGAAAGATGTTGATGGCGTAACTTGCTTGGGTTTCGGTCGTATGAGTATGGGTGAAGAAGCCTATGGTTGCGCAACGCCAAAAGGTATTATGCGATTGCTCGAAGCTTACAAGATTGAGTTCTCGGGCAAGCACGCCGTTGTTGTTGGTCGCAGCCCAATTTTAGGCAAACCCATGGCAATGATGTTGTTAAACGCAAATTGCACCGTAACCATTTGCCATTCACGTACAAAAAATCTTTCTGATTTAATTAAGCAAGCTGATATTATCGTGGGCGCTGTTGGTAAACCTGAATTTATCAAGGCTGACTGGATTAAAGATGGCGCAGTTGTTGTTGATGCAGGCTATCACCCTGGCGGCGTTGGTGATATTGAGCTCGCTCCTTTGGTTAATCGTGTGGCTGCTTACACGCCTGTTCCTGGAGGCGTAGGCCCCATGACAATCAACACACTGATATATCAAAGTGTTGATTCTGGTGAGAAAAAAATGGGCGCTACCGTCAAAAAATAAACGTTAAACACTTAAAACAGGCGCTATTAAAGCGCCTGTTTTTGTTTGGGCTCAGCATTTATATGATCGACCCACTCGATATTATTTACCGAGATGAGCATTTAATCGCAATCAATAAGCCCAGCGGCTTGTTAGTCCATCGCAGCATGATCGACCGTCACGAAACACGCTTCGCCATGCAAATGTTGCGCGACCAAATTGGACAGCATGTGTTCCCGGTTCATCGCTTGGACAAACCCACGTCTGGTGTTTTAGTCTTCGCACTCAGTGCAGACATTGCATCGCTTATGGGCGATATTTTTTTCAGGCACGAACTTCAAAAAACCTACGTGGCGATTGTTCGTGGCGTGGCTCCTGAATACTTATTGCTTGATTATCCGCTAACCGAAGAACAAGACAAATACACCGATCAGAAAGCTCGTACAGCGGAAGCAAAGCCAGCCGTTACCGAATTCTTCAGGCTCGCACAGGTTGCATTGCCTTACGCAATCGACAAATATCCTGAAAGCCGATACTCGTTGGTTAAATGTTTACCTAAAACTGGCCGCAAACATCAAATCCGCCGACATTTAAAACACATCAGTCACCCCATTATTGGTGATGCCAAGCACGGCAAGGGCAACCATAACCGTTTCTTCCAAAGCACTTTTAATTCAAACCGCTTATTACTCGCAGCGACCGAACTTCAATTTCATCACCCGGTGCTTAAAACAGAGCTGAAGCTCACTGCGCCGCTGGACAAATGCATGACGCAACTTATTCACCGCTTCAGTTGGTATAATGCCGTACCAGAAGGCTGGCTTACACCTTGAACAATCATTGGAAAATTATGCGTCTTGATAAATTCATCGGTAACAACACTCAACTGAGTCGCTCGCAAATCCACTCGGCTATCAAACAAGCCTTGGTCAATGTGAATGGCCAAGTTGTTACCAAAACGAATGCGCATATTGGCGATGCTGATGTGATTATGCTGGATGGTCAGACAATCGAGCTACGCAAACCACGTTACCTTATGCTGCACAAACCTGAAGGCTATGTTTGTGCCAATTCCGATAGCGAGCATCCAACAATATTGGATTTGTTAGACCTACCCTTCAAGTACGAACTGCAAATTGCCGGGCGCTTAGATCTGGATACAACAGGTTTGGTTTTGCTGACGGATGATGGCCAATGGAACCACAAGATTACGTCTCCAAAACACATGCACACCAAGAGTTATTTAGTTACCACAGCAAACCCAATTGACGACTCGTACATCAAATTATTTGCTGATGGTTTGATGTTGAATGGTGAAACAAAATTAACCTTGCCCGCCGAGCTTACAATTTTGGATGCACACCACGCTGAACTAAGCATTTGTGAAGGTAAGTATCACCAAGTAAAACGCATGTTTGCTGCAGTTGGAAATCGGGTAATTGCATTGCATCGCGCT
The DNA here is from genome assembly GCA_964581625.1 of uncultured Cellvibrionaceae bacterium. Taxonomy (GTDB): domain Bacteria; phylum Pseudomonadota; class Gammaproteobacteria; order Pseudomonadales; family Cellvibrionaceae; genus Cellvibrio. The sequence goes on from CAZOPE010000002.1 coordinate 126,287, forward strand.
AGAATCGGAAACATTCAATTAGGTGATTTGAATTCAGGACAATTTCGACATCTCAGCATTCCAGAAGTTGAAAGCTTTGGTAAATAATATGATAGATACCCCTACCCTTTGGCTTATACAACAAATTCAACAGCTCGCAACTGCATCAAGTATTTGGTTGACGGATGAAAATGTGCTGAAACAAAGTTACGGCGCAATTAGTCAGCCAAACAATCCTGTTGTCATTACCAATCGTTGGGATCTTGCCGAGCAAATGAAAGTTGCTGGATTCAATACAGAGTTTAGTGATTTTGATTTATCCACCATTCCCGATAAAAGCGTCGATCATATTTTTTACCGCATCTCTAAAGAAAAAGCTGTCACCCATCATTTAATCAATGAAGCGCACCGCGTATTGCAAACAGGCGGCAAGCTATGGATTTGCGGGCTTAAAAATGAAGGAATTAAAACTTACATTGAAAAAGCGGCAGCGCTGGTTGGTTGCGAAAAAAGTATCCAGAAGAATGGAATGAGTTATTCGAGTCAACTGATAAATCATTATGAAAGCAGGGCTCAACTGAATGATGATGACTATGAAGTTTTAAGAGATTGTATAAACATCGGCGACAAAACATTATTGAGCAAACCCGGGCAGTTTGGCTGGAATAAAGTTGACGAGGGTAGCGAATTTTTAGTTTCAACAACAAGCAATTTATTAGCAACGCGCGACCTTGAGCATTGTTTAGATTTAGGTTGCGGCTATGGTTACATAACCTTCGCAAGCCAACACCTTAATATCAAAATGCGCACCTTAACAGACAATAATGCTGCAGCACTCACAACTGCTAAAGCGAACTGTGATCGATTGGGGGTTAACGCCAAGGTTACCGCAAGCGACGCCGGCGAAAAGTTAGGCACTCAATTTGATCTGATTTTATGCAATCCACCCTTTCACCAAGGCTTTAGCGTAGATGAAGATTTAACCGATAAATTTTTACGCAACGCCGCAAATCTATTATTAGCTAAGGGTGTCGCTTATTTTGTGGTCAATCAGTTTATTGCGCTTGAAAAAAAGGCCTTGCCCTACTTTAAACATATTAATGTAGTAGCTCGAAATAAAAGTTTTAAAGTCATTGAATTGCGCAAAAATTAACTCACCTTACCTCGTTTTGTACACTGAACTTACATGCCGCGGAGATATTAACCAACCGTCGCTATATTCATGATTTTTTTAGGAAAAAGGGTTGACCAAGGAAAGTCTCATCTATATTATGCGCACCACTTCCACAGAGGAAGTCACCGATCCGCCTTAGCTCAGTCGGTAGAGCAAATGACTGTTAATCATTGGGTCGCTGGTTCGAGTCCAGCAGGCGGAGCCAAATTTAGTAAGAAAGGCTGCATGAAAATGCGGCCTTTTTTATGTGTGCAAGAAATGTATCGGCTGAATTATACAGCTAGCCCCATACCTAACTATCAGGCGGAGATCATCCATGTTTAAAGTAAACGAATACTTCAACGGTGCGGTTAAGTCTATCGCCTTCCAAACTGAAACCTTGCCCGCCACTATTGGCGTAATGGCCAAGGGTGACTATGAGTTTGGCACCAGCCAAAAAGAATATATGACTGTTGTAAGCGGCAGCCTGACTGTTGTTTTGCCTGGCAGCGATAAAGCCCAAATCTTTAAAGAAGGCCAAACGTTTATCGTTGACGCCAACCAAAAATTCAAGGTAACGGCCGACGTTGAGACCTCATACCTCTGCAAATACGAATAGTTGGTCAGGCTAGAAGCTCCTTAGGTGCCCACGATTGTGGGCATTTTCGTTTTAGGGCTGCCCAAGCTACTGAGAGAGAACATCAGTAACTCGATATGCTTGGATCACTAGCCGAGTTTCCCCGTAAACGCCCCTTCACGAAGTATTTACATCCATAGCCTACTGGCGGAATTTAAGCTGTTTGGGATGAGCTCGAAAGAAAGGGCTTCACCAGCTCTTGTCGGCCAGAGTACTCTTGTAAATCCACCAAAATCACAGACAAACAGAGGTTTCAACCCTCATATTTTGCTTAAACTGATGGCTACTAGATAATGACCTGTACGACCTATTCCTTGGTCAGCACCAGCGAAAAGAAAGTCTTCGTATCAGTATTGGTCAGCTTGAATTTAAAGCTATTGCGCCCCGCATTAAAATGAACGCGGCGTTTAAATTCGGTTAAATTCCAGTTTTTACGATCTACACTACCCGGCTCATAAGCCAAGTCATTAAATTTTTTATTGAAAATATTACTGTCCCAAATCAACTTGTTATTTAATTCAAGACTTGCAAAATCATCAGCACCAACCCAAAGCCATAAATCTTGCGCATGCTCTACAAAAACTTCCGTATATCCATAAAATATTCCAGCCTTATCTGCTTGAGGAGGAATCACCGGATACTGTGAATTGCCTAGATATTTCCAGCTCACCGGATAGTTGTCCTTACCGTAATAAACACCGTCAAGATCCACCGCGTACTCTGGAGGATGTTTTAAGGTTGATGGATGAAAGGGCCCGATGATATACCATGAGTTGATAAATAAACGATCAGCCGGTTGCCCTGCACTTTTTATAATTCTACCCGCCACTTTTTTTGGATCAGCGTTATTAACTGGTGGAATGTAATCCAACCAAACATCTACAAAATCATTTTTAGTATGCACGCGTTGTTCCGCATGCCCCTTTGTTAACGAGGCATCCAGATTTTTCTTAAGTTCTGGGTCTCCCTCGCTATGATAGGCTAAGGTTAATTTATCGGTTTTCTTGACATCAAAAGCAGAATTGCCAAACCCCCTAACTTTTATATCGTTTTCGCGATGCGACAAAATGTTTTGCGCCTCTGTCTCCATGTCTTCTGCAAGCTTCATCATGGTGGACCCGGGAATTCTGTTGCCTCTGTATTGAGGCACATCAATCTCCATAGTCATTATGCGTTTCATAACATCATCGCGGGGCATGCTGACGGCTCTTTGCAAATCCCTTACTCGAAATTCTCGCTCTATTTTACGAATATTCTCGGAAATTTTATTCGCAAGCTCCATTAAACGAGATGTACTTAATTTTGGATCTTTAATTTCATTGAGATCCACGGGTTGCAAATCAATATTCTTTTTAAAAGATTCATCAAGATTATTGACTAGTTCACTCTGAACTTGCGCAATGCTTTTTAGACTCTGGTGCATTTTCATTCGATACGTATTGTTCATGGACAGGTTTATACGCTGAGCCAAGGTATTTTTTGGTGGTGGCGCTTTGGGTGCGAGCTGGCTCAATCCATATATAAGCCCCAGGTGAAATATTACCGAGAATAGAAAATAGGCATGGCGAGTAAAAAGCGATTTACTAAAACCTTCATAAGATGGCATATAGAGATTAACGGCCACGTCATTTATTCCTGGTTTGGAGTGCGATATTGATAAGACCTTCAAATTGACAAAGGTCTATAACTGCAACAATGGCTTTGTAAGACACGGTTTCATCTGCAGCGATCTCAATTAACGCCTGCTTATTCTCGGCGCCCACTTTTCGCAAGTGATCCTGCAGGCCCTTTGTGGAAATTGCCTCGCCATCCAAAAACAAATTTCCTTTTTTATCAACACTTATAGCAACAATGGTGTCTGCTGAGCCCGATGCCTCTAAATTGGTGCTCGCTTCTGGTAAGACCACGGCTAATTCACGCTGACCTTGCGTGGCAGTTTGCTGCGAAAATGATGTTGATACCATAAAGAACATTAGTAAAAAGAAGATGCAATCGATAAGAGCAATTAAGCCAATTTCTGGCTGTTCATCTTCACCTAAATTAATTCGCATACGCCACCTGACCTGCAACGGGTAATACACAAATATCTTGCGATTCTGGAAAGCATTCGCTGACCAATTGATTAATAGCTCGCTCTAATTGCAAGCCAAACATTGCGGAGCGATGCTTCAGAAAATGATGCATGGCTAAGGCTGGCAAAGCGACACTCAAACCGGCGGCAGTATTAATAAGCGCCTTTGAAATTCCCCCGGCTAATAAAGCAGGATTGCCCATGCCCTGTGAGTAAGCGATAACGTGGAATGCCTCAATCATCCCTATAACCGTTCCGAGCAAACCAACAATAGGTGCCACAGTTGCAATAATTGCAAGCGCATAGGATTTTTGCTGATGCTGCCGTAATTCCAGCGACGCAATTTCAGTTGCTCCTGCTATCAAAGCATCCTGCTGGCGATGCCGATAGATGATTAAAAAATATAAGATTCGGCTTAGGGTATTTTTTTCAGACTCAAGTATGAGCTTTGCGTCTTCGAAATTTCCTTCCTGCCAAATTGGCCGTATGCGACTAATAAGATCAGCTGGAAAAATATTTTTAGCACGGAAATTAACAAGCCGTTCTGCACTAACAGCCACTAGCAGAACAGACATCAACAATATAATGACGAGAGCTACACCACCTTCCGATAATTGCTCAGAAAAGTTAATACCATCAGCACATGTAGCGGCAGAAAACACCAACAAGATAGCTGGACCAACATAACGAATGTTTAAAATTTTCAACATACCTAACCTGCGATTGTGTGAAGAGAATAATCTCGATACCAGATAGGACGTATTATTGAAAAGACAAAACGAGAGGATGATGATTAAATGCCGAACGGGTGCTAAGCGGGATAAACGGAAATTTTCGAATTTTGAGAGCTGATCTTAAACCAGAAGAATAGCGATGTGACCAATGAAGCTTAGAAGCAGTTTATAGGAAGATATTGATTCTCGATATTCGTAGCGTTCACGCCTACAGCGATCATTCCCTCTGGTACAGAAGAATTTCCGCACACCCAAGAGATAGGGCTTTCGGGCGAACCCTTCACGACCATAGGGCGAATACTGAGGATCTTTTTCTTTAAAACCCCATTAGCCTTGTTGCCGAATGTGATATTGAATGAGCCCATTTCATAATCTATACGCTCAACATAATTCCCAATGAGAAGCTCAGGTTTTGGTATGCCCGCGTCTAGATTATTTCGGGGGAATTTTTTTTGCATTTGATAAAACAGCCCCACGCTGTCCTTCAAGCCTTTTAGCAGTTCTACCGATTCTATAACTTGCGCGCGCGTATTGTTCGATTTAAAGCTCGGCATAGCGATGGTTGCCAAAATAGCGATAATGGCCAAAACAACCATCAACTCCAGCAAGGTGAAACCATTTACGCGTTTTTGCATATCTATTCTCTTATTCTTTTTATCGAATAAATTTAGCGGCATACCAACAACTGGCATGAAGCTCATAACCTTGCTCTTTGGCCCATTTTATACCAGCTCGAACAAGTTTTTCCGCCAAGCCTTTACCCCGAAAAGCCTCGGGCACAAAGGTACTATTGAAGTCTATCGCAATAATGCCAGAAGGTTGTTTACTCAACCGATAGTGCAACTCCGCTCGGTTACCATCGACCTCGATTACAAACATATTATGTTCTAAGAGATGATTAATCGTTTCCATGAAAGCTCCAAAAAAAACTGTGCCTAAGTTTAAACTTCCAACGTAAATACGGCTTCACTCGTTGCGCATTCTTCTGCTTTTTCACAAGAAGCTTCTGAATTCAACAAAATTGCTTCACCAGGAGTTGCCAATTGCAAGATAAAGTATTGCTTAACTGCCTGAGCTCGTTCATGAGCCAAACGACTCAAACGTGCTGGGTCGACATTTTCGCTTGCAAGCAAGGCTTGATATTGTTCTTCTGTGGTCAAGCCCACCTTAATGTTTCCGGTAGATTGGGCCGCATATTTTGCATTTACCGCCTTACCCCAAGCTGCATCGTGCAATCGAAGAGATTCTGGTGTTACACCTAATTTTTGCAGTGAACTTTTAACCTGTTCTTCTTTTAATGCAATGAAGTCGCCAGATTGATCGTAGGTGCCCAGCACACTTAGGCGCATTTTTGGCCGCTTTGTTAATGCTTCTTTTAACAATCGCAGTTTTTCTTTGGCTGAATCGCTCAGCTGAGATTCACCCGGTGTAAATTGAATTTTCCCCAAATCTTCTTTTGTGTTCAAAAAATTGCTAATGAATCGAAAAGGGGAGGTAACAATTTTTTTCAGTGTATTCCCTAATGCTCGAACAATGATATCCCGCAATTTAAATTGCGGGTCACTGGGTGTTCCAGAAATTTCAGTATCAAGCACCGCGATACCGTTTGCGTCAGTTAACATCGCCAGCCCCAAGCGTAGGGGGATATCTACAACATGAGTGCCGCGAACTTTTTCACCAAACTCAAGGTGATCAATAACAATATGGTTTTTACCGAGAATCTTGCCGTCCTCATAATGATAGTTCAAATCTGCACTTAGCAATCCTTTATTGATTTTCCACCCAGCGTACTCAGCCGAATACGGTGAAAAAGCCCCCATATCCATTTGTTTAAACGACAAGATTGCATTGAGTTTTGGCTCCTGCCTAAACACATTAGCTTTGCCTTTAAGAGTAACGGGGGCGTAGCCGTCAACATTACCGTTCATATCAATACTGGCCAAGGTGTTTTCATCTGAAGAGATATTCACAACCTCTCCTGTAAAATTCTGAACAATTGCGGTGAATGACGGAACTAATGATTGATCGTAAAAACCTATGGCTGCGTTATTAACCGCCAATTTATCAACAGCGAAATTCCACAGTTTTTCTGGATTGGTCGCACTCGTAGTATCAGCCGGTTCAGGGGGTGTAACCACCATGGCTTGAACATTGGTTTTGCGATTTTTGTCAACAATAAACTGCCCATCTAGCTCATTGAGTTTTAGCGCAGGGATGTGAATAAATTTGTCTGTGAGTGAGATATCCGCACTTTCCCACTCAAGGCTTTTCCATTTAACAGCATCTTGTTCCATGGTGGTTGGTTTAAGCTTCAAATCTATTAATTTACCGTGACTTATTATTCTTTGTGGCTTCCCAGCGACGACTTCAATATGATTTTGAAATTCAATGATACCCTTCAACACCTCTAATCTCAGGTGGGGTTCCAGCAATTTATTGAACCAAACGAAGGGAATATCTTGAGCGGTTAGATCAACAGCACCCGACAAGGTTTTAATATTGATCTGGCCAGAGATGGAAATCTTCGCATTGTTATTCAGCTCTGTTTTTAAGGAAAAACGAGACAGTGCAGGCGAACTTAGATCGATATGGGTGGCCGTAAAATTTAACGCTGTTAAATCAATTGGATCACTCTTCACACCCGACAATTGCGAATGAATATTTGCGTTAATAACGGATAGGTTTTTAATTAAAACAGAAATAGTTGAACTTTTATCTTTTTTAGCTGAGATTTTTGAACGCGCGTGTTGATGCTTCAAAATGTCATCGAAATTCCACAGGCCATTCTCTTGCTGGCGGACTGTTGTTTTCAATTGACGTACTTTTATATCGTTAATCACAAGACGACGCTCGTGAAAAGATTGTTTGCAAGCGAGATTTATATCAATACTATCTGCTTGCCAAAGATTATTCACGTCCTTTAAATGATCTGCGCTAATATTACATTTGAAAAGTTGAACCCGAATTTTGTCATGCTGCAATCTGTGTCCGGTTTGCTGAAAATATTGTTCGGACACTGTGCGATTAAGCCACGGCAATACCAAAGCGTAATAACTGGCCCAAAGCAGAAGCGCCACAACAATAAAAATACGTACGAAGATTGAGTTAATAATAAGAGACAAAAAACGGCGGAACACAGAGAAAGGAAAAAAGTAACGGCTCAACTTAACAAAGCTCCTGTTTAAACCCGAGCCGCTTTGTTATCGAGTTACAGCGGCTCTTAAACGCATAAAATTAATCGACTTTGGTTCCCCATAAATCATATTCATCCGAATGCTCAATCAACACATTGATTAAATCGCCCGGCTTCACATTTTCTTCACCGTTCAGATAGACGCAGCCATCTATTTCGGGAGCATCTGCAAAGCTGCGGCCAATAGCGCCTTCATCGTCCACTTCATCGATCAGAACCTGTAAGGTCTGCCCTACTTTTTGCTTTAATCGCGCCGTGGAAATTTCTTGTTGAAGCAACATAAAACGGTCGTAACGCTCCTGTTTTATGTCGTCGGGAACATGATCAGGCAAGTCGTTTGCTTTGGCGCCTTCAACCGGCGAATATTGGAAGCAACCTACGCGATCCAATTGTGCCTCTTTTAAGAAATCCAAAAGTTGTTGGAAGTCATCTTCTGTTTCACCGGGGAAACCAACAATAAATGTGGAACGAATAGTGAGATTCGGTACTTGTTCACGCCAACTCTTAATGCGCTCCAAGGTACGCTCCACCTGCCCAGGGCGACGCATTTTGCGAAGTAAAGTTGGGCTTGCATGCTGGAAAGGAATATCCAAATAAGGTAAGACTTTTCCTTGAGCCATTAAAGGAATGATGTTGTCGACGTGCAGGTAGGGATAAACGTAGTGCAAACGCACCCAAACGCCTAGCTCACCCAAGGCGGCGGCTAGCTGGTACATGTCGGTTTTGAGTGGGCGACCGTCCCAAAAATCTGTGCGGTGTTTGATATCTACACCATAGGCAGAAGTGTCCTGAGATATCACCAAGAGCTCTTTAACACCTGCCTTAACCAAACGCTCAGCCTCACCCATCACTTGCCCAATGGGACGGCTCACGAGCTTTCCACGCATATCCGGAATAATGCAAAAGCTGCAGGAATGGTTACAGCCTTCTGATATTTTGAGGTAAGCATAGTGGCGTGGAGTCAGCTTAATACCCTGAGGTGGCACCAAATCAGTAAAGGGATTGTGGGCGGGATTGGGCGGAAGATGCTCGTGAACCTGCTTTAAAACCTCTTCGTAAGCGTGAGCACCCGTTACGCCCAAAACGTTGGGGTGTATTTGAACGATCTCATCCTTCTTTGCGCCCAAGCAGCCTGTTACCAAGACCTTACCGTTTTCTGCCAGTGCCTCACCGATTGCCCCTAAAGATTCTTGCACCGCGCTATCGATAAAGCCGCAGGTGTTAACAATCACCATATCAGCATCACTGTAGCTGGGCACGATGTTGTACCCCTCCGTACGCAGCTGGGTCAGAATTCGTTCTGAATCCACTAAATTCTTAGGGCATCCAAGGGAAACAAAACCTATGGTATTACCCTTGTTACCAGGCTGAGCCTGACTTGCCAGAGTTTTTGCAGGCATATCTAGAGTGGTGGTTTGCGAGGGGTCGAAGGTATTTACGGTCATAGTATCTCGTGGGCCGACAACGGCTTGGCATAAAGCTGGAAAAAGACGCTATTGTAGGCGTTTAGCGTTTAATTTGCATTGCGGATTGGCGCGCAAAGCAAATATATAAAGCCTATTTCTAAAGCGCTTTCTCAGTAGAGCTCCGGAGCAAGTTTGCCGCTCAAGATTGCCGTCGATGTTGGATGAATTGATGACTTATGACGGATCAATAGTGACAAAGTTACTGTAAAGCCCATCCTTATCAAAGATTGCAATTTCAAAGTCGTAATCGCCTTTTAAATAATCAAAATAATAAGCATCTGTAAAACCATCTGCTATAAGCACAGTTTTGTATTCGTTATCACCTTTTAACTTGTAACGTAGTTCATATCCCCCGATTTCGGTGATATCGAGGTAGTCGCCATTTTCACGCTGCGTAGGGATATTCCACAAAAGCTGGACAGCGCCATTAACCGATTGACTGGAGCCTGACGACAAAGCAGACGAAGAAATTTGCGAAGACGGTGCTGAGGCTGAATTAGCAATGAAGGATGAACTGCTATTAGAAGAGATCGGCCTTGGCGATGAATTATCAGATGATAAAACTGCCAAAGAAGATGTGTTTGCAGGAACAGAGTTCGCCGAGGAAGCTGAAGATGATGATATAGGTTGCACTGAAGACATTGGATTTGGGGTGGGAGTGGATTCCGGTTTTGGAAGAGAATCCGACGGGGCAATTGCACTTGAAACACTAGTGTTCACATTGCCCATACCGGTTGACGCGCTTGCACCTCCACCACTTCCACCACCACAAGCGGCAGTCAGTAGCGGAGCTATAAATACCATCATTGCGGTTGTAGCTTTTAAACGTCGCTGCCAATTCAAATTGACTTGCAACTGATGCCTACTGATAAAGCCGAGCTCTATGAGAATTTCGCCGAGCTCAGTTTTTACATTAATGTTTTTGGTTCCAAACCGTTGAGAGAGTAAATTTTGTTGAACTTCAATTGCTTCACGCAATTGCAGGCGTGTGATCAAACCTTTTTCGACTAATAGATCGCCTAAACGCAAAGACTTGTGAACATCAGCCATAACAACTTCACCTAGGGTTTATTGAACACAACCAGACCTTAGTTTAGGACATCAGAAAATACCAATAATTTTCGGGTCAGAAGCGCCTTAATTTGATATTGGCGCTTAAGGACTCCAAGGCTGCAATAATTGAGCTTTTTATGGTTCCAATATTCATTCGCATAAATCCACTTCCCGCGTCGCCAAACACAATTCCCGAGTTCAATCCAAGCAGACAATCCTTAACAAAAAAATCGCGGAGTTGTGTGTCAGTCATTCCAAGCTCTTTACAATCTAACCACATCAGGTAAGTCGCTTCTGGTTTCGAACATTTGATTTTCGGAATATTCTCCTGTAAAAAATCCGCAACATAGTTGCGAGTCGATTCCAGATATTTCATGAGCGCGTCTAACCAAGCTTCGCCACCAGTATACGCAGCCTCAAAAGCCACAATACTTAAAGGATTGGTATTTCCTACATGAAGCATTTCAAATGCATTTTTCATCGCCTTGCGCTGCTCGGCATCTGGGATTACTAGCGCAGACAAACCTAACCCCGGGATATTAAATGTCTTATTAGGCGCAACGGTGGTAATGATTTTATCGCCCGGTTGTGCCAAACGTACGAGCGGGATATGAGTGGCTTGCGAATAAATAAGATCTGCGTGAATCTCGTCGGACAAAATCGTTAAATCGTATTGACGAGCAATGCGCAAAATTTCTTGTAATTCAGTTTCTTTCCAAACTCTACCCACAGGATTGTGTGGGGTACAAAGCATTAACAACTTCGCCCCCTGCTTTGCGCATTCCTCTAAGTGATTAAAATCTATCTCATAGAATCCATTTTTTTCCTGTAAAGGATTCAATATTAATTTTCGATGGTTAGTTGAAACAGCTGAAAAAAAGGGAAAATAAACCGGTGGTTGGACAATGACCCCCTCGCCTTCTTTTGCGAACGCATGAACCGCTGCAAAGAGTGATGGAACCACACCGGGAGCCATCACAATCCATTCGCGCTCAATTCTCCAATGATGACGACGCTCAAACCAATCGATTACCGATTGATAGAGGCTTTCGGGGTAAAGAGTGTAACCAAATACGGGGTGATTTAATCGCTCTTGTAGAGCACGCGTAACGCAATCGGGCACGGCAAAATCCATATCAGCAACCCACAAAGGTTTTACCTCTGCGGTACCGAAATAAGGCTTTCTGCCATCGAATTTTACGGAGTTGGTATTTTCGCGGGATATGGGAGTATCAAAATCAAACAGCATTTCAGTGACGCTCTTGGAGTCGAAGTAGCCACTAGACTAAATCGACCCAAGAAGACAAGTCAATTATTTAACACGTTTCCAGAAAGTCACTTCAGAGAGCGTATGCTGGAATTTGCGTTTGGTTTCGCGAATCACAAAGGGAACCTCTAAAGGACCTTTGATTAACTCGAAGTGCTCGCCTAACTGCGCTTTCAAACCGTCTAAGGTTGTGAAACTTTCACCATCTTTTTTGAATCCACCCACCCAATCCTCGCGTGGTGTATGGTCTGTTAACCAAGTGTAAGGTGATGTTAGCATCAAAACACCATTAATATTTAAGCGCTCGTGAATAGCACTTAAAAACTTAGCAGGGCTATACAGACGATCTATTAAATTCGCTGCCAAAATAAAATCATAGCCGGTGAATTGCGGCTTTAAATTACACGCATCGCCTTGGAAGAATTCGACTTTATCCTTGGTATGCTCCAAACCTAAATCAGACAGGCTCCGCGATTTGTATTGTACAAGCTCGCCTTCATCAACCAAGGTGTAACGCAAGGTTTCATTTTGCGAGAGGTGAACACCCTGCCCTATAAAACGCGCTGAAAAATCTACACCAGTAACAAAATCAAAATGCTTGGCTAATTCAAAAGTCGCACGACCGGACGCACAACCTATATCCAGCGCTTTGGCTTTAGGCAAATCGCCCAAAGTTTCAATCGCTAGGGAGACCAAGGCTTTTGGGAAATTGGCAACGCCGAAATATTCGTCACCATAATGAAATTCTGCATATTCAGATAAAAGTTTATCCGTTTCGTAATGAGATCCTGGCACTGGTTTTAATTCCTCTGAAACAACATAGCGGAAACCCGCGTGTTGAAAAAAATGACGACGAAATGCATAACGAGATTCAACAAGAGATTCGTTACCGCAAGAAACCCATGAACCACCTTTAATTAAGTTGTGGCGCTCATCGAACGTTGGTGTTGTAAAATCGTCGTAAATGGTGTGTACATCAAATCCGGCAAATGGATAAATTGGTGTTTCAGTCCATTGCCAAACATTCCCGACTACATCATAAAATTCGCCTTGCGGGAATTTATTAACGGGGCAGGAAGATGCCCAATAATCGAGGTGTATATTACCATTGGCTTTTTGCGGACCAGGATTTTGCAAACCGGCGGCTGCATATAAACGATACCATTCATCTTCTGTCGGCAAACGAACAGCCAAACCAGTTTCTGCTTTTTTCCAATTACAGAAGGCTTTTGCCTCGTGATAATTAACTTCTGCAGGCCAATCCCACGGCATTGGAATTTCCTCAGTCATTAAACGCAAATACCACTGGCCATTTTTCTTCAACCAAAAGGTGGGGTGCTGCGCGCGCGTAAATGCGACCCAGCCCAATCCTTCTTCTTCCCAGTGGCTTTGATTTTTGTAGCCGCCAGCTTCAACAAACTCTAAAAACTCTTGATTACTCACCAAAAATTTACTGGCTTGGAATTCTGGAATATCCGCTGAGTGCGTCCCGTATTCGTTATCCCATCCGTAATAAGGGTTCGATTTTTCTTTACCGAGAGTGACTGAACCCGCCGCAACTTTAATCAGTTCATTCGCAGGAGCTTGCCCAGTTTCACGGCAAGGTTTCCATTGAGGATGATTTTTAACATAAGTAAGTTTATGTTGGCGAATAAGAACAGATGAAGTTTCCAAATGAATGCGCTCATGCTCAATACCCATAATGATGGCCCACCAAGGATTGTTCCACTCAACCGGCAATTGCAAAGGGGCTGTTTCAATCAAATGAATAACGAGCGCGCGAACCTGATCGCGATAGTTTTTTACTTCAGCAGGTGTTGGCCATTGATAGTGAGCATCGTTGAGATCATCCCAACTCATTTCATCAACACCAACTGCAAAAATAGATTCGAACCGCGGATTAATACGCGTATCAATCATACGCGCCAACAGTAATTTGTTAATAAAAAAGGTGGCCGTATGGCCAAAATAAAAAATGAGCGGGTGACGCAGGGAAATGGGTTTCTCGTAGTATGCCTCATCGCAGGTTAGCGTTTCAAAAAGCGACTCGTAGCAATCAAATGTGCTAACAAAATATTCATGTAATTGCTGACGAAGAACGAGTGAGTTTTCTTCGCGAAGATTAGGGGTGCGAGTAAAAAGTCGCTGGCTCACTGATACGTCTATTAAGTGGCTCCCTTTGCGCATACTGCTATGTCCTGTTGGCATAATCGTCACCTTATAAATTTCATTTTATATGCTCAAAATTTGATGGAGAATGTAAACATTATTACACCCTTCCTACGAAGTCTTTGGCAAATTGCCAGGCGATTCGTCCACTGCGAGCACCACGAGTGCGGTACCATAAGAGCGCTTCAAATTCAGTGTTCTTGCCCCAACTACCGCCCAAGTACTCAACCCAATAACGCGCCGCCGCTAAGTAATCGTCCTGAGAGAAGGGATAGAAACTTAAGCAAAGCCCAAATCGTTCAGACAGGGAGACCTTTTCTTCAGTGGTATCACCGGGGCGAATTTCACCGTTTTCATTGCTAACCTCGAGGTTCTCGCGCATTTTCTCCGGTAGCAAATGGCGGCGGTTAGACGTTGCGTAGAACAAAATATTGGATGAAGGGGCAGCTATGGATCCATCTAAAGCAGATTTAAGCGCCTTATAAGTGCTCTCCCCCTCTTCAAAGGACATGTCATCACAAAAAATGATGAATTTTTCCGGCCTTTCACTGACCAGATCAACAATATCGGCCAGTTGGATGAGGTCGGTCTTATCCACCTCAATAATCTTCAACCCTTGATCGGCAAACTCGTTCCAACAGGCCTTTACCAAGGTAGATTTTCCCGTACCTCGCGCGCCCGTTAGCAAAACGTTATTAGCGGGCCTCCCTGCCACAAACTGCCTCGTATTCCGAACTATGGCTTGCTTTTGGGTTTCTACGTTCTTCAAGGAATTTAGATCTATCTTGTGTGGATTTTTCACCACCTGCAAGTAACCTTTGTCACCTGCTCTACTGCGCCACCGAAATGCCCCGCCAGCCCAATCAGGTTCTGGTGCTTGTGCGGGAAGAATTCGTTCAACCCTATCTATAAGTTGCTCTAAGCGGCTGATAATTTGATCAAATTGAGACATGGACTTCCTCATGGCTGGAGCTAGCCCGAAAATGGGCTATAGTTTCGAGAGCAAAGTTTGATGTACTTAACCCGGCCATATTGAAATATGGCGCCGATAATCAATTGCTTCGCATTATAGAGAAATTGTATGTCGATTGTTGTCAGCGAGAACACCAATCAAGGAATCCCATGTTTACCAAACAAGAAGCGCAGCTAGTAGCTCAAACCCTTACGCAGCGACGTGAGTGGCTCGTTAAAAATATGAACAATCCTGAAGCGGCGGCCAACAAAGCTCAGCATCAACAAACCTTGGATATTATTGACAGTGTTTTAGCTAAGCTAATCTCTGCTTTTAAACCCGCAGCGCCTGAAGCACCACAAACTCCTCAAGCATCCAAGCGAATCCCGGTCAACATTGCACAGAAACGTGCGCAGATGGAACCTAGCGAAATTAAAGTACTTGTGGTTGATGACGACGCCCTCATATCTTCCATGATGAAGGTTCTTTTGGAGTCGTATGGCGTTACGAATATCGAGATAGCCCAAGACGGTTTGCAAGCCATAAGCATGCTCTGCGATGCAAACCCCGTGTACGACCTTGTGTTATGCGATTGGAACATGCCCATCAAAAATGGTATAGATGTTCACAATGCTATGCGAGCCCTTGAACGCTATATGGACACTTGCTTCATGCTAGTTACGGCAGTTACCGAAGCAAAACAAATTCGTGCTGCAATTGAAGAAGGTGTTGATGATTACGTTGTAAAACCGATTGAAGAAAAAAAGATCATCAAAAAGTTTGCGCGTCACTTCCCTAAAATTATGCCAAATAAGCAAGACGACGACTAAGTGCAATTTCAATTGTGCTTAGTCGTCAAACGCCTTCAACTTCAACCATAAAATCCAAACTCGCTTGTTGGCGAATCGTACGACGATGGTTAGCCATGAGTTTAGCAATTTTTTCCTGATCACACACTTGTCTGTCTAACACTACTCTTGTTTTAAGTTCGCCAACAGGCTCAGCCGTTGGGCATTTGCTGAACACAAATTGATTTGAAATTAAATCCATAAAGGGCCCGGATTTACTGCTCGGCATAATAAAGTTTAATTGCAGCCCCAGACTTTCGGTTAAGTAATGAATAACTTCCCGGGAACGATGCTCATCCATTTTTGAAAACGCCTCATCCACCAACACCATACGCAAATGGCTGTTGCCTTCATTAAAACGGAAGGCAGAAGTAATAGCGGCACTGCGGATAATATAAGCGGGAGTTTCCAATTGGCCGCCAGAACCCGTTCCGTATTGGCTCAATGCAATTGGCGCTTTACCTTCTGGCTCCTTGTAGATTTCATAGCAGCGATAATTACGGTAATCAGCTATGCGCGTCAATTCACGCTGCGCTTTCTGTTCATCTTCGTCTAACAGCATCGCCATAAGGCGCTCGCGAACTTTCTGATGCTTCTCGTCGAGCTTCATGGTAAACAAGGTTTCGTTATCGTTGATACTCGGACTATCAATCACAGCCTTAAAGAATTGCCAGTATTCTTTAAACTCAGGCACCCAAGCCCAATCAAAGCGGAATCGCTCACGATCGGCACCGAAACGATGATGCTCTAATTCTTTGTTGAGTTCTTCCAGCGTTTTCTTGCCGTCATTAATCGCTTGATAAATAGAATGGCAAAGATTGGATACAAATGCATTATTAAAGCTCAACCTCAACGATTCGATTTCCTGATGACGCTGCGCGAGAATGTGATTTTTATCGCGATTGTAAAGCGCATCAAACTGACGACGCATATCACACACCTGACGGAAATTCGCCACACCGAATTCGTCGCTATAATCCAGGTTAAACAATATTGAATCTGCTGTTAGGCAGAACTGATTGTGTTGTATAACCGCTTGCTGTAAACGATGAATAATCGATTTTAATTCAGCACTAATACTCGTGAGATTATTTTCGAAATACAGCGCTGTTTGGTGTGCAACCGCTTCATCTGCAGCGCTCAAACGCTCTTCAACATTGAAGTCAGGCCAAACACCTGCAATAGTTTGTAGATTTACTTCACATTCGTCGACTACTGCCAGGGTTTTATCTTGCTCGGCATTCAACCTTTGGCAATGTGCATCTGCATTTTTTAACTCAGCACGACAATCAACCTGCACATTGTTAATATCATTGAATGCTTTTTGTTGTTCCGCCAAACGCACTTTAAGCTCTTCCAGTTCAGCATCAAGTGCTGTGGTATCACGTAGATCCAATTGCTGCAAACTCACATCAATTGCAATAATACGATCTTGCGCTCCCAAAATGGCCTGTAAGGCTTCTACATACCCAAGGGGCTTTAATCTATCTACCGCCGTGAGTAGCTGCTGCGCTTCTTCAACATAGTTTTTTGCAGCTTGTAGCTCGGCATTCAACTCATTGAACTCAGCACGTTTGGCATCAAGAGCGCGCACCCGCGCGCCTTGGCCAAACACCAAATCAGAATCTGGCATGTCACAGCGAAACATGGCGTAGTTACCTGAGCCCATTCCATCTTTGGTTAAGCCACGGCGCGTATTGCGTAGCTCTTTTGCAGAATCTACACGTTGAAGGTTTCCATAACTCGCATACAAATAAGCCTCTGCAGTTGCATGTGAAAAATTCATGACATGCATAATGGAATTCTGTGGAGTCTCCGCAGATTTCTCGCAATCTTTGCGCGCCTTGTCACCTTGGATAACGCGCGCACGATTTCCTTGTCCCGACAAATTCCGAACCAGCGCAATAGCTTCCGCTTCATATTCTGGCGCAACAATAATACCGAAACGCGCCGCACCTATATAACCCTCAATAGCTGCCTGCCATTCTGAATCGATAACATTTACATAATCACAAAGTACACGAGCATCTGCCTCGGGAAGCTGAACAGAAAGTGCATCGAGCGCGACGCGCACAAACGCGGGATAGCTAAGTTGATGGGATTCTAAAGCCTGTATTTCACGGCGCTTCACTTCAATGGATTTTTGCAAACGCTCAGCACTTGCACTTCGCTTGTCGCGCTCCTGTGCTAGCAAATCACGCAAATTAATCTTATTGCCATGCAAACTTGTGGTTTCAGCTAAAAACAGTTTTTGAACAAATAGATTGTGCGTCTTTTGTTGCTCTATTATTTCATCCAAATGGAGAGATAAGGGTTTAACATCAATCCAATCGCGGTTGAGCAACTGGTGGATATCCAAAATTTTTTCATCGTTCTCCATGGCTTTTGCCAACTGATTTAAACGATTCTCTTTCAGCAACGGAATTTCAAGCGATAGAGATGTACTTCGCAACGCTTGCAGGAATTGGTGAGCAGCCTCTTTATTCACACCCAATTGCTGATCTTGATTTAGCAATTCTGGAATATTGTGTTGAATGAGCTTTTCCTGGGCGAGCTTTTCGCGTTCGAGCTGGTCCTTATCGCGCAGCGCAGGAACACCTAATCGGCGTGCTGTTGCAGCCAATATCAACTGATTTATTTCATCGCGCTTGGCTTCGCATGAAGATAATAATTGAACATGACTCGCCGCAGTTTCACGCAGCGATTGCTGCTTATGCTTAGCATCAAGATAAAGTGACTGACAATCATTAAAACGACGTTTGGCGAGGGAATAATGCAGCACCTGTTGTTCAAGCCAAGTTGAGATAAAATTATCGCTAAGGTTTTTTCCCATTGCCATTCGATCAATGGCCTGACGCAGGTTGCGCGCATCGGCTTCCATCGTATGAATGCGTTTAAGCATGGCGGACACGGTGCGGATTGCCTCACCCAAGTCACGATATTCAAGAACTTCATTCGCTACAAATTCGTCAATGCCTTTAATGGGTTTGTATGCCATAAACCGCGAAAACGCGCGCGCCGCATTCATTGCCTCACGTTCAGACACAGCATCCTTTCGCCCGCGCAAAGCTCCATACAGGCGACACAGGTAAGACTTTTTCTTATCGTACTTTTCAACTTGCGCTTGCCCGTATTGGCGTTTTAACGCAGCAAAAATTTTATCCAAAGGCACAACGTATTTGTGAGTCTTTTCTTCTTTTAGCAGGTCCTTCAAGCTAAGTGCTACGTCGCCCAATATGTAAAATTGGCAATCATCCAAGCGCGCCACTTTTTGTAAACTAGTACCGCTGCCCGCTGTCTCTACAAAAGCACGCATTGCGATGAGCGCCGTGAAAGGCTCACTACTTTCGCCTTGGGTTGGGTGAAAAACCGCAGCCAAATAGCCATCACAACCCTGCGGGCGCGAATAGGCACCATCATCACAGCCCAACACATAGGAGGCCAAGGTGCGCACGACTTTGCCACCCCGCCCACGTTGACTTGATTCATCTTGGCCGGGGTTAAAGTGAAATAGGTTATCGTGCGCAGCGGTCATGATAGTTTGAATAGCATCAGCTGCTGTTGTTTTTCCTGAACCATTACCACCGGAGAATAAGTTAATGGGGCCAAACTCAAATTCGGTGTTAGGAACATTGCCCCAATTAACGTAAATAAACTTCTTTAAAAACATAATGCTGTCTTATTAGGATTCGGTATCGAATATGGATTTGGTAATGTGCGGAGAGCGTTTTGATGAAGACATTTGTTGCGGCTCATCGACCTCTGGCTCGTCGTTGACCAACAACAAATTCTCAGCCAAGTGGTTGCGAATTTGATTAAGCCATTCATTACTGACCAAATGGATAATCAATGGACGAATTTTTATCCAGCTTTCGCTGGAATCTATATCAGCTTCGGCAAAGTAACTAATAAGGCGCAATTGGCGTAAGCGTTTGAAGGCTTGTCGACGTTCGCCGATATTTTCAGGCAAGTTACGGCGCAACAGGCTTTTCATTGCTAATGAAATAGCTTCTAAAGATAGAGTCACGCAACCTTTTTCATCCACCACCCCTTCGCGCAGAGCTTTGTCATACTCAGCACGCAGCACCAGAATAAGCGCTATTTCATGTTGATTTAAACGGCTGCGAAAGCCACCATTGAACGGTTCATCTGTTTCATCATCCATTCCCGGCAATCGAGCTCCCGGCGGCAATACTCGTACAAAATTAAATTGCGTATCATGCTGAAAGCGAACACCCATTAGCGCCAGGTAATCATTCACTAGTGCATGAACGCGCATAAACTTATCGTACAGCTCGGCTTCAACCAAAGAGTCATCACGACAAAGAACACCGTAATCGAGCAAGCGCTGAATCAGCTCTCTCCAATCATCCAATGAAAGAGTGTGCTTTTCCAGTTCCTCTTCCAAGCTGGCCATAAAAATATTGGTCATATTAGTTACCGTCATCATGCAGCGAGATAACAAATTGATCGCGCTGCTTAAAATAATCTTCGCCCCGAATTGTTGGTGATTCATGCAGCCAAGCTTCATCCTGCTCGACTACAAAGCGAAAACGCGAAGATAAATTATCAGCAGCGCCAACTTCTATCGCATGCGCGAGACTGAGGAGTTCCTGCATATTGTTTGCGATCAAATCACTGCTGTTGATTTTTTTACCGTTACTGAGTGCAGTTTGAATATAGTTTTTAATTTCGCTGGATTGCAAAACAAAGGCGCGGTCTAACGCCTGTTGAACAAATAGTTCTTTTTGCGCTTCTTTATCCAGCGCTTTTTCTCCTTCAAGCGTTGAGCGTACAATTTGTTGCTCGCGTGTTGCACGAAGAAGAATTTGGGACGGATCAACAAACCCCAATTGCATACCTGCTAAGGACTCACCCTGTTGCTCAAATAGTGTTTGCTGCTGCTCAGGCGAAAGGTTCGCCAGTGAACGATAAACATCCATAGCATCATCTTGGGTTCGGCTATTAATGTAACTTAATTGCCGGATGATGATGTCTGCACGTTGGGTAAAGGTATTGAGGGAACGCCGCAACGCGGGCAACATAATTTCGCACGCATTTTTTAACCTCGATTCAATAGCTTGCAATAAGGTATCCAACAGGGAGACGCCTGGCACAACTCGTTGTGGTAGCGCTTTGCGCAAACGAATTTCCATGACCGCACGCCAATCTTTTTCTGCGATCTCCGTATCCCCTGAGCCGTATTTTCGTTTGCGACGAATTCGCGTGACAATATCGGAAATCTGGTCGCGATATTTTTCTACGCTATCAGCTGACAACCGCACTTCCAGATCAGGTTTAAATACCGTTTCCATAAAGTCGAAAAATTCATCGCTGGCTTGTTGAATTAATTGACGCGATTCTACTTCTCGAACCAATTGACGCTTGCGTTCCTCAAGTTCCGCTATTACATCGGTGAAGTCACTGATAATCCGCTCAGAATATTCATAAGCATCCAATAAATCGTGAATTTCACCCTGCTCATAAAATGCTTGCAAACTATTTCGAGTGTTACGTGTATTTCGGTTGCGGGTGCGAAAATGATTCGCCTGATTATCAGCGAAGGCCTGAGTAAATAAACGCCCCATGCGCGTGAATCCATAGGTACTTTGCAAAGTGGTTTCGTCCACCTGTTTTTCAAGCCAACCGTTTTCAAGCAGTCGGTTTAAAATAAAGCTCGCTAAGTCACGCTGCGATTTAAAACGACTTTCAGAATTATCAATCAACTCACTCGGCGAGTTAAACTCATCTTCGTCTTTATCCGCATCTAGAATAGGCGCACGCGCAATCGCTTCTTTAATAATATCTACCAGCTGCTCACGATTCATGGCATTACCATAATCGCGTAAATCTGTATAAAAGCGCTGATACAAAAGACTCAAACACTGGGCAACCAACTCACGGTACTTGCCAGTGAGTGGGTTAAAGAAATGCTGGCGGGAATCGCTGAAGAACATGAGGATATTATTCTCGGAAAGCTACATTCACAAAAAACTTTCCTTTAAGAAAGCACGACCAAAGATAAGCGAAAAGCTTAAAGCCAATCCGCCAACTTTTCTGCGTAGTAGGTAATGATTAAATCAGCACCAGCACGCTTAAACGCAGTCATAGTTTCCAATACGATGGATTTTTCATCTATAACACCCGCTGCAGCACCCGCTTTAATCATGGCGTATTCACCACTAACATGGTAAACCGCCAAGGGGCGCGATGAATTTGCGCGTATGTGCGCGAGAATATCCAAATAAGCAGTACCGGGTTTTACCATCAAAATATCGGCACCTTCGGCTTCATCCTGCATAGATTCCGCGAGAGCTTCGCGCGGATTGGCGAAATCCATTTGGTATGTGTTGCGAGTTCCTTTAAAGCTGCTATCAACTGCATCACGAAATGGCCCATAGAAAGCCGACGCAAATTTTGTTGAGTAAGACATCACCGGAATATGTGTAAAGCCAGCATCATCCAAAGCTTGACGAATAGCTGTAATCATTCCATCCATCATGCCAGAGGGTGCAATCATATCAACGCCCGCTTGCGCAGCTAATACAACTTGTTTTTGTAAGTTTTCCAGGGTCAAATCGTTATGTACATCATGTTCATGCACAACGCCGCAATGGCCATGAGTTGTGTATTCACAAAAACAATTATCGCTAATTACCAACATTTCAGGTTGCGCTTCTTTTGCAATACGAATCATGCGCGCAAGTAAGCCGTCTTGAGCCCAAGTATCTGAACCCACTTCATCTTTGTGAGCAGACACCCCAAATAAAAGCACAGCGCGAACACCCTTGCTCCAAGCGCGCTTAACTATTTCGGCCAACTGCGATTCGGGGTAGCGGTAAATATCTGGCATAGATTTAATAGCAAGTGGCGCCGTTATGCCCTCCTCCACAAATATCGGGAGAATGAAATCACTCATCCGCAAATGCGTCTCACGGACCAACTCGCGTAACGCAGTTGTTCGGCGCAATCGGCGAAAGCGGAAATCTGGAGTGATCAAGTTATTTGACATAATGTTTACCAATATTTATGGAGGTCGCCATCCTCGCGAAAGCGGGATTGAGTCCAAGGTGCTCGAACAATCGCAGCGTGGCCCGAACGGCGAACAAAGCGAATAATCCAGCTGTTAAAATAAAATCATGATCAAAGAGCTGTGGCCCCGCAAGCGGAGGCGCCTAGATCAGGATGACAACTCCCCACTTAGAGATTGCCTACAAAATAACTTAATTTTTCATGAATGCTAAATGCTCAAAGCCCCTTCATGGCTCCATTCACATTTCACATTAAATTCACCAGAACCGGGGACATGGCAATTGCCGCCTGCTTCCCACGTAAATGTATGTATACCTGACAATTCAGTTTCTAAATGCACGGTTGCAGAGACCCAGTACATTCTACTAAGCAGTTGTTCGAATTGGGCAATCCATTGATCCCATTCATATTCAACAGCCTTATAAGACGCGCCAAAGTGCAATACTTCTGTTTGATAGTTGTTGTTGAGTACATTGACTTCAGGAATAGAAAACATTTCTTGGCAGAGGAATGGCCATTGATCTGCTGTGGGCAAACTCAGCATTGCTTCGCGATTAATGCGCAAGCGCTCTGAATAATTCGCCATGGCAGGAATATCTTTTATGCAGCCATACACAATTGATTCTTGATCCATACTGGCTCCAATACTCATCAAATATACATTTCAAAATTACGTGTAAAAAAGCATTGAAAAAGTTGTTCTGGCGCTTAGACCGTTCAGCATCTAGAACGGCCACCACCAATGCCCACTGTCCAAATTATCTTCACATTGTTGCAATTGCCTAGAGTAATCAGTAGCGCGCGTCGCTACTTTTTGTGCTGTTGATTTCAACCAAGCCTTGCTGTTATAGGTCTTTTTGTTAAAGCCACCGTGACCTTCATGGTAGGCAAGGTAAAGATTGTAAGCATCGCTCCGTTTTATTTTGCTGCGTTTTTCACTTTGGTAGTTATACCAGCCAATAAAATCGACTGCATCTTTAAAATTATCTCGCCGTGCCCACATTCCACCTGCATCGCGTTGATAATCATCCCAAGTATCCGATTTAACTTGCGCAAAACCATAGGCACTGCTCGGGCGGGGGCCGGGAAAAACCCATAGAATCTTGGTGCGCGCCGGACGAGCTTTTTGTACAAATTGCGATTCCTGATACATGATGGAAATCATCACGGGTACAGCAGAGCCCCATTTATCCTCTGACTTTTTTGCCGCTTTGTACCAATCTTTCTTTTCACCAAATATATCGCAGATATTATTCGGATTTGAGGGGGGAGTTGTTGCACAACCGCTCAAAAAATTAACGCAAATTAATAGACATAACGCAAAGGCGAGTTTCATGCTGGTAGCTGACCATATTGTTTTAAAAGCACAAGCAAGTCTTCTTCAGACAGCACTTTAATTCCCAACTCTTCTGCTTTTTGTAGTTTGGAACCTGCACCCGGGCCAGCAACAACGTAATCGGTTTTTGCAGAAACACTGCCGGAAACTTTCGCACCCAGCGCAAGCAGATGTGCTTTAGCATCATCGCGGCTAAAAAGTTCAAGTGAACCGGTGAGCACATAGGTAAGACCAAGGAGTGGCGCATCGGTAGCGGTTGCAATCTCATCAGGCCAATGAACACCAGCGGCTTTTAGTTTCTCTATGGCCTGGCGATTGTTCTCCTGTTGGAAAAACTCAAAAGCAAAATGCGCAACGACGGGGCCAACATCAGTCACTTGCTGCAAATTTAATTCATCGGCCGCCGCGAAAGCTTCCAAGGTACCAAAATGCTGTGCGAAATTACGTGCTGTAGCCTCACCCACTTCGCGAATGCCCAACGCATAGATAAATTTCGCTAAAGTCGTTTTTTTACTGTGTTCCAACGCCAAAAGAATATTGTCAGCAGATTTTTCACCCATACGGTCTAAATTCGCTAATTGGTCGCGAGAAAGTGAATAGATATCCGCAACATCCGCAATCATGTTTAGGTCGACCAATTGCTCTACGAGCTTATCCCCAATGCCTTCAACATTCATGGCTTTGCGCGATACAAAATGTTTAATGGCTTCTTTGCGTTGAGCCGCGCAAATTAATCCACCGTCACAACGGGCAACAGCTTCGCCGGGAACGGTTTCTACGGGTGAGCAGCAAACAGGGCAATGTGTGGGAAAAAGAATTTCGCGAGCATTCTCTGGGCGTTTTGATTCAACGACGGCGACAATTTGCGGAATAACATCGCCAGCTCTACGTACTACAACGGTGTCACCAATTTTTATTCCCAAACGATTTATTTCATCGCGATTATGTAAGGTCGCGTTAGAGACGGTTACACCACCAACAAAAACCGGCTGCAAACGTGCAACCGGAGTAACAGCACCCGTGCGCCCTACTTGAAATTCAACATCCTGTAGCAAAGTCATTTCTTCCTGCGCTGGGAATTTGTAGGCAACAGCCCAGCGTGGCGCACGTGAAATAAAACCCAACGCATCCTGTAAAGCACGCGAATTTACTTTGAATACAATGCCATCGATATCATAAGCGAGAGCGCTACGCTTCTCTTGAATGTAACGATAAAACGCCAAACATTCCTGAATACTTTTCGCTGTTTGCATTTCGCGGTTGATTAAAAAGCCCCAGGTTTGCAGCGCTTTTAATACATCTGTATGGCGATCAGGCAACTCTCCACCCGCAACCATTCCGACACTGTAGGCACACATTTCTAATGGGCGCGTCGCCGTTAATCGCGGATCAAGTTGGCGCAAGCTACCTGCAGCGGCATTGCGGGGATTTATAAAAAGTTTTTCCCCCGCAGCCAATGCTTTTGCATTAAATTTATCAAACCCCGCCTTGGGCATATAAATTTCGCCGCGAACCTCTAATGTTTGCGGATATCCCTCACCAATCAGCCGCAAAGGAATGGAAGCGATGGTACGAACATTTTGCGTAATATCCTCACCATTTGTGCCATCTCCCCGTGTGGCGCCGCGGACCAATAAACCATAACGATAAATCAAGCTCACGGCGATGCCGTCAAGCTTAACTTCGCAAGCAAACTCGATATCGTCTTTTGATTTCAGACGGTCTTGGATACGCTTATTAAACGCCAGCAAATCTTCATCGCTAAATGCGTTATCGAGCGAAAGCATGGGCATTTCATGCACAACAGTAGTGAAGGCGGAAAGAGGAGCTGAACCAACACGTTGGGTTGGCGAATCGGGTGTAATTAATGAGGGATTTTCTGCCTCAAGCGACTTCAATCGCTGCATGAGGCGATCGTATTCAGCATCGCTGATTTCGGGCGCATCTAGGCTGTGGTAGCGATGATTATGGTAATTGATTTGCGAACGAAGCTGTTCAAGCTCAGAATTTATTTTGGAATTATCTGTATTCGGCATGAACGATTCCAATAAGACTAAATAAACGATTCAATTGGGGAATCGTCATGCCCATATGGCACCCAATGGCCTTCCACAATTTAAAAGTCACTGGATCCCCTGCAGGGATGACGACTCCCCATTAAAAATAAGTCTTGTTTAGCGTGGGCGACGAAATAATTTTTTGCGCTCAAAATCGCTAATACGTTGGCGGCAGTGCTCAAGGGTTTGACGAGTCATTGCGCTGCGTTGTTCATCTTTCAATTCACCGCCCAATGTTTGAGAAATTGCTTGCGCTGTTTCAACCATCAAATCGAAAGATTGCATTGAGTCTGCTTCAATGGGCAAAGTCATAAACAAACTCACACCTGGAGTTGTAAATTCATCCATTGCATCCAAATCAAAAGTACCTGGGCGCACCATATTCGCCATACTGAACAACAAAGTCCCCTCGCCTTTTGTATCGCTATAGCGATGGAAAATATCCATGCTGCCGTAACGCAAACCGCACTTCAATACGATGTCGAGCAATTCAGAGCCCTTAAACAGTTCGCCTTTAGGAGACATGATATTGATAATCAAAACTTCTTCAGGTTCGGCTTGCGGTGCGGCCGTTATAGTTTCTTGCTCGTCTAACTCTTCGTCTTCAGCGTAATCTTCTTCTGAGTCGTCTTCGTCACCCTCTTCGTACTCCTCATCGTATTCTTCATCATACTCTTCGTCTTCATAATCAGCCTCGCCCTCATGACTTTCCTCGTGGGTTTCTTCGAGTTCTGATTGATGATCGTAATCATCCTGTGCAGAAAAGCTGGGCTCTATGCGGCCATGTTCGTCGGTATGAGCATCAGCTTGCTCAACCGATTCCATCAAAATAGGAACAGATTCATCTAAATTTAAACGAGCTTGCTCCGGTGTGCGATTTGCAATTTCTTCGCGACGACGCTGCTCTTTTAATTCGCGCGCACTTAATTTTCTCTCGCGTGCTGGCTGATCTGATGGATCACGCACAGCGACAACGCGCGCACCACCATTTGGCAACTCACTTATATAATTGGGAGCATCCTCATCTGGGGCGCTCTCAACAGAACTGTTCCTCAAACTTTTCTTTAAGGCAGGAGAAACATCAATACGGTTTTTGTTACGACGACGATAGCCATCGATCAGAATAATAATAATGAGAAGAACAATAACGCCGGTTAGCCAGTTGCTCATAAAGTTATCCGTCTTGTTTTCAAATTGTTCTAAATATAGGTTAGGAAGCTGCCAGCTCAGCCGCTTCATCCACATCCACAGTTACTAGGCGCGATACGCCAGGCTCATGCATGGTTACACCCAGCAATTGGTGAGCCATTTCCATCGCGTTTTTGTTGTGGGTAATATAAATAAATTGTACTTGTGATGACATCTCTTCAACCATACGCGCATAGCGACCTACGTTGGCATCGTCAAGCGGTGCATCTACCTCGTCCAGCATACAGAATGGTGCCGGGTTCAAACGGAAAATCGAGAATACCAGCGCGATTGCTGTTAAGGCTTTTTCACCACCCGATAACAAATGAATGGTGCTGTTACGCTTGCCCGGTGGACGCGCCATAATGGTGATGCCCGTATCTAATAGATCCTCACCGGTTAATTCAAGATACGCATGACCGCCACCAAATACTTTGGGGAACAGCTCTTGCAAACTCTTGTTCACTTGATCGAAAGTTTCTTTGAAACGCGTGCGAGTTTCGCGATCAATTTTGCGGATTGCGTTTTCCAACGTTTCTAGCGCTTCATGCAAATCAGCATTTTGCGCATCAAGATAATTTTTGCGCTCAGATTCAGTTTTGTACTCGTCAATTGCTGCCAAGTTAATTGGCCCCAAGCGCGTGATACGCCCAGCGATCGCCTCTAACTCTTCTTCAATTGGTTTGATTTCTGTACCTTCTGGAATTTCTGCCAGAATGGTTTGCAGATTCAATTCCTCTTCTTCGAGTTGTTCCACAATAGCGTTGCGTTGATCTTCAAAACGCTGCGCTGCCAAACGCTCTTGTTCCAAATGTGCACGTACAGCCTGCACTTCTTGCTCGGCACGATTGCGGCCTTGTTCGGCATTACGTAATTCATGCTCAACAGTTTCGAGGTTACGGCGCGCTTCTGTAAGCGCAGCCTCAACGGACAAGCGCTTACCAAGATTGGCCTCCAATTCGGATTTATACTCTTCGATTGGATCGCGGTTTTCGCTGAGCGTAACAATTAGTTGCTCGCGACGCTCCTGCAAGCGAGCAGTTTGCTCACGCAAGCGCCCAATGCTTAAGCGAATACTATCCAACTGGGTTTTCAGCGATTGATAACGCATAGCTAATTCATGCGCTCTATCTTTATCGTGACGAGCACGCTGACGTGCTTGATCAAGGCCGGTGCGAATATCGTCGCGCTGCTGCAATAGTTCTTCGCGAAGATCTGTATCTTGGCCCATCATTTCGATGGCTTCGCCCAAGATCATGCGCGCTTCAGAAAGGTGCTCTGCTTCCTGCTCCAACTGCTCACGCGCTTCACGAATTTCATTTTCAGCGCGTTCGCGACGCATGTTGACTTGTTCAACACGAACTTGTTTGGCTGACAATTGCGAACGCAACTCACCGTAACGGCGGCTTTGCTCGTCGGCTTCGCGACGCACAGATTCACGTTGTTGCTCCAACGTTTTGATTTGTGCGCGCCCCTCTTCAAGCGCTGAACTTAATTGTTCAACTTTTTCTTCTGCTTCAGCAATTTTTGCTGATAGCTCTTCAATTTCTTGCTTACGGGCAATAACGCCTGAGGTAGCGTCTGAATCACGCGCAACACGCAACCAGTGCGCTCCCACCCAAATACCGTCTTTAGTGATTACGGATTCGTTGGCAGATAATTGACCACGCAGCTGCAACGCTGCAGGTAAATCCTCAGCGATATAAATTCCGCTTAAAACACCGGCAACATCCCATACTGCAGATACCTTGCTACTCAACAAAGAGGCTTTCTTAGAATCATCAACGGAAGATTTTGCAGTGGTGTCAAACAGAACCAATTCGCCCTGCGTGAGATTTCCAATCACAGAAGTTACTGCATCAAGCCCCTCAACACACACTGCTTGCAGGGTGTTACCTAAAACAGTTTCAAGGGCTTTATCCCAACCATCTTGAACCTTAACCGATTCAGCAAGGCGTGGCTGATTTGTTAAATTCTGCGCAACTAACCACTGGGTAACCGCTTTATTTTTTTCGCCCAGTGCGGCTTGTTGCAAAGCGTCTAAAGATGCATGGCGACCACGCATGGTTTGCAATTGGCTACGAACCTGATCCAATTCGTTGCTATTACGCGTGTTATCGTTGCGGCGCTGATCGAGTTGTTCGGTAATGGATTCAACGTGACTACGCTTTTCTTCAGCTGCCAAATCCAATTCTGCCAATTGCTCTGTTAATTGACCGATTTCTTCATCGACGCCGTCAATTTGTAGATTCGCTTTTTCTTCTTTGAGTTTTTCAATGCGCTGCAACAAGCGTTGTTGAACTTGCTCAAGGTGCTGAATACGTGACTGTTGAACTTCAGCCTTTTGGCGCGGTTCGGATGCACGTTGGTTGAAAGCATCCCATTCGTTTTGCCAGCGCTGCATAGCTTCTTCGGCATCCAACAAAACTTCGTTTGAACCTTCTTCGGCGGCTTTCACCATATCCAATTCAGGCTCGATAACTAAAATTTCTTCTTCCCAGCCTTCGGCCTTTTGCGCGTCGATCAGTAAATTTTCTTCAGCTTCTTTGCAATCACGCTGGGTTTGATCTAAATCGGTTTGAAGCTGACGTGAACGCTCCTGCGCGTGATGAATCGTTTGCTCAATACGTGCTATGTCTGCGCCAATAGCGTAATAGCGGCCTTGTACTTCATTGAATTTGTCGCCCATTTCGGTGTATTGGCTGCGATACTTTTCAATTTGCGTGTCTTTGTTGACTTGATCAGTCACAAAAGATTCCATCCTCAATTCAAGATCGCGAATGGATGTTTGTTTTGCTTTGGCTTGTTCATCCAAAATTTGGAATTTAAGCGCTTGCAGCTGGGCTTTTAACAGGCGCTCTTCTTTTTTGTATTCAGTGTATTTTTCAGCGGCTTGAGCTTGGCGTTGCAAACGCGCTAGTTGACGCTCTAATTCATCGCGAATATCGGTTAAACGCTCAAGGTTTTCTTGCGTGCGACGCATACGGCTTTCAGTATCGCGGCGGCGCTCTTTATATTTGGAGATACCGGCCGCTTCTTCGATGTATACACGCAAATCCTCTGGCTTGGCTTCAATCAAGCGAGAGATCATTCCCTGCTCAATAATCGCATAGCTGCGTGGCCCTAGGCCGGTGCCCAGAAAAATGTCGGTGATATCGCGACGACGGCATTTGGTTCCGTTCAGGTAGTAATGGTTTTGGGCGTCGCGCGTTACTTTACGCTTGATAGAAATTTCGGTGAAAGCGGCGTATTCGCCTAAAAGCGTGCCATCGCTGTTATCAAACACAAGTTCAATGGAGGCTTGACCGACGGGTTTGCGACCGCTGGAACCGTTGAAGATAACATCGGTCATGTTCTCGCCGCGCAGGTTCTTAGCGGAAGACTCTCCCATAACCCAGCGCACAGCATCGATAATATTAGACTTGCCGCAACCATTAGGGCCGACAACCGCACACAGATTGCTGGGGAAGTTAACCGTTGTGGGGTCAACAAAGGATTTAAAGCCTGCCAGCTTGATGCACTTTAGCCGCATAGTTCCGTGTCACTCGTGAATTCGTTGGGGTCTTGAGCTGTAGTCGCTTGATTTCATTATTGTTTAAGCGGAAATCTAAACGAAGCTATAACCTTCTAAAGGGCTGGATTCTACACGCTTGCGGGCTGCTTAAGAAAGGCATTTGCGCCCAATTCGAGGCTAAAAAACGGAAACTTGTGGAACTTGAGCAAATTTTACACAAAGAGCGAATTTTGGTGCGGAAACGGATTAACGGCAGCTCAACGGACGCCGCTAATCCGCGAAAATCTATGCGCTTAACATCACCTTCTTGCCAGTCTTAACGGCTTGATAGATGGCATCCATAATTTTGAGATCTCTTAATCCTTCTTCACCATCGACAGGCACCACAGGCGATTTATTGCCAAGGATGATGGCCGCCATCTCATCCATTTGCGTTGTTTGGTGCATCACGTGGGGATAATCCAGCTCGCCCTTATTGGTTCTGGCCTTAATCGGGCCATAACCAAATGCAGGGCGTAATTCCGCAAAGCCTTTGTCACCATTCAGCACGAAGCGATCCAAACTAATGTTATAGCTGGTCACACAACTCGCTATTGCGCCACTTGGGAACCCTAATTGGAATTGAATAGTTTCATCAACCCCCTCTTTGAACTTGGCGGGGTTCGTTTTGGTTTCCTGAGCAGTCACCCAAACCGGCTCCTCACCCACCATGTAACGTGCACCGTTCAGAGCGTAAATACCTACGTCCATTAAAGAACCACCACCCGCCAAGGCTTTGTTTAGCCGCCACTGAGTAGGATCGCCGATAGGAAAGCCTGTGCCACCTTCAAAGGATAAGATTTTCCCAAACTCGCCACGCTTGCGTTGATTGATAATATCCACTGTATTGGGCTCGAAATGCATGCGGTAACCCACCAACAATTTCACCTTGGCGGCTTTACACGCATCAATCATATCCTGACATTCTTTTGCGTTGAGCCCCATGGGCTTCTCGCAAATTACATGCTTTCCAGCTTTAGCAACGCGTATCACTTGATCGCGATGTAGTGCATTAGGCGTGATCACGTAGACTGCATCAATATCTGGATTGTTTTTTATCTCGTCAAAACTTTCGTAGTTGTAACAGTTTTTAGCGGGAATATTGTATTTGCGTTGCCAGTCAGACACTTTTGAGGGCGTTCCACTGATAACACCAACCACTTTTGCTTTCTTACAGGCTTGCATTGCTTCTGCAACACGAGAGCCATAACTACCGAGCCCCATAATTGCAACACGCAGAGCAGGCCCATTATAGGTTTGCGTGTTTAGCTCGCCAGTAGCAGCGGAGACTTGGCCTGGCAAATTAAGAATAATGAGAGAGGCAGTGAGCTTTTGAAGAAAATCGCGACGAGAATTCATAGAAATAAATCCTTATTAGGTGAAATTGCGGAAGACGCAAATACAATTAAATGAATTGTTTTACGCCCGAGCTTTCGACATTCAAGAATACCGACAAATTTTATTTCTATTCAAGCTGTTAGCGATCTTGACCGCCAAAACTATTACCGAACCCTACATAGATAAACAAATGTTTACTGTTTTACACCATCCGCTGTGATTTGCTCGTTAATCTTCAATTCAATTTTTTCTGGAATGGCGCTCATGGAGATTGGGCCTTGCTTAATAATCCAATCACCAACTTCCGCTTTTGCAGAACCGGATGGAGAAATACGTGCAATAACTTCAACGTCTTTGGCGGTAGCCAGACTCGCAGCGGGCGACATTGCCATACTTTCGTCGAGCTGAATATTAGCCGGTAAATCACTCACTTTTATTCTTGTAATTGCAAGTGGCATAGGTGAGCCTTGCCAAGCACGCGCGTACACAAATACAGTTTGATCAGGAGCTGCCTTTACTTCTTCACCCAAACTTACAGACAGTTTTACAGCGTAAACCGATCTGAAAACCAAGTCTTCTGCCTTACCGCCGGCGTCAATAAATGATTGTTTTGCCTTTTCTATACCGGACAATAATGCGCGATGACCTTGAGATTCTGGGCTCATCAAATCCACCGATTTTTGCCAGTAACGAATAGCGGCTTGGTAATCTTTTTTGCCGAACGCATCAATGCCCAACAAACCTAACGCCATAGTATTTTTAGGGTCTAAAGCCAAAGCTTCTTTTGCTAAATCAACCGCTGTAGGTGTTGTTTTGTTTCCATCGCGTAGAAACAAAGCTTGCGCTAATTCTGCCATGATCATGGCAGATTTCGAATCCAACTCGAGTACGTGTTGATAAGCTTTAACTGCTTCTGCAAAGTTTGCCACCTCCATTTGCGCGCGAGCCAATAAGAACCAATATTGAACGTTGTCTGGTTTTTCTTTAAGTCTCGCTTCAAATTCAGTGATTAACTGTTGCGCGCGAGCCGGATCAGGATCACGGCTTTGAACCATGTCTTGATAATCGAGCTGTAATTTTTCTTGCTGCAAACTCTGAATATAGACATCTGCCATATTGCCGCGTTTTTGATAAAAGAAAACGCCACAGACAAGCACGAGCGTACAAAAGCCTATGGCAACCTTAAATCCAAAAGTACGCGCTGATACGGAACGACTTGCACGCAGGCTAGCTTCGTCATCGAGCAAGTTGCGTTCAAGCTCAACTTTGAGCTGGGAAAACTCTTCCTGAGTAATACTTTGTGATGAAAGGCTGTTTTCAAGCTCGGCCAAATGTTCACGAAAAATTCGAACGTTTTCGGCAAGCCGTGAATGCGTTTCAGCTTCGCTTAAAGCCGTGCTGTTAAGTGCAGATCTATAGCGCCAAAACGGCCAAGCAAAAAAGACTGCTGATAAAAGAATTAAGACAACGAGAGAAAACCACAAACCTATCATACACGTGGCTCCTTATTGCTCTGGTTATCTTCGGTTGATCTTAATAAGTTTGCCAAACGATTCTGTTCGTCTGTACTCAGAGCTGAGCTCATTTTAGTAGCAGCGAGTTGTCTGCGACGACGCAAGATAAGAATGAGCACCACGCCACCCACAATCACCAACCCCAAAGGAGCGCCCCATAAAGCATAGGTAGCAGGTGTTACGCGTGGGCGATACAAAATAAAATCGCCGTAACGTTCAACCATAAAATCAACAATCTCTTTGTCGGATTTACCGGCATCAATCATTTCATAAATTTTGCGGCGCAAATCGGAGGATATGGGGGAATCACTACCAGCAAGGTTTTGATTTTGACATTTGGGGCAACGCATTTCCTCAATAAAGCTTTGGTAGCGCTGGCGATCCACATCATTTTTGAATTCATGTGTTTCAATCGCCGCAAATGCCTTGATACTTGCGAACAGCAACGTGGATAGCAGCAGAAATCTTTTAACAGACAAGCTCATGGCACACCCCAAATATTTAATCGGCGAAGTATACCAAGAGTAAAGTGGACTAGCGAAGAATTGCGGGCACGCTTGAAAAATAACGCAAGCGTTTGTTATTTAACCAAAAAAACCAATTTTCACTAAAAATAAAAGATTATTTAAAAAAGTGGTTGACCAAATCTTCCAGATCATTAGAATGCGCGTCACCTGATCGGGCGGTTAGCTCAGTTGGTAGAG
>CAZOPE010000003.1:0-139470 GCA_964581625.1 uncultured Cellvibrionaceae bacterium
TCATCAAGTAATCAACAGCTGGGATTGCTTGTTGGTTTGGTGCAGCACCGGTGTAAAACACGTTTTTAGAAGATTCTTCACCTTCGTATTGCACTGGGTAGAACAGAATGCCGTTCAGTTCTTCTACAACAGGCAGAACAGATTTACGTGATACAGAAGTCCAGCAACCGAAAATGGCGGCTACTTTATCTTTCTCTAACAGCTCACGAGTTTTTTCTGCGAACAATGGCCAGTTTGACGCTGGGTCAACAACTACAGGCTCCAGTTTCTTGCCGAGCAAACCACCTTTTTTGTTTTGCTCTTCAATTAACATCAAGACTGTGTCTTTCAGCGTGGTTTCTGAAATTGCCATAGTGCCTGACAGCGAATGCAATACACCGACTTTAATGGTGTCTGCTGCGTATGCACTGAATGATGCGATGCTTAAGCCGGCGGCGATACCGAGTGCCCCGACATGTTTTGCTATTGATTTCAGCTTCATGGGTCTATCTCCGATTTTATTGCTCAGTAGGTTAGGTTTTACAACATCTTTTTTGAGTTAATATTTCACTCGTTTGCTTCCGGTACGGCTAGCGACTAATCGCCTTCTAGTTGTAAGCAACAACTCTTTCTTCCCTGTGCGACCATTTGGTCGTTTGTTGCTATTTGTTTAAAACAAATTCTCGTCGTTGGCTTGCATATTTTTTGCTTCATAAAGCATATGCAAGGTGATTTTTCTTACTTCTGATTTACTGGCTTCTATGTGCGTTTTTAAAAAGCTGCGAACATCTTCCGTTCTTCTTTCGATAATGGTTCGCAGAATTTTTGCGTGCTCTTCGTAAGTGGCCTCAATACGAGGCTTTTGCGTGAAATCAATTCTTCGAACAATTCGCAAACGCTCGGTAATGTCATGATGAATGCGCGCCATTTCGTTATTACCTGTAGCTTCGATCAACTGCTCATGAAAACGCTCGTCCAATGCACATACTGTTGGGCCGTCTTCCAATCGGTCTTGCGGCTGCACGAGCCAAATACGTTTTAAGTCCTCTAGGTTGGGGCCTGGCTCCATTTCGCATAGCTTTTTTACAGCTGCGAGTTCAAGCACAATTCTCACATCGTAGAGTTGTTCAAACTGATTAAAGTCAAAAGGTTTTACCTGCCAACCGCTGCGAAAAGAAACATCAACAAACCCTTCGCGTTGTAAACGAGTTAAGGCTTCGCGCACGGGTGTACGGCTTGCCTCAACACGTTCGGCTATTTCGTTTTCGCTAAACCTGTCACCGGGGAGAAGGCGAAAGGTAAAAATATCCTGTTTTATTTGCTGATAAATTCGCTCCGTTAAATTAAGACGCGGTTCGTCAGGCTTTTTCTTTTTTTCGTTTTTAATCAGTTTCATAACATCTTCCGAGTCTGTGGCGACCGGGGTCGCCTATGTATGTAAGTTGTTTGCTCGTCTTCTTCGATGTCTGCTTATAATTTTTTTAAACTTTAATGAACCTTAACTTTCTTCCAGTACTACCAGTAAATCGCCTGCGCTCACTTGCTTGCCCGGTGCGCAGTGAATGGAACTCACTTTTGCGGCGCGGTCGGCGTATACCGAAAATTCCATTTTCATGGCCTCAACAATGAGTAGGGGTTGATCTACTTCAACCATTTGTCCGGGCTCTACTAAAAGTTTCCAAATGTTTCCACTTATATCGGCAGTTACTGCATGGCCGTCTACATCAATAGGGCCGCTGCTTGTTTTAACTTGTAGGGCTGCATCCACCTGTGCTTCTTCGTCGGCTTGCCACAAAGCAACTTCTTGCGTGAAAGCTGCATGTTGCTTGGTTTTGAAGTCAGCAATGCTGGCTGCGTTTTCTTGTAAGAACTTTTCGTGTTCAGCAAGGCTGAAGAAACTTTCTTCAATACGCAGGTTTAATTTTCCTTCGCGGAAGGCTTCGCGTTGTGCAGTTAGTTCGGCTTCGCTTACTTCGTAATAGCGCACGCGGTCAAAGAATTTAAGTAACCAAGGTTCGCCGTTGCCGAAATCTGAATTCTTTAAAAATTTATTCCAGATGGGCAATGTGCGGCCTACTAACTGGTAGCCACCGGGTGAATCCATTCCGTAAATACACATGTACACGCCGCCGATACCTACAGTGCCTTCGGCGGTGTAAGTGCGCGCGGGGTTATATTTAGATGTTAATAAGCGGTGGCGTGGGTCAACGGGAACGGCACAAGGTGCGCCGAGATAAACATCGCCCAAACCGAGAACCATATAGCTGGTGTCAAAAATAATTTGTTTAACTTGTTCAACAGAATCCAGACCATTAATACGGCGCATAAATTCTGTGTTGCTGGGTAACCAAGGTGCTTTGTCGCGCACCGATTGGCGATAGCGCGACACGGCATCCAGTGTTGCGGAATCTTCAAACGCCATGGGCATGTAAACAATGCGGCTAGGCACTTTTACATCGCGTGCATCGGTTAAGGTTTCTTCGATGACGAGCAACTTTGCAATCAAATCTTGTTGATGAATCACGCGGCTGTCGTAATTAATTTGCAGCGAACGAACACCGGGTGATAATTCGATCACGCCTTTAATAGGACTCGCTTTTAATACTTCCATTAACGCGTACACACGCAAGCGCAAGCTCAGCTCTAAAATATTGTCGCCGTATTCGAGCAAAATATATTTGTCGCCTGCTTGGCGGTAGCTGACGAGTGGGCGATTACCGGATGCTGGCAGGGCTGCAACAATACATTCGGAAATTGTGTTTACGGGTTTAACCACTGCAGGCAAGACCAGTTCAGCAGGTGCGGTCAATGTTTCAATAGAATTGTCTGCTGCTAATTCAAGCGCGAGCGCTGCATCAAAACTTAAACGTTTAAAGCGAATTTTATCGCCCGGTTTTATTTGGCCAACTTTCCACAATTCTGCTTTTACGATGGTGACGGGGCAAACGAATCCGCCGAGGCTTGGGCCATCTTTCGTGAGAATAACGGGCATATCGCCGGTAAAATTGATTGAGCCAATTGCGTATTCAGTGTCGTGGATATTTGACGGATGCAAACCAGCTTCGCCACCGTCACTGCGCGTCCACGTTGGTTTTGGGCCGTTCAAACGAATGCCTAAACGGTTGGAGTTGTAATGCACTTCCCACGCGGTGGAGAAGAACATGTCGATGGCATCTTGTGTGAAAAAATCTGGTGCGCCGTGTGGGCCATAGAGCACACCAATTTCCCATTCACCGTTGGTGGGGTAAGCGGGGATAAGCGCAGCAGGCGCGGCCATTGGTGAAAATGTTGGCGCTGGTGTTGTGCATGCGGGAATTGCAGGATTGCTAACGGTGAGCATATCGGTTGCGCGCAAGGTGCGACCTGCGTGGCCGCCAAATTGGCCTAACGCGAATGTTGAACGGCTGCCTAAATAAACGGGAACATCAAAACCGTTGCGCACCGCGAGGTAACTTCTGCAACCTGATTCTGCTTTGCCAACGTCAAGAATTTGTCCGGCTTTTACGGGAACCGGTGCCCAGAATGGAATTAATTCGCCATCTAATTTTGCAGGAGATTTCGCGCCTGTAATCGCAATTACCGCATCGCTGTGAAAACGCAGTTTTGGTCCAACCAAGGTAATTTCCAACGCCGCTGCGCTTTCATCATTACCGACAATGCGATTCGCCAAACGGAATGCGTAGTCATCCATAGGGCCTGAGGGCGGAACCCCCACGCTCCATAAACCTACGCGGCCAGGGTAATCTTGAATGCTGGTGTAGGTGCCGGGTTGAATTACTTCTACCACAGGCGCTTTGTATTCAAAACTTGCGAGCTTGTTGGTGGCTACATCACCACTGCCAAAAAAATCGGACGCAATAATTTGGCGCAAATAATCAAGGTTAGTTGCAATACCGGCCATGCGCGTTTCGTTTAACGCGCTTTGCATTTTTTGGATGGCGTCTGCACGATCACTGCCATGCACAATAATTTTTGCGATCATGGGGTCGTAATAGGGCGATACTTCTGTACCCGTTGAAACCCAGGTGTCGTTGCGTGCAGAGTCTGAAAATAAAACGTCGGTTAATACGCCGGGTGACGGTTGGAAATCTCGCACGGGATCTTCGGCGTACAAGCGAACTTCAATAGCTGCGCCTTTGGGTGTGATGTCGATATCAAAAGAAGGTGGCATGCCCGCAGCGGTTAAGATCATCCACTCTACCAAGTCCACACCTGTGCAGGCTTCGGTAATGGGGTGTTCCACTTGCAAACGGGTATTTACTTCAAGGAAATAAAACGCATCGCGTGCGGCGTCATAAATATATTCAACGGTACCGGCGGAACGATAGCTAACGGCTTCGCCCAAGCTTTGCGATGCGGCTAATAATTTATCGCGCGTTGCGGCGGGCAAATTAGGTGCGGGTGTTTCTTCAACGACTTTTTGGTTGCGGCGTTGCAAAGAGCAATCGCGTTCGCCTAGCGCCAATACATTACCTAAACCATCACCAAAAATTTGTACTTCTACGTGGCGCGCGTTATCCACAAAGCGCTCAAGGAATACACCGCTATCGCTAAAAAAGTTTTGGCCAAGACGTTTAACACTTTCGTAAGCGTTAACGAGTTCTTCTTCGCTATTACAGCGTGTAAGCCCAATGCCGCCGCCGCCCGCCGTACTTTTTAACATGACGGGGTAGCCAAGTTTTGTGGCAGACGTAATCGCCTCTTCCAACGAATTGAGCAAGCCTGTGCCGGGTGTTAATGGCACGCCTGCTTTTTCTGCAATTTCACGCGAAGTATGCTTTAAACCAAATTGACGCATTTGGTCTGGCGTTGGGCCACAAAAGGCAATACCTTCGGCTTCACATTGCTCTGCAAATTTTGCGTTTTCTGATAGAAAACCGTAACCGGGAATGATTGCCTGAGCGCCGCTTTCGCGCGCTGCTGCAAGAATGCGGTCAACTTGTAAATAACTTTCAGCGGCAGTATTGCCACCTAAACAAATAGCGGTGTCGCACGCGGTTACATGGGCAGAATTGCGGTCTGCATCGGAGTAAACCGCAACAGATTTAACACCCATTTTTTTGAGTGTCTTGGCGATGCGAACAGCAATTTCGCCACGGTTTGCAATGAGTACGGTATGAAACATTTTCTTCTCCGACGCTGTATGGGTTGTCGTATTTTTCTTTTTAGGGATTCTTATTTCTGAAGCGACTTGATGTAAGTGCGCCATCCGCCCAAGTGAGTAATATCTGTGGCACCTTCCATCGCGGCACCTTCACAAATAAAACCTTTTACTTCGCGGCCATCTTTTAACGTG
Organism: uncultured Cellvibrionaceae bacterium; assembly: GCA_964581625.1. Lineage (GTDB taxonomy): Bacteria > Pseudomonadota > Gammaproteobacteria > Pseudomonadales > Cellvibrionaceae > Cellvibrio. Next base: position 5,276 of record CAZOPE010000003.1, read on the forward strand.
AGAGTGCCTATTCCCAGTGGAGCTGGAATGAGTGCAACGAAACTGCCGAAGTGCTGCACAGGTACATCCCAAAGTTCCACAATAATTTCTGCGCCGGTTTCACCTGTTTTATTGCGAATTAATCCGGGCTTTGGTGGCGTGGTATTGGGCAGCGCGAACAGACGGTAAGTGTTCGCGGTGAAAGTGCTTTCAACAAAAATGGCTTTGCGTTCTTGCAACTGAACATTCAACGGCATACCGGTAAGGTGTGCGCCTACTACCGCTAAGCGCACATAACCTGCGGGCGCTTGCGTTGATGGACTAAATGTCGGTGCGGATTTTTGTGTGTTGCCCATTGGCAATTTAATGAAGTTTTGCCATTGTTTTCCAAACGCAACGAGTGCTGGGTCTTGCCATGCAGGCGCGATCAACGTGATGCCGAAAGGTAATCCGTCATTGCGCATCACAGCGGGAAGTGCCAGCGCAGAGCAATCTGCAAGGTTCACAAAATTCGTGTAAGTGCCCAGTTGGCTATTCACTTCAACCGGTGATGCCTCCACGTCAGCAATAGTTGGATGGCGAGGCGAGGTTGGCACTAAAAGCGCATCGAAGTCGCTCATTAATGTTTGAATTTCGCGCGCTAAATCTGCACGACTATATTCACTGCGGTAGGCGTCGGTTGCTGAAAAGTTTTCGGCTTTCTCGATAATGCCGCGAACAACAGGATTCATATCATCCATGTGTTCGCGCATAAATTCTGCGATGGCTGCATGACGTTCTGCCACCCACGCACCACCGTATAAAAGTTGGGCAAGCGTAAACATAGGTGTGAAATCAATCGCTATCAGCTCAACACCTAAGAGGCTTAATTGTTCGAGTGATTTCACCCATGCGGCTTGGGCTTGAGTATCGCCAAACCATTCGGGTGACGCTGGAATTGCAAAGCGCGGCTTTGGCGAAAAGTAACCGGAAGACACAGGCGCGGGGCGCGAGTAGGCGTCTGTGCTGTCAAAGGCTTCAAGCACATTAGCAACCGTTTCTGCATCGCTAACGCTCAGCGAGAAGATCGACACGCAATCGAGGCTGCGGCACGCGGGCACAACCCCGGTGGTGCTGAAGCGGCCTTTAGTTGGTTTGAGACCAACTATATTGTTGAAGCCTGCCGGAATGCGTCCTGATCCCGCGGTATCCGTTCCCAAACTAAAAGGCACTAATCCACGCGCAACGGCAACACCAGAGCCAGAGCTTGAGCCGCCAGAAACATAATTGGCCTTAAAAGAATTGGGCACGGCACCGTAAGGTGACCGCGTGCCCACAAGACCAGTAGCAAATTGATCGAGGTTGGTTTTGCCAATAACGATTGCGCCAGCCGCTTTGAGGCGGGCGATAGTGGTGGCATCTTTGCTCGGAATATAGGTAAATGCAGGGCAGGCTGCGGTAGTGGGAATGCCTGCTACATCAATGTTGTCTTTAACGGCAAATGGAACGCCGTAAAGTGGAAGTTCGCTTGAACCCAGCGCATCAATTTGCGCATCAAGCTCACTTGCGGAAAGAATATAAATCCACGCGGAATTGTCGGAACTGAGCTGATTGCGGAGCGAATGAAGAGCTTCGCGTACGCTTACCGCTTGTGAGCGATAGGCATCGAGCCATTCAGAAATTGTCCAGCCAAATGTACTTGTCATTATTGTTCCTGCACCTAAATCTTAAATACCATCTTGAATACAAGATTGCTTTTTTTAGATTTTGCAGTAACTATGCCAAGAGAAATCCGGCGCCGAAAAAAGTTGTGCTAGAACGAGTAAATGTAAGTAAAAACAATAAGTTAAATGACTTATAAAAAACTTGTTTTTTTAAAAATACAAGTTTTTCTTTTGTGTGGTGCGCTTATGTTGTGCGATTAAAAATTTATAAAGAGCCAAACTGGTGCGCACTTAATTCAGCGTTTATCTCGCCCATAAAAAAACCGGCACAACATGTGCCGGTTTTTTCAATTTCAACTAAGCGTAGTGCTAGTTATTTGTTGCGACGAGCAAGACCTAAACCAATCATACCCAAAGCGAGCAACAACAAGCTGCTTGGCTCTGGAACTTTGGTGGTTGGTGGTGTTACTACAGGGCCTTGGCCAACATCGATTACACTCTTGTCCAAACCTTGAGTAAAGTCGTAGTAGTTGTCGTATGGATCTACGTCATTAACTTGGAATTTCAAAGCTTGAGTGCTTAACAAGGTTGTGTAAAGAGAGCTGAGTAAACCGCTGTTTGTGCTTGTGAACCAACCAGTGTCGAGGATGTTATCGCGGAAACCGGTGCTTAAACCGTAAGCTCCAGCTGATCCAGTGCTGGTGGTGTTTTGGGTGCTAACGTTGCTCCAGCTGCCGAAATTCAAGCCATTGATAAGCAATGAGTTATCGTTGTAATCGAAGTTGCCTGAAGCACTGTCGCCGTCATAAAGAGAAAAACGGAAAGATGCTTGTTGAATGCCGCCACCTAGCGCGTTGGTTACGCTTGCAGTGAAACCGCTTTGGATACCAATAGTAAGAGGGTTGGCGTTTGCAAAACCTACATACAGGCTGCTTGCAGAAAGCTGGCTAACAACGTGAGCGCCGTTTGTGCCAACCAAATCTACAACGATACCGCCTACGGTGCTGGCGCCTTTAGTAGTAACATCGAGACCGCTAGGAGCAGTGTCGGTTAAGGTAGTTGCGAAGCTAGATGCAGAAAACGCCAGGGTAAATAAACCGGCCAAAGTCTTTAGTTTCATGATAATGTCCTTAGAAAGTCTGAGTGAATAGAGCCATATAACGAAAAGATTCTTTCTTTCCTGAGGACTCATCAGCAAAATATGGGCCTAAATACTAAAATTTAATTAAAACAATGAGTTAAATATTTTTTTCGTTTCACGCCTTGGTGTTTTTGATGCTCTATGTAAAAAAGATCGACGTAAATTTTGGAGGCGTAAAAGTGAAAGTTAATCAATGGCAAAGCCTTCCATTAAGTTGGGTATTAAGATGGCAATGAACTGGAGTCAACTTCTCTGCGCAGAGCGCTTAGGGAGGCGTGTTGCAAAGCATGAGGAAGGGCGTTCGCCGTTTCATTCCGATCACGACAAAATTATATTTTCTGGCGCCTTTCGTCGCCTTGCGCGCAAAACCCAAGTGCACCCTCTTGCCACCAATGACCATATTCACAACCGTATGACCCACAGTTTAGAAGTTGCCTGTGTAGGTCGCACTTTGGGTATTCGTGTTGGGCAGGCGTTAAAGGATGCTGGCGATTTGCCTGAATACATATGGCCCACCGATATCGGCGATATAGTGCAGGCCACCTGCCTTGCGCATGATATAGGCAATCCACCCTTTGGGCATACAGGTGAAGATGCCATTCGCAGTTGGTTTCAAAAAGAAGGCGCCGAATTTTTGGAGGAACTATCGCCGGAAGAGCGAGATGATATTCGGCTTTTTGAAGGTAACGCCCAAGGCCTGCGCGTACTGACTACTTCTGAATATCACCAATATCACGAAGGCATGCGATTGACCTATGCGACTCTCGCATCTTCGATGAAATACCCCTGGTGTTCTACTGCCACTGTGTTAAATCATCGTCCTAAAAATAATAAGTATGGCGTGTTCCAAAGTGAGCTGGGTTACTTTCATGAAATTGCCGAAAAAACCGGTTTAATCGAAAAGGGTAAAAACTGGTACTGCCGTCACCCGCTCGTGTACTTAATGGAAGCAGCGGACGATTTTTGTTATGGCATTATTGATCTCGAAGATGGGCTCGAAATGGGCATTCTTAATTGGAGTGAAATTTACGAGCTACTACGCCCAGTTATTGAAGATTCTCCACAACTTGCTGATTTGGAGCGCACGCTTAAAAAAGTAAACGATGGGCGCAAGCCGGCATTGGTACGCGGAAAAGTGATAGATGCATTTATTAATGCTGGAACCGATGCATTCATCAAGCACCAAGATGTATTTTTACAGGGCAGTGTGGATGGTGATTTGATTTCTCTGTGCGATCCCAAAGTCATGACAGCTGTGCAGGCTGCGAAAGATTTGGCCAAGCGAAAAATCTTTAACCACGCGCGTCGTGTCGAGTTAGAGATAGGTGCGTATGCAGTCATAGGTACTCTGCTAAGTACGATTTGTGGTGCAGTGTACGCATCGCTTGGCGATCCACGCCAAATGACTTACAAAGACAATAGAGTAATGGCGTTAATTGGCGATAATAACTTTCATCCTAATGTGAGCAAGCGCGACAAAAATTACAAATATCTGGCACTTATGGCGGTTATTGATTTTATCAGCGGCATGACGGATAACTATGCAACTAATCTTGCCAAACAATTTAATGGCATGGGTGATTCACGTTATTAATATGTATACCGCTCTTCCTTCTCCACTCAGGCGCATAGGGCTAAGTAACCTGCTAGCAATAATAGCTTTGTTGGCTGCGCTTCCGTTTTTTTTTCTGGGTGGCCCAACGCCGGGTTCAACTAAACTATTTTGCGCGCTATGGGATTCGGGCCATATCTTTTTCTTCATGGTTCTAGCATTTGCATTAAGTAAAAAATTCGACGTGAGTCGTTGGCGTATTTGTTTAGTGATACTAGCCTGCGTCTTTTTGGGGGGAGGTCTTGTTGAGATTATTCAGGCGCAGATTGGTCGAGACGGTAATTGGCAAGACCTGCTCAATGATTTGGCTGGCACCTGTATAGGTTTATTTTGGTTTCAACGTGCACATAAATGGGTGTGGGGAGCTCGTATTCTGTCCTTTACCATTTGTATCCCGTTGTTGGTTTCAATTTTCTTTGAGTTATCGGCAAGAATCGTTTCATCAAAGCAGCTTCCACTGTTAGAAGGGTTTGAATCTTTCGTATCATTTTATGGGTTAAAAGGTGTTGAGCGATCCGATGAGTACCATACCCAAGGCCAATTCTCTGCGAAGGTTTGGCTAGGTACAGGCTTGTATAGTGGTGTTTCTTTAATGCGATTGGCTCGGGATTGGAGTTCGTATGAAAAATTATGTATCGATATCTATAATCCCGATCCGCAATTAGAGACCATTGCGCTGCGTGTGAATGATGCACTACACGATATAAATGGTTGGGTGGATTCGGATCGCTTTAATCAGCGAGTAGATCTCGTAGTTGGATGGAATCATATTGAATTCCCTTTAAGCGAAATTCAACATGGACCTTCGGCTCGATCTATGGATTTGACTCAAATTTCCAGAGTTATTCTCTATACTCGGCAATTGCAGCGAGCCCGCGTTATTTATGTGGACAATATTCGGTTAGAATAGATTTTTATAAATCAAATAATTATTTCCTAGGATCACCATGTACATTTTTAAACTGATAAAATATTGCATCTTCGCTGTATGCACAAGTGTTCTAGTAGTGCCTGCTTATGCGGTTACAAAAATATCGGGTGGGGATAAATATTTACAGTACACAGGTCGTATTGATTTCCTTAATTCCAAGGAGCCGCAAATCTCTTGGCCAGGAACTATGATTGCCGGAAATTTTACAGGCGCATATTTAGCCTTCACTCTTGATGACCAATTGGGTAAAAACTTTTTCAATGTATTTATTGATGGTGATTTGCAAAATCCAATTATTATTCAAGTGGAGAAAGGTGAAAAAACCTATCTGGTTGCGGATAAGCTTTCCAGCGGAAAACACAGTTTTCTTTTTGCCAAGCGTACAGAAGGTGAAGAGGGCGCTACCACTATTAAAGGAATTGAGCTGGCGGATAATGCCAATTTACTTGCGCCGCCGCCACGCTTAAAACGCAAAATTGAATTTTTTGGTGATTCCATTACAAGTGGTATGGGGAATGAATCGGCCGATAATGGGCCGGACCATTTACTAAAAGATAAGAACAATTTTATGTCTTTTGCCTCAATTACGGCGCGCAATCTAAGCGCTGAGGCACATATCATATCGCAAAGCGGCATTGGGATTATGATCAGCTGGTTTCCGTTTATCATGCCCCAATTCTACGATCAGCTAAGCGCTGTGGGGAACAATGATACAAAGTGGGATTTTTCCACATGGACACCTGATGTAGTCGTTATCAATTTATTTCAGAACGATGCTTGGTTAACTGACCGCGAACATCGTTTAAATCCTAATCCCAATGATGAGCAACGCATTCAAGCTTATATGGATTTTGTAAAAACGATTCGTGAAAAATATCCTAATGCATATATCATTTGCGCACTGGGAAGTATGGATGCAACCAAAGCAGGATCTAAATGGACTGGCTATGTCACGTCAGCGGTTGAACGTCTGAAAAAAGAAAATCCACGTGAAAATAAAAAGATGGATACGCTGTTTTTTGAGTTCACCGGCTATGAAGCTCATCCTCGCGTGAAGCAGCACCAAGTCAATGCCGCTAAATTGACTGCGTTTATCAAACAAAAAATGAGTTGGTAAGTCATAGCAGTGACTGGTCAATAAGGTATAGCGATGCGTTTTATTTACACCCTGATTTTTTATTGCGCGCTCCCAGTGATTTTGTTGCGCTTATTTTGGCGCGCAGTGGCGGCTCCCGCTTATGCTAAACGATGGAATGAACGCTTTGCATTTATCAATCCATTAAAAACCCAGAAGAAAGTCGTTTGGTTTCATACAGTGTCCGTTGGGGAGTTTATTGCTGCATTGCCTCTTATTCGCAAGTTACAGGCAAAAGATAACGTGCAGCTCGTTATCACAACAACAACTCCTACAGGTTCGGAGCGTGTTAAAGCCAGCTTGGGCGATAGTGTTTATCATGTGTACGCCCCTTACGATTTGCCAGATGTGCTTGCGCGTTTTATTCGCCGCATTAAACCGTCGTTGTTACTTATTATGGAAACAGAGCTTTGGCCAAATACCATCGCGTACTGTGCCAAACGCAAGATTCCCACACTTCTTATCAACGGACGCATGTCAGAAAAATCCGCACGTGGCTATGAAAAGTTCTCCGGTCTAACAGTTCCTATGTTGCATTCTTTGACTAAAGGCTTGGTTCAAAATAAGGCTGATGCAGCACGTTTCTATCGAATTGGATTGCCTAGCGAGAATACAGAAGTTACGGGTAATATTAAATTTGATTTAACGCTTGACGATGATTTGCGTTGCAAGGCTGCAGACTTAAAACAAGTGTGGTCTGAGAATGCAAAATATTTGATATGGATTGCTGCGAGTACTCATCTTGGGGAAGATGAAATTATTTTGGATGCATTTGCTCAGCTGAAAAAAAATCTCATGGGTAATAATGTGCGGTTGGTGTTAGTGCCTCGTCATCCGGAGCGATTTAATAATGTGGCCAGCTTGTGCGCTAGTCGTGGATATATGGTGTCTCGCCGCAGCGAAAAAGTTGTGTCGCCCCACACCGATATCATTCTTGGTGACACCATGGGCGAATTGTTGCTAATGTTTGGCGCAAGCGATATAGCGTTTGTAGGCGGCAGTTTGGTTCCTAATGGTGGGCACAATTTTATTGAGCCGGCTGCTTGGGCATTGCCATTGTTGAGTGGCCCGCATGTTTTTAATTTTGCAGAGGTGGCAAATTTATTATCAGCGGCAAACGCGTTGAACTTAGTCTCTAGTTCGGACGAGTTGGCCGAAGCTATAGAGGAGTTAGTGAAAGATAATGGCCAGAGGCAAGCTTATGGAAATGCAGCACTACAAGTCGCCAATGAGAACCGCGGGGCGTTGGACAAAACGCTAAGGGTGATAGAAAAATATTTATAAATTGATGAAGGAAAAAACCGCGCTAGTGCGCGGTTTTTTTTTGAAGGATTACTTCTCGTATTTGGAGCGTACTACTGGGGCACCTTCTTGCAGCCACTTATCCACTTCTTGAACGTCCGCTGGGGTCAGCATGCCCGCAACTTCGCGAAGTTTAATTGTATTAATTACGTAATCGTAAAGCGCATTAGAGTAGTCTCGGCGAGCTTGGTACAGCTTGCTTTGTGCTTGCAAAACTTCAACCAAGTTGCGTGTGCCTACCTCGTAACCTGCTTGCGTGGCCTCCAATGCACTTTGGTTTGAGATGGTCGCCTGTTTGCGTGCAGTCACACGCGCTACGTCAGTCTCAACTGACAAGTGCAGCGAACGTGTGTTCTGAATGGTGTTGCGTTGTGTGCTGTTGTACTGCTCTTGCGCTTGTAATCCTAAAGATACTGCTTGGCGCGCAAGGCTTGATGTGCGCAAGCCACTGAAAATCGGGATGTTCACGCCCACACTTACAGACGAACCTTCGTTCTCATTTGCAAACGGGAATTTTTCAAAATCGCCGTCAACATTTCTTTTGGTTTTTCCGAGGCTTGCCGTGACTGTTGGTAAAAAGTCTGCACGTGCAGAGTCAGCATTGTTTTCGGCCGCTTCTGCATTAAATTTCGCTGCCTTCAAGTTGTAGTTGTTTTTTAGTGCAAAGTTTACCCACTCGGCACGATCAGCTGGAGTGGGGGTTACCACCGGGAATTTTTCTGATAGAGGTGCAATTTGATCTTCAGGCTTTCCTGTGAGTACCTCCAGCGCTTCATAGCTAATGCTCAGGCTGCCACGTGCTTCCAATGTTGCAGCTAAAGCGCTGTCGTAAGCAGCTTGGGCTTCGTGAACATCGGTAATGGCAACCAAGCCGACATCAAAGCGTTGCTTAACTTGGTCTAACTGATGTGCAAACGCATTTTGCTCTGCAATAGTTGTTTCCAGCTTATCCACTGAGCGCAACACATTGAAATAAGCGCTTGCAACGCGAACGATCAAACTTTGCTGATCTGCACCGTAGATAGCTTCGGCTTGATTGCTTAATTTTTGACCTTTCTTGTAGTCGTACCACGCAGACATGTTAAACAAGGGTTGATCTAGAGTAATTCCCCAGTCTTTGGTTTTACTGTTAGTTTCGCCAATGCGGGTGCTTACGGGAGTTTCGGTATAGTCGCCTTTTGAATCGCTGTAGTTGTAACGAGCGTTCACCTGAGGGAGCAGCCCGGCGCGGGCGATTGCCGCATACTCTTTGCCCGCTTCATAGCTAGCTTTGTTGGCTTTTATTTGTGCATCGTTTTTGAGTGCGAGCTCATAAATATCCAACAGGGTGTTCGCACTGGCTCCGAAGGGTGCTAACGCAAGTAAACCAATAGCCAGGCAAAGCTTTGACTTTTTCATAGAGAACGACTCTTTCATAAAAAATCCTGAGGGTAAAAGATTCCGAATTAACATAGGTAAAAATAAGGTAAAAAAATGTACAGCCCTGGCTGCAAATTGTATGTAAGCCCTAGCTTAGACGCGGCTCAACAGTGTTTGGATTCACCCTAAATGAGATTGGCCGAGTTTAACGGGTTGACAGTAAGCGGTCGAGCTTTGGAGCTAAAATCAACAAGTTAAAAAGGGTAAACACTTGTCTCAAGAGGGTGTAGTTACAAATGTAAGCAGCGGCTTACTAGAATAAATTCAATAGGTGGCAATTTGGAGGCGATGTAGTTTTAGCATAAATGCAGGTACGTCTGGATGACTAGGCTATAAGACGCTGCTATTGCTTTACACCCCCCGCCCAGTTCAATAGACTGCGAGGCTTCTTGTCGGGGTGCTTTGGTCAACATTAAAGCTGAGATATACCCGCAGACCTGATCCGGTTAGTACCGGCGTAGGGAACGAGAGATCTGCTAGCGGTTTACCGCCACTCTCTTGTCCGCGCCTATAGATCCCACAATGCGGAAACTTCATGAATTCGAACCTGCCCACACCCATTGCAATGACTATCGCCGGTAGCGACAGCGGAGGCGGTGCGGGTATTCAGGCGGATCTCAAAACCTTTGCGGCCTTGGGAGTGTACGGTTGTAGCGTAGTTAGCTCGCTCACGGCGCAAAATACGCAAGGCGTGCAGGGAGTTTTTCCCGTTCCACCTGAGTTTGTGCAGGCCCAGATCAAATCGGTATTGAGTGATATTCAGGTTGGCGCCATTAAAACCGGAATGTTGGCGACGGCTGATATTATTCGTGCGGTTGCAGGCTCCTTAGTGGAAAATCATATCCCTTTAGTGCTGGATCCTGTGATGGTCGCCACCAGCGGCGACAGGCTGTTGGCTGAAGACGCAATAAATACGCTGATTAGCCAATTAATTCCGCTGGCCATCATTCTGACTCCCAATTTGCTAGAAGCCGCGGCCTTATTGTCTGCTCCCGTGGCAATATCCGTTGCTGATATGGAGCGTCAAGCTCGCAGCCTGCTATCTATGGGGGCACAATCTGTGCTGATAAAAGGTGGGCATGGCCAAGGTGCTGAAGCCACCGATTTACTCCTCACTAGCTCAGGTGTGGAGTTATTCAGTGCAAAACGTATAGCAACGAGAAACACTCATGGCACCGGTTGTACCTTGGCGTCTGCCATAGCGGCAGGATTGGCTAAGAGGTTAAACCTGCGCGATTCTGTTGCTGAGGCAAAAACATATTTACACGAGGCGTTAAAGCATTCCGGTGAATTGACCATAGGAAAAGGTTCTGGCCCAGTTCATCATTTTTATAAATTTTATTAAATCAGGAGCTGCGTGCACTCCTGAATACCCGTTTAAAACCCGAGGATTAACCATGAACACCAGCGTTGAAAAAATCCTGAGCGAAAGCGCACAGGTTGACCAAGCTTCCGTGCAGCCTTTTACCGGTTCTCAGAAGATGTACGTCGAAGGTTCTCGCCCCGATATTCGTGTTCCAATGCGCGAGGTTACGCTGGCCGACACTCCAACCGATTTTGGCGGAGAGAAAAATCCACCGGTGCGTGTGTATGATACCTCTGGTCCTTACACAGACCCCAATGTAAAAATTGATTTGCGTACAGGTTTACCCGAAGTTCGTACTGCGTGGATTGAAGAACGTAATGACACCGAAGTTCTGGATGAAAGCCATTCCGAATTTACTAACGAACGCTTGAGCGATCCCAAACTTGCAGCTTTGCGCTTTAATCTCACGCGCAAGCCGCGGCGCGCAAAACCTGGCATGAACGTATCGCAAATGCACTATGCGAAAAAGGGTATCGTTACGCCAGAAATGGAATACATCGCCATCCGTGAAAATATGGCGCTTGCGCAAGCGCGCGAGCTGGGAATTCTTGATCAGCAGCATCAAGGCATGAGCTTTGGAGCAAGCATTCCAGATGAAATTACCCCAGAGTTTGTACGTAGTGAGGTCGCTCGTGGCCGCGCAATTATTCCTGCAAATATTAATCACCCCGAAGTTGAGCCCATGATTATTGGCCGCAACTTCTTAGTGAAAATTAACGGCAACATCGGGAATTCTGCGCTCGGTTCTTCCATTGAAGAAGAAGTGGAAAAACTTACGTGGGGTGCGCGCTGGGGTGCAGATACGGTAATGGATTTGTCCACCGGTAAAAATATTCATGAAACCCGTGAATGGATTATCCGCAATTCACACGTGCCTATTGGTACCGTCCCGATTTATCAGGCTCTCGAAAAAGTTAACGGCATTGCCGAAGATCTGACGTGGGAAATTTTCCGCGATACCTTAATTGAACAAGCAGAGCAGGGGGTTGATTATTTCACTATCCATGCCGGCGTTCTCTTGCGCTATGTTCCGCTTACTGCCAAGCGTGTAACGGGCATTGTGTCGCGCGGTGGTTCAATCATGGCCAAGTGGTGCCTTGCACATCATAAAGAAAACTTCCTGTACACCCATTTCGAAGAAATTTGCGAAATCATGAAAGCCTATGATGTGAGTTTTTCACTGGGTGACGGTTTGCGTCCCGGTTCAATTGCGGATGCAAACGACGAGGCACAATTTGGCGAGTTAGAAACGCTTGGCGAGTTAACCAAAATCGCGTGGAAGCATGATGTGCAAGTCATGATTGAAGGCCCAGGCCACGTGCCCATGCATATGATTAAAGAAAATATGGAAAAGCAGTTGGAAGTGTGTGACGAAGCACCTTTCTACACTCTTGGCCCATTGACTACGGATATTGCTCCCGGCTACGACCATATTACCTCTGGCATTGGCGCCGCCATGATCGGTTGGTACGGTTGCGCCATGCTTTGTTATGTAACACCAAAAGAGCATTTGGGTTTACCGAATAAAGATGATGTTAAAGAAGGCATCATCACCTACAAGATTGCAGCGCATGCTGCAGATTTAGCGAAGGGTCACCCGGGTGCGCAATTGCGCGACAATGCTTTATCTAAAGCGCGCTTTGAATTCCGATGGGAAGATCAATTCAATTTAGGTTTGGATCCTGACACGGCTCGTTCATATCACGATGAGACTCTGCCAAAAGAATCTGCCAAGGTTGCTCACTTCTGTTCTATGTGCGGGCCAAAATTCTGTTCCATGAAAATCACCCAAGAAGTGCGCGACTACGCTGCAAAACATGGAACTGATATTTCTGTTATTGGCGAAAAAGACGTTATCAAAATGATTGATGTTGAGGCAGAGATGCAACAAAAATCCAAAGAGTTCTTGGCAAAGGGTTCAGAGATTTACCATAAGGTTTAAAAAAGATGACAACTCACCCTCTCTTTAAAAGAGAGGGTAAGTTGTTACACATGCGCAATCGTAGTGAAATATCATGATCAAAAAACCACAGTTCAATTGCAACGATGTTGAAGTTCTTGGGCGCGAAACTCTGTACGAACGTTTTTTTCGCGTTGAAAAAATTAGTCTTCGCCATAAACTTTTTAAAGGTGGATGGAGTAAAAACATGAGCCGCGAGATTTTTTTGCGCGGTAATGCAGTTGCAGTTGTTCTTTATGACCCTGTACATGATTTGATTGGGCTAATTGAACAGTTCCGCGTTGGAGCAATGGACGAAGCGAATAGTCCTTGGTTGTATGAAGTTGTTGCCGGAATGGTAGAAGAAGGCGAAGAGCCCGAAGCAGTTGCGCGACGCGAACTATTAGAAGAGGCTAATGTTACACCTTATCACTTGGAATTTATCTGTGATTTTTTATCGAGCCCCGGTGGTAGCGATGAAAAGCTTTTCTTATATTGTGGATTGAGCGATTTAGCCAATGCGGGTGGAGTCCACGGTTTGCCCGATGAGAACGAAGATATTAACTTACATTGTTTTCCCGCAGAGGATGTTTTTGCAGAGTTATTAAACGGCAGTTTTAATAACGCAGCTGCGCTTATTTGTTTGCAGTGGTTGCAAATGAATCGTGATCGTCTAAGGAAAATTCCCGGTTAAGAATAAATCCATTTTCTGATTGACTTAACTGCTACTCTGGCTAACACTTCAGTACAGAGTAAGAAATTTGGATATTCCCCATTTCTTGTTCATCGGTCTTTTTAGTTGGCTAAATCAATTTTTTTCTTTAGATGAAATTATGTTTACACTGCGTGTCGCCAAGCCTCAGCCCGAATACGTTACTTATCGAGAACGTTATAAGGTGGATTTGCCTTTGCAAATGGCAGAGTGTGAAGCAAATTATGCGCGCCTTCACAAATTATTGACGCAACATTTCAATAAGCATGTTGAGGAGCAAGAAGGTGACGAGTATCGGTTTATGACTCACCGCGGCACCCAGCAATGGCTCAACCAACTGCGCATATTGGAGCGCTCACCCTATACCACAACACTGCAATTGAGTCAGGTTCCTGTTTCAAGTTCATCCCATTGGCTACATATGCCGCGTTTGACCGTACGTATGTATCATGATGCAAAGCTCGCCGAAGTCTTAGCGTGGGAAGGGCACAAACGCCTGCGTCCTCGCTATGAGTACCCCAATCAAGCTATGTACCACAGTGACGAAAAGTTACAAATTAATCAGTTTTTAGGTGAGTGGTTAAAAGTATCTTTGGAGTGTGGTTTACATATTTCGGAAACTAACGCCCTTATTTAAGTGGCTTCATCTTGTGCAGCCAAATTTCGTGTTGTTTTTGGTGCCAGCTTCACTTTTAGTTACATATCTTCGCAACTCCAAACTCCTTCACACTTCTCAGGTTTTTTCAGTAGATCCAAAGCGAAAAGATAATTTAAGCGGCATAGAGGGTGGAATAAATCTCGGTTAGCGTATATCGTTGCGGCTGATTAAATAAAATTTCTCTTAAGTATTCGTTCTTAATAACCAGAATTAAGGACGGACCAAACCGTGAGATAGATGCTGAAGTGGCTAAACCCGGTGTGACTTCCAAGCGATTCATCCAAATCAGTGATTGCCATTTGGGCCCACTGACGAGCGAGGCTTTGCTTGGTTTAAACACTGACGAAAGCTTGCACGATGTTCTGTCCTTAATCGCGGAAAACGAATCCAATTTTGATCACATGGTTTGCACGGGGGATATTGCCAGTGCCGGCCATGATGCCTGCTACAAGCGCTTCGTATCTATTGTTCGCCAGTACTTTTCTCAACCCTTGGCATGGCTGCCCGGCAATCATGATTCTGCGGACATCATGGAAAAGGTTGATTTGCCCCAAGTTCCAGAAGCGAGAGCAGTGGAGCTTGGTAGTTGGCTAGTATTGCTCTTGAACTCGGTTGTGCCATTCAAGGTACATGGAAATTTTGAGCAGACTGAGCTTGACTATCTTGAACGCATGCTGAGCGAAAATCCTCATAGGCATGTCATGGTTATGCTTCATCACCAGCCTGTTCCTGTGGGTAGCAAATGGATTGATCAGTACATTCTGCGCAACTCAGATTCGTTCTTCGCTGTGATTGATCGTTTTTCTAACGTCAAAGCGATCGTATGGGGGCATGTGCATCAAGACTTTAACACCACGCGTAACGGCGTCCATTTGATTGCCACGCCATCCACCTGTGTGCAGTTTAAACCATTGTGTGATGACTTTACGGTTGACACGCTTATGCCAGGGTACCGATGGTTTGATCTCTTCGATGATGGCAGCCTTGAGACTGGGGTTGATCGCGTCACCGGTAAAGAATACGTTATTGACTACAAGTCTGCCGGTTATTGATACCCTATGGCTGCATTGCTGTATATCCACGGTTTTCTCAGTTCCCCCTTATCCTTCAAAGCGCAACAAACCCAAGCGTGGCTTGCGGCCAAACATCCCGAAATAGACTATCATTGCCCCCAACTTTCACCTTACCCAAAAGAAACCCAAGAGTGTTTGGAGAAGTTGGTGGAATCCTTGTTGCCGCAACCTATTTACCTCATGGGAAGTTCCCTTGGTGGCTTTTGGGCGACTTGGCTTGCGGAAAAATATAATCTGCGAGCCCTGCTAGTGAATCCTGCGGTGCATCCGCAGGGGTTTATGCCCAAGTATTTGGGAATGGAGTTAAAAGGCTACCATACGGATGACACTTATCTGTTGCGGCCGTACCACATCGACGAGATTATCCGAGTAGATGCTCAACCCACGCGCAAGGCCAATTATTGGTTATTAGTTCAAACGGGTGATGAGACTTTGGATTACCGCCACGCGGTAGAAAAATACGCTGGCTGCAAACAAACCATTGAAGAGGGTGGCGATCATGCATTTCAAGGCTTTGAGCGTTACCTTGAGAGTGGGCTGGCTTTTTTAAGCGCTTCCACACAGTAAATCTGTTTAACCTAAAAGAAGAACATTAAAAGACTATGGCAAATTATTCTGCAGAAGATATTGAAGTACTCACGGGATTAGACCCCGTTAAAAAGCGCCCCGGTATGTACACCGAAACAACGCGCCCCAACCATCTTGCGCAAGAAATTATTGATAACTCAGTGGACGAAGCACTAGCCGGCCACGCAAAAACGATCGACGTTATTTTGCACAAAGATCAATCGATTACCGTAACCGATGATGGTCGCGGAATGCCGGTGGACATTCACCCCGAGCAAGGCAAGCCTGGTATTGAAGTTATTTTATGTACGCTCCACGCGGGTGGAAAATTCTCGAATAAAAATTACCAGTTTTCAGGTGGTTTGCACGGTGTAGGTGTTTCGGTTGTAAATGCGCTTTCCGACAAACTAGAAGTGACTGTAAAGCGTGACGGAAATGTTTATCGCATGGGCTTTGCAAATGGCGATAAAGCGACGGATTTGGAAATCATCGATACTTGCCCAAAGCGTCAAACAGGCACCAGTGTAAAATTTCTGCCAAACCCTATTTATTTCGATTCACCCAAATTTTCGGTGAGTCGTTTGCGCCATGTGTTGCGCGCAAAAGCAGTGCTGTGCCCGGGCTTAACGGTTTCATTTCTGGATGAACAAACCGGTGAAAAAGATGTTTGGTATTACGAAGACGGTTTAAAAGATTATTTAGCTGGTGCAACTCAAGGTTGGGAAACTCTACCTGCAATTCCCTTTGTTGGCGATTTCAGTGCAACTAACGATGCAGTTAGTTGGGCAGTGCAATGGTTGCCAGAAGGCGGTGAATTAATTCAAGAAAGCTACGTTAACTTAATTCCCACCGCGCAAGGCGGAACTCATACCAACGGCTTGCGTACCGGTTTATTGGACGCTATTCGCGATTACTGCGAATTCCGCAATCTTATTCCGCGTGGTATCAAACTCGCGCCCGAAGATATTTGGGCGAATTGCTGTTTTGTGTTGAGTTACAAAAACCACGATCCACAATTTTCCGGTCAAACCAAAGAGCGTTTAACTTCTCGAGAAGCTGCGGCGTTCGTGTCTGGTATTGCGAAAGATGCATTTGCGCTTTGGTTGAATCAACACACAGAAGAAGGTGACAAACTCGCTGACTTCTGCATCAACAATGCGCAAAAGCGTGTGCGTTCCAGCAAAAAAGTTGCACGTAAAAAAATTACCCAAGGGCCAGCGTTACCGGGAAAATTGGCGGACTGCTCAAGCGGTGAGCCCGCATTGAGTGAATTATTTTTAGTGGAAGGTGATTCGGCGGGCGGATCAGCAAAACAAGCGCGCGACCGTGAATACCAAGCCATCATGCCTTTACGAGGCAAAATTCTGAATACGTGGGAAGTGGATTCATCCGAAATTTTGGCGAGCCAAGAGGTGCACGATATTTCAGTTGCGATTGGCATGGACCCGGGCAGTGAAGATCTTTCCGAATTGCGCTACCACAAAATTTGTATTCTCGCGGATGCGGATTCTGACGGATTGCACATTGCCACCTTGCTTTGCGCGTTGTTTATAAAACACTTTCCTGTACTTGTGCGCAATGGTTATGTGTACGTGGCAATGCCGCCACTTTATCGTATCGATTTAGGCAAAGAGGTTTATTACGCTCTCGACGAAAGCGAGAAAAATGGCATTCTCAATCGCCTCGCAGCTGAACACAAAAAGGGCAAGCCCAATGTGCAACGCTTTAAAGGGTTGGGTGAGATGAATCCTTTACAATTACGCGAAACCACCATGGCCCGCGACACTCGCCGATTGGTGCAATTAACAATCGATGAAGATGACGGCACTGATCAAATCATGGATATGATGCTTGCAAAAAAACGTGCAGGTGATCGAAAAATCTGGCTTGAAGAGAAGGGTAATCTTGCGGAAATAGCAATTTAGTGTGGTGGATTTAAAAAAGGGGCTTGGCCCCTTTTTTTTGCAATTGATTTTTTGCTTGCGTGAAGAAATCTTTTGACCCAATAACTAGCAGGCTTTTGCCTTCGCAAAGAATTGCTAAGCAAGCCTCTTATGACCAGATCCTGCTAGTTCTGTGTTAGCAAAATGTTTATGCTAAGTTCCAAACCCCTAACAGCTTTTTCCAGGTGAATAGGTTCCAATGGCGCAGCATTTGCAGAATATGTTATCTCAGTGGTACCCAGCCAGAGATCAATGTCGCTGGGTGCTCGGTACCGTTATTGACGTCAAAGGATCAAATTACCGTAAAACTGGCGCGATGATACTGGTCAATGAGTTTGGGCAATATCATGGGTTAATTAGTGGCGGTTGTTTAGAAAAAAACTTGCTTAATGAAGTCAAAAAAGTATTAGTTTTTGACCGCCCCTTACAGATGGTTTACGACTCGAGTGAACAGGGAGATATGCCTTGGGCAATGGCTCTTGGGTGCGGTGGCAGAGTTACTATTTTGTTGCAGCCTGTTACCTCCTCAAATCATTATCACCAACTTGATCTTCTCTATGTATCTTTACAAGAACGCGAACCCGTAAGCTACGCTGTGCATGTAGGCGAATCCATTGGCATGGCGAGCAACTTGCTCTTGCATAGCAAGGAAGTTAAGGCTTTGGGGGCCGACCTGTCACAAACGGAGATCCATGTGAGCTCTCACGGCGAAGAATTATTAGTAATTTCTGTTAAAGCACAAGTTCATCTTTTAATTTTTGGTGGCGGGCTTGATGCTATTCCTCTTGTCAAAATGGCCCATATATTGGGTTGGAAGTTAACGCTTGTTGACGCTCGCGCGGGTTACGCACTTGCCGATAATTTTCCCAATGCGCAAATTTTTCGCGTTGCAGCTGATTCCGTCGACTTACGAGAAATTTTACAGCGCATCGACTGCGCAATTGTAATGACTCACAACATAGAAATGGATGCGGTTGCCATAAAAACACTTCAGGTCTCTAGTGCTCGTTATATTGGATTGCTAGGGCCCGCGCATCGAAAACAAAAAGTGTTTACAAAAGCGAAGGTCAATCATTTAAGTGCGCCAGTTTTTGGGCCAATGGGCTTAGATATTGGCGGTGATTTACCCGAGTCAATTGCGTTGGCTACCCTGGCTGAATGTCATCAAGTATTAAGTTTGCAAATTCCAAATGTAAGTGAGAGTTTTGCGTTAAATTCTGATCAGAATTTGAGAGTTGCAACGTGAGTTTACACACATTGATTTTGGCCGCGGGAGCCAGCCGTCGTTTTGGTGCGCGGCCCAAACAGTTGGCGAAAATCAATGGACAAACAATGCTAGAGCGTGCCGTGCAATTGGCGCACTCCGTGAGTGATACCAGTGTGGTACTGGGGTGCGAGTACCAGCAATTAGTACCTGTTGTGCAAACAGCCAAAGTAATTATTCATTCAGAGTGGCAAGAGGGAATTGGAAGTTCAATATCCTGTGGCGTTGCGTCGCTACCTAATCATGTTACGGCGGTTATGGTGATGCTTTGTGATCAAGTTGCTATTACTCAGGAGGACTTAGGTGAACTTGTTAAGTGTTATAACAATTCGAAAGGCGATGAATCGGATGGAAAAATTGTTTGTGCAAGCTACGCGGGGCGTTTGGGGGTGCCAGTCATTTTCCCACGGCGTTTTTTTTCGCAGTTAGTTTCTTTACAAGGCGACCTTGGGGCCAAAAAAATAATTGAAGCCAATGAAGTTTTAGCGATGCCTTTAGCGCGTGCGGCTGTAGATATAGATACACAAGAAAATTTAAATCATTTTATGAGAGGCCTTTGCACGAATACTGCGCTCGACATTAGTGGGTTATAGATCACTAAAAAATGTGCATTTACTCCGTGTAAAATTCGCTTTTTTAGTAATTTTTATCTTGTACTGCATCGCTCGTTACTTTGTGCAAATTTCTCTATCAACGAAGTTAACTCCTATGGAGAAAATACTTATGAGTCGTGTGAAAATTAATGGAGTTGAGCATCAAGTAGAGGCTGACGCAGACATGCCCTTGTTGTGGGTGTTGCGCGATTTATTGAGTATGACCGGAACAAAGTACGGTTGCGGTAAGGGGCTGTGCGGCGCCTGTACGATTCACTTGAATGGTGCGCCGGTGCGTTCTTGCTTGGTGCCTTTTTCTGCGGCGATGGGCGCTGAAATTACGACGATTGAAGGTTTGTCTAAAGATGGCGATCATCCATTGCAAAAAGCGTGGATCGCGCACAATGTTCCGCAATGTGGTTACTGTCAGTCAGGACAATTAATGAGTGCTGCTGCGTTATTAAAAAATAATCCAAAACCTAGCGATGCACAAATTAGAGAAGCTATGGCGGGCAATATTTGCCGTTGTGGAACCTATCCTCGTATTGAAGCGGCTATTAAATCTGTTGCAGGTGTCCAAGTTTTTCAGCCGAAAAGTGCTTCAGCAGAATTTTTGGATTCAGCTGCAACTGAAAAAGGAGTTGCGTAATGACTCACTTAACTAAATTAGATCGTCGTTCTTTTTTAAAATTAACCGGAGTTGGTACGGCGGGTTTGGCGCTACACGCAAGTCTTAATACGGCGTCTGCTGCATCGGGTAATCCTTCGGGAAAAGCTTTATTGCTGAATGTATTTGTACAAGTCGGCACTAACAATCGCGTCACTATTGTGGCGCACAGATCTGAAATGGGGCAGGGGATTCGTACTAGCTTGCCGCAAGTGGTTGCTGATGAATTAGATGCAGACTGGGATAAGGTCGATGTGTTGCAAGCGGAAGGTGACAAAAAATATGGCGACCAAGAAACCGATGGCTCCCACAGTGTTCGCGATTTTTACCAAACCATGCGAGAGATGGGTGCATCTGCAAAATTAATGTTGGTTCAAGCAGCGGCAGCACAATGGAAAGTTCCTGTTGAAACTTGTGTAGCAAAAGATCATCGTGTAACTCATGCTGCAAGCGGAAAATCTTTAAGCTATGGTGAGTTAGCTGAAGCTGCAGCCAAGCAACCTGTTCCCGATGTAAAAAAATTAAGTTTTAAATCACCCAGCGAATTTAAATATATCGGTAAGCCTGTTGCTTCAGTTGATTTGAAAGACATTGTTCGCGGTTCTACAACTTACGGAATTGATTCGCAAATCGAAGGCATGGTTTACGCCAGTATTGAGCGTTGCCCAGTATTAGGTAGCAAGGTAAAGTCGTTTGATGCGACTAAAGCTAAGCAAGTAAAAGGCGTGTTGGACGTTATAAAAATTGATGGCGGTGTAGAGCCGCCAGGGTTTAATGCCTTAGCGGGTGTGGCAGTTATTGCAACCAACACGTGGGCTGCATTGCAGGGACGCAAGCAGTTGCAAATAGTGTGGGAATCGAGTGCGCACGATAGCTATGATTCGCGAAACGATATTGCAGCACACGCAGCTGCTATTTCATCTGAGGCGCAAGTTGTAAGAAAACGCGGTGATGTTGAAGCGGCTTTTGCGCAAGCTGAAAAAACGCATGAAGCAATTTATACCTTGCCTCATTTAGAGCACGCTACTATGGAGCCGCTTGCGGCGACAGCAAAAATTATTGGCGATCGCTGTGAGATTTGGGCTTGTACCCAAAGCCCGCAGGGCGTGCGTGAACACATTGCCGGTTTACTGGGTTTTAAATCGGAAAACGTAAAAGTAAACGTCACCTTGTTGGGAAGTGCATTTGGTCGCAAGGCTAAATCTGATTTTGTGGCCGAAGCAGTTTTGCTTGCCAAAGCAACCGGTAAACCAGTAAAAGTAACTTGGACTCGTGAAGATACAACCCGTTCCAGTTATTACCATGCGTACAGCGTTCAACACTTCAAAGCAGCGCTTGATAAAAATCATAAGATTACAGCAATGGATGCAACGGTTGCTTCACCGTCCATTAGTTCTACATTTCAACCTAATGTAAAAACCTTGCAAGGTTTTGAGTTAGGGCAAGGCTTTGCAACTGCTCCCTTAAATGCACCCAATTTACGTTTTCGCTGTGCGCCCGCTGCAGCACACACGCGTATAGGCTGGATGCGTTCTGTTTACAACATTAATCACGCGTTTACTTACAACAGCTTTATTGACGAATTGGCCCGAATCAGTAAGCGCGATTCGCTGGAGTTTCAGTTGGAAGCGATTGGTGAAGATCGTGAAATTAAAACGGAGTCAGAAGGGTTTAAGAATGGTCATCCACCAGGCCATCCATTTAACACGGCGCGGTTGAAAAATGCCTTGAGGGTTGTGCAAAAAGCTTGTGATTGGCCTGCTGCCGTGAAAAAAGGCGAGGGGTGGGGAATTGCAGCGCATTTTAGTTTTTTTAGTTACGTGGCGGTGGCAACTAAAGTTCGTATTGTAAAAAATGAATTGCGTGTACTTGAAGTTCATATTGCGCTTGATTGCGGTCAAATCGTTAACCCAGATCGTGTTCATTCACAAATGGAGGGCTCAGTGATATTTGGGTTGTCGGCGGCGCTCTTGGGCGAAATTACCTTTAAGAGCGGCGCGGTTGAGCAATCCAGTTTTGATGATTACCCACTGTTGCGAATAAACCAAACACCCAAAATAATTGTGACCTTAATTAATAGTAACGAGCCGCATGCGGGTGTTGGTGAACCTGGTGTTCCTCCCATTGCGGCGAGTGTTACGAATGCAATCGCTGCGGCAGGTGGGCCACGCATTCGCGACTTGCCTGTTAAAAAGCATTTGACTGTGGCTTGATCGATTGGTGCGTATTAAAAGCAGTATCGAAATTGTTTCGGTGTGTTTTTTCAAAACATAAAAAAGGCGCAGCATGTTCAGTGCTGCGTCTTTTTTTTTAAAGCAGAAATATTACTTCTTCAAATCCAACAAACGGAAGTAGGCTGATTTTGGTTTTGATTCACGGTCAAACAGCAGCGGATAGTTGGTGCGGCCTTTAATTGGGAAACCGTTTAGCCAAGATTCTTTGTCAGTTGTGCCCCAAAAGGTTACACGATCGATGTTGTCGCGGTGTTTTAAATAGACTTTGAAAATATCCTCGTAGCGTTTTGCGAGTTTTTCTTCCATGTCTTTCGGCAAGCCCTTGGTATAAGGGTCGCGTGCTGGTGTGTAATCAAAGCGAGTTGATACTTCTGCCGTTGGTAAATTCCAAACAGAAGGTAATACGTCAATATCTAACTCAGTAATATGCGCGCGCACGCCAATTTCTTTCAACATGGTTAGGGTTTTATCAATTTCTTCAACGCCGGGGCCGTCAATACTCACGTGTTCTTGCATGCCTACGCCTTGAATGGGCACGCCTTTTTTCTTGAAGTTTTTCACCATCTCAACAATAAAGGCGCGCTTGGCAGGCGTTTCAGTGTTGTAATCGTTGTAGATGAGGTGAGCCTTTGGATCAACTTCATGCGCAAAGTGGAATGCCTTGGCAATAAAATCTTCACCCATGATGTTGTACCACGGTGATTTACGCCATGAACCGTCATCTTCTACGGCTTCGTTAACAACATCCCAAGCTTGTAATCTGCCTTTGTAACGACCAGCCTTTGTGACAATGTGATCTTGCATTTTTTTGGTGAGGCCTTCTTTGCTAATCACACCGCCAGTTTCATTTTGGAACACTTCTTTAGGGCATTGGCTATGCCAGACCAAGTTGTGACCCACTACGTACATTTTGTTCTTTTCGCCAAACTCTACGAACTTGTCAGCAGCCGTCCAATCCCACTCTTTATCATTGGGCCGAATAGGTTCCCACTTCATGCAGTTTTCAGCGGTGATGGCGTTAAATTCGCGCGCAACCAATGCAAGCAGCTTTGTGTCATTTTTAAGCAGTGCTTCGTTACTGAGTATGGTGCCAATATGAAAATCGTCTTTATAGAAATCTTTGATGCCTGTGCGTTCTACGGCTTTGGCCATTGCGTTGCTTTTTATATTGAGAAGAGCAGTGGCTACCGCGGCATTGCGGAGAAAAATCCTGCGTGAAATAGACATACTAGGGCCTCAGTTCATTATGGTTAAGGTGACTTTAAGCGTAGCAATTCGTAGGGGCTAGTCAATGAAACAGACACTAATTTACAAAGTGGTTGAACAGTCAATTGACTGGCCAATTCTTGGCTATACTTAAGCCACCGAGCGCCCGTCGGGGCTGTTGCTATTCCAGATTCACCCTCCGGGTGCTGTTCTTGAGCCTTTCGCAAATCAGGAAATTATTATGAAGAATAAGATGAATACCGCGCTCCCAATCCTGGCTCTTTCAATATCGGCTGTGTTGCTAAGCGGATGTGGTGGTGGTGGCAAAGATGCCAAAGCACCTGAACCTACACCTGCGGAGGCTTTTGTCGCCGGTACTCATCCACGCTTTGACCCGGTAATTTCGGATCTTCCATTTAATACTGATTTAATTTTCGCCAAGGCGGCTACTACTGATGGCACTGCCGACGTAGGCGCTCCTTCAGATACCGTACGTGCAACGTTGAACGGGTTAGATGGCTTTTCCACCTCGGCATTTTTTGATGTGATGGTGGAGGGCAGTGTGGATGCAGCCACAGTGCAGCCCATGAAAACGGTATTTTTGCTTGAGTTGAACACGGGCGGAAAAGACGCGCTCAATCCAGCCAACATTGTTGGGATTACGGGCGCCGCGAGTTTCGATACAAAAGTGGTGTCGTTGGATGGTGGTACTAACAACGTAATTCGCATACGCCCTATATTGCCGCTTAAATCCAAGTCCAAATACTTGGTGTTTATGACGAATGACATTAAAGACTCCAGCGGCAAACCATTGACTCGTTCCTGGACTTACAACGCATTGCACGATTCCAGTTACTCGATTCTGGATAGCCTCGTACCTGTACGTACCGCTATTACGGGTTGGGAAACCTTGGCGTCCGGCTTTTTAGCCGCAACCACCGGAGCAGCACCTGCAGCGGCGGTTGATAAACTTGTTATCACATACACCTTCACTACCACAGATCCCCAAGCTCCTCTTATGGCCATGGCTGCACCTCGCGCTGCGTTGGCTTCTAGCCAAATCGCGGCGGGTGTCGCACCTGCAACGGCTGTTGCCAGCGTATCGGCACTGGAAGCAGGTGGCCTTCTGACGACACCTAAACAACGCCCCCTTAAGGTATCGGCGGCGACTGGCGTGGATATGGGTGTGCTGAGCAAAGGCGCGCTCGCTGGCAATGTGGGTAAGCTTTACACCGGTTACATCAAACTACCTTATTACCTTACCGCACCAGGTACTTTGCCCTTCGGCGCTTACCTCACGCGCGCATGGACACCAGATTTGACCTTGGCGGGGGCTATCAAGGCAACTGTACCGGCAGATGTCGATAAAACCTACAACCTTACTTACCGCTTCCCATTCGCGGCCAAAACAACTGACGAATCTGTACCCTTGCAAGTTACCTTGCCTGAGAAAAGCTGGGTTCCAGGATATGCAGGCTCTGCGAACTGTGGGCAAATCTATACGACAAGCGGTTATCCCGTTGTTATCTATGTACATGGCATTACCAGTGACCGCACCTCTGGTCTGGCGCTAGCGCACACCATGGCGAGCCGTTGTATTGCAACGGTCGCCATAGATTTGCCCTTACACGGCGTTGCGGCCAACAGCGCGTTTGTTGGCGTGCTCAACGTAGAAAAGAGTCAGTTGATTCCTTTTGCAGCGCTTTACGGCGCTGATGCTCCTCATGAGCGTCATTTTAATGTTGCGGGCCCCGGTGGAGCGCCAGCGCCAATGAATTTCGCCGCACCCACCGCCAATGATGGTTCAGGTGCGCAATTTACTAACTTAGGCTACTTGCTTAACACGCGTGACAATAACCGCGAGGGTGTTGTTGATTTGCTTAACCTCAACGCGAGCTTAAAAGGCTTGGATGCTGATTTTGTTCAAGCGCAAGGCGCCAAGTTGAATTTGGGTAATGTGAACGTGGTAGGGCACTCGCTTGGCGGCATTTTGGGTACTGTATTTACGGCAGTTAATCAGGCTGCAATCGCGAATGAAGCTAAGCTCGGGCTCGCATCCAACCTGAACCCTGTGCGCAGTTTGGTTGCGTCGGTAGCGGGTACCCAGGTGGCACAAGTTCTGGTTAATTCAGCCACTTTTTCCCCCGTTATCAATGCAGGTCTGAGTAAGGCAGGCGTCACACCCGGTACCAGTAATTATGAGAAGTTTATGTACGCCGCCCAAAGCGCGGTTGATTCCGGTGATCCGGTCAATTTCTCGCAACTGGTAGCTACTCTGGGTGTGCCAGTACTCGTGCAACAAGTTAAAGATGACCAAGTTATTCCGAACAGTGCCGACAGCGCGCCCTTAGCCGGTACGGTCGCAATGGCTCGGTTGCTGGGCACCACCGCTTTGGGCTTGGGTGAAACTCAATTGGGTAGGGGGTATGTAAAACTCAATGCGGGCGATCATGGTTCCTTGTTGCGCCCAAGCACCGCTGCACCGCAAGTCACCGCAGAGATGCAAACGCAGGTAGTTAGTTTTGTGCTCAACGCAGGCAAGGTCGCCGTTGGTGCATCAGCGCCCCAAAATATTGATACGCCTAAATAAAATTGTTGTGAAAGAAAAAGCCCGCTCTTGCACAGCGGGCTTTTTTTTAATCAGTAGAATTTGTTGATATCCCTAAAAGTTTTTTAGGGATTTTGCAGTTATCACAAACGAGCTTGTGTATCATTGCCACAAACAAAAGGTTTGGATTGGATATTATCTTAAGACTTGAGACTTGTTATGACGCCGCGCAACTACCTATATCTCCTACGCAAATACGAAGATTACCAACCGCAAATTGATCGCTTGCTCGATTCCATTGTCACCGCTTTAATGCCGCGTAAGTTAGAATCAGATGAAGATGCATTACACAAAACCGTAGAGCGTTTGCATAAATCTTATCCTTTTGTGGAGCTGCTTTATTGCCTTGATGAGCACGGAATGCAAACAACGGTATCGGCTGCTGCGCCCGACATCGACGATTCAAAACGCAGTGAACCGGGTATGCGCTCGGATCGCAGTAACCGTGCTTACTACACCAAAGCAGTTAAAAACGAAAAAATTTCCACGGTAACCTCTCCTTATTTATCTAACGCAACCCATCAGCTTGCCATTTCTGCGGTACAGCGTTACACCACCGCCGAAGATAAAGTAGGTTATTTGGTGATTAATTTTAACTTGGAAAAATTAATCATTTTCTTGAATGGCGACGAGCTGCGCCGCCGCGTCCATCCATTTTTTCAAATGGTGTATGCCATTATTGGTGTGATGTTAGTCATTATTGCGAGCTTACTGTTGTACTACGGCGGTAAGGATATGTACGGCGTTGTCCATAACCATATCGACGAGCCCATTAAAATATTCGGTGCAGTCATTCTAGTTACATTGGGTTTGGCGATTTTCGATTTGGGGAAAACAATTTTGGAAGAAGAAGTATTTCTCCATAAAGATATTCACCACGAAGGCTCAATGCGTCGCACCATTAGTCGTTTTATGTCGGCAATTGTTATTGCGGTTTCCATCGAATCTTTATTGCTCATGTTTAAATCGCTGCTCGGTGGCGAAGATCATTTAAATTCGGCGGTGCTCATGTTGTTTGCGGCTGTTGCCATGTTGGTAGGTTTAGGGATTTACTTGAAACTGACCGACGAGAAATAACGTAGGTTCGAACCGCTCCAAAAGAGGCTTGATACATATCAGGCCTTTTTAATTTTTGGCGGTAAATTTAGTTTATGAATATCACACATTCAGGTGGAAGAAATCTGTGAGTACCAAACAAAAAAGTGCATTTGTCTGCAATGACTGCGGTGCAGATTTTAAAAAATGGCAAGGCCAATGCCCCGAGTGTGGTGCGTGGAATTCTATTGTTGAAGTTCGTTTGGGCCCAACGCCAACGAATCGTTCGGCAAAGTTTGAAGGTTATGCCGGCGGTGCAAGCGGGAATAAAGTACAAACTTTGGCAGAAATTTCATTGGGTGATGTTCCGCGTTTTTCTAGCGGAACGAGCGAATTCGACCGTGTGCTTGGTGGTGGTTTTGTTCCAGGTTCGGTGGTATTGATTGGCGGAAACCCCGGTGCGGGCAAAAGTACTTTGTTATTGCAAACCCTGTGCTTTTTAGCGCGCAATATGAATGCACTTTATGTGACGGGTGAAGAATCGTTGCAACAAGTGGCTATGCGCGCGCAGCGTTTGGGTTTGCCTACAGACAAATTGCAAATGTTAAGTGAAACCAACGTGGAAACCATCTGCGCAACCGCGCAACAAACTGCACCCAAGGTGATGGTGGTGGATTCCATCCAAGTAGTACATATGGAAGATATTTCATCCGCACCCGGTTCTGTATCCCAAGTGCGTGAAAGCGCAGCGTACTTAACGCGCTTTGCAAAGCAAACCGGCACCGTCGTTATTTTGGTGGGCCACGTTACTAAAGATGGTTCGCTTGCAGGACCCAAAGTGCTGGAGCATATGATTGATTGCTCGATTTTATTGGAAGGTGACAACGACTCGCGCTTTCGTACTTTACGTGGCAATAAAAATCGCTTCGGTGCTGTCAATGAATTAGGCGTGTTCGCGATGACAGAGCAGGGCATGCGCGAAGTGAATAATCCCTCTGCCATTTTTTTGCAGCGCGCTGAAGACCCCGCACCCGGTTCTGTAGTGATGGTGATGTGGGAAGGAACTCGCCCGCTGCTGATTGAAATTCAAGCTTTGGTGGATGACAGTCACCTCGGCAATCCACGCCGCGTTGCAGTCGGTATGGATCAAAATCGGTTATCCATGTTGCTCGCTGTTTTGCATCGTCACGGCGGCATTATGGTGGGCGATCAGGATGTTTTCGTAAACGTAGTGGGTGGTGTTCGTGTTATGGAAACCAGTGCGGATCTTGCGGTGTTGTTGGCGATTGTTTCCAGCTTCCGCGATAAAATTTTGCCGCAAGATTTAATGGTGTTCGGTGAGGTTGGTTTGTCGGGTGAAATCCGGCCTGTGCCCAGCGGTCAGGAGCGTTTACGTGAAGCCGCCAAACACGGTTTTAAAAAAGCCATAGTTCCCATTGGCAATGCTCCACGCGAAAAGAATTTGGGAATTGAAGTGGTTGCAGTAAAAAATTTGCAAGAAGCGTTAAATGCGTTGTAAACATATCCCCTAGGGGTATGAAAAAATAAAGTGAATTAAGTCTTCGATTGATTAAGGTTAGCGAGAATTTGCTTCAATAATTTTTCATCAGTTTCGCTAACGGGTTCATATTGAATGCCGAGCATGTGTTCTTGTTGATGCACCAAAGTTCCTTGCAAGTGTAAATAGGGCATCATACCTTCTGGAACTTGCATTTCAGGTATCTCCAAACGTAAACGAACAGGGTCGCCCGCGCAGAGGTTATATCCATCAAGTAGCGCAATGCGCGCTCCATAATAGGAAATATCCAAAACGTGTGCCGCCCATTCTTTATCTGAGCTGCCTAATTCGGCAAAGGCGCGTAAGGGGTAGCGCGGCGCTGTCCTGCGGTCATCATGGTTGTTCATTGGAGTAACACCTCAATCAAATCCAAGGTCTTCGGGGATCAGCGTTGCTCCTCAGCGCTGGCAATTAATTCGGTTAACTCACGTTCTGCGGCGGTCGCGTCGCCAATATTGAGTTCAATCAGCCTGCGTAAGTGGCTGATGCTATCTAAATCAATGGTTGTGCAGGCAAGGTGCAATTGATCCAGTGTTTGATGAACCACTTGGGCGGACATAGCAATACTGGTTTGGTCTGAAAGAATGATTTTTACAAGCAGCGGCGTTGCTGGGTCTAACTGGTAGGGGCCAAGCTTGACGAGCAATAAACCCTTGAGTGACACATCTAATAATTGCGCTTGCCAATTTTTATCACCCTGTGCGATTTGTACACGGGCATCAAAATCAATTCGGCTAAAGCGGCGGCGTTCCTGAGTCATAATCTACATCTTTTCGTTATTTGGGCTTCTTAAGAGTGTAGACCAGTTGAACTAAATGGCCATTTTGTAGTGAAAATGGGTTCTTAAGCATGTCTATTTGCCTTGTTCCATACCAAAAACCTATAATCGCGCCACTTAATGTAACGGGTTTCATACGATGACAGATTTTCGAATTGGAGTAGACCTTGGGGGCACAAAAACCGAGGTGATTTTGTTAAATGGTAATAGCCAAGAGTTGTTTCGCACCCGCATTCCCACCGTGCGCGACGATTATGCGGCGACTCTGCGCGATATTGCAGGCTTGGTCGCGCAGGCTGAAGCTGTTACTGGGCAGGGAAATATCCCGGTTGGTATTGGTATTCCCGGAACTATTTCCCGTAAAACAGGGTTTGTGAAAAACGCTAACTCCACTTGGTTGAACGGGAAACCCTTTCAAAAGGACCTTTCAGCGGCGCTCAATCGCAACGTAAAAGTAACCAATGACGCCAACTGTCTTGCTGTCTCCGAGGCAACAGACGGTGCGGGTCGCGGTCACGATTTGGTCTTTGCAGGTATTTTGGGCACGGGTTGTGGGGCTGGAGTAGCCTTCAAGGGTTTGCCCATTGTTGGGCCTAATGGTGTAGCAGGGGAGTGGGGGCATAACTCCTTGCCTTGGACTCACGATGCTGAATTGAATGCGCGCCCTTGTTATTGCGGTAAAGCGGGGTGCCAGGAAACCTTTCTCTCGGGCACCGGCCTGTGCAAATCCTACGAAATGGTGACGGGCTTGCAGTTAAAAGGCCATGAAATTGCAGAGCGTGCGGCAAAGAATGAAATCCATGCCCGCCAAGTTCTGGATGCATATTTTGATCAGCTCGCGCGTGGATTGGCGGCGGTTATCAACATCATGGACCCGGATATTATTGTGCTCGGCGGCGGAGCCTCCAATATCGCCGAAATTTATACGGCTGTGCCCCAGCTCTTAAGTAAATACGTTTTCGGTTTTGAGTGTGATACGCCAGTCGTACAAGCCGTTCACGGCGACTCGAGCGGAGTGCGCGGCGCGGCTTGGTTGAATCCGCTATAATCCACGCTCCTTGAGTGAAGGCTAGCCATGGTCTTCACTTTGTTTCCGGCTCTTTCTAAGTCATTTTATGCGCAGATTATTATTCGTTCTTCTTATAGCTGCGTATTCTTCTGTGAGTGTTGCGGGGGAGCCGATGAAACCCCAACGCATTGCCTCGCTCAATTTATGTTTGGATGCGCTCTTGCTCAAGTTGGTTGAACCTGCGCGCATTAATTCCTTGACCTATCTTTCCGGTAATCCACAATTTTCACCTTTTGCTAAACAAGCGCAGCAATTTTATTTGAATCGCGGTCTTGCAGAAGATTTGGTTCCGCGTAATCCCGATTTAGTTCTGGCAGGTGATTTTGGTGCAGGCGATACCAAAGTGTTGTTAACGCAATTAGGTTTTCGCGTTGAAACTCTGTCGTTACCGCGCACCTTAGCTGATATTAGCGTGCATCTCCGTCGCTTCGGTGAACTCACAGACAGTGAGATTGCTGCCGAAAAAATGGTGCGCGAATTGGAAACACAGCTTGCACGTTTGGATGCACATTCAAGCAAACCGATTCCTGCATTTTGGTACGCATCAAACAGTTACGTGGTGGGGGCAGATACGTTGGAGAACGAGTTAATGACGCGTGCCGGCTTCCACAATTTGGCGTTGGATAAACATATCAGCGGTTTCGCGCAATTAGATTTGGAAGACTTAATCTTGGCGCAACCGCAAGTCATTATTGTGGAGGCGTCTGACGTGCAGGCTTTTTCGCTTGCGCAAGAATATGTTAATCATCCCGCCTTACGTAAAAATAATATGCAAATTATAAAACTTCCGGCAACACTTTCCGTGTGTATTGCGCCCATTGCGGTAGATGTTATAGAAAACCTTATTCAACAGAAAAACGCGCTTATTCATTAAGGATTCCTGTGCAGAAAATTTCTTACCCAATATTGATCCTTATCTTAGGTCTCAGTGTTTTGATCGCATTTTTGTGTTCACTTAGTATGGGTAATGCTTCCATTTCTATTATTCAAGCGATAAAAGATTTGGTAAATCATAACCCATCTTTGCATCAGACAGTTGTTTGGGAGATTCGCTTGCCGCGAGTGTTGTTAGCGGTGTTGGTGGGCGCAACCCTAGGGCTTGCGGGAGCGACCATGCAGGGTTTTTTGCGCAACCCCTTAGCCGAGCCGGGTATTTTAGGTGTTTCCAGCGGGGCAGCATTAGGTGCGGTTATCGTGCTCTATTTTGGTTTTGCAGCGGCGGCCTGGTATTGGTTACCCATTGCGGCAATCACGGGTGCTTTTATTGCGTTAACCTTGGTGTATTTGTTAGCAGGTTTTCGCAGCAGTGTGCTTTCCTTAATTTTGGCTGGTGTTGCAATTAATGCTATAGCGGGCGCATTAATTTCGGTAGCGCTTAACTTTGCACCCAGCTATTTTGCGTTGCAAGAAATTGTATTTTGGTTAATGGGCTCTTTGGCCAATCGCAATATGCATCACGTTTATATAGCGACACCTTTTATTGTATTGGGCTGGGTGTTGTTATTGAGCCGGTTTCGTTTTTTAAATGCGTTAAGTTTAGGTGAGCAGACCGCAACCTCGCTTGGTTTTAATCCTGTGCGTGAACGTAACGTGTTGTTGTTAGGCTTAGCGCTGTGCGTTGGATCAGCAGTTGCCGTTAGCGGCAGTATAGGTTTTGTTGGTTTGGTGGTGCCGCATTTATTGCGTCCCTTAGTGGGGCACAAACCTGGCAGGTTATTAGTGGCTAGCGCTTTAGGCGGGGCACTGCTTGTACTAGGTGCAGATATTCTGGTAAGGCTATTGGATGTGGCGCGGGAATTAAAACTCGGTGTGGTTACATCGCTACTGGGCGGGCCGTTCTTTTTAATGCTGATTTTAAAAACACGCTCACGCTGGATTTAATATGACACTGTTAAACGCAGAAAATTTATCCTTACATCTCGGCAATAAAATCGTTGTAGATGGCGTAGATATTCATGTTGATGAAGGTGAATTCGTTGGCTTGATAGGGCCAAATGGTGCGGGAAAAAGTTCGCTATTGCGAATGTTGGCCGCCTTAACCGCGCCAAGTGCAGGCGACATTAATATTGCCTGCGCAAATTCACTGACATCAATTCATAAAATATCAGCTCCGGTTCGCGCGCGATTTATGGCATACCTTGCGCAGCATGAATCACCAGCGTGGCCATTGAGTGTCAAAAATTTAGTGGCACTGGGGCGCTCGCCGTGGAACTCAACGGTTAATACCTCGGCTGATGACGAGGCTGCAGTTGCTGCAGCACTAGACATGACAGACGTAAAATCTTTAGGCGAGCGTCCTGTAACGGAGTTGTCTGGTGGTGAATTACAGCGTGTGTTATTAGCTAGAGTATTCGCAGGCAAGCCACGTTTAATTGTTGCAGATGAACCTATTGTTGCGCTTGATGTGTACCACCAACTACACATTATGGAGCTGTTGCAATCGCACGCGCAGCAGGGTGGTGCAGTCATAGCGGCTTTGCATGATTTAAGTTTGGCTGCACGTTTTTGCTCGCGCTTGGTGCTGATGAACCACGGAAAATTAATTGCTGTTGGCGAACCTGTTGAGGTGTTAACGCCAGACAATCTTGCACACGTCTACGGCATTAGCGCTCATGTGGATTGTCGTGAAGATGGTGTTGTTATTATCCCTGTCAAACGTGTGGCTCCCTTATGAAAGCGAATACACTAAAACATATTATTAATTTATGGCCGCCGTTGTTTTTTAATGCCATAAAAGTCACTCGTATTAGCGATAATTTTCGCGAAATAGATGTTGCCTTAAAGTTGCGATGGTTTAACCGCAACAATGTGCGCACGCAATTTGGTGGTAATTTATTTGCCATGACCGACCCATGGTACATGCTGATGATTATGGAAAATCTGGGGCGTGATTATTACGTGTGGGATAAAAAAGCGAGCATAGATTTTGTATCGCCCGGCCGCTCAGGTGTCGCCGCAAAGTTTGTTCTCACCGAAGAAAAAATTACCGAAATACGTGCTGCTACTGCAAGTGGTGAAAAATATTTGGCAGATTTTGTAGTGGATATTTATAGTGCGGAACACATCCTAGTGGCCAAAGTTCATAGAACCGTTTATATAAAGCGAAAGCCTGCGAAATAGTATTTCTGCTTGACTCAACCCCCGCAACCCCATACCCTGCGCGCCGAGGTGTTTGACGTGCCGATAAGCTGTTTTCAGTCAGTGCAAGGGTCAAATTAAATGGGAAGTTTGGTGCGCCTGCTTTTTTATTAAAAGTGCAAAGCCAACACTGCCCCCGCAACGGTAAGTAATCTGTTTTTGCAGTTATAAGTCCGATACCAGCCTCAAAACCTATATTCACGATGTCGCGGAGGGCAACATCGGTGGAAATTCTGTGTTTTACGGGCCAGTTAACTGGCTTTGCGCATTATTCCCGCTTCCCCTCCCTCATCCCAATTTTTTGGATTGAGGAACTTATGTCTTTTAAATCTTTCGCGTTAACTCCATTGAGCGTGGCAATCTTGTCCGCTGCTATTACAACTCCCGCATTTGCTTCAGGTGAAAAAGTAGAAACACTCGTCATCAGCGCAACACGCAGCGAAGGCCCTGCTATGCCGGTGGCAACGCAAATCAAGATTGTTGATTCTGAAACTATTCGCCTGAGTGGCACAACAACAGTGACTGAAATTTTAAGAGCTCAGGCAGGCATTCAAATTCAAGATACCGATGGCAGCGGTGGCCGCAATGTAACGGTTGCCATGCGCGGGTTTTCCGGTAATGCAACTAACAATACCTTGGTGTTGGTTGATGGCCGCAAATTAAATAACCCAAGTCTTGCAGGCCCCGCATTAAATACGGTTGCGATAAAAGATATTGAACGCATAGAAATTGTTCAAGGTAGCGCAGGCGTTTTGTATGGCGATCAAGCTGTAGGCGGTGTCATCAATATTATTACCCGCAGCGCAAAAGCGGGCGAGCTACATGCAACAGTCAGTGCAGAGGCAGGTAGTGATGATTTGCGCAATTACACCGCAAGCTTAGGGCAGGGCTTTGAAACCGGGTTTAGCTACAACCTAAGCGCGCAAAAGCGCGACACCGATAATTATCGTCAAAACAATCGCTCAGAAGTGACTAACGTTCTAGGAAAAATTGCTTACGAATTTGATGCGGGCAGGGTGTTTGTTGAGAAGCAAAAAATTGAAGACGATTTAGGTTTGCCAGGTACTTTATTGGTTAACGAGGCAGCTAAGGATCCTCGTGCAAGTAACAAGCTTGCCGATTTCGCAAAACAAGATACGGACTTGGAGCGCATAGGTGGAAAATTAAATTTTTTAGAAAATTGGGCGTTGCTGGCTGAATATTCTGATCGCGATGAGACTGGGCATTATCTCTACGACGATTACGACAAAACCGATGGCTACTTCCCGTTTACGAGCGCATACGACATGCGCGTTAAGAATTTTACACCCCGTGTAGTTGCGAACTTACCGACTGAAAATGGCAATGCAGTAATAACACTCGGCTACGATCAAGTGGATGCGGATTACACAACTCAAGATGGCTACACCGATATTTCGCAAACCCAGAAAGATGTGTACGCACAAGTAATTTATCCGTTGAGCAAATCACTCACCCTAAATACGGGCGTGCGTCATGCCAGTGTTGATGATGAAAATCATGTAATGTCGAATACCCATAGCGATTCGTTAAATATCGGCGAACTCGGTTTACATTATCAAATCGATTCTAATTGGCGTGCGTTCGGACGTGTAGCGGACGGCTTCCGTTTCGCAAATGCGGATGAAAATGGTTATGTAGCACCGGGTGTTGAGTTTTTAGAAGTACAAAAGAGTAAATCGCAAGAACTTGGTTTGGCTTGGACAGCACAGGATGCGAGTGTTAAGTACAGCCTGTTCCACATGATGGTTGATAACGAAATTATGTATGACCCGCTGGCTGGCACCTACGGTGCTAATATTAATTTGCCAGAGTCTGAACGTCAGGGCTTATTATTTGATGGTGATTTACAGCTTAATGAAGTTATAGGTCTACACGGTAACTACACCTACACCCATGCGGAATTAACCTCAGGTAATTTCAAAGATAAGGCAGTTCCTTTTGTTGCTAAACACAGCGCAAACCTCGGCGTTGTATTTACATTGATAAAAAATGTTAATGTGAGCCTAGATACTAACTACATAGGTAGCCGCTATTTGGTAGGTGATAATGCCAACAGTCAACCGCAAGTAGACCCGGTCACTTTATTTAATGTGAATATTGTGTGGGATATAGATACTGTAGAGTTAGGCTTGCGTATTAAAAACCTGACTGGCGAAACCTATTCAGATTATGAAGGTACGAGTTGGAAGGGAACCTATGTTTATCCGCAACCCAAGCAAACCTTTAGCGGACATGTGACTTACAGGTTCTAGAGAGCTCGATTTTGGAAATACCGTTAAATCTATAGGTTAAAATAAAAGGCGCGATTACCGCGCCTTTTTTCTATTGTTTAGGAGTTGTTATGACTGACGAAAAAGCTCAGCGCCATAAAGAGCGTATGCAACAACGCAAAGAAATTGTGGATGCAAAAATAGCGCGCGCAACAGAAGATCGCGGTGTTCTGATCGTTTTAACCGGTGATGGCAAAGGCAAAAGCAGTTCTGGTTTTGGTACCGCTTTGCGCTGTTTGGGCCATGGTTATAAAGTTGCCATAGTGCAATTTATTAAAGGCACATGGGAATGTGGTGAAAAAAACTTTCTAACCGAAAGCCTGTTTCGCGGCGAAAATCCAAAGCTTGAATATTTCACAATGGATACGGGTTTTACGTGGGAAACTCAAAACGCAGAAAAAGATAAACAGGCCGCCGAAAAAGTATGGGCCGAATGCGAGCATGTTTTTAAAGATCCAGACGTTCATTTGGTTTTGTTGGATGAGCTTACTTATATGCTCAACTTTAAATATCTGGATAAAGAAAAAGTATTGGCGGCGATTCAAAGTCGGCCAATAACACAAAACATTATTATCACTGGGCGTGGCGCTAAAAAATATTTGGAAGATTTGGCAGATACCTTTAGTGAAGTTAGAGCGATCAAACATGCATTTGATAGCGGAATAAAAGCCCAGAAGGGAATTGAGTGGTAGCCATGAGCAAAACCATCATGGTGCAAGGCACAACGTCAGACGCAGGCAAAACCACATTGGTGGCCGCCTTGTGCCGCATTTTTAAAAACCAAGGTATTGCTGTTGTACCCTTCAAGCCGCAAAACATGGCGTTAAATTCGGCAGTGACTGTGGATGGTGGTGAAATCGGTCGCGCACAAGCCTTACAAGCGCAAGCAGCAGGTTTGCTACCTCATACGGATATGAACCCCATTTTAATAAAGCCTACCAGTGATACGAAAGCGCAAATTATTATTCATGGCAAAGCTATAAGCGATATGGATGCGACGGTTTACCACGATTATAAAACTCATGCCATGAGCGCGGTTTTGGAATCTTATAAGCGATTGCAAAACCAATATGAATTGATTGTGGTGGAAGGCGCAGGCAGCCCCGCAGAAATAAATTTGCGTGACCGTGACATTGCGAATATGGGTTTTGCGGAAGCCGTTGATTGCCCTGTTATTCTGATTGCCGATATAGATCGCGGCGGTGTGTTTGCGCATCTTGTGGGTACGCTGGAATTATTAAGTGAATCCGAACAAGCGCGCGTTATAGGATTTGTAATCAATCGTTTCCGTGGCGATTTAAGTTTGTTGCAGTCCGGTTTGGATTGGTTGGAGAAAAAAACCAGTAAACCCGTTCTGGGTGTGGTTCCGTATATTCACGGCTTGACCCTAGATGCAGAGGACGCGCTGGAGCGCTCACTCACGCCAAAAACAAATACAAAAATTCGCATTGCGGTTTTGGTGTATCCACGAATATCCAATCATAATGATTTTGATGTACTGCGTTTGCATTCCGATATTGATTTTATGTGGGTGGGCCCGGAACAGGCTATCCCCGCTGTAGATTTAATTATTCTTCCCGGCAGTAAAAATGTGCGTGCAGACTTAGCATTTTTGCGCGAGCAAGGTTGGGATAAACGTATTTCAAAGCACTTACGTTATGGCGGAAAAGTGATTGGGATTTGTGGTGGCCTACAAATGCTGGGCGAAAAAATTATTGATTCGTTTGGTATTGAAGGTGCTCCAGGTGAAACAAGAGGCTTGGGCTATTTACCCTTGAGCACGGAACTCACCCGCGACAAAATATTGCGGCAGCGCAGCGGATTTTTGTGGGACTCGGTGACCTCCGTAGAAGGTTATGAAATTCACTGCGGGCTCAGTGAAGGAGAAGCACTGGCAAACCCTGCGCTTTATTTTCAGGATGGTAATGCTTTAATTCCCGACGGTGCAGTTAGTGCAGACGATCAAATAATGGGAACCTACTTACATGGTCTCTTCGATTTACCAGAAGCTTGCGGCAAGATATTGCAATGGAGCGGAGCGAGTGTGAATAGCCCTGTGGATTTACACAAAGTTCGTGAAGATGCCTTGGAACGTTTAGCCGCCTGTGTGCAAGGTTCAATTAATCTTGCTGCGCTTGATCTTGCCAAATAACTTTTTCTAATCAATATTAAAGCCCTTATTTCATAGGCTACCGCTTGTTGAGGTACGGTTTAAAACAACAAAAAACTGCTAGTCTTAAAGCATTCCTTTTTAATGTTTAATTTTTTCAGCTATACCGGATGGAACTTTTTATTAATGGATTTTGCTGGACTATTGAGGGCTTGCTTATGATGCTGATGCGAATATTGCAATTTCAATCTCCTGCCATGTTAGCGCTTGCGTTCACCGCTTTTTCTGTTTGCGCATTTAGCCCATTAGCCTTGGCAGATAAAGAGCCTGCCGTGGAGAAGCCCTATATTGTGTTGGGCACCAACGTCTTACAAAAAAAGCCGCAGCAAGTTGGTGAGCTCGTTCAAGGCGGTTCGGTTGATCATGTTAAATGCATTTTGGAAAAGATGAAGGTCAAATATGAGATCCGGTCTTTGCCGTGGCGGCGCGCGCGGCAAGAGGTTCATGCAAGTGTGATTGACGGATTTTTCACGGCCGTTTCCATTGATGATGCGAGTGACTTTGCTACCTTTTCGGCGCCATTGGTATTAGAAAATTGGTATTGGTTTTGGCGTACCGATATGGTTGCACCTATATCCTGGAAAGCTCATTTCCAAATTGGTGTAATTCTGGGTAGCCAACAAGAAGCGATTTTAAGTAACGAAGGTTATAGCGATTTTGTCACTGCGAATAATTTAGAGCAGTTAACGAAGCTGCTGTTAAGTAAGCGAATTGATGCGGTGCTCTTGGATAAAGAAG
The DNA here is from genome assembly GCA_964581625.1 of uncultured Cellvibrionaceae bacterium. Classification (GTDB taxonomy): domain Bacteria; phylum Pseudomonadota; class Gammaproteobacteria; order Pseudomonadales; family Cellvibrionaceae; genus Cellvibrio. Next base: position 44,045 of record CAZOPE010000003.1, read on the forward strand.
TCTTTGAAAAGACGGCAGCGAAAATGCACATTTCTAGCCGTGATTACAAATCGCGGTTTTTCCGCTACATGCCCTTGGGTGTTTATTTCGGTGCTCCTTTTTTAGTGCAGCACCCTGATTTTTTAAGCGCGTTTAATAGCCGAATTGATTCCTGTGCCACAATAGGATTCGATCTTTCTCCCAGTGAGAAGGCAGAAATTCAAAAAATAATGTTGCCGTGGCTGCAAAAGATTAGAACCAATAAAGATATTCTGGCGGCAGTTAGTCAGCAAAATAGTGCCAATAAAAGCAAACCTGTTAATCAGCTACAGCAAATCGACCAGCAGTGGCAGCTCGCTTTTACGGTGAATAACACCAATTTTTCCAAAACGGTCGTTAATCAAACGGTATCGGGTTTGTTGGGGCAATATACCGCGAGCTCTAAAGATTTACTCGCCGAAATTATTGTGATGGATGAACGTGGTTATAACGTTGCAATCTCTAGCATGACCTCTGATTACTGGCAGGGTGATGAGGAAAAATTTACGGAAGTTTTTAACAAGTCAGCTGAATCGCTTCATTTTGATAAAATCAAATATGATGCTTCATCGCGACGCTTTCAGGTTCAATTGAGCGCACCTTTAGTTCACCCGCAATCACAAAAAGTTGTTGGCGTTGTAACTCTGGGTGTTGATATAGATAAAGCACTCTCCTTGTCTAACTAAACGAGTGCTTATTGTTTTGAATTTTAGTACTGGTAACGCTTAACTTATTTGTTAAGCGTCACCACCATTAAACTACCTTCGAACTTTTTGGGTTCTAGTGCATACCAAATGAGTAAATCTGTCGGCCAGCGCTTTTCACATTTATCAATAAGTGCCAAAAAGGGGCTGCGGCCTGGGTCGGCCAGTACTACTTTTTTAACGCCAGCCTGAGCTGCGCGTTTGAGCATTGCGAACCATTCGTCTGCGAGTTCATCCCAAAAGCAGATGTCGCCACCGACAATCACGTCGAAGTTTTCTAAATCCTTTTTCTTCATGTCTTTCATGGCGCAAGTCAACTTAGAGACTTTTACACCGTTGAATTCTGCTTGTGCATCCAAAAACGCGAACACATCGCCGTCTACATCCATGCCGGTGACTTTGCAGCCCTTGCTTGCAAAAAATATAGAAGTCGGCCCCCAACCACAGCCTACATCAAGAACCCGCAATTTTTTTGCGGGTGCATGCTGGGTAAAATAATCCATCAACAAGTAACTGGAATCCCAATGCCTGTCACCATGAACACTGGGTGATACTTCTTTTTTTATTTTCTTTATTTGTGGATGCTTTTCGTTAAACAACCAAATTCCATAAGCACCAAGTGTATGTTTTTCAGGGGGGGCGATAAGTTCAGGCACAATAGTTCCTTCGTCAACTGGGTTAATAAATGTCGGGGACAAACATCTCTTTTGGAACAGGGCGGCGCGAATAGTCTTCGTGATATTCTCGCTCAGGTAAATCAATAACCGGACGTTTTATTTCTTCATAAGGCATTTGTTGCAGCAGATGATGAATGCAATTGAGCCGCGCTTTTTTCTTATCAACGGCTTCCACAATCCACCAAGGCGCTTCTGGTATGTGCGTGCGCTCCAGCATAATTTCTTTGGCTTTGGTGTAGTGTTCCCACCGGCGGCGTGATTCCAAATCCATGGGGCTGAGTTTCCACTGTTTTAACGGATCGTGTATGCGACCTAGAAAGCGCAAATTCTGTTCTTCGTCAGAAATGGAAAACCAATATTTAATGACTTGAACACCGGAGCGTACGAGCATTTTTTCAAACTCAGGTGCTGAGCGAAAAAACTCTTCGTATTGTTCGTCGGTACAGAAACCCATAACACGTTCAACGCCCGCCCGGTTATACCAGCTGCGGTCGAATAATACGATTTCGCCCGCAGCCGGTAGGTGCGATACATAACGCTGAAAATACCACTGCGTGCGTTCACGCTCGTTGGGTGCGGGTAGGGCTGCTACACGACATATGCGCGGGTTAAGCCGTTGCGTTATGCGTTTAATCACGCCGCCTTTACCGGCAGCGTCGCGGCCTTCAAAAATGACCACTACCTTATGGCCCGTTGCGGCTACCCAATCTTGCAGCTTGACCAACTCGGCTTGTAGGCGAAACAGTTCGCGAAAATAAAATTGGCGATAGGCTTTTGCTTCTTGCGTTTGCTGAGGCGCATCAAGATCCGCATCCTGAAAATAAATGCGATCTTCCATTTCCAACTCAAGCTCCTCGTCATAGCTGTCGAGAAAGTCGGCATGAATCCGTTGAACAAGTTCGGCATCAATAAAACTCATAAAAACCACCTCGCGTTGTGCTGAGGCTCACGAGTGTATGTATGAATTGTGACAGTTTGGAAACAGCCGTCTTATCAGCAAAAAAAAATGCACAGCCACTTGCGTGAACTGTGCATTTTTTACGCCAAGGGCTTTTGCCCAATGGTACCCCGAGGGGTTATGACTTAAGCGGTTTGTACTTCATACGTTTGGGCTGTGAATCGTTGCCTTTACGTTTTACCAAGTCTTCGTGGTAGTCGGTGTAGTTGCCTTCAAAGAAGACGATATCTGAATCACCTTCGTACGCGAGTATGTGGGTCGCAATACGGTCGAGGAACCAGCGATCATGCGAGATCACCAACACGCAGCCGGGGAAAGCGAGGATTGCATCTTCCAATGCGCGCAGAGTTTCAATATCCAAATCGTTTGAAGGTTCGTCGAGTAAAAGCACGTTTGCGCCTTGCTTCAAGGTGTTAGCCAAATGCAAACGGCCACGCTCACCGCCAGACAATTCGCTTACGCGTTTTTGTTGGTCGGAACCTTTGAAGTTGAAACGGCCAAGGTAGGAACGTGAGCTCACTTCGTAATTACCGATTTTTAAAATGTCTGCACCATCGGATACGGCTTCCCATACCGATTTTTTGTCGTCCAGATTTTCACGGCTTTGCTCAACGTAAGCCACTTTTACGGTGTCGCCGAGTGTGACGGTTCCGCTATCAGGTTTTTCGGTGCCGGAGATCATACGGAACAAAGTCGATTTACCTGCACCGTTACCGCCCACGATTCCGACCACTGCACCTTTTGGAATGCTGATTGAAAGGTTGTCGATCAACAAGCGGTCGCCATAGCCCTTGCTCACGTTTTGCAGCTCGATCACTTTATCGCCCAAGCGCTCGCCCGGCGGAATGTAGATCTCGTTGGTTTCGTTGCGCGCTTGGAATTCTTGCGATTGCAATTCGTCGAAGCGAGCGAGACGCGCCTTACTCTTGGCTTGGCGTCCCTTTGGATTTTGACGAACCCATTCCAATTCAGTCTTTAATGCTTTTTGGTGAGCAGCTTCTGAGCGGGCTTCTTGCTCAAGACGGGCGTCTTTTTGTTCCAGCCAGCTGGTGTAGTTGCCTTCGTAAGGAATGCCGTGACCACGGTCGAGTTCTAAAATCCAACCGGCGGCGTTGTCGAGGAAGTAACGATCATGCGTAATCGCCACTACGGTGCCGGGGAAATTGTGGAGGAATTGTTCTAACCAGTAAACCGATTCGGCGTCCAAGTGGTTGGTAGGTTCGTCGAGCAAGAGCATATCGGGGCGCGACAAAAGCAGGCGGCAAAGTGCCACGCGGCGGCGTTCACCGCCAGATAGCACAGTTACATCCGCATCCCACGGCGGCAAACGCAAAGCGTCAGCAGCAACGTCTAAGGTATTTTGCAGGTTGTGTGCATCCCAAGCTTGAATGATGTCTTCGCATTTGGCTTGCTTCTTCGCCAACTCATCAAAGTCGGCATCGGGTTCGGCGTAGGCAGCATAAATTTGGTCGAGTTCAGCTAAAGCATCTACCGCTTCGCGTACGCCATCTTGCACGTTACCCAATACATCTTTGGCAGGGTCGAGCTGCGGTTCTTGTGGAAGGTAGCCGATTTTGATACCGGGCATGGGGCGAGCTTCGCCGTTAAAATCCTGATCAACGCCCGCCATGATTTTCAGCAGGGTGGATTTACCAGAGCCGTTCAAACCGAGTACACCAATTTTGGCGCCGGGGAAGAAGGAGAGGGAAATATCTTTTAGAATTTCACGCTTGGGCGGCACAATTTTGCCAAGCCGGTGCATGCTAAATACGTATTGAGCCATGGGGCTAACCTCGTTCGGGCAGGGATTTTTATAAAGCGCGTACTATAAATGCTGGCGGGCACAGAAGGAAGCTGAAAGCAAAGCGGGCGGCTCAGTCATTTTTGATATTAATCAGCAAATTGCTGCACGCTACCTATACTAAGGTCTTGAGGATTGAGTTTAACCATGGGGGGTCGTTGACTTTACCTGTATTCCTAACTGAGCACTGTATGCGCAATCAGAAAATTCGTTCGTTAATGATTTATTTTGTAACTGCCAGCCTATTTTTAACGCTAGCTCTCGCCATCTCTGTAGTGATTCTTCTAAACAACGTCACGCGCGCATCTGACTACGAACACCATACCAGCGATCAAATTGTTGATAAGTTGTCTGAGGCCAAATTTCAGGTCGTACAAATCCAGCAATATCTTACCGACTCAGCGGCAACTGGCGAACAAGACGGTGTTGATGATGCCACCAAAGCGCGCGATGCGGCTTTATCCGCAGTGAAGCAGATGCTGAGTTTTGACCCGTCCCTCAACCAAGAAGCGCTGTTACTGGATGCGGATATCAACGCTTTGTTTGATACAGGGGTTGGTATGGTTAAGGCCTATGGTCAAAGCCGTGAAGCGGGGAATCTGATCATGAAAGATCCCAATGGCTTTGACCGGAAATCTGAAATGACCGTTGAAGTCTTAGATCGTCTTACCGCCAAGGTCGATGCCTTGCAAGCGGAGGCATCTGCGAGTGTTATGAATTCTATTGCTAAAACTAAAGTGCTCACCATTATCATTTCCGCCATTATTTGTGCATTGGTAGCGGGGGCAGGCTATGCCTTTTATCAAATATTACTGTTGCAGTTGGGCGCCGAGCCCGCTGTTAGTCGCAATCTTGCTGAGGTGTTGATGAAAGGTGATTTAACCTCTGCGATAGGCGTTAGCACTACTGATAAAAGCAGTCTTCTTTACTGCTTGTCGGTACTGCAAAAGCGTTGGACGGATGTCATTATTAATTTGCGCCAGCAGGCCCATCTTATGTCCGTTCCTGCCTCGGAATTAAATATGCATGCCCATGAGCTAGCGGCGAATGCGGAGTTGCAGACTAAAGCCTCGTCGAGTGTGTTGGCGAATGTTGAAGATTTGTCCTTGAATATTGAGCAGCTAACAATCGATACAGAAGCTGCTAACCAACAACTTATTCAAACGGGAGAGTCTGCCGAAAAAAGTGTTCACGAGCTGGATTTGGTGGTGCGTGAAATTAATGCGGTATCAAGCTCTGTAGCACGGTCGGCGGAACAAGTGAGCGTGCTAGATGCGCGCAGTAAAGATATTGCTGGGATTGTTGCGGTAATTAAAAGTATTGCCGATCAAACCAATCTGCTTGCGCTCAATGCGGCTATTGAAGCGGCAAGAGCGGGGGAGACCGGCCGCGGATTTGCGGTAGTAGCCGATGAGGTTCGCACACTTGCCCAGCGCGTAGCTGAGTCCACTAAAACAATTACGGGCATGGTGGGCGATGTGAGTGAAGCTACCCGCGAAATTGTTGCAACCATCGATAGCAGCGTGACGCAAGTCAATAGCAGTGTGCAGAAATCAATACATGCGCGCGAAACCATTGCGCGTATCAGCAGTGAATCTTTAGCGGTTAGCCGTCAAGTATCACGCATTAACGGTGCGCTCTCTGAACAACGCGTCAACGGTCGCGCTATTGCAAATAGTATGGGTGAGATTGTTACGGCAACGGAAAAAAATAATGCAGCCTCTGCCGATTTGGCAAATGCAGCGAAACTGTTGCATAAGTTCTCCGACGAAATAAACGCGCATAGTAGCTACTTCAAATTCAATGAGGGTTTATCCCGGTAGGCGTTCAATTATTTTGCAGTGCAGAAACAAAAAAACCTCGCACTCGGCGAGGTTTTTTTATGAGTGGCTATTTAGTGTTGTCGTCATTTTTGTCGCGTGAGAAACGCGGGTTATTTTGTATGCGTTCCGCGCGCTCAGTTCGTTGCTGGAATTGCGCGCGTCCTTCAGCCTCATTTCTGGGGGCGGGCATTTCCATTCGCGGTTGAATTTCTTGCCGCTCTACTCTTGGCTGTGGTTCACTAAAACTCGGTCTTGGTGGCTCTTGAGCGCGTTGAACTGGGCCAGAAAAATTGGGGCGGCGATCAGCGTCATCTGTCACTACACGAGACTCTTGATTAAAGATGCGGCTGTGGGTGTTCGCGCTCGCTTCTGTGCGACGATTGATGGTTGCACGGTTACGCTCGGCTGCCTCGGAATGATCAATAGCGGGCCCGTTGTTGGTATCCAATGAAGGCTGCTGATTCTGGTTCTGTACACCTATACCACTAGTGTTGATGGTATTTCCGCGCTGACCTGAATCATTACCGAATGGACGGTGCTCCCGCAGATTGTTCTCACGGTGTAAACGCTCGCGCACTTGTTCAGCGCGATCAACCCGGCCTGGGTTGTTGCCGTTGTCGCCGCGATTCACATTGCGATCATCATTACCGCCATTGTTATTCCACTGGTTGCCGTTACGCTGACTATCATCTCTTTTCCAGCCATCAGTGCCGCGTGGGTTTGGGTGGCCACCTTGGCCGAATTGGCGACGATAATCGCGGTCACTGTCACGGGATACATGACGGCTGCCATAGGTCTCGCGCAAATTGTTGTTGTAGTAAGCAACGCCACGTCTGTGTTCTGGGTTGTGGTTCCAGTTGCGGGCATCAGTGTGGCGAACTATGTCTCTACCAGTATAAAAGCGAGTTGGGCCGCGGTAATGGTGATGATCAATTACCACAACGCGGCGATCGCGCCAGCGGCATGAGCTGTAAAAATAAGATTGGCCAAGGTAAATACTGCTGCCCCAGTAAAAGCCGGATACATAGGTGTAACTGCTTGGGTAATGCCAATAAACAGGTGGATAGTCTGGCCACCACCAATTGCCGTAAACGACGCGTGTATCGTAAACAGGAACGTAAACGATACGCTCTTCTGCGGGTTCAATAATGATGTTGTCGTCATCACGTTCAACGGAAATATGCTGAGCTTTTTCAAGATTGCCCGTTGCGTAAGCGCGCTTGCGCAAGCGTTGCACGGCATCCATCACAGACTCTTCATCATTCAAGAATGCATCGCCCAAGCTCTGCGTCCAATCCACGTCATCGCTCATGCGTTTTAATATATCGGGAAAGGCGACCAAGGCTTTCACGCTTGGGTCCCAGTCTTTGTTTTCGGCGAATTTGAGCGCGTCTTCCGTTTTAAGATCTTTATTGCTGCGTACCCAACGGTCAGCTTGGATAACTTCCAGTGGATAGGTGGAGGCGATGAGCACTTGTGAGAGGAGTGCGTCCGGGTAAAGCGCAATGGGTGCCAGCATTTGGTCGAGTTCCGCTTGGCTAAATTCCACATCCTGTCGATCGGCTGCCTGACTTGCGGGGGCCAAAGCCAGTAATGGAATCACTGTTAGCAAAAGCAGAGCTGCTCTGTGTAGAGATTTTGCCAAGCTCATCGGGAGTTTCATTTGATTTCTCGTCTTATGTCCAGTTGGCGGGCTTGCAAGGATCAGGTGACTGCACCTTGCAAGGCTAAGGCGTTTGGCCCATCGGGTAACTCGTACACCCCCGTTGCAGGGCTCTGACACCTTGGGCTCTTTATAAGTTGCAGCGGCTTAATCTGGCCTGAATGACGCAAAGTTGTGCAGGTGCGGGATCATCCAATACGGCGCCCCAATCGGCAAGCGCTTTATCTTGACTAAAACTCCAGCAGCTTGATAATGGCGGCCTTGATGGATTGAATGCAGGTAAGAGAGTTTCTAATGATAGATGTGAGTTTTCAGCTGAAAGGTAGCGCGCTGACGGTAGTAGTATTGGCTTTGGTTGAATATAACCCCAAGACGCTTGCCGCCGAGCTGAAAGAAAAGATAGACCAAGCTCCGCACTTCTTCGTGAACTCACCGGTATTGATCAGTTTTGAACGCTTGGAAAACCCTGAAAGCTGCAAAACGTTGATTGCCAATGCCGACAGCTTGATCCAAATTTGCCGAAAGCTCGATTTACAACCCTTAGGTTTTACCGCTGTGCCGGAAGTGCTCTTGGCTGGCGTGCAAAAAACCGGTTTGGCAGTCTTACCAACTCCATCTGAGCGGGCCTTAAAAATTCCGGCTGCGGCTAAAGCGAAAGCACCAGAAACGATCATTGAAACTCGTGTGGAAACAGTTGTAGAGACGGTTATTGAAGAGCGAGTGGTACAGCGCATGAGCCGCGTGGTTACACGCCCTGTGCGATCTGGCCAACAGATTTATGCCGAGGGAGCCGATTTAATTGTGCTCGCCCAGGTGAGCGAGGGGGCTGAGGTATTGGCGGATGGCCATATCCATATCTACGGCACCCTGCGTGGTCGCGCCTTGGCGGGTGTAAAGGGCGATGAAAGTGCGCGCATTTTTTGCCAAAATTTGGAGGCAGAACTGGTATCAGTTGCGGGCAATTTTTTGCTACAAGATGCGCTGCCAAAAGAATTATTAAAAAAGCCGGTGCAAATTTCGCTTAAAGGCGAGAAGGTTGTTGTAGAGGCATTGGTTAGCGTTTAACAGGTTAGCGCTCAACCGCCCAGTTTATAAAACAGCTTTACACTCCATTTTAAAAATTAGAATGATTTTTTCACTTAAGACCATAGAAAATTAAGGAGCCTACCTTGGCTAAGATTATTGTTGTTACATCCGGTAAAGGCGGTGTAGGTAAAACTACTTCCAGCGCAGCAATCAGTACAGGTTTGGCAATGCGTGGCCACAAAACTGTGGTTATCGATTTCGACGTAGGTTTGCGTAACCTCGATTTAATCATGGGCTGTGAACGCCGCGTGGTTTACGATTTTGTTAACGTAATTAAAGGCGAATCAAACCTTAGCCAGTCTTTGATTAAAGATAAGCGCACCGATAACTTGTACGTATTGCCTGCATCGCAAACTCGCGATAAAGATGCTTTGACTAAAGAAGGTGTAGAGGCAGTATTAAACGATTTATCAAAAGACTTTGATTACATTGTGTGTGACTCTCCCGCCGGTATAGAGCAGGGTGCACAAATGGCCTTGTACTTTGCTGACATCGCGATTGTTGTAACAAACCCAGAAGTTTCTTCGGTGCGCGATTCAGATCGCATCATCGGTATTCTGCAATCCAAATCACGCCGTGCTGAACAAAACCTTGAGCCTATCAAAGAGCATTTGCTGTTAACTCGCTACAACCCAACACGCGTTGCGGCGGGAGAAATGTTGAGCGTAAGCGATGTTGAAGAAATTTTGGCAATTCCGTTACTGGGCGTAATTCCTGAATCAGAAGCTGTATTGAAAGCGTCGAACCAAGGTACTCCGGTGATTCTGGACGAAGAAACACCCGCTGGCCAAGCCTATAACGACGCTGTTGACCGGTTGTTGGGTAGTGATCTTCCACATCGCTTCCTTGAGGCGGAAAAGAAGGGTTTCTTAGCGCGTTTGCTTGGAGGTAAATAGTGAGCCTTTTTGATTACTTTAAAAAGAAAAGTGCACCGACTTCTGCATCGACTGCAAAAGAACGCTTACAAATTATTGTTGCGCACGAGCGCAATAAACGTAATTTAAAGCAACCGGATTTTTTGCCGCAAATGCAGCAAGAAATTATTGCGGTTATCCGTAAGTATATTCACATTGAATCAGATCAAGTTGTAGTGAATCTGGACAACACAGATAACTGCTCGGTGCTGGAATTAAATATAACCTTGCCTGAATAATCTTGGGCGGTTGTTGCCTAAAAAAGGAAGGTTGCCGCAAGGAGCCTTCCTTTTTTTGTGCGTGTTTCTTTGTGGTTGATTGGATTGCCTGAGGGGTCTATGAGCAATTATAAAAACTATTCGCAAAAGCTGTTGTTAATTTTCTTGGCGGGTCTGTTAAGTGCGTGTGGTTACCTTATTCAGCCTAAAGTAAAAACCGGCTTGGTTAACCTTAAACCCGGCGCCTATCAAATAGACCCTCAACATACGAGTGTGCTTTTTAAAATTAATCACATGGGCATGTCCACTTTTGTTGGGCGATTTAACACGGTCGACGCATCTTTAGAGTTCGACCCAGCGCATATGGAACATGCCAAGTTATCTGCTGTAATTAACATTGCCAGCATTGATGTGAATAATGGCGATCTTGCAGAGACTCTGCGTGGCAGTAGTTGGTTCGACGCGGAAAAGTACCCGCAGGCTTTATTTACGACCACCAGTGTGCAATTACTGAATGATTCACATGCAAAATTTACCGGCAATTTAACCTTGCATGGCGTTAGTGCGCCCATTGTGTTGGATGTGAACTTTAATGGCGGTGGGGAAAATATGCTCACTGGCCGCTATACCATTGGCTTCACTGGTACCACACGATTTAAACGCTCGCAATTTGGAATGGATTATTTAGTACCCGCTGTAGGCGATGATGTGGATGTAGAAGTCTTTGCGGAGTTTCAAAAACGCCAGTAACGATTTTTCACTTTCAATGAATGGATGATATGAAAACGAAACGTTATACATTGCTTAAATGGTTTTTACTGTTAGTTGTGGTCGTGCTTGCGATCTTTTTTTATGTGCGCCACCTTCGGCAAGACCCTTTTACATCTGATGCTCATACAAAAGTAATCCGTGATGGAGTTACTTTTTTAGGGCAGGGGTGGGGAATGGAGGAACGGCAACAATTGTCTTTTACTCCATTTGGTTCCCGCATTATTAATTACAGTTGGTTTATCGCCTTGGAAACGGCGGATGCCGAGCAACTCTTTCGCGATAATGCGCACATGGCTGATCTTGGCTTTATTCCCGATATAGCTAATAAATTTAATCCAGATGGATTGCCGGTTGGCGTTGTGCGAGATGGTGATGCGCAAGGAAACTATTGGGTGGGTTTAACCTGCGCAGCATGTCACACCGGGCAGCTTACAATTAACAGCAAGCCCATACGTATTGATGGTGGCCAGAGCCTAATCAATTACGCACAATTTGAAAAGGAACTGCTTGCAGCGTTAAAAACTACCATTCAACAACCTGAAAAATGGCAGCGTTTTATAGCGCGGTTGCAACAACAAAATTCTATTGATTCGGATAAAGTGAAACAACAAATCCAAACGCGTATTGAAGAGTTACATACTCGCCATGCAATCAATTCCACTCAAGTAGCGTATGGTCATGGTCGTTTAGATGCGTTTGGGCAGATCTTTAATGCCGTAGCGGCGGAGGCTTTGAATATTCCACAAAATGCGCGCTCTCCCGACGCACCAACAAGTTTTCCCGTATTATGGGATGCGTCGCATTTAGATGTTGTTCAATGGAATGGATCGGCACCCAATATGGAGCCAGGGCCGCTAGCGCAAAACGCAACAACAGCTCTTGCTGTTTACGGAACTGTGGATGTCTTGGGGCACGGTAGAACCTATCCTTCAAGTATTGATATTCACAATCTGGGTTACATCCAGCGTAAATACTACAAGTTGAGCGCGCCTAAATGGCCACAAGATTTGGCGGGTAGTTTAGATAAAAAACTCATGGAAAAAGGTGAGCTTATTTATCAGCAACACTGTTTGAAGTGTCATAGCCTTGTGAATTCAGATGATCCAACGCGAAAGCTGTCAGCTGTTTTAATTCCTGCTAGTGAAGTGGGAACTGACCCGCGCATGGTTAATAATTTTACCGAGGGTTCAGTGAAAACCGGCCCGTTGGAAGGTAGAAATTTCTTTATTTATGCGGGTAAAAAATTTAAAGCTGAAGCATCGCGTTTAGATGTTGTTATGCATGTGGCTGTGGGTTCGTTAGCCAATCATCCTTGGGATTCATTGCGTGCTGTGGTAAATGAGTTCGCCGTGAATAATAAAAGTCATAGTGATCCTGCGGTTCATTATTACAAAGCGCGCCCGATCAATGGCATCTGGGCTTCCGCCCCCTACTTGCATAATGGATCTGTACCTACAGTTTATGATTTACTTTTACCGGCGGATCAGAGACCAAAAGAATTTTTTGTTGGTAACCGTGAGCTAGATCGAGTAAAACTGGGTAATCAAATTCTTGAGCAATCAAATGCGAGTTTATTTGATACAAAATTACCAGGAAATTCCAATGCGGGGCATGAGTACGGTACTCAGCTAAACGACAGTGATCGCATGGCATTACTGGAATATATAAAGAGCTTATAGTGGGCACTTAATAATAATTAAAAGGGTGGAAAATATGCAGTGTGGAAAGTGTGGTTCACAAAACGCCGAGCAATCACGTTATTGCGCAGCTTGCGGTAATCCTCTAGCGTTCGCAGGGTTCATGGGTGAGCAGGTTGTGTATAAAAATTACGCCGGTTTTTGGAAGCGTTTTGGGGCGGTTGTTATTGATTGGATGCTGTTATCCATAGTGAATGGAATTTGTATCGGTCTTTTCGCATTAAGTTTTGGCGCGGCAATTTTCTCGGGCGGCTTGGGTGCAATTCCATTTGGTGTAACCATGGTGTTCAGTTTTTTTACGCTTAGCTTGTGCTTGAATTGGCTCTACTACACGATGATGGAATCATCCACTAGACAGGCCACTCTTGGAAAAATGGCGCTCGGAATTGTGGTGACAGATAATGACGGCCGCCGAATTTCATTTGCCCGCGCTAATGGCCGTTACTGGAGCAAAATTCTTTCTGGCTTTTTTATGTGTTTAGGATATGTCCTGGCTGCCTTTACGGCTAAAAAGCAGGCGCTACATGATTTGATTGCCAGCACGCTAGTGATTGATGAATAAATAGATAAAGTAAAAATTTTATAGTAAAAAAATCGTTCAATTTCAAAAGGGAGTCGTCATCCCCGCTGCGCGAGGATGACGACTCCCTATTAGCGCTGCTCTCAGTAGAGCAGTCCTATCACTTCTTAAAAATTATAATTCGCACCAATAAATCCTGTGCGGCCAATTGCTGGGAAACCAATATCGTTCATGTAGTCATCGTCAGCAAGATTTTCTATGCTGAGATTGACGGTGAGCTGAGAATTAACTTTCCATTTTGCGCCAACGTCTACGCGATTATATTTATCCAGAGTTTCGATAACCGAGTCACCGGTATAACGGCTAGCGGCAAGGCGATCATTTACCCACAAATAATTGGCATTGAATTGCCAATGATCGTTAAGGGTATAAATTGCGGTTGCACCCGCTTTCACTTGTGGTCTACCTAACAATGGGTTTTCTGCATCAATGTGCGCGTAACTGGCGTGAGCGCCAAGTTGCCATTGATTATCTTGCGTATGCCAGTGAATTTCGGTTTCTGCACCGCGGGTATCAACATGCGCGCGGTTTACGTTGGTGAATAATTCACTGTCGAAATCAATTAAATCAATGTAAGTATTTCTAAATAGAGTGACGCTTACAGATGTGTTATTGGCAGACCATTCCAAACCTGTATCGCGGGTGGTCGCAAGCTCTGGTTTTAAATTGGGGTTTCCAACCAAAGGATGCCCGAGTGCTAAAAAGCTAGGCAATTTAAAACCTTGACCTGCGTTGGCAAACCAATTTAACTCTTCATTGATTTGATAACGAACACCACCTTGCACGCTGTCTTTAGGGCTTAAGTTTTCCGCATCATCACGACGTGCGCTGGCTTGTATTAAAAAGTTTTCACTGGCGTAAGCGTTGATATTCACAAATACACTGTCGATTCTGCGATCCAAACTAAAATCTGTTGGCATGTTGAAACCAACATCCAAATAGCCTTTGCTATCACCGGATTCGTGTTTAGTTTCTGCCCCCACGTTAGCCCACACGGATTTTTCGTTGCCAATGGTATTGACCCAGCTGAAATTCTCACGTGTGAAATCCGTGTCTGCACCGTTTGCTGGAACGGCATCAAAAGGCAGGATACCGGGAGACGTTAAATTTTCTTCACGATTAAACCAAGTGGCTTGCAGTTTGCTGCGCCATAAATCATTTACTTGCCATTGCCAAGCAAGTGCTGCGTTTTGATCGGTAAACTCACTGCGGTCAAGATCACGCAGCTGCGCAAACAAGGAGCCGCCGCTTTGTTCTGGGAAGGTTGATTTTTCACCGTCTAAATAACGATAAGAAAAATCAAGGCGGTGTGCATCTTGTTTCCAATCTAATTTTACTAAGGCTTCTTTGTTTTCGGCGCTGCTGCCTTCAATAGGTTCGCCCGCGTCTTTACTTTGTAATTTTAAGGCGTAACCAAAATCACTTAGGCTGCCGGTAGTCGTGAAGCTTGCCGTTTTGTATCCGTCTTCGCCTACCGCTACAGAAAGATTATTTTGCGCGGTGTTAGTTGGCTCGATTGTAATGATGTGAATTACACCCGCTAATGCATCTGAACCGTAAATGGCAGATTGCGCGCCGCGAATAATTTCAATGCGTTTAATGGAATCTATGTTGATGTTGTTTACATCAAACGCGCCGCCACGTGTATTGGTTGGGTCATTAAGTTGCACGCCATCCAACAATACCAATGTATGGTTTGCTTCTGCACCGCGCAAAGCGATAGCAGTAAGGCCACCTGGGCCACCTTGTTCTTCAACCCAAATACTGGGCACTTGGCGCAATGCATCCACCAAGCTGTGGCTGCTCAATGCAGATAATTGTTCCTGGCTAATTACCGTTACCGATGATGCAAGTTGCTCTGAGGTAACTGGGCTGTATGTGCCGGTGACTATAACTTCGTCGGTAGCTGCAAATGTTTGTGCGGCGATGAGTGTGCTGATAAGGAGGGGGAGCGTTTTTAACTTCATGCGATACCTTCATTTAAAGCGGATGCATTAAAAATAATGGCCACTTTTTAGGGTGGCCATAGAAAATATTTACAGCAGTGTATTCATTCTATTTAGGGAATTTGTACAAAGTGTAATAAGCCTGCAGTTGCGCTGTTGTTGCATCTTTAAACAAATTTTGGTTGTTTAAGCTGATGTGGTAAACGCGCGCTGTTTGCTGTGGATGAACAGAAGCATGACCAAGTTCTGCCAAGCTTATTGTAATTTGTTTGCGATCTGGGCTGATACTGATGTTTGTAATTCTTTCCAAAGCTTTACCTAACTCATCAGAACCGTAATCTGGCGCATCGCGATACACCCATGATTCAATTGATAATAAAGATTTGAGTTTTGTTGCATCAATATCATCATTCAATGCTTGAGTGAGTTGCAGCGCAAAACCAGAACTTGTCGCGTGTGTGCTGTGAATGGCCGGAGCAATTGTTTTGCCATCCCACACAATGCGCTGCATGCTGGCGACATGACCGCCTTTTGCTTGCCAGCCGCGACCCGTTTGCCCTAACAATAAGCTTCCATCGGGCAAGAACACTGGGCGCATAACGCCAGACTCAAGGTTGTCAACAAATGGCATTACAGCACCTTGTTCTACGCCATCAACAACTTCTGTATTAACGCGCAACAAGTTTGATTGTGTTTGGTCGCCAATTAACATTTGTCCTATGAACGGGCCAAATTTTCCTTTGGTGGTATCCCACGCAGGGTTGCCGGGCGAGTTGGCCACTTTGTTGTGCGGTAACAAAATAGGCGGCATTGGGCGAACGTCTGCAAATTTAGGCCACTGAATTTCAGGCGAATCGGGCGTCATACCGGGCAAATCAATCAGGCTTGATGGGTGACCATAAAATTTATTGTGTTCAAGCACAAAAATTTTGGAGGTTCCCACGTATTCGCCTTGGTTATCGGAATACCACAAGCGACCATCGGGGCTGAGCGCCATGCCTGCGGGGCTGCGCAAACCATTTGCCCAAGGTGTGAATTTTGCGATGCTGTTTTTATTATCCGGCTCTACGCGAATATTCCAACCTGCAAATCCGCCACCGCTTCCCATATATTTTCCACCTGCATTATAGGCAGAGCCATCGCTACCATCAGCGAGGTTGATGCTAATGTAATAAGCACCGTCGGCGCCGCGCACGGGGCCGTGCATATAGGAGTGATAATTTCCGTGGTAGGAATGCGCATCAAATAAGGTTTCATAGCTGTCTGCAATGCCATCGCCATTGGTGTCACTAATGCGGGTAAGCTCAGCTTTTTGCCCTGCAACAACCGTGAGACCTTTTTTATCTTCGACTACAACGCCCAAGCTATCAAAAGTACCTTCAGCAAATAATTGCCATTCGCTTTTACCCGATTTGTCTTTTACGAGTCGCCAAATACCTGCGGTGCGTGTTGCGACCACAATGGTTCCATCGTCGGCAAGTGCAATACCCAGTGCTTCAAACAGTTGCTCGCGCCCAAAATTATCTTTAGGTGGGTAAAAACTTTCGATTGAATAACCTGCGGGCATGTCCGCTTTTGATTCCATAAGTCTTAGGGCTTGCTTACGGTTATCAAAGGTGGATTTTGGGGCGTGCCATACGTTGTTCGCCAAAGCAATTTTTGCATTCAAGGTTGCATTGATTTTTCCAGCGGGGAGTTTCCATACCGCGTTAGCGATGGTTCCTTTGCTGGCTTGTGTTTCGGTTAGTGAACCTGTGTTAATCGCAAAGGATTGCTCGGTTTTTAAATCGCCCGTGACATTGATTTTCACAGCGCCGTTGGTTTCGAATGTTGTTTGCACAGCAAGCGTATTTTGGCCGATGCGATAACGGAAGCTGGGCGCTAGAGTCTTATCTTTTGAGTTGCGCGTGTAGCCAAGGAATTGCGCATCAACAGCGGCAAGCATCTTGAGGTGATCTTCTTTGCTATTCCAGGATTTTTTAACAGTTTCCACATCACCAAATTTTGCGTCTTTAAATGAAAAATCGATAGGTGATCCAGAAGCGTTCAAGGGTGCAAACAAAAATTCTTTATCCCCTAAACTTATTTCGCGGTTTTCAAAACCGGTTTTTAAACCCTTACCGCCGCGGTTGGTAAATTCGCCCGTCATATCCAAAAATCCGCCTTGCCAAATTTTTGCGATGGCGAGAATACGTGGGTCGAACGAATAATTAACGCCGCTAACGGTTCCTACATGAATAGCTCTGCCTGAAACGCCAGTAATAGGGCCGCGTTGGATACGGACTTGGTCATCAACCAGCAATTGCAATCTGTCATCTATAGGATTGTATTTTTCAACGGGGCCTTGCTTCATTAATTTAACAACGGGGCCACGAGCTTGCAGGTCATTTAATGTTGAAAGGTAAGCACCTATGGCTTCTATTTGCATATCGCTAATCACTTGCGCGTTGAAGGGTGGCATTATCGGCGGATAAGCTTCGCCTTTTTTAGCGCCATGTTCAGCTACTGCAAGTTGCTCTGTGGGGGTGCGAACACTACGGTGTAAATATTCACGATTGGTTTTTACGGTGAAGCGGTGACCTTCGCCACCTTCAACAACTTCACGTGCGCGTGGCTCGCGGGTAAACAAGCCAAACAGGTTAGGGCCTGTGGTAACTGTAGGGTCGTCTTTAATAACAGAGTGGCAAACATTACAGCCGAATGATTCAAAACTTTCTTTACCCACAGCAACATAATCAACTAATTCATTCTCATTAGTTGCACCACCATTTTGCGCAGGCGGAATAATTTGCGCATAGTCTGCAGGTTCAACTTTAAAATTGCGGAATGCGAACTGGCCTTTGTTGGCAAGGATACTGGTGACACCTGCATCGCTTTCCCAAGCAGTAAGGGCGTTTTCCCCGTAGGTATCAATCAATTGGTTTTTAGCAACCACTTCACCATTAATGCGAATTTCAACAAACATAGCTTTTTGTGCTTTTTCGCTGGCTTCGTTAAAACGTGGGGCGCGAAGTTTTACGCTCAGGCTTTGCCATTCGTTATTTTTGTTTTTTAATTCGATGGGGTAGTGGCCATGCAAAAATACTTTTGCACTAGAGCCTTCGGCAACTAAAAACTCCATGCTTAACACGGTGTCACCGAAATAATATTTGCCAACTAAATGTTTGCTTTTGGTGACATCGCCGGTGTTGACCAAAATGGTATTGAGTTCGGCTTGCGGCTTTTTATCGATTTGGAATTTTTTGCCTACGGCACTTACCGCTGCGACGCTTGTCCATTCCGTGCTCTCTTTAAATGCGGTTGCTGGGCTCTCAGCAGTTGCTGCAAGGGCGCAGGAGGTAAAGCTGATTAGCGTAAGGCTAAGTCCGGCTATTGTTGATGAAGACATAAATTTAGAGAAAGACATAATCTTAGCTCTCACATAAGAATATTAAAAAGAGGCCGCAACTGTGGAGAAAAATGTACAAGTTGCGGCACGGAATAGTTCAGTTTTTTATCGATTTAGTTAAAGCTTTCTGATCCAAATATTGCGGAAGCTAACGGGATTACCGTGGTCTTGCAAACGCAAGGGCGCACATCCGTGAGCGGTATAAACAGGTTTGCCAATCCAACCCGTAGCACCTTGAATCTCTACATTGTTTTGCACGAGTACACCGTTTAACAAAACAGTGGCACGGCCTGGAGAGACCAGTTTTTTATCGTCACCAAATTTAGGTGCGGTGAAAATAATATCGTAGCTTTGCCACACACCCGGTGCGCGGGTTGGGTTCACCAAAGGAATGTGTTGTTTGTAAATTGAACCAGCCTGACCATTTGAATAGGTTTTACTGCTGTAGGAATCCAGTACCTGAACTTCGTACTGCTCCTGCAAGAAAATACCGCTGTTGTTACGCGCTTGGCTGGTTAGTTCTTTGCCGTCTTCGCCGGTTACTTTGGTAGGCGTTGTCCATTCCACGTGTAATTGCACATCGCAAAAAGACTCTTTTGTTCGAATGTCGCCGGTTTTGGGTGCTACGGTGAAGCTTCCGTTTTGTACAGTCCACTTGGCTTCGCCGCCTTCAACCGCTTGCCATTGGCCAAGGGATTTTCCGTCGAAAAGCACAACTGCATCTGATGGTGGTGTGTTCTCATTTGCAGTAATGACTGGCGGAACAGGTGACCAGACTTCAGTGGCTTCCGCCAGCTTCCAATCCGGAATTTTGCTGGAACTGCTGGAAGCAGCAAGGGTAGTTAGGGGGAGGGTGGCGATAATCGCAAGCGCGAGGGGTTTAATATTTTTCATAGTTCTCTCGTGTAAGACAAATGTTATGGAATGGTGGTTATTTTATGTGCTGATCGGTGCAGCGCCTGTGCCTCATGGCATCTTATTGAACGTCTTTTTCTCCATGTAACCGACCTTAAATAGCCGGTGCGAAAAGTAGCGTGGATCCCAGCTGAATGACAGATAAGAAAAGTTAACCTACTTATCACAACTATATGATTATTAATCAAAACCTTATCCTTAGGCTACTAAAAACGATGTTTGGGACGCTTATTGACCCGCTTTAGGAGTTACCCCTTCTTTCCTATTAATATCACTCCACCTATGACTAGAGCCGCCCCTGCTAGCTGGATTAGGCCTATTGCTTCGTTCAATACTAAGGCTCCGAGGAACAGAGTCACTACCGGGCCAAATGTACCAAGGATTGCGGCTCGCCCGCTGCCGACGATTCGAATACCTTCGTTCATTAAGAAGGAAGGAATAACAGTGCAAAAAAAAGCCAAGCTGAGTGCGAGCCCGTAAACAGCCGTGGGTTGATGGATACTTTCTACGCCTTCCGCCAGCAGGTTATGGGCAATTACACCTACACAGGCAGACAGCATTCCGTAAGCCGTAAAGCGCAAGGAGCCAACCTTAGGAATCATGTCTCCAGCGAGCACTACAAAAATGGCAAAGGTAATTGTACTTAAAAGTACCAATCCGCTACCTAAAGCTGTTGTCGCCCAAGAGTTACCGAGCTTTACGTCATTCATAAAGACTAACAACATGCCTGAATAGGCAATCGCCAAGGCGAATTTCTCAATAGCCGAAATCTTTTTATGCTGGACGAACGCAAGGATCAGCAGCACTAGTGTTGGGTAGACGTAAAGAATCAGGCGTTCCAACCCCGCTGATATGTATTGCAGCCCCATAAAATCAAACAAGCTGGAAACGTAATAGCTAAGTAAACCCAATCCAATAATTTTTCCAAGTTGGTTTTTAGAAAGCGGGGGCTGGTGCTGCATGTGAAGCCAAATTGCAACACCCGCATAAAAAGGCAGTGCGAATATCATGCGCAACATCAATAGCGGGGTGGCGGTAATCCCGTATTGATAGGCAAGTTTAATGAGAATGCCCTTAGCCGCAAAACAACAAGTTCCCAATACAATGCATATAACACCCTTGGTGTAATTTGCGGGGCCGTAGCGTTCAGAGTTCACGAATAAATTTCCCCATGCAAATCTAACTGCGTTAAATAAAGACGCAAATCAAATTCATATTGGTGGTAATTGGGCTCCATATGCCTGCATAGCTGGTAAAAGCTTTTGTTGTGCTCTTTCTCACGAAAATGCGCAAGTTCATGAACAACAATCATCCGCAAAAATGCTTCTGGCGCAATGCGAAACACACTTGCAATTTTTATTTCATTGACGGTCTTGGTTTTGCTGCCCTGAACTCGGGTGATGTAATGGTGTTGGCCAAGAGCATGTTGGATAACTTTGATCTTTGAATCGTACTGAACGCGATTCAATGGTTGAGCTTTACTCATAAATTGATTTTTTAGTGCAAGACTGAATTCATAAAGCTGCTTATCGGTGCGTATTGCATGAGAATTGGGGTACTTCTTTATAAGGACTTCACCCAATCGGTTATCTGCTATTAGTTGCTGGACTTGGTGAAGCGTTTCGGCCGGGTAACCTGTAAGGTATTTCAATATCGTCATATAGAGAGCAATCCCACCTTATTGGTGTGCTAATGAATAAATCTATAAAAAATGAGGCACATTTGACGCACTATGCACAGTTGCGTTGCATTATAGCGCTTAAATCAACTTGCTTGAACGGATTGCAACGAATTCGTGCATTTTTAAAGCGAGCCGATCACCTCAGGTTTTTGAATGTCACTTAAGTGAACAAGCGATATGCTTTTTTATTGCACTTAACAATTTTTTTTAATGCGATTGTGTTTCAAAATAGACGCTGATTTTAATTAAACATTCATAATTGTGTGCAGGGTTCTCACTTCGAATGCGCACTTTTAACCTATGTTAGGAAACGAACAAATTTACAAAAATTAATCTTGTAAAGTCTCGCCAATCTTCTAGCAACCCAGCTGGTGGCTATGTTTTTTTGTCTATATTTTATGCGTAAAAACAAATTTCGAATTTTTGTCGTCAAAAACTTGCTTAAAAATGATTTTTGAAAAGTAAATTGGCTTTAATGCAAATTTATTTTAAATATTTGGCAAGGAAATATGTTTGTGGTCTAAAAAATGCAAACATTAACAGTGAACTGCTATTGCTGACTGGAGGTAGTAAATGAACAGTCCTATTACGCCAAATGGACCTTTGTATCCCACACACTTGTCAAACCAACCGCAAGTTATTCGACTTCATCACTCAAAAATACTCGCGCTCTTTCGAGCTTTAGATGGTCTTCTCATCGCTGGTGTTCTTTGGTGCGTGCTAAATATCCTGCAAATAGAATGGGGAAATACGTACACGGCCTTTGCAATAGGAGCCGTTATTGCGTTTGGCTTTTTTGCAGAAGGTAACGAGGTATATTATTTATGGCGAGGCTACTCTATGACGAGCCTTGCGTCCCGAATTATATTTGCTTGGCTATTAACGGCGTTGATGGTGTTAGTTACTTTCGTCACTGTAATGCACTTTAATCAAGTGGAGCTGCAACCTATTGTCCTTTGGTTGGCAATAACACCTGAAGTGATGATCGGCATGCACTGGGCGAGGCGTGTTATTTTAGCAAAAGTTAGGTCGAATCCCTCTGAGCCACGCCGAGTTGCTATTGTTGGAGCAACTGAGCTTGGTGCGCGCATGATCAACTCAATTGCGGACACTCCTTGGCTTGGTTATCGCGTTGAGGGTTTTTATGATGACCGGATTACCGGCAATGATGATGACCGACGCATAGATATTGGCCCGCAGGGTGTGCCTATGAATGGCGATCTTGATCAGCTTTATAAGGACGCGCACTCCGGGAAAATTGATATTGTATTTGTAACACTACCTATGCGCGCTGAATTTCGTATTCATGCAGTAATTAATAGGCTTGCCGATACAACCGTAACGCCTTATGTAATTCCCGATGTATTTAGTTTTGATTTACTGCACTCGCGTTTGACCTGCATTCAAGGCATTCCTGCGCTCAGTATTTACGATTCTCCTTTGGTCGATAATAGTTTGGTAAAGCGTTTGGAAGACATAGTGATTGGTCTTGGAATGCTGGTGGCACTTTCAATTCCAATGTTGCTGATAGCAATTGGGGTAAAGCTAACATCGAAAGGCCCAATCTTCTTTAAGCAAACACGTTATGGAATGCGCGGTGAACACATTAAGGTTTGGAAATTCCGTTCTATGACGGTTTGTGAAGATGGTGATACCGTTACTCAAGCTAAAAAAGGTGATATGCGCGTAACGCCCTTTGGGAATTTTCTGCGCCGTACATCCTTGGATGAATTGCCACAATTGTTCAACGTATTGTCTGGCAGTATGTCATTGGTTGGGCCACGCCCGCACGCTGTTGCACACAATGAATACTACCGTGGTCAAATTAAAGGTTACATGCTTCGTCACAAGGTTAAGCCTGGTATTACGGGGCTTGCACAAATTAATGGTTACCGGGGCGAAACAGAAACTTTGGACAAAATGTCTGGCCGTATCGCTTATGATTTGGAATACATTCGCAACTGGTCTTTGCTCTTAGATCTCAAAATTTTATGGGGTACTTTATTCAGGGGCTTTGTAGGGCAGCATGCCTACTAATAAACTCAGTGAGATAAAAGGAATTCAAATCAATGCCCAGATTTTGTTTAAGAAATTCTGTTCTGCTTGCCTGCGTTGCTGTCACACAGGTTGTGTACGCGGAAGATTCTCATCCCTTTCATTTAAATGCTTCAGTACAGGGGATTGGGGATAGCAACTTTTCGCGTAGCCCCCTTAATGATTCTGAGCAAAGCGTTTTGTCTTCTGCGGGCTTTCGTTATGAAGATAATTTTGGTCGCCAACGATTAATTGCTAAATGGGATGCTCATCGCTACCAATATGATGAGAACCCTGACTTTGATGCGACTACAGACACGGGTCAGCTGAGTTGGAACGGGGCATTAGGGCGTCAATTCACAGCAGATGTTGATTTTCTTCGCAATTCATACCAAGTAGATCGCTTAGAGTTTTTTGGAAAAGATATAGTTACACGCGATGATCTCACCGCGACATTGGGGTACGGCACTGACAATCGCTTGTCATTTCATGCTGGTGCTCGGAAAGCCACGCAAGAGCATTCAAATGTGGATCGCAACTCGCTTGATTTCGAAGAGAAAGAAGGCTTTGCTGATGTTGGAGTTCAAACCAGTAGCAAATCCAACGTAACTCTTCGCTATAAATCAGGAGAGCGTAGTTACACGAACCCTGTTATCGATGTTGCAAACCCTGCAGCTATTGTTGATTTGGATTTTGATTATCAACAGTTAGAGCTGGATTCTAGTTGGGTACTTACCCCTAAAACAACCTTGTCAGCATTAGTTGCCCGTTACAAGCGTGACGGAAGCATTAATGATGCAACGGGATCTGTAGCGAGTGTTTCTGCCGAATGGCAACCGACTGGAAAAATCAATATTAAGGGAGACTTTACCTCAAAGGAGCCTGCGGTAGGAGAAACCTCCGATTCGCCGTCAAAAATAAAAACGGTTTCGCTTAGCGCACGTTGGCAATTTTCTAGTAAATGGAGCGTGGGAACGGCAGCAGCTTATTCGGTTATAAACTACGATAAGCTCTCGCCTGAGTTGGTAAGAGAGGAAAAGGGATACAATTTTTCTCCGCTCAATATTGCATTCGATTCTGGCCGCCATTGGAAGCTACGTATTGATTCTGGCTGGAGAAAGAACGAATCACCTGTAAATATCCGCAATTATGTTTCTCGGCAATTAAATGCCGGATTGTTCTTCCACTATTAGGTCTTTCAATTATAGGCTATTTAGCGTTAACGCTCTTATTAACCTAAATTACCTACAAATCTATCTACTAAAAAATCATCGATTTACAAGCAGAGCGACCTTACGCATTTCAACTCCAGCTTATTTAGAATTCAATACGAGAATTACAACACCGGTTGCTAAGACCACGATATTTAAAAGCTGATACGTCTATAACCACTCAATGAACGATAAACGGCTGTTAACACCTTGGCGGGTGAGTAGCGTTTAAATTTGCTTGTCACGCTAGCTGAAGGTGCGTTGTTAAATTCTATATTGCTTGAGAATTTTACTTTACCATCAGCTAAGTGTTTATCTTGCGTACACAAAGCGGGGTTGAATTGGAGGATGTGTAAATCTTTAGCAATTACCGACTCTTCAAAATGGTAAAGCATTATGTCTGCCGGTTCGTGGTATTTTTCTGATAACGCAACTAAGCGTTGCGCCGCCACGCGACTAATGATGTAAGCACCTGCACACCAACTTGTGGATTTAACTCTATATAAGTTACGCTTTTTATAAGTTAACACAGGCTTTGAGGTAAGCTGTACTCGATTGGTTGATGTTTCGAGCCGAATGATATCTGTGTTTTGTGGTATCCATGTGTCGCTCTGCAACACGTGTTTAAGATCATCTAATACATGAATATCATCTTCGAAAACGGCGCAAAAATTCTCTCTTCCTTCAGCAATTTTTTTCCAAGCTTTATAGTGGCTTAGAAAGCATCCCATCTGTCCGCGTAGCCAAGGTTTACTTGTGTCGCGGTTGTAGTTGCGTGGGCGGGTTTGCATAAAAGCCTGGTAAGCTTCCTCGCTAAAGGTTCTGCCATCCACAGCGTCTATTCTTTCAAATGGAATTTCCAAACGGTCAAAGTTGGATTTGAAAAAGGCAAGGCGCTCAGTGTCTTTGTCGAGATTGATTAAATAAGCCTTCACTTTGTTGCTCCTATACAGCAATGATTGACAAAAAATTAAGTAACCTCTGCAAAGCTAACTTATTTTTTGGGTCGTTAAATGTATGTTAAAGATGCTCATTTACTTTGTATAAACCCCGCTTTTTCACAAAAATGTTACTTGCAAAAACGGCAGCGTAAATATTTTTCAGTGGCTTCTTAAGTCAATTTAATTAAGCGTTGAATATTTCCCAGTACCGGTTTTAGTTTCAGAGGGGCAAGGTCTATAGTTTCAAGTAGAAAAATACGCGTCTCATGTTTGAATATAATGCGAATGCTAAAAGCGTAAATGAGTGTACCGCTAATGCATAAAACGATAAGAGCTATAAGTGTTGGTAAACTATTTGTAATAAATAATTTCATAACAAATAATGAGCCGAGCATGATGAGTGATGAAACGAAAGACGGCGCGGCAATTTTTAATACAGCTAAAATTCTCATATTGTAAACACTTTTGAAAAATTGCAAGTTAAAAAATAGGGTCACATAGCCTCTGAAGGAAAAGACGAGTGCGGTAATAATTAGCCCGAAGGGAATAGCAATTAGACCGAATACGCAATTGGCCACGAATGTGATGGCCGCCAGAATCATAACCAAATGGGAATTGCCGCTAGCGGTGAGAACTGCGTTAATTTGTTGGCTTATGACTAAAGGAGCAATGCCAACGGCGAGCGCCGTCATAACGTAACCACTCATTGCCCACTTTTCACCAAATGCAAAGGTAATAAATTCTGTGCCTATGGCAGCCGCGCCAAAAAAAATAGGGAAGGTTATGTAACAACTCATGCGCACAATGCGCATAACACTTTGGGCTTGTTGTTGCGGGCTATCGATGCGTGATAGTGCAGACAAGATGGTAGTCTCAAGTGGTTTCAACATTACGTCTTGCAAAATATAGAGCGCTCTACCTCCTACGCGGAAAAAGCCGAGTGCGGCTGGCCCCATAAGAATGCCAACTAACATCTCAAAAATCTTGGAACCGACGTTTCCAATAATTTGAGCGCCCGTGAGTGGTGTAGAAAATTTAAGAATTTGTTTGGCGTAACCCCAAGAGTAGTCAAAAGTTGGCATCCATTTGGCTGACGTAATGGTGATGTAACTAATAAGCAATTGACAAAAAATTTGTTGCCATACCAACGCCCAAACGCCATAACCATTAAGCGCTAAATATATACCCAGTACCCCCGATGCCAAGCTGCCAATAATGGTGCGGATTGCAATGACTCGAAACTCAAATTCGCGTTTGAGTTTTCCTTCGTGAACAGCTTTTAATCCCTCCATAAAAAATATGATGGATAGTACTTTGAGGACGGGCGCAGCTTGCGGTTCGTAATAGTGTGCGAGTAATGGGGCAGCTACGAACATGGTCAAGAAAGTGACGACCAGTGAAAAAAATAGGTTAAGGTAGAAGCAAGTTGATGCGTAAGTGTGGTTCCAATCTGCGCGTTGTATAACGGCTTGTGAAATTCCCGCGTTAACAATGAGCTTGCCAATTTCAACAACAATCAGCGCAAACGCGACCAAACCTATTTCGGTTGCGCTTAAAATTCTGGATAGTACAACAAAAATAATAAAGCTGATCACGCTATTGCCGCTTGCGGCAAGGCTCATCCATGCAGTACTTCTACCAAGGTTTTGTTTAAGGTTCATGAGCTTAAGGCTTGCTCTGAGCTGGATGAAAAAGGGAAAAGTTGCCGATAAAACTCAAGTGTAGACGCGGCGATTTTATCCCAGTCATAATTTTCGAGCGGGCATGCTTGGCTGCGGTCTTGCGCTTCTAAATGGCGCAGTGCATTTTTTAACGTGTTAACTTCCAGATCATCAGCGTAGCTATAAATCCATTTGCGCCCTAACTCTTGCTGCAATGAAACGAAAGCACCTATGTGTGGTGCTATTACCGGTTTGTTGAATGACAGAGCTAGAAGCAGGGCGCCTGAATTCAAAATAGATTTATAGGGCAGTACCACGGCGTCCGCTGCGCTTAAATAAATATGAAGCTTATCGTCTGGAATAAATTGCAAATACAAATGAATGTCTGGGTTTTTTGCATATTCCAGTAAACTTTCTTTTAGTGCGGCGGAGTCTGTGTTGCCTGCCACCACCAACACATAATCGGATAATGCAGCCTGATTAAAGAGTGATATGAGTAAATCGATATTTTTGTAAGGCTTAATCATTCCAAAAAAAAGCAATACTTTTTTTTCGTCAGGCAAGCCAAGTTGACTTTTTGCGCTAGCTTGTGAGATGGCGGCTGGGTAGGAGCTACGGTAATGTCCATGGGGAATAATAGCGTGGTGCACGTTTTCTTTGCAGGTATAAGTGCTGAAAAAAGTTGCTTTACTTTCTTCACTCATAAAAATGAGCCCGTCGCACTTTTTTGCAAACCAACGCATAAACGCTGCGGAATAATCAGGGTGAAAGGCGTCGTGTGGGACAACGTTGTGAACAGTCCAAACAACCTTGCTACCTTTTAGTTTCACCACCATTAAAATAAAACTTAGTAATAGCGAACGTTGCAGCGCTTTGAGGATATTTTTTTGATTTATGTACCCATCTGGCCAATGAAAATGCACTATATCAAAATGTTCAAAAATCGCTTTTTTGTGAGAATATTCCTGAACAAAACTTTTTGCGGAAGCTGAGTCAATGGCTTTGATGCTGCTATACAACAAGGCATTGTAGGGGTTAACTTTTTTGTTGGAGAAAGCGGGTGAGGCTAATATTCGCATAATGTAATCCAACCTATTAACTGCGCGACGCGTTTATTTTACGTGTTTTTTCAGAGTTTAGGCATAGTGCAAGAAATACGGCAATGTCCACCGTGTAGCGACGCAACAAGCGAGTTGGCTCTAGGCATAAACGGTATAACCATTCCAACCGCAATTTCTGAACAATCCGAGGTGCGCGTGGTTTGTCTCCCGCTAGAAAATCTAACAAAGCGCCCACACCAATAAAAACGGATGCATCTAGCTTTTTGTGGTAATCAAGAATCCATTTTTCTTGCGCGGGATTTCCCATGGCCACTAAAACGACATTGGCGTTGGCGGCATTCATTTCGTCAATCAAGTGGCCAAAACTAGTGGAGGGTCTATAACCGTCGCACATTCCCACGACATTTACGCCGTGAATATTTTTTAACGTTTGGGCGGCACGTTCTGCAATCCCAGGTTTTGCGCCGAACAGAAAAACTCGGGCTTTGCTGTTTGCATGGTTTAAATAATGGGGAATAAAGTCTGTTCCGTTTAAATTTTCAGGAAATTTTTTACGGTGAATTAGCCAAGTTGCAATATCAACCCCAATGCCATCATTCACAATAAGTGTATTGGATTCACTCATTTGGGTTTGCAAGGGTTGGCATTTAACAACGAAGTTTGTATTTGCAAAAAATAACAAATGTTTTTCGCTGTTATCCAAGGCTTTCGTTAAGGTTTGTGTCAGCTCCCCAGTAGTTGTACACATTACCGGAAAGCCGCCTAGCATGAGCGGGCTGGAATATGCCTTATCAGGGAGTGCGTAATCTGTCATGCGCTCATCTCCGTATCGCGATAGAGTTGAGGTTGCAGCATGCGTTCTGTGACTTCACCCCAAGTTAAAACACGTTGCGCAACTAAAGGCTTCGTTGGATTCAGTGCCTGTTTAATTGCCTGCTCTATCGAATCGCCATTACCAATTTCGTAGCCAAAACGATTGGGGTAGTCTGCAGCTATATAAAACGGACAGATTGCCGGAATTTCAAAGAAATCATATTGAATGAGTTTCATGGAGGTATCGCGCAAATAGGCGGGCATGTTGTCGCTTGAGTAGGGCGCTATTCCCAAGTCTGCATGTTTTATGTAACAGAGTGTTTTGTTAAATGGCATCTCACCGTAAATTTTCACATTGTCGCCATAGTCAGGATGGCTAGCTTGGCCTGAGCCGATAATGTGAAAAGTAATATGTGGGAAGCGTTTTGCGGCATGCACAAAAAAGCTGGGGTCAAACAGCATTGATCCCACTGAGACAGCGTTAATGCCGCCCTCGTAGGGTGATGGATCCGCTTGCTGAGCAACAGAATGATCAATACCATGCGGCACAAAGGCGAGGTTATGTTTGCTCGGAATAGATTCAGCTAAGGCTTTTGAGGGCAATGCGATGGTATTTAATTCGCTTGCAATGCGCGCGAAGGTTTTGTTCACATATTCAGCAACGTTTATGGTATCCAATGCATCTGATGCGCGATAAAGAATTTTTGCGTTTGGATTTATTGCTTTTATCAAATCAAAGAAAACCGGCGCAACGCCGCTCTCTAATAAAATAACGGTTGCCTCTTCAATCCAAGTGCGCAGCACGTGGTTATAGCCATTGCTATACCAGTTGTACATAAGTGTTTCGAGTGGACGCAACCAACGACGACGGGTATTGAACGGGTGAATTGTGGTCTTCCACAAATAGCATTCTACACCTTGATAAATTCCAATTTGATTTGCGGCGTAATCTAACGATAGGCGAGGGTCAGACGTATATTTAGAAAGCCTGCTATAGCGCAGTGAAAAAAATCGCGTGCGACCACGTTTCGCTAATTCTGATGTGATGAAATGAATATTCGCCCGGCGCGGAGAGCGATAGTCATGAGCTGACAAGACTAAATAAACATTATCATCCGTGTAATGCGGGCTGTTTGCAGTAATCTCATTCAATTCATCTTTTAAATTCATTGCTATATCTCCCAATAAACTGGCAATTAATTTTTACGGTTGCGCGGTGTGGGCGCGATGGGCGGTGTTTTGGTTGGCGGTGTGCCGCGAAAGAAATTCTTTTGCATTGGGGACCACTGCTGTGAGGGGGCTGCTGCATCCGTATTCACGGCCAAAGGATATTTTCCCCACCAACCTCCTGCTGCCCAATATGTCCAGCCTTTCCATTCGGGCCCAGACATAAGGCTTAGAAAGCGTTCGAGCGCTAACATACATTCCGGATTTTGTGGCATGCCGAATTCGCCAAGAAATAATTTTTGGCCGTTTACCTTTGCCCACTCGGTGATGCGAGTAAATAAGGAATCAAATTCATTTGCGGAACGGCACGTGCTGCCCGAGCCCGAAAAATCTTTATCCGCGTATTGGTGAACCTCCAACAGCGTGCGTCTTAAGGGGTCTTTAACATCAGCCAATAAATTTGCGTTTGATAAACCCGCTGAGCCCGAAAACCAATCGTGCAAACCACTCCAGTGGCCACCCGCAATTAGAACCATGTTGGTGGAGCCTGCATTGCGCAATTCAGATAATGTGCGTTTGGCAAGGCTGGCCCATTCCTCGCGCGGCATGTAGCTTGGTTCGTTCATCAAACCAAAAGCAGTTTGTTTAGGGTCGTTAAAAACCAAGGCTAAACGTGACCACAAGTCAATAAAACCATTTTGCAAAGCTGTGTCGCCATTTAATGTTTGGCTGTAATACTTGGCGTAGTTGTGCACATCTAAAATAACGCACAAATTTTTGGAATTTGCCGATGCAACTACGCCTTGAATGCGTTTCAATTCCGCCGATGCAAGAGGGCCCATCATTGAGGGCTGAACCCGTTCCCAGCGAAAGGGTAGGCGAATAACATTAGCGCCTTGGGCTGCT
Source organism: uncultured Cellvibrionaceae bacterium (assembly GCA_964581625.1). Classification (GTDB taxonomy): domain Bacteria; phylum Pseudomonadota; class Gammaproteobacteria; order Pseudomonadales; family Cellvibrionaceae; genus Cellvibrio. The sequence continues at coordinate 74,679 of CAZOPE010000003.1, forward strand.
ACATAAGTGAGTTCAGCTTCGGTGGGAAATGTGTAATCTTTGTAAGGTGTGCCGGGTAATTTTGATGAATTGAATTCTGCCCCGCTCATGTTTACACCCGTCAAACGCTCCTGATTTAAGCAATGCGCCCACGCAAAAAGTGGGCTAGCTGTTAAAACTGCAAGCAGAATGCTGAAACCTTTGCGAGTTAAGTAACTCATGATTTAAGTGCTCGAATTTCTTTTTGGCGTGCGAGTTCTTCGTACACCTCAAGATAGTGATCTGCTACTTTTGGCCATGCATAACTTTTAGCGAAATCTATTGCTGAACTTCTTCTGTCGAGATAAGCCTGATCGCCAAGTGCGTGGAGTTTCAACAATTTATCTATTGCGGCGGAATTTTCGGCTTCTCTATTTGTGGGCTCGCTGCGCAGGGTGAACCCTAAGCCGGAGTTGCCTACCAAGCGTTTAAACGGTGGTATGTCACTGAGTACAGGCGTTAGGCCCGCACTCATTCCTTCAATCGGTGCAATGCCAAATCCTTCATGATGCGACAAGCATAAAAAATAACTTGATTGCTGGATGAGATCTTTGATCTCTTCGTCACTTGGATTCGCTGCTAAGGTGACATGATGGTTCAGCCCGAGTGTTTCAACTTTTTTACCTAATTCAGCCAAGCTGTGATCGTATTCGCGCCCGGCAATAATGAAATGCCAGCGATCATCGCGCGCACGAATTTGTGCAAAAAATTCTAGTGCTTCCATTAACCCTTTATTGGCAGACCAGCGCCCAAAATAGATAAGGGTAGGCTGCAATTCCAGCGCAGCTTGTTCAGCGTATTTCTCTGTGTCTACGCCGTTTTCAATCACCCGCAATTTTGGTTTGGCCATAATTTGGCTAAACATTTTTCCATCGTTAGCGCTGGTGGCAATCACTTGGCTGTACGCGGAAGAGGAAAGGCGAGTAATCGTGTTGAAATAAGTTTGTTTCGCGCGTGATGCAAAATTCGTGTGAAAAAATCCACCGTGAGTGGAAAGAACCAGCGGGCATTTATGCAGCCATTTGGTGGCGGCTAAAAAATCGTAAAAGAAATCTACACCGTGTACGTGAATGACATCGGCACCACCCAGCTCGCGTAAAATTGACGGGCAAATGGGGTAGCGGCTGGAGCCGTAATAGGGCAAACGAATCACTTCAATGCCTTCAATTATTTCGCGCTTGGGTAATTCCATTTTCTGATTACGGAACAAACGGTTGAGCGTAATAATGCGTGTTTGTTGTTTACTGTTCCGCATTTGATGCAATGCAATGTTGCGCACCACTTCTTCCATGCCGCCGATTGATGGCAAATATTGGCGAACAATATGAGTTACTTTAATAGACATCCGTTCTTCTCCTGATTTGATGACCGACATCGAGCAAGACGGGCTCAAGGTTCAATTCGGCGCGTGAAGTGTTCGCGCCAGCAGAGGGTGAAACTGAGTGCGAGTTTGCGGAGTTTGGAGAAGCAAGTTCAGTGCGATTTCGTACGGGTGCGGGATTTTTTAAGCAGCAACCAATTAGGAACCACAATATTCCAGAGGTTTTCAGTGCATAGAGTGAATAACCACTCACACACAGGATTAACACCATGTACACAGCGGCAAATGCACGAAAGCGTTGGCCCTGTTCATCTGGCATTGGCAGTAACCACAGGCTGGCCCAGAGCAAAAGTGTTATGGGCAGGCCAAACGCCGAGATCAAATGCGCGTAGCCCATATCCGCATAGGGGTTGGATATTTTCATGGCAAACAGCATGGGCACATCAAACTCGTGCAGAGAAGTACCTGAGAGTGCCAGCCTGCCGTAAAAACTATCTTCAACCAACCTGCCGCCATCGGGGTTGCCAATGGATAAGAGCAGGGCAATTGCAGCAAAGGGAGCCAATATGGGCAGATAAAATGCGCGGCCATGCAGGGTGAGGCGCATCGCAATCATTAGGCTCACCGTGGTAAGCGCGAAACGCGAGTCTGAAATCACAATCATGATCACCGCTGTGATCACGAAAAAGAGCGTTTTACTCAGCTGTGTTTTATTCAGGCTTAAACCCCAAGCGGCGCAAATAGTGGCGAAGTTGCCAAGCGATACAGGTTCCAAAAATACGGACGAAACCCGGTGGCTTCCCAACAAACTGGGCAAGAGCGTGCGGCCAATGCCTTCGGGGCGCGTGCCGTTTAGTTGTAATTTACTGTTGTTAAAGGTTTGTACCGGGTCAAGGTTTCCGGTGCTCACGTAATAGCTGTAAATGTCGAAGAAGTTGGTGTATTGGTCAATAAAGAAAAGTTCCAACACCCCCATGACCAGCACTACCGCAACCGCCCACGTCAGAGCACGGCTTGCTAGGCCCACACGGCCTATATTGCAGCCCACCCAGAGGTAGCACAGTGGAATTGCCAAATCGCGGAAGCTTTTAATATTCACCTCACCACTTACCAACGACTGCAAGCAAAACATAGCACCACAAAAGGCGATAACTGTCATAACCCCAGGTAGCAGCCGGCGGGCGATAAAGGGTAAGCAGGCAGTGAGTATGATGGCTTCCGATAGCCCAAGAAGGGCGCGTGATGTATGCAAACCATGGGTATTTAGCAAGCAAAGTATGGCTTGGTAGCAGGCCGTCGCAATCACAATAGTCATGATTACGCGATCGTCGAACCGTGTGGCGGCAGCCTCCGGCTCTAATGCGCGCTGGGCGTTCTCAAGCGAACTTCTTGAGTGCTGCGCTGTGCCTGCTGAACCCACAGTCTCATTCCATGAGTGAGGGTGCGAATAATTCATCCTAACCTCTGTCTGATCTTGAGTTACTGCTGTAAAGCCGTGCCGAGCAAGCGAACGCCCAAACTGTGTAGGGTGTTGCAAATGCGCTCCAAGTCTTGCACCCGCGACACATTCTGCAGCGCCACGACTAATGCCGCGCCAGACTGGGCGGCAATTAAGCGAGCGTCCGCAATATGATTTAACGGAGGGGTGTTAATGATGATGACTTCAAAATGCGCTGATAAATCGTGCAAGCGTTCAGCGTAATGTTGGCTGGCAAGTAGCTCTTGCGGATTGGGTGCCTGAGTGCCCGCCGCCACCACCCACAAAGTGCCCAGGTCTGGAACGGCAATAGGCTCGACTAACGTCCGTGCTGCGATCAAATCAGTAAGGCCTGGGTTACGCTCATTATGGCCAAACAATTTGTGCAATTGAGGGGAGCGCAAGTTAGCGTCAATCAGCAGCGTGCGTTTACCCAACTGGGCAAAACTAATCGCAAGATTGGCAGTAGTAAGCGCGAGACCTTCGTCATTTTCTGCGCCCACCAATGCAAGGCTTAAGTGCTCACCACGATTGAAAAAACGCAGCAAGAGCTCGCTGCGTAAACTGCGCAGAGCTTCCGCTTGAGGGCTATCGGGTTGGAAGGCGGCGACCAAGCGAGAATCCAATATCGTGTTGCGATCCGGCGGTACGGTATAAGCAAATTGTTCAGCTAAAACGGCTTCAATATCTTCTGGTTCCACCAAGCCGAGCTTGATAGCAGCATCGCCAAAACGCAGATTTTCTTGGTTTTGTACGGAAATAATGGATTTGAATTCCTCGCGCGTTATTTTTCCGCGGCTTTCCAACATACGGCCAATTTTCTTGACTAGCTCGTTACTGAGGGGTTCGGCGCGCGCAGTGGGGACTACTTGTGCGATCTCGTTCATGTCATCACCCATTGAAAGAAGGTGTAAAGGGGAAACGGCCCTTGCGAGCAAAGGCGCCGCCGTTGTTCGCCGCTGGAATACACGCCAGAACAGGTAAGCCCAGTGCATTTTCCAAATCGTGTGAACTGCGAACGCGTCTATCAATCCACTCACGGCACAGTGCAACTGCAACACCTAGAAGCAAGCCGGTTAAGGCTCCCAACACCAGATTCATAGATGAGCGAGGCGTTGTCGCGCGCGTTGGAGTTGGAGCTGTGTTTAAAATGGATACATCGGTGAGCGCAACTTGGCTTTCCAGTTTGGTTTGAGTGGCGCGCGCTAGGGCGGCATCGTAAGCGGCCTGAGAGTTATCAACTTCTTGTTTAAGCAGGCTCAATTCATTGCGGTTACGGCTGAATTGCAATACACGTTCTTTTTGCGCGGCGAGCTCCGCTTTGAGTTGTTCCTCACGGCTTTCAGCAAGCTCTACCGATGAGCGAACGCTGCCGTTAATGAAGCGCAACGCTTGTGTTAGCTGTTGGTTTAAAGAATCCACTTCACCCTGCGCTTGGCGATACTGAGGGTGGTTTTCCCCCACGCGAGTGAGCAAATCAGACAAGCGCGCTTGAGCTTGGGCTAAATCTGCCGAAATGCGTTGTACTTGAGGGTTATCCAGCGCCTCAGCAGGCAGGGCGCCGCGTTTTCCGGAGAGTTGATTATTGCGAGTAGTGTTATTCAAGCGCTCGTTTTGCGCGGCAATCAACATGGAAGACAGCTCAGCCAGTTTTGCCGATTCAAGGTCAATTCGGTCTGAAGTTACCAATATGTCGTGCTTTTCTTGATAGGCGGAAAGTGCATTTTGTTTTTCCTCCAACGCAGAGCGCATGCTCGCCAATTGTTGGTCGTACCAGCGCGTGATTTGCTTAGCGGGTTCAATGCGCAGTTCGAGGTTGGTGTTGATATAAGCTTGTGCGTAGGCATCGGCTATTTGGGCGGCTAAGGCAGGGCTTTTGGCTTTAAAGCTGATGTTTACCAGATTGCTGTCGCGCTCCGCATCTACGACTAAACCTTTATCCAAATAGCCCAGTAAGGCTTTGCGACGTTCAATTTTATCTTCTGGAAGGCGAAGCTGACGGGAGATGTCGTCGCTAGTATCTAACTTCAGCTGATCAATAACTTTGTTTGCCACATTGCGGCTGCGAATAATCTCGGCTTGGGTTGCCATGTAACCCACCATGGCGCGTGCAGACATGGTTTGACCGCTGATTGGATCTTGGCCTTTGCCATCAATAATTAAATTGGTGGTTGCCATGTAGAGCTTTGGCGTAAGCAGAGTAATGATCAGTGCCAGTGCCGTAATAGCCACAGCTATGCCGCCAATAATGACGCGGCGTGCGTACAAAATTCGGAGGAGGCTATCGAGGGTAATCATAGGAATTCCTTCTAAACAGTTGATCTCACTAGCAGCAAAAGAGCGGCTTAAAACAGGCTCTCTTGCACAACCATTACATCGCCATCCAGCACTTTTTCGTCTGCCTTAGCTTTAAATTCTTTCACTGAACCGTCTGTTTGCTTGCGGTACAACTTCGCCGAGCGATCACTCGCACGCGCTGTTGGCCCACCGGCAACACCTATGGCCTGCATAACGTTAAGCGGGCGATCAAGCGCGTACATACCCGGAGTACGAACCTCACCGCTCACATAAAAGCGGTCTGCGGGGGGAACGTAGATGGTGTCTCCATTTTGGAGCCACACTACCGGCATGGAATCCGCCTCCCGACCAAGCAGCTTTTGCAAATCGTATTCGCGGCGCTCTTGGCGGCCTCCGGCATCTGTACGAATAAGGGTTAGACGTTCGCTACCGGAATCCGCCACACCGCCTGCCCAGGCGATAGCTTGGGTCAGCGTGGTTGGGCCTTCCAAAACAAGCTTTCCGGGGCTATTCACTTTCCCCAGCATGGAGACCACTTGGCTGCGGTATTTGGTGACCAGGAGGTTCACTTGCGCGCTCTTAAGAAAGTTGCCGCTTTGGTATTTTTCACCAATGAATTTGGCGGCGTCGCCACTAGAGCGGCCGGCAACTTTGACGGGGCCAATGAGGGGAACTTCGAGAGTTCCGTCAGTGTTAATTTGAGCTTCAGTGGTTAGCTCGGATTGGCCGTACACGGTCATACGGATTTCATCTCCGGCGCCCATCAAGTAGGTGGATTGCGCCATGGCCTCTTGGAAAACTCCCATCGCCATAACCAATATCAACCCTTGCAAGCATTTCATTGATCAGTTTCCTTGTGGTCTGATTGATCTAAAGTGTTTTCAGGCTACAAACGAAGCGCCTGTACCAAGCAGTTGAGTGTGTTAATGCAAAAGCAAGGCCCAATCTGCGCAACGCTATAGCCAACAAGCACGGCACCTTACCCAGTCTTACCGGTTTTTAAATCCATAAAACCTATTTTTTACAATGGCTTATGTGATTTTATTCGAGTATTTTATTGCCGGTTTAAGGCGCCTGGTTCAACTAAATTTGTTGACGCGTGCATGTGATTTCTCGCTGCATCTTGGCGGAGACGCTTTGCTTTTCTCTGGCTTGCGCCATATGAGTGCAACGCTTTTGCAAGATGCGAAATAGCAGGCACTTTGTAACAAAAGGAAACAAATGGAATCTGTGCGGCACCGAACCTAGGTTGTTTTTGGCGTTTGGGTCGTGCTGGTTACATGAGCCAAATTCTTGTGAGAGATGAGTTTTTTGCGTGGAAGCCATTTGGCCGATTGATGTACAATGCACGCCTCAATTTTTCACCCTTCCCATTAACCCGGATATCCCTTGGGATTCCCCGGTCAGCCTAGGACTCATCTATGTTTGATAAGAACCAAACTATCGCTTCTTTCGACCCTGAAATTTGGGCGTCCATTCAAAACGAAGGCAAACGTCAGGAAGAGCACATCGAGTTGATTGCCTCTGAAAACTACACCAGCCCTATGGTGATTGCGGCGCAAGGTACCAAGTTGACCAATAAGTACGCTGAAGGCTATCCAGGCAAGCGCTACTACGGCGGCTGCGAATACGTAGACGTAACTGAAGCCTTGGCAATTGCGCGCGCTAAAGAGTTGTTTGGTGCCGACTACGCCAACGTGCAACCACACTCGGGTTCACAAGCTAACAGCGCGGTTTACGCCGCACTTTGCGCTCCGGGCGACACCGTTCTGGGTATGAGCTTGGCACACGGCGGTCACTTGACTCACGGCGCTAAAGTGAATTTCTCAGGCAAGGTTTACAACGCTATCCAGTACGGTTTGAACCCAGAAACTGGCTTGGTGGATTACGATGAAGTTGAGCGTTTAGCTATTGAACACAAGCCAAAAATGATCGTTGCGGGTTTCTCTGCTTACTCACAAGTGATGGATTGGCAACGCTTCCGTGACATCGCGGACAAAGTGGGTGCTTACCTGTTTGTAGATATGGCCCACGTTGCGGGCTTGGTTGCTGCAGGCGTTTACCCGAACCCTGTGCAAATTGCTGACGTAACCACCTCTACCACCCACAAAACCCTGCGCGGCCCACGTGGCGGTATCATCCTGGCGAAGGCTAACGAAGAGATCGAGAAGAAGTTGAACTCTGCAGTATTCCCAGGCGGCCAAGGCGGCCCATTGATGCACGTTATCGCCGCTAAAGCTGTGAGCTTCAAAGAAGCTATGACGCCTGAGTACAAGGCATATCAGCAACAAGTAGTTGTGAATGCTAAGGCGATGGCGAAAACCTTCCTTGAGCGCGGAATCAAAATCGTCTCTGGCGGTACTGAGAACCACTTGATGTTGGTTGACCTGATTGGTAAATCCTACTCAGGTAAAGATGCAGACGAAGCCTTGGGCAAAGCGCACATCACCGTGAACAAAAACGCCGTACCTAACGACCCACGTTCACCCTTCGTGACCTCGGGTATTCGTGTGGGTACTCCAGCAATTACCACGCGCGGTTTCAAAGAAGCCGAGTGTGTGCAATTGACCAACTGGATTTGCGATATTTTTGAAGCGCTTGAAGCCGGTAATGCGGATGAAGTGATTGCTAAGGTAAAAACCAAAGTTGCCGCTCTGTGCAAAGACTTCCCGGTTTATGCCGACTAATCGAGTCATTCGGATCAGAAAAAAGCAGCCTTCGGGCTGCTTTTTTTATGCCCGTCATTTCTTGCTCACCATGTTCATGACACATGGAGCGGTTCAAGTTAATTTCCGAGTCATTGCGTCAAGTTTATGGCTTGCCAAACGGCTAATTTCCACAAGCAACTCGTGCTTATTAGAACTGAACATAGCAAAAAACCAAGGGTTAGATTTTCTTCGCCAAAACACAAAAAAAGTTAGTTTATGTGCCAATGCTGATCTATTTTTGTACTGAGCCAACATATCGGACGGAGCTTATGCAAATCCATAAATTGAGTGATAAACAAAAAATCTGGGCGATTGCATTGCTGGTTGTGGTTGCATGTTTGAGCATGTTTTTGCTTCAAGTCCCACAGTCAGAAAAGGGCGCGTATTTGTGGACGTCAGAATCCATTCCAGTTGCGCAGACTGCTCAGTTACCAACGCCTGAAATAGCAAAAGCGCCGGTGATAGTGGCACAGGCAAGAAATCCTGTTCCTCAAGCAGCTCCGGTAGTTGCTCCTGCTCTTGAATTACAGTCTTCTTGGCAAATGGGCGGCGTAAAATCTGACACGCCCACCATCCACCTAAACGAAAAAATTTCTGAGTACGCCATAGTGCAACTCGATCAAAACCTTTCACAACTTCCACGTGTTGGCCAACAAATTCAGCTACCCATGTTGGATGGCTCTGCTGTAGTTGCCAATGTGGAATCCACCAATACAAATCCTAATGGCGATTACACCTGGAGTGGTCATTTGCAAGGTCATGGAACTGATTACCCGGTCGTAATGACATACGGCGAGCATTCTATTTTCGCAACCATCACCACTCCGCAAGGTAGTTACACCATGGAGTCGATTGATGGCTTAGGTTGGCTTTATAAAAATCCTGCAGAGATTGAACTATCCAATCCCGGTGCAAAAGATTTTTTGGAAGTGCCTCATGAATAAATAATCGATTTTGTAAAAGCACAGCAAGATCTGGCTTTAATGGACGCGCGCATATTCATGTTAATCAAGGATGGTTTTCAGTAAAGTCAATTGAGAAAACCTCATGAAAAATCTGTTAAAAAATAGTTTAAAAATTGCCGCAAGCGCAGCTGTAATGCTAATTTCTGCTGCAACTTATGCCGCCAATACAGTGATTGATGTAATGGTGGTTTACACAAAAGGCACGGCAGATGCCTACGGCGGCAATCCGTCAACTCGCATCAACCAGCTCGTTCAAGTTAGCAACCAAATTTATAAAGATTCCAATCTCGCCCTTGAGTTGCGGTTAGTAAAAACGCTCGCGGTGAATTACACCGATGACAACGCGGCTGAAACGGCCTTAAACGATATTACCTTTGCGAAAAATGCAGCCTTTGCCGGTGTTGCCGCTGCGCGCGAGCAAGCAAAAGCAGATATGGTTATTTTTTATCGCCCGTTTAAATCCGTGCAAGGTAGTTGCGGAATAGCATGGATTGGTGGGCAGAGTACCAATGGCGACTTTTCAAATCCCTACATTAAAAATTACATGTACTCGCACATTGCGATTAATTCTTGCGGAGATTTTGTTACGGCACACGAGCTGGGCCACAACATGGGGCTAAAACATTCACGCAAGCAAGATGGTAGTGGTGGAACATTCCCTTACGCCCTGGGCTATGGTGTTGTAAATCAATTCACCACCATCATGGCTTACCAATCCGAATTTAATGTGGATTACTGGACCGGTAAACTGTACAAATTTTCCAGCCCTGATTTAACGTGTAAAGGTGTGCGTTGCGGAGTAAGCCGTACAGATGCAGTGAATGGTGCAGATGCCCGTTACGCATTGACCGTCACCACACCACAAATCGCCAACTTTTACGCGGCACCTGCTGCGAGTTCTTCGTCATCCAGCAAGAGTTCATCAAGTGTAAGTTCTGTTGCGAGTTCAAAAGTAAGTTCGGTTTTGAGTACATCGAGTTCCGTTACTAAAGTGGCATCTTCATCGAGGTCAAGTTCAAAATCCAGCGTTGCGCCCGTTGTTGTATCTAGCAGTAAATCCAGTATTGCGTCCGTTGTTGCTGCATCTAGCAGTAAATCCAGCGTGGCGATCAGCAGTAGAAGCAGTGTGAAGGCATTAAGTTCTTCATCAAGCCCATCCAAGCCCGCTGCCGCTCCCATCTTCAATCGAGTTGCTGATGTGGCCCAATACGGCGGTGCAGATTGGGCGAACGAAGTTCGCCGTGACAAAGCTTTAACCATCGACCAAGCCAAAGCCATAGCAGCAGCTAACCCCAAAATTACCTACTTCTTTATCACCAAAGGTGTGCAAATGTCCCTGGGTGCTAAAGGCGTGTTTCGCACTGGCGATGTCGTTTTCTTTTCCGGTAAACCTTGGTACGGCTCCGCCCCCGGTTTAGCGGACGCTTACCAAAAAGCGCCCTGATGAATTAGAGAATCAACGTGTGTGTGACTCCCTTACCCAGCTTCGGCTGGGTTTTTTACATGGGGTTTTACTGCCGCTAAGAAACAGCATTGGCTCGCCGATATGCTAAGATGTGCGCCTTTTTCGAAAATGCTAAGGGTTGCGCGCAATGCATTGTCCTTTTTGTAGTGCTGAAGACACCAAAGTTATAGATTCGCGTTTGGTTGCAGAAGGCGATCAGGTTCGCCGCCGTCGCGAATGTTTATCCTGCCATGAGCGTTTTACCACCTTTGAAATTGCCGAATTGGTGATGCCGCGCATCATCAAACAAAATGGCACGCGCGAGCCTTTCGATGAAAATAAATTGCGCGCCGGTTTATTGAGAGCGCTGGAGAAGCGCCCGGTTAGCATTGAGGCGATAGAATCCTCTATCAACCACATCAAGCATTTTTTGCAAGCCACGGGCGAGCGTGAAGTGAAGTCTATTGTGGTTGGTGAGAAAGTCATGGAGCAATTGCAAAAGCTCGACGAAGTTGCCTATGTTCGTTTTGCATCTGTTTACCGCCGCTTTAAAGATTTGAACGAATTCCGTCAGGAAATCGACCGCCTTGAACAGCAACCTGAATCTGAAAAGCTATAAGCATGGCAATTACCTCGGCAGATTACCCTTTTATGGCGCAAGCCCTCCGATTGGCGGAGCGTGGACTCTATACCACCATGCCGAACCCGCGCGTAGGCTGTGTGTTGGTGAAAGATGGAGAGGTTGTTGGTGAAGGCTGGCATGTGCGTGCTGGTGAAGGTCATGCCGAAGTCAATGCTATTGCCGCCGCAGGAGATAAAGCTCGCGGCGCCACAGCCTATGTCACTCTTGAACCCTGTAGCCACACGGGCAAAACTGGCCCTTGTAGTCATGCATTAGTTGCTGCGGGCGTCAGCCGTGTTGTCTACGCGATGGAAGACCCTAATCCACTGGTGGCGGGCGCTGGCTTGGATTATCTGCGCGAACACGGTGTTCAGGTAGTCGGGCCATTATTGGAAGAAGATGCCCGTGCGTTAAATCTCGGCTTCATCAAACGTATGGAGCGCAAGCTGCCATTTGTTCGCTGCAAAATGGGCATGAGTTTAGATGGCCGAACAGCAATGGCGAGTGGCGAAAGCCAATGGGTCACGGGCAAGAAGGCGCGTGGTGATGTTCAACGCCTGCGTGCCCGCAGCTGCGCCATTATCAGCGGTATTGATTCGGTGTTAATCGACAATTCATCGCTAACCGTTCGCGCTCACGAATTAGATTTGCCGGACTCTGAGGCCGCTGCGGCAAAACAACCGCTGCGCGTAATCTTGGATTCAAACATCCGCTTAAATCGCAACGCAAAAATTCTGGCTCAGGAAACGCCTATCCTGATTGTTCACAACGGCAGCGCCGAACCGGAAAAACTAATAGGCTGGCCGGCTCAAGTAGAATTCTTGGCCTTGCCCGCTAACTCATCAATCGACGGCGGGGCGCGAGTTGATCTCAACGCGCTCTTGCGTGAACTCGCGAAACGTCAATGTAACGAAGTGCTGGTAGAAACGGGCGCAACCTTGGCTGCTAGTTTTTTACGACGCGGCTTGGTCGATGAGTTGATTATTTACATGGCGCCCAAATTATTAGGTAGCAGTGCACGCGCCTTGTTTGATTTACCCTTGGCGACCATGTCATCCGCATTACCGCTAAAAATTAGCGATATGCGTGCCGTAGGTACAGATTGGCGAATTACCGCCACACCGGACACCGAATACTAGTTCGCTGGCGATAACAGATTTCGAAGGTATTGTTTTGAGTAACCAAGAGCCCGAAGGTTTTAATTCTCCCGCCTTTAACGGTGGAGATAATACAGCGTCTTACAACAAACGCTTCTTTGCATGGGTGATTGATATTTTTCTCATCGCCATCATGCTCTCGTTTGTCATGAATTATTTAGATTTGGGAATAGATCCTGGCCCAGCGGGCGATTTGAAAGCGGCGCAAGCTGAGTTGCTAAAAAAGCTCGAAGGCCTTTCAAGTTCCCAAGCATTATTGTTGAGTTTTTCGCCGATCATTAGCTTTTTTATTTTGCACGGTTATCTGCTCTACCAAGGTGGCCAAACCATCGGCAAAAAAATGATGGGGATTGCAATCGTCACTTTGGATAACCAAAAACCGCCATTTTTCCCCCTGATTGCGCAGCGGTATTTTTCGCAGTGGATCATGGGTATGTTGCCCTTTGTCGGCTTGCCCTTGCGGTTGCTGGATGTGTTCTTAATTTTTCGCGGCGACAAGCGCTGTCTGCACGATTTAATTGCTCGAACCAAAGTCATAGATTTGAGCATTAAAGTGGCAGCTGCACCTAATAACAGCTTCATCGCCTGATAAGATCAAGTTTTTCGATTAAAACCAGTTAAACAAAACCTCGATATTTTTATCGACGGTTTATAGACTCGTCACCCCATACAACCAGTAGGGCTTGCTATGTTTACCGGCATTATTGAAGCCATTGGCGAAGTGGTTGCGCTTCAGCCCAAAAACGGCGATTTACGATTGCGCATTAAAACCCACAGCCTGGATTTGGCCGATGTGCGGTTGGGCGATTCCGTCGCCACCAATGGCGTATGTCTAACGGTGGTCGATTTACCGGGCGATGGTTACTGGGCGGATGTCTCGCGTGAGACATTAGACAACACCAGTTTACCTGACTGGAAAATAGGGCAGCGTGTGAATTTAGAAAAAGCGCTTACGCCGCAAACGCGCTTAGGCGGTCATATTGTAAGCGGTCACGTGGATGGTGTGGGTGAGGTTGTGAGCCGCCACCCCGATGCACGTTCAGAGCGGTTTCGCCTACGCGCACCTAAAATGCTCGCAAAATACATCGCGCATAAAGGCTCCATAACCATCGATGGAACTAGCCTAACGGTTAACAAAGTGGACGGCGCAGAATTTGAATTAAACATAGTCCCACATACACTTAAAGAAACCATCATGGGCAGCTATCAGCCCGGCTCGCGGGTTAACCTCGAAGTTGATGTGTTGGCGCGTTACCTAGAGCGGTTAATGTTGGGCGATAAGGCTGCCGAAAGTGAAGGGCAGAGTGGCATCACACTAGAATTCCTCGCTAAAAACGGGTTTATGTAGTGCGTGTTCCATCGCGCCTAATGACAAGATACAAGCCCGCGCCTTTAAGCGTGGCGAGTTGGGTTTTGATTTTTGTACTGGCGTGTGTGGGTGTATACATTTTGTGGGTTCACCCGCTGGTGACATTGTGTGCACTCATCTTGGTGGTCGGCAACTTCGGCTACGAACGTTTTAGAGTGACTCGGCATTTACATTTATTGAAAAGGCAACGCATTGGTGAATCGTTTGTAAACTTTTCGCACGAGCATGGCCTGCGTGACATGGATACTTTAATCGTTAACGCAGTTTACGAAGAGCTGCGGTTAGATTTGGCTGTGCAGGAATTCCCCCTGCGCTGGAGCGATAATCTGTACTCAGACTTACTGCTAACAGCAGATGAAGTTGATGATGTGCTCCAACGGATTGCGCTCAGAGCAGGCCGATGTATTAACCAAACAGAACAAAATCCGCTGGTGGGAAAAGTTTTGACCGTGGGCGATTTAATCGCCTTCTTTAATCACCAACCCCAAGATCAAGCGGGAATTGTAAATTAGATTGCGGAATTTTTAGAGAATGCCTATGCAGCTCAACACCATAGAAGAACTGATTGAAGATTTGCGTCACGGCAAAATGGTTATCCTGATGGACGACGAAGACCGTGAAAACGAAGGCGATTTGATTATGGTCGCTGAGCAGGTTCGCCCGGAAGATATCAATTTTATGGCAACCCACGCGCGTGGGCTGATTTGTTTGACCCTCACGCAAGAGCGCTGCAAACAGCTTGATTTGCCGCTTATGGTTAGCGACAACAAATCCCAACATACCACCAACTTTACTGTCTCTATTGAGGCCGCCGAAGGTGTCAGCACCGGCATTTCTGCGGCTGACCGTGCTTTAACCGTGCGCGCTGCCGTAAAAGCTAACGCAAAAGCGAGCGATATAGTTCAGCCCGGCCATATTTTCCCGCTAATGAGCCAGCCTGGCGGTGTTATGAGTCGTGCTGGCCACACAGAAGCGGGCTGTGACCTTGCGCGTTTGGCCGGTTTTGAACCTGCAGCCGTGATTGTAGAAGTGATGAACGCCGACGGCAGCATGGCTCGCCGGCCGGATCTTGAGCAATTTGCCGAGCAACATAGCCTAAAAATCGGTACCATTGCCGACCTGATTCACTACCGTGCCACCAAAGAAAAAACTGTTGAGTGCATCAACACGCGCAAAGTGGAAACACTTTACGGCGAATTCGAGCTGCGCACCTACCGAGACTTGGCGCGCGGCGACCTGCACTTTGTCATGGTGAAAGGCGAAATCAATGCAGAACCAACCTTGGTTCGCGTCCACGTGATGGATTTGGCGCGTGATATTTTGAGCTTGCAGCGCCCCTCTATTGCCGGCGGCAGAGCTTGGTCCTATCAAGAAGCACTTAAGCGTGTGAATGATGAGGGTAAAGGCGTGGTGCTTTTGATTTGCCACGATGAGTCCACCAGTGAAGTCGAAGAAAGTATTGATTGGTTGTTGAGCGGCAAGCAACAGCGTCGCAGCCCGGAAGTTCTGTACAAACAAGTCGGTACTGGCTCGCAAATCCTGCGTGATTTGGGTGTTCGCAAGATGCGTGTGATGTCTGCACCTATGCGCTACTCCGCTTTGTCCGGTTTCGATTTGGAAGTGGTTGAATACGTTTGTCCCGACGCGTAAGTGATAAATATTTATTTAAGAGAACACACTATGAGCAACATTAAAGTTATCGAAGGCGATTTTGCAGCATCGAAAGGCAAGTACGCGTTGATTGTGAGCCGCTGGAACAGTTTTGTGGTGGAAAGTTTAAAAGAGGGCGCATTGGATACCTTGCGTCGCCACGGCATTAAAGACGAAAACGTGACGATCTATTACGCACCTGGTGCATTTGAATTTCCCTTAGTTGCGCAAAAAATTGCGGCGAAAAAAGAGTTCGATGCAATCATCGCACTCGGTGCGGTAATTCGCGGTGGCACGCCACATTTTGATTACGTTGCAGGCGAGTGCACCAAAGGTTTGGCACAAGTTTCTTTGAATGCAGGCATTCCAATTACCTTTGGTGTTTTGACCGTTGATTCCATTGAGCAAGCTATCGAGCGCTCTGGAACTAAGGCCGGCAATAAAGGTGTTGAAGCTGCATCAACCGCGCTAGAAATGGTGTCATTGATCGGCAATATTTAGTTCAACCCAAGTGACTGGATCAGGGAGAGAATGTATGTCACCCACTATTTTTCGCGAAGCAGGGTTTCGGTTTTTCTTTTTTTCGCGTGAAGAGTCGAGGATGCACGTACATGTAAGTCATTCTGATGGAGAGGCAAAGTTTTGGTTGGAGCCTCAAATTGAACTTACTAACTCAATTGGTTTGTCTCAGTAGCAATTGAATAAATCCCGACAATTAGTGGAGGCACATGCAGATGAAATCCAAACCGCTTGGTGTACACACTTCGGCGATTGAGGTTACTCATGTGTCTACTCATGGTGTATGGGTATTGTTGGATGATGAAGAATTGTTTATGCCTTACGAACAGTTTCCTTGGTTTAAAAATGCAAACATCGCCAGCATTGTAAAAGTAGAAAGACCAACACCTCATCATTTGTATTGGCCTTTGCTGGATATTGATTTGGCTGTCGAGTCAATCAAAAATCCATCAAGCTTTCCGCTTATGAGTTCGGTTTAAATTTTAGTTACAGTAAAATTAGATATGGCATTTATCGCCTCTCGCTCTTTATCAGGTAATACCCAATGACTTCGCAAATCCAGAAAGGCCAGCTGGCCGCTACTCGTCGTATGGCTCGTCACTACGCTATGCAAGCACTCTATCAATGGAAAATGGCCGGTGCCAGCATTAATGCCATTGAAGCCGAATTCCGTGTTGATAATGATATGAGCAATGTGGACTTGGAATACTTCCACGAAATTTTGCACGGCGTACCAGAAAACTTGTCAGAGTTGGAAGCTACTTTCGAACCTTTTTTGGTGGAGCGTTCATTGGTAGAGCTGGACCCTGTTACTCAAGCTTTATTGCGCATGTCCACTTACGAATTGAAATTTCGTATTGATGTACCTTACAAAGTTGTCATCAACGAAGCCGTGTCGCTTGCTAAAAAATTTGGTGCGGAAGACAGCCATAAATTTATCAACGGCGTCTTGGATAAGACCGCAGAAGTTTTACGCGCTATCGAAGTTAAGGCCGAACGAGGAAATTAATCACAAATTCATTTGTGATCTACCATGCGCGAATTTGAACTTATCCGGCAATTCTTTCAACACGAGCAAGCGGATTTGCTGTTGGAAGAAAAAGCACAAGCCAGCGTTGTCTTAGGGATTGGTGACGATTGCGCGCTTTTGCGAGTTCCTGCGAATAAACAATTAGCTATTTCAGTGGATACGTTGGTGGCTGATGTGCATTTTCCAGCCGATGCCAAACCCGATGATATCGCGGAGCGCGCCTTGCGCACTAATCTGAGTGATCTGGCGGCCATGGGCGCTGAGCCACTTTGGTTTACACTCGCGCTAACCTTGCCGAAAAACTCTCCTTATGTCAGTGAAGAATGGTTGCGTGGTTTTAGCCGCGGATTGTTCCGCACCGCAAATCAATACGAAATTGTTTTGGTTGGGGGTGACACCACCTCCGGCCCATTGAGTATTACCATTCAAGCCATGGGCGCGGTTGAGCCCCACGCTGCTTTAAGACGCGACGGTGCGAATATTGGCGATTTTATTTGCGTAACAAACTATCTTGGTGATGGTGCGGCGGCGCTAGCAGTAATACAGGATGTTTTACAGTTGGGGGAAGCACACGGGCACTATTTACGCGAGCGCTTTTATCGCCCTACACCGCGATTGGTGGAAGCCAATTTATTGGGTTCTGTTGCGAGTGCAGCGCTCGATATTTCAGACGGATTGGTGGCGGATTTAAACCATATCTGCGAAGCCAGTGATTTGGGTGCGGTGATCGACGTAGAGAATTTACCGCTCTCACCCGCATTGCTCTCGCTCAATGATTTGCATCAGGCGCGTACATGGGCTTTGAGTGGTGGAGATGATTACGAGCTATGTTTTACAGTTTCGCCAGAAAAAATGCCGGAACTTGCCATGCTAATTGCGCAAGAAAAAATTAACGCAACAATTATTGGTGAAATCGTGAGTGGCAGCGGTGTGCGCTGTGAACTGGACGGTGAAGCCTACGAATTAGATAGCGCTGGCTATCAACATTTTTAATGCGTACACAATGACAACACCAAACTTTAAACAATTGCTCATCAACACCAACCATTTTTTTGCATTTGGTTTTGGCAGTGGTTTAGCACCCAAAGCTCCCGGCACTTTTGGTACGCTGGCTGCGGTTCCTATTTATTGGTTGTTGCAAGATTTAGCTTGGCCTATTTACGGGACTTGGCTAATTGTTACCTTTGCTTTAGGTGTTTACTGGTGTGATCGCTCATCAAAGCAATTAGGTGTTCACGATCATGGCGGTATAGTGTGGGATGAGTTTGTTGGCTATTGGATTACCATGTTTCTGGCGCCAGCTGGTTGGTTATGGATGCTCCTAGGTTTTGTGCTATTTCGTTTTTTCGACATCATTAAGCCTTGGCCCATCGGCTGGCTTGATCGCAAAGTTGGCGGCGGTTTAGGTATTATGATTGATGATGTGCTTGCAGGAGTTTATTCCTTTATTGTTTTGCAAGCGTGCGTATATTTTTGGCCATACACCATTTGATTTTGTTGAAAACCAAGTTGGCTTTTTTCCAACCCCACAGAGGTTAGTCAGTGGCAATCCGTTTTATCGAATCATGTAAATTACCTACGCCTTTCGGCATGTTTGTAATGCACGGCTTTGAAGATGATCAAACCGAAAAAGAACATGTTGTGCTCACCATGGGTGATATTACTGGCTGCGAACCTTTGCTTGCTCGCATTCATTCGGAATGCCTGACCGGTGATGCATTGTTTAGTTTGCGTTGCGATTGTGGCCCGCAATTACAAGCGGCAATGCACAAAATTGGTGTGGCCGGGCGCGGTGTGATTTTTTATTTGCGTCAAGAAGGCCGGGGCATTGGTTTGATCAACAAAATTCGCGCTTACTCATTGCAGGATTGCGGAGCTGATACCGTAGAAGCCAATGAACAATTGGGCTTCGGTGCAGACATGCGCGACTACAGTATCCTCAAGCCGATGCTTGAACATTTGAATATTAAATCCTTAAAACTGCTCACAAACAATCCGCGAAAAGTTAAAGCCTTGCAAGATATGGGGATCAATGTGGTTGAGCGCATGCCGCATCAAACCGGCCGCAATCCGCACAACGCAAAATATCTGGAAACAAAAGCGGGTAAGTTGGGGCATTTGTTTAATGAGACGGATGAAGAGAAGTAGTTCAACGTTTCGAAACTAATTAGGTAGGGAGTCGTCATCCTCGCGTATATTCACACGGATGTGAAGTAGTAGAACAATGCAGGAGCAATTGTCGAGCGGGGATCCAGCTCTTTTCTGTTGATTGTGAAAATTAAAAGCTGGATCCCCCGCTGTGCGAGGATGACGATTTCCAGCGTAATATTAAGAGAACTTTATGACTACACGTATTGCAATCGCGGGCGCTGCCGGTCGCATGGGTAAAGCCCTTATCGAATCGACCCATAGAAATTCTGAAACGACCTTAGCAGCTGCTATTGTGCGCCCAACAAGTTCATTAATTGGTGTGGATGCAGGAGAGTTCGGCGGTCTAGGGAAAATTGACGTAAAAATTGTTGGTGACATAGCCGCTGTTGTAAATGAGTTTGATGTACTGATTGACTTCAGTTCGCCAGCCGCCACATTAGCGAACGTAAAAGTATGCGCCGCGCATAAAAAGCCAATCGTTGTGGGTACAACTGGGTTCAGCGATTCCGAGAAAGCAGAATTATTATCCTATCAAACGCAAATCCCTTTGTTACTGTCCGCCAACTTTTCTACTGGCGTGAATTTGTGTTTTAAATTGTTAGATATTGCTGCGCGAGTTTTGGGTGATGAGTACGACGTGGAAGTTTACGAAGCTCACCATCGTCACAAAGTGGACTCTCCCTCCGGCACAGCCGTGCGTATGGGAGAAGTATTGGCTAATGCACTTGATCGTGATTTGAAGCAAGTTGCGGTTTATGGCCGCGAAGGTCAAATTGGCGCGCGCCCACGAGAAACTATTGGCTTTGCTACTGTGCGTGGCGGTGATGTGGTTGGCGATCATACTGTCATGTTTATGGCCGACGGTGAGCGCGTTGAAATTACTCACAAAGCATCAAGTCGTTTAGCTTTTTCAAACGGTGCGGTGCGTGCGGCAGTGTGGTTAAAAAATCAATCGTCCGGTTTATTTGATATGCAGGATATGCTGGGTCTCAGATAGACTTTTTTCATTCAATCTTAAGGAAAGCTTATGGATAAGTTTAAAGTGTTGGCTATTACTCTTGCGGTGTCTTCATCCACTATCTCTCATGCAGTACATGCAGATGGTCTTCGTGTGGGTGTAATGAGGTCGAATGTTAACCTTGATCTTGATGCCGCCGATGCTTCCTCGTCAGATAATAATCTTGCGTTTGTCTTCTTCATGGAGAAGGATATAAGTCCACGTCTCGCTATTCACGCAGACTACAAACACATCAATAACGATTGCGAAAGTGTGTGTGCAGACTCAACCAAATTCACACAGAGTGTTGAATTATCTGCGCGCTTTTCTCAACAGCTTTCTGATTGGCTTGAGGTTTATGAACGAGCTGGGGCAAATTACTATTCAGTGAAGACTTATTCGTCATGGCATTTGGCGCACTCATCCAAAACTGAATCAGGTGTTGGGCCAAGCGTTGCCGCAGGTTTTGCCGTTTCTCCAGCAGAAAAAATTCGCGTGGGCCTTGAATACGATGTGTCATTTTTAAAGTCCAGCCAAAAAGCGGCATTCACTTCAATATTTATTAGCATGATTTATTAGGAACTTGTATGGCGGGCTCAAGCCTTCTTTTGTTAATCGATGACATAGCGGCCGTGTTGGATGACGTGGCGGTAATGACCAAAGTTGCCGCTAAAAAAACGGCAGGCGTGTTGGGGGATGATCTTGCACTCAATGCTGAGCAGGTTGCTGGTGTTCGCGCTGAGCGTGAGCTGCCGGTAGTGTGGGCAGTGGCAAAAGGGTCGTTTATTAACAAAGCCATTCTGGTTCCAGCTGCATTATTAATCAGTGCTTTTATCCCTTGGTTGATCACTCCCTTGCTGATGATTGGCGGGCTTTATTTGTGCTATGAAGGCGTAGAAAAGATTGCGCATAAATTTTTACACAGTGATGCGGAAGAAAAAGCCGAACATGATGCTCTTGAAGCTGCCTTGCACAATCCTCATGTAGATATGGTTGAGTTCGAGCGCGAGAAAATCAAAGGGGCGATTCGTACTGATTTTGTGTTGTCTGCGGAGATCATCGTGATTACCTTGGGCGCTGTTGCTCAAGCAGTGTTTACGGTACAAGTCGCTGCGGTAGTTTTGGTGGCCCTTCTCATGACGGTCGGTGTGTATGGTTTTGTAGCGCTAATCGTTAAGCTGGACGACATGGGATTACATCTTTTGCAAAAGCAGGGGCAGGGCGCTTGGCTTGGCTTTCAGCATAAATTGGGCAGCGGATTATTGGTTTTCGCACCCAAGCTCATGAAGTTTTTGTCGATTGCCGGTACGGTTGCCATGTTTCTTGTTGGCGGCGGGATTTTGGCTCACGGGCTACCCTTTTTTCACGGGGTTGAGCACAGCATCCAACACTACTATGGCGATATAGCTGCAATGATTGGTGGCTCCCTGATGAGCATGGTTCTGGGTGTGGTTGCCGGCGCCGTAGCGTTGGTGTGCGCAAACGTGGCAAACGTGGCAGCAAAAATATTCTCTAAACCTAAAACGACACATTAAGCGCTGATTCTGACGCTTTATTGTGCATTTCGCGGATTAGCGGGATTTTCCAATGGACACATGCGCCCGACTCCCGTAGAATTCGCAGCCAGATTGCGCACGGCTCTGCCGCGCCCGGTTACAGAATTCAAGGCCATCTCTTAAGACCAGGCCGATTTACAAAAAGCGAGATGGGAGTTGATTTCATCTCGCTTTTTTACAACCTGTAACCGGCCAAATTCACTTATAACCACGACTCAAACTCGCTTTTTCGCGCCTTTTGCCTGTGCGATTGCCTTTTTGAGCCTGAAGAAAGTGAATCACCCTGCGCCAAGGTTTTAAAAACTGTTACAGCCAACACTGTTACTAGCTTAGTCAGGAGGTTGACTTGAATACTGGGGACTCCCAATCAGGGCTTAAAAAGCCCGCACTGCTTGTTCTTGCAGACGGTAGTGTTTTTCGTGGTACCGCCATTGGTGCTGAAGGTCTTTCTGTTGGTGAGGTAGTGTTTAACACCGCCATGACCGGATATCAGGAAATCCTTACCGACCCTTCATACGCGCAGCAAATCGTTACTCTCACTTACCCCCATATCGGCAATACAGGCACCACGCCAGAAGACGCTGAGTGTGACCGCGTATGGGCAACCGGCTTGGTAATTCGCGATTTACCGTTACTGGCCAGCAACTTCCGCAATCAACAAGACCTGTCAAGCTACCTCAAAGCCCGCAATGTTCTTGGCATCGCCGATATTGATACCCGTCGACTGACCCGTTTGTTGCGCGACAAAGGTGCGCAAAACGGTGCGATTATCGCGGGTGATGAAGCGGCTACTGAAGCAGGCCAAGCCAAAGCCCTTGCAGCGGCTAAAGCGTTCGGCGGTTTGAAAGGTTTAGATCTCGCTAAAGAAGTGACCGTAAGCGAGTCTTACACGTGGAATGAAGGCACTTGGGAGTTGGGCGAAGGTCATTCCGTTAAAGGTGGTAAAAAATTTAAAGTGGTGGCTTACGACTACGGCGTTAAGCGCAACATTCTGCGTATGTTGGTAGACCGCGACTGCGATTTGGTTGTGGTGCCGGCTAAGACCAGCGCAGCTGATGTGTTGGCCATGAATCCAGACGGTATTTTCCTTTCTAACGGCCCAGGCGACCCAGAACCCTGTACTTACGCTATCGAAGCCATCAAGCAATTCCTTGAAACGGATATTCCGGTATTCGGTATCTGCCTTGGTCATCAACTCCTTGCTTTGGCATCCGGTGCCAAGACCTTGAAGATGAAATTTGGTCACCACGGCGGCAACCACCCAGTACAGGATTTGGATACCAAGCGCGTGATGATCACCGCCCAAAACCACGGTTTTGCGGTTGAAGAATCCAGTTTGCCTGAGAATTTGAGAGCAACTCATAAGTCGTTGTTTGATGGCTCTTTGCAAGGTATTCACCGCACCGATAAACCGGCCTTCAGCTTCCAAGGTCACCCTGAGGCAAGCCCTGGCCCGCATGAAGCGGATACCCTGTTTGACCACTTTATTGAATTGATGCAAGCCCGCAAAGCGTCCTAACCGGAGCAGACATGCCA
Organism: uncultured Cellvibrionaceae bacterium; assembly: GCA_964581625.1. Classification (GTDB taxonomy): domain Bacteria; phylum Pseudomonadota; class Gammaproteobacteria; order Pseudomonadales; family Cellvibrionaceae; genus Cellvibrio. Next base: position 97,497 of record CAZOPE010000003.1, read on the forward strand.
AAACGTACAGACATTAAAAGTATCTTGATCCTCGGCGCTGGCCCTATTGTTATCGGCCAGGCCTGTGAGTTCGACTACTCGGGTGCGCAAGCCTGTAAAGCCCTGCGCGAAGAGGGTTACAAGGTCATCCTGGTCAATTCGAATCCGGCCACGATCATGACCGATCCGGCTATGGCGGACGCGACCTACATAGAGCCAATCGAATGGCAAACCGTAGAAAAAATTATCGAAAAAGAACGCCCCGATGTAATCCTTCCCACCATGGGCGGCCAAACAGCCTTGAACTGCGCATTAGCTCTGGCAAAACATGGCGTGCTCGAAAAATACAATGTTGAGCTGATTGGTGCTAAAGAAGAAGCTATCAACATGGCGGAAGATCGCAACCTGTTTGATCAGGCGATGAAGCGTATCGGTCTCTCATGTGCACGCGCAAAAATAGTTCACAGCTTGGAAGAAGCCAAAGAAGCGCCGAAAGAATTCGGCTTCCCATGCATCATCCGCCCGTCATTTACCATGGGTGGTTCAGGTGGCGGTATCGCATATAACTGGGATGAATTCGAAGAAATTTGTACTCGCGGTTTGGACTTGTCGCCCACCAACGAATTGTTGATCGATGAATCGCTACTTGGCTGGAAAGAGTACGAGATGGAAGTTGTGCGCGACAAAAACGACAACTGCATCATTGTTTGCTCGATTGAAAACTTTGACCCGATGGGCGTACACACTGGCGACTCAATTACTGTTGCGCCAGCGCAAACTCTCACCGACAAAGAATATCAAATCATGCGTAACGCCTCGATTGCGGTATTGCGCGAAATCGGTGTGGAAACCGGCGGCTCTAACGTGCAATTTGCGGTGAACCCGGTTGATGGTCGTATGGTGGTAATTGAGATGAACCCGCGTGTATCGCGCTCATCTGCTCTTGCATCAAAAGCAACTGGTTTCCCAATTGCAAAAATAGCGGCGAAATTGGCAGTTGGTTATACGCTCGACGAATTGAAAAACGATATTACTGGTGGTGCAACGCCAGCCTCGTTTGAGCCATCAATCGATTACGTAGTCACCAAAGTTCCTCGCTTCACCTTCGAAAAATTCGGCGAAGCAGATGCGCGCTTAACAACGCAAATGAAATCGGTTGGCGAGGTGATGGCTATCGGCCGTACCTTCCAAGAGTCTTTGCAAAAAGCATTGCGCGGTTTGGAAGTTGGTTCTGCGGGTTTCGAATCCAAAGTGGACATCACCAGTGAAGAAGGTGTTGCGCGTGTTCGTCGTGAACTCGCAACTCCCGGTGCTGAGCGTATCTGGTACGTGGGCGATGCATTCCGCATGGGCATGAGTGTTGAAGACGTTTTCAATCTTTCAAAAATCGACCCATGGTTCCTCGTTCAAATCGAAGAATTGATTGCAATGGAGCAAGCGTTGCGCGGCAAATCGTTGGCTAACTTCAGCGCTGAAAGTTTGTTTGCGTACAAACGCAAAGGTTTCTCAGACAAGCGTTTGGCGCTGTTGCTCGGCGTAACCGAAAAAGATGTGCGGCACTATCGCCAAGGGTTGAATATTCGTCCGGTTTACAAGCGCGTTGATACTTGCGCTGCGGAGTTTTCAACGTCTACCGCGTACATGTATTCCACTTACGAAGAAGAGTGCGAAGCTAACCCCAGCGATAAGAAAAAGATTCTTGTTATCGGCGGCGGACCTAACCGTATCGGTCAAGGTATTGAGTTCGATTACTGCTGCGTACACGCCGCTTTGGCGATGCGTGAAGATGGTTACGAAACTATTATGGTTAACTGTAACCCCGAAACCGTTTCTACCGATTACGACACTTCTGATCGTTTGTTCTTCGAACCAGTGACTTTGGAAGACGTGCTTGAAATCGTTCAAAAAGAAAAACCTGTTGGCGTAATCGTTCAATTCGGCGGCCAAACGCCACTGAAATTGTCGCGTGCGTTAGAAGCAGAAGGTGTACCCATTATTGGTACCAGTCCGGATGCAATCGACAGGGCGGAAGACCGTGAGCGCTTCCAGCAAATGATTGAAAAGTTAGGTTTGTTGCAGCCGCCAAATGCAATTGTTCGCTCTTTGGAAGAAGCTTTGGTTGCAGCAGATCGCGTGGGTTACCCGTTAGTTGTTCGCCCGTCTTATGTATTGGGCGGCCGCGCAATGGAAATCGTTTATAAAGAAGATGAATTGCGTACTTATATGCGCACAGCAGTACAAGTGTCAGAAGATGCGCCTGTGTTGCTCGATCACTTCTTGAATGCGGCAATTGAAGTTGATATAGATTCGGTGTCAGACGGTCAACAAGTTGTGATCGGCGGCATCATGCAACATATTGAACAATGCGGTGTCCACTCAGGTGACTCCGCATGTTCATTGCCACCATATTCTTTGCCCGCGGACGTGCAAAACGAAATGCGCGAGCAAGTGAAAAAGATGGCGATCGAATTGGGTGTAATTGGTTTGATGAATACCCAGCTCGCTTATCAAGACGGCAAAATTTATGTGATTGAAGTGAATCCACGTGCATCACGTACAGTGCCCTTTGTATCAAAATGTATTGGTGTTTCTCTCGCGAAAGTGGCTGCACGTTGTCAGGCAGGAACGTCTTTGGCAGAGCAAGGTTTTACCAAAGAAATTATTCCAACTTACTACAGCGTGAAAGAAGCGGTATTCCCTTTTAATAAATTCCCTGCAGTTGACCCCATTCTAGGCCCAGAGATGAAATCTACCGGTGAAGTAATGGGTGTAGGTGATAGCTTTGGTGAGGCCTACGGTAAATCTCAATTGGGCGCGAACAACCGCATCCCTACATCGGGCACTGCTTTTTTGAGCGTGCGCGATATGGATAAAGACGGTATCGTGAGTGTTGGTAAAGATTTATCTGAGCTTGGTTTTAAACTGGTTGCAACTCGCGGCACTGCTAGTATTTTGCAAAATGCTGGCTTGACTGTACAGGTAGTTAATAAAGTGCAGGAAGGTCGTCCTCACATTGTAGATATGATCAAAAACGATGAAATCGATTTGATTTTGAATACAGTGGAAGGTCGTCAGGCGACACGTGATTCTGCGTCGATTCGTCGCAATGCAGAAAATCATCGCGTGTATTACAACACGACTTTGGCTGCAGGTTTGGCGGTGTGCACTGCCTTGAAAAAAGGCGATAAAATTGAAGTGCGTCGCTTGCAGGATTTGCATCAGCAAGTAAAAGCCCAGCAAAGCTAGTTGGTTTTTGCATACATTCATTTGCAACAAAAGGCCTGTTCATCAGGCCTTTGTACTTAAAGGAAAGACGAAATGAGCACTAAGTTTCCAATGACAGCACTTGGCGCGGAAAAGTTAGCAGCCGAGTTAGAAGATCTGAAAAAAGTACAACGCCCACGTATCGTAAATGCGATTGCTGAAGCGCGTGCACACGGCGATTTAAAAGAAAATGCTGAGTATTCTGCTGCGCGCGAGCAACAAAGCTTTTGCGAAGGCCGAATTCAAGAAATTGAAGGCAAGCTTAGCAATGCGCAAATCATTGATGTCACTAAAATTCCGCATACCGGTAAAGTCATATTTGGTACAACAGTGACCATCATCAATGTAGAAACTGAACAGTCTGTTACCTATAAAATCGTGGGTGACGACGAAGCAGAAATCAAAGCCAACAAAATTTCTGTCAACTCACCTATTGCGCGTGCGTTAATCGGAAAAGAAGAAGGCGATGTTGTAGTTGTAAAAGCGCCAGGTGGCGAAGTGGAATATGAAATCGACAAGGTCGAGCATATTTGATTATGTATTTCTTTTTAATAAGGAGAGTAAGGTGAATTTTAAAGCATTATTAGTCGTTGTGTTCGTGGGGATTGGATCTATTTTTTGTTCGGGCCTGTCGTTAGCTTCACAAGTGCAAATTGATTTAACGGGAACTATTTCAAATACCTATATTTTGAATGTTGTTGATGGTAATTCTGTGCAAGAAGATGCGAACTTATGGGACATTAATACAGCACTACCATTGGGTTCAAAATTAAATTTCAGTATCAATTATAATTTAGGTGCGCCGGAAATATATTCAGGGGGTGGTCTGAGTGTTTATGGATTGGACAAGCTATCAATAGGTGGTGGTTTTTTTCAAGTAAACACTGCACCCGCTTCCATTGGTGTAGGTAATGATCAATATTCTGGTTGGGATTTTATTTCAACTGGCTTTATGTCTCCAAGTGAGACAGGGATTTCTCTAAATTTTCAAAATGAAATTTATTATTTGGTCGCGGCATCATTTTCACTGACTGATAAAAGTGGTACCGCACTAAGTAACTCGAGCTTACCTAGTGATCAGAGCCAATTAGATGCATTTTGGTCAAACAATCATGAGCCGAGCAATCACTGGGATCATTTGGCAACATTTGATCTTCAGTTTGTTAAGGATCCTTTAGTAAATTCGATTGCTAATAGCACTTGGCCAAATGGTGAAGCTCTATATGTTGTAGGTTATTTTGATAGCGCTAAATTAACCCATGTTGAAGCACCTGAACCGGCAGGCTTATTTTTGCTTGTTATTGGAGCTATCGGGATTTTCGCTAGAAGATTTTGGAGAAAGTAATCCCAATAAAAAAGCCGCCAAACTTGGCGGCTTTTTTATTGGGTCAAATGTTTATCTATGTAAATTCGATAATTTGGGGTTCGCTTTTTTATTAGCGCGATAGAGAATAACTACTTTGCCGATCTCCTGAATTAGTTCAACATTCGGTAACGCAATAATTTCAGCTACCAATGCTTTACGTTCTTCGCGATCGGCAAGGCCAAGTTTAACCTTGATCAATTCGTGGTCATCTAAGGCGCGGTTAAGCTCCAGCAACACGCCATCGCTCAAACCCTTGCCAGCAATGGTGACAATCGGGTTAAGTTTGTGGCCAATGGTACGAAATGATTTTTTACGCTCTGCGCTGATGGGCATAGTACTACCTTAGGGGATATAAATTCGAAGGGCCTATTCTATCCCACTCGTGTGTGAAGGGCTAATATGGCAGGCGGTATGAATTAATTTAAGTCTCTGTGATTTGTGTCCTCCGGGAAATTAGCTGCTAAAGTTAAGATTATCCGAACCGCTTAAAGCCTAGCCCCTTGCAATTAAGGTTTTACCCCCCAAGTAGTATGAGAAGTTAAAAATCTGTCTATTCAATTGAAAGTGTTGTTGATTGAAAGCACCATTTTTAGAAGTTTAATGCTTATATGAGGATCTCTCCTTGAACGATATCACCAAGAACCTCCTGATTTGGCTCGTTATTCTCGTAGTCGTTATCAGTGTGTTCCAAAATTTCAGCAGAGCCCCGAGTAGCGATACCATCAGCTACTCAGAGTTTATTAAGGCCGTGAAAGATGAGAGGGTTCAAGAGGTTATTATTGATCCTACCAGTATTGAAGGTCTCTACACTGATCGCACAACCTTCAAGGCGGTGCGCCCGCAGGCTCAAGATCCTAAGCTTTTAGAAGATCTGTATAACCACAACGTGTCTATTAAAGGCCGTGAGGTTGAGCAGCCCAGTTTTCTTTATCAATTATTCCTTGCCTGCGCACCCGTTCTCATCATATTGGGGGTTTTTTGGTTCTTTATGCGCCAAATGCAAGGTGGCGGTGGTGGTAAGGGCGGCCCCATGAGCTTTGGTAAAAGTAAGGCACGGTTATTGGGCGAAGACCAAATTAAAACTACCTTTGCTGACGTAGCAGGTGTGGATGAAGCCAAAGAAGAAGTGCAAGAGCTGGTTCAGTTCTTACGTGACCCCTCAAAGTTCCAACGTTTGGGCGGGATGATTCCGCGTGGCGTATTAATGGTGGGCCCACCAGGCACCGGTAAAACCCTGTTGGCTAAGGCTATTGCTGGCGAAGCGAAAGTACCATTCTTTTCAATCTCGGGTTCTGATTTCGTTGAGATGTTCGTGGGTGTAGGTGCGAGCCGCGTACGCGATATGTTCGACCAAGCTAAGAAGCAAGCGCCTTGTATTATCTTTATTGATGAGATTGATGCTGTAGGCCGTCACCGTGGCGGTGGTCATGGCGGTGGTCACGACGAGCGTGAGCAAACACTCAACCAGTTGTTGGTGGAAATGGATGGTTTTGAAGGCAATGACGGCGTCATTATCATTGCTGCAACCAACCGCGCAGATGTATTGGATAAAGCGTTGTTGCGTCCTGGCCGTTTTGACCGTCAAGTATACGTAGGCTTGCCAGATATTCGCGGTCGTGAACAAATTCTGAAAGTTCACATGCGGAAAGTGCCGCTGGATGAGCGTGTAAGTGCATCGGTTATCGCACGCGGTACACCCGGTTTTTCGGGGGCCGAGTTGGCAAATCTTGTTAACGAAGCCGCCTTGATGGCTGCTCGTGGCAATAAGCGTTTGGTAACTATGGAAGACTTTGAAAAAGCGCGCGACAAAATCATGATGGGTGCTGAGCGCAAGTCTATGGTGATGAGCGAGAAAGAAAAGGAAAACACCGCCTATCACGAAGCTGGCCACGCAATCATTGGTTGCTTGGTTCCTGAGCACGACCCGGTACACAAAGTAACTATCATTCCTCGCGGTGGTGCATTGGGTGTCACTCAGTATCTGCCCGAAGAGGATAAATACAGTTGGAGCAAGCGTTCACTCGAATCGCGTTTGTGCACCTTGTTCGGTGGTCGTATTGCGGAAGAGATGACCTTGGGTATTGATGGTGTAACCACGGGCGCATCCAATGACATTGAGCGGGCGACCAGCATGGCGCGCAGTATGGTGACCAAGTGGGGTCTGTCGGCCAAATTGGGTCCATTGCATTATGGTGAGGAAGAGGGTGCTTATCCTGGTATGGCTACTCAGCAATATTCTGGTGAGACATCGCGTCAAATTGATGAAGAGGTTCGCCGTATCATTGATGAATGTTACGCTCGCGCCAAGAAGATTTTGGAAGATAACCGCGATGTGCTGGAAACCATGAAAGATGCGTTGATGGAGTACGAAACAATTGATTCGGAACAAGTGGCTGACTTGATGGCGCGCCGCAAAGTTCGCCCGCCACGTGAATGGAATGACGATGATTTCAATAGTCATTTGCGCAACAAAGATTCAGGCGATTCTGGTGAGCAAGCGGGCCCAATTGGTGGTCCAGCGAATACTCACTAACTAAATTGAGTTGCTTTTCCTAAACCCCGGGCATGCTCGGGGTTATTTTTTTGTGTATTTACACGTAATTAGCAATAGGCATTTTATGAAATTACAGTGCGCTGCCCACTCACTGGATTTATCGACCCCCCAAATCATGGGCATCCTCAACATCACTCCTGACTCATTTTCAGATGGCGGGAGTTACTTTAAAGATGGCAAGGCGTCCATAGATTTGGTTTTAAAGCGCGCCGAAAAAATGTTGGAAGAGGGCGCCGATATTTTGGATGTTGGCGGTGAATCCACTCGTCCCGGAGCGGCACCCGTTTCTGAGCAGGAAGAGTTAGATCGTGTAATTCCTGTTGTTGAAGCCTTGGTTGAGAGTCTAGGTGCGTTAGTATCTGTAGATACCAGCACGGCAAGTGTTATCCGCGAATCCGCTCAAAAAGGCGCTGGTATTATCAATGATGTTCGCGCATTAACGCGCGATGGCGCACTCAGTGAAGCTGCCTTGACGGGGTTACCTGTTTGCATAATGCATATGCAAGGTCAACCGCAAACTATGCAACAAGCGCCTCAATATAATGATGTAGTTATGGAAGTGTGTTCATTCCTTCAAGCGCGAACTGATGCCTGCAAAACAGCAGGCATCACACAAGATCGCATTTTAATTGATCCGGGGTTTGGCTTTGGCAAAACTCTCGCGCATAATCTCGCGCTTTTGGCGCGCCTCTCAGAATTAGCAGTATTAGGTGCGCCCATTTTGGTGGGCTTATCTCGTAAATCCATATTGGGTCAGCTGTTGAATCGAGGTGTCGAAGAGCGCTTGCCCGGTAGTTTGGCCTTGGCGCTGGCTGCGGCCGAGCGTGGTGCTGCAATTATTCGTGTTCACGATGTGGCTGCCACCAAAGATGTTTTACAGGTCTATCATTCAATAAAAAGTGCGATGCTCTCATCGTAAGTGCAACATATTCATTTGTTTTTTTAGTGGAGTAAGGATTCATGGCACGCAAATATTTCGGTACAGACGGCATTCGCGGTTTAGTGGGCGAAGCTCCTATTACTCCAGACTTTATGTTGAAGTTGGGCTGGGCAGCCGGGCGCGTGCTTATGGATCGCTTTGATGGTTCCAACATGATCCTTATCGGCAAGGACACACGTATTTCCGGCTATATGTTTGAATCTGCCTTGCAAGCTGGGCTTATCAACGCCGGTGTGGATGTGGGATTGCTGGGTCCAATGCCTACTCCTGGTGTCGCCTATTTGACGCGTACCTTTCAAGCTCAGGCGGGTATCGTGATCAGTGCGTCTCACAATAGCTACGTCGATAACGGAATTAAATTCTTTGGTGGAAATGGTACCAAGTTGCCGGATGAGCTTGAGCTTCTGATTGAAGATGAGTTAGACAAGCCCATGGTCACCGCTGAAAAGCTCGGCAAAGCGCGTCGTATTGGCGACGCCTCAGGTCGTTACATTGAATTTTGTAAGGGCACTATGCCATGGGGCTTTAATCTCAAGGGGCTACAAATTGTGCTCGACTGCGCGCACGGTGCCACCTACAACATAGCCCCAGATGTATTCAGTGAATTGGGTGCGAAAATTATCCCTATGTTTGTGGAGCCTAACGGTACCAACATTAACCGCAGTTGTGGTTCTACTAAGCCTGAAGCTTTGCAAGAAAAAGTTATCGAGGTGGGAGCCGATTTGGGTATTGCCTTCGATGGTGACGGTGATCGTGTGGTTTTTGTGGATCACAAAGGTGAGATTGTTGATGGTGACGAATTGCTCTACATCATCGCCAAATACCAACAGGAATATACCGGTGGTTGTGATGGCGTTGTGGGAACCTTAATGAGTAACTTCGGCTTTGAGCTGGGACTTAAAAAACTAGGTATTCCCTTTGCGCGAGCCAAAGTAGGCGACCGTTACGTGATTGAAATGATGCGTCAAAACGGCTGGCGTTTGGGCGGTGAGAACTCTGGCCACATTGTATGTAGCAATGTAACCACGACAGGTGATGGCATTATTTCTGCGCTTCAAGTGTTGTTGGCGATTACGACCTTCGGTGACTCGCTCAATAAGATCAAAAAAGGCATGAACAAAATGCCACAAGTGATGATCAATGTTCACATGGCGAGGCGAGTTGATTTAAGTTCAGACGCCGTTGTACAAGCGGCAGTGAAAGCAACAGAAGACAAATTGGCTGGTACTGGTCGTGTACTGTTGCGTCCATCGGGCACAGAACCTGTAGTTCGTGTCATGGTGGAAGGTGAGGATAAAAAGCTCGTTAAGGAGCTAGCGCAAGAGCTGGCAAAAACCGTTGAGCAAGCTCTGAATTAAACAAATGAGATTGTCTCCTTGATTTAATAATACCCAAAGCAAATCTCCAAGCTAAAAATTGAACAGCGGTGTTCAATTTTTAGCTGTCAAACACCATAAAACCGATAAAAATCAGGGTGTAAGCTAAGATTAGGTTGTATGTTCAATTCATCTTAGCTACCATGAGCGCCCGCTTTGGGGGGAGGTATTGCTGTTGAACAAAACCAGTAACGCCAAGCGTCGCCAACTTGTTGTTGGCAACTGGAAAATGAATGGGAATCAGCAATCAAATGCTGAGTTGTTAGCCAAAGTGGTAGCGGGCTGGCAAGGTGAACACAGAGCTGAAGTCGTTGTTTGTCCACCTAACCCTTATTTTTTACCTACTTATGAAAAGATTTCGGGCTCATCCATTATGTTGGGTGCGCAAAACCTGAGTCAGTATGATTCAGGCGCCTATACCGGTGAGGTATCGGCTCAAATGTTGGCAGAATTGCATTGCAAATTTGTAATTATTGGTCACAATGAGCGCCGCCGTTTGCAGGGTGAAACAGATGAGCAAGTTGCTCAGAAATTCATGGCTGCACAACGTGCAAATTTGATTCCCATACTTTGCGTTGGAGAATCATCAGTGCAACGCGAGCAGGGTCAGCATCTCGAAGTTATAGGTGCACAACTAAAGGCAGTTTGCTCGCAAGTTAGTTGTGATGTGTTTGCAAATGCTGTTGTCGCCTACGAACCTGTCTGGGCGGTAGGAACCGGCAAAACAGCCACACCTCAACAAGCTGAAGAAGTTCACCGCTTTATCCGTAGCCAGTTGGGTGAAGTCGCTGAATCAGTAAGAATTTTGTACGGTGGCAGCGTTAAAGCCAGTAATGCAGAACAGTTGTTCGCTATACCGGATATTGACGGTGCCTTGCTCGGCGGAGCCTCTTTGGATGCCGATGAGTTTTTGAAAATCTGTAAAGCTGCTGATTAGAAATTAAGTAGTCAGCATTAATGATACTTATCAAGAGATCCAGCAATGGAAAAGTTAGTATTAATCGTTCATTCAATTTCTGCACTCGCTATTATTGTGCTGATTTTGTTGCAACAAGGTAAAGGCGCGGCGACCGGTGCTTCATTCGGTTCTGGTGCATCACAAACTGTATTTGGTAGCGATGGTGGTAGCAGCTTCTTCACTCGTGCTACTGCAATTTTTGCAACTATATTTTTTGTGCTTAGCCTTACCCTTGCGGTAATGGCAAAGAATCATTCCAAAGTTGCTGTTCAAGGTATTCCTTCTGTTCCGGCTGCTGCGCAACCAGCGCAGGTACCAGTAAACAGTGATGTGCCTGCAGCTCAAGACCAAGCTGCTCCAGCAGCAAGCGATGTTCCTGCAACTACCACGGAGCAAAGCAAGTAAGAGTTAAGCCCGAGTGGTGGAATTGGTAGACACGCTATGTTGAGGTCGTAGTGGCGTAAGCTGTGCCGGTTCGAGTCCGGCCTCGGGTACCAAATGCAAGTCCGATATTTTTGTTTTGTTGTGTAAAAATATCATTCAAAAACCCGCCTTTAAATTACATTAAGGGCGGGTTTTTTGTTTCTGTAAAAACTATCTAGCATTGGCTCGCGACTACGAGCACATGTCTAGGTTTATCAACCTTTTTCAAATTGAGCTTTTCATGTCTGATGCTTCGGTGCCTTCAAGCGAATCAAATAAATCTGCGTTAACGGCTGCCCAGTCGAAAGGTTTATGGGGAATGGCTCGGCCGCTTTTGGTTGAGCAAGCATTGCAATTAAGTGTCCCCGTTTTGGATACATTTTTTCTAAGTCGTATTAGCGATTCTGCTGCCGCAGGTGCAGGGGCTATGACGCCTGTTATTTTTTTCTGCGTAAATATTTTATGGGTAACCGTGTTTTCAGGTTCGAGCATTGCGAGCCAGCGATTGGGTGCAGGCGATCGTGAAAAAACATTGGCAACTATTGGAACCTATACCACGTGGATTTTGGTTTTAGGGTGTTTGCTCGGGATTTTGCTTTATTGTGCTTCGCCCCTGATTAGTTCCCTTATGGGGCTTCCAGGAGAAATTCATGCTGATGCCGTAACCTACATTCAAGCGATCTCGATGATTATGTTTGTGTGGGCGATAAAGATGGTTTTCCAAACAATCTTGAATATTTTCGGTTTGCCGCAGTGGAACATGTTAGCGAATATTGTTTTTTTCGTTTGCAATATTCTGTTTTGCTCTGCGGTGGTATTTCAATGGTTTGGCCTGCCGGCCTATGGCATTGTGGGTGTCGCATATGCGAGCGTGTTGGCTTCCATTATTGGGGTGCTGGTGGCAGGGTTTTTCGTATTCACCCGTCTTGATTTAACCTTGAGCTTGAAGAGTTTTATTAAAGAGTTTCGTCCTGCATCTCGCCACACCTTGCGCATCGCTTTACCGAGCATGATCGAACCTATGTCGTTCGATTTAAACATGATGGTTCTAAATGGTTTTGCTGCTTCGTTAGGAGCGGCAGCGCTCGCGGCAAAAATTTATACCTTTAACACTTTCTTGATTGGCTTGGTTATTACGCTTGCGTTGACCATGGCTACGGAAATATTAGTGTGTCAGTTTGTGGGGTCTGGGAGTTATGAGAAGGCTGCGCGCCAGCTTCGCCAAAGTTTGAAGGCTGCGCTTTGGGGATCCGCTGTGGTGGTGATGTTGCTGTTAGCATTTCATCAACCAATTATGGATATCTACACCGACGACCAGTGGGTAATTAGTGCGTCGTTTTGGCTGTTTTTGTTAGCGGCTTTATCCGAGCCCCCACGTGCAATTAACGTGATGGTTGGTGGAGTCCTGCGTGCGACCGGCGACGGTCTGCTGATTTCAATAGTGGGCCCGTTGTTCACTTGGATTGTTGCTATTCCCGCTGCCTATGCAATGGCCTTTGTTTTACATTGGGGAATTTATGGCATTTTGTTGGCTGCAATTCTAGATGAGGGAGTTCGTTCCTATTTTTATTGGCGACGTTGGAAAGCGAACAAATGGCATCATACTCATGTGTATGCGCTTGAGGCTAAGACGATTTAAGGTTTATGGGCAATTCAAAAACCAAAAATCAATTCCAGTTGCTGCGAGAGCGTTGCCTTGCTGATTCAACCAAAGAATTTTTAGCGCGTGGAAAATCCGTTGTTCGCTGTGAGTCATGCCAGTTAGCAGCCTTCGCGTGTATTTGCAATTGGCAGCCGACATTAGAATCGACGGTTGAATTTGTTCTTCTTTTACACCGCAACGAAATATTTAAGCCTACCAATACAGGGCGACTCATTGCTGATTTGTTGCCAGCCAAAACACATGCTTTTTGCTGGAGCAGAACCGAACCGGATTTATCCTTAATTAATTTGCTGAAAGATAATGCCCGCCAATGCTTTATTGTGTTTCCAGCGGATACACCGGGCGCTAAAAATAAATCGCGTGCAGTTTTTAACGAAATTCCTCGAAACGAAAAAATAAAAACATTTATCTTGTTGGATGCAACTTGGAAACAAAGTGGGCGCATGTTTCATTTAAGTCGCTGGCTTGAGGATGTTCCCTGCGTTTGTTTGCCCGAAGGTGCATTGCGCGGATACGCTGTGCGTAAATCCCACCAAGACGATTATTTATCCACTGCGGAAGCAGCAGCCTTGTGTTTGCAACTGGCCGGAGAGATGCAGAATAGCGAAATACTGCTGGATTACTTCCAGTTATTTAACGAACACTATTTAGCAACTCGCGGTAGTTATCCTCCCGTTTTTAGTGAGTTGCATGAGCGATTATCGGCGGTTAAATACTACTCTGGCTCTTAGATGTAAGGTTTATATCGCTCGTTCTATGGATAATCTCCGCAATCATCTGTGGTCAATTTCCTACAAAAAATAGCGCCATTTGCGACTATCCTGAAAACCTCAATTCCCCCAAAATGGCTTCAACAAGGAGGTATTCAGGGAAGTGAGGTTGACCAAGAAGGGTCAAGGGATGCGACTAATTTGTCGTGCGATGAGGACATCGCTATTAATCTGATAAGGACATATTGGATTTGCTTTAAAACAAAAAGCCCGGAGACTCCGGGCTTTTTGTTTTGGTTAAAAGATTATTGTAGTGTTTGCATATTCGCAGACTTCATCGATTTGTCGCCTCCGTTAAGCTCGTTTCCTTCTGCCTTCCGCGCAACAAAACCGTGAACTTTTGCGAGCCAAAAGTTTTGTTTGTCATCGATGCTCACCGGCGGCTGGCTTGGCAAAATCAGTTGTTGGTAATCTTTAACGTTTTTGCGCATGGCTTCTGCTTGGTGTACGCGCCTAAGTTCCGCCTGTTGGGCGCTATCAGGATTAAAAAAGACGTCCATGATGGGCAATTCCTGCACAGAAAAGATGTTGCCAAGTTGTTCTCTTGTCAGCGGTTCTTGATTCTGTAGATTAACCAGGATCATGGCTTGCAGCGGCCCATCCATGGTATCGCTATTGGTGGTGGCTTTATTGATCTTTTTATAGAGCGTTGCGAGAGCATCCGGCGCGCTACTATTATCTACCAACACCACCACGTTAAATTGCCCTAGTTTATTTAACTGGGCAGTTGCGGCATCGACACGGTCACTGATGAGCTTGTCTCTGGGGATTGCGGGCTTCGGCGCTTCAGATGATGAAGATGCAGAGCTTGCAGCGGCAACAGCTTCTGCTGGGGCTGAGCTCGCTGCCGAGCTCGTAGATTCGTTGGTAGCACTTGCCGAGGACGACTCTCGCTCAGGAATGGGAGCTGCATATTTGGCAGGCATAGGCACAGTCATGGTGGCCCAACCATACAAAGGCATATTTCGGCGTAAATTTTCTAGGGTAGCAGGCCAAAGTTGTGGAGTTTCGGGCGCGTGTAGCATAAGGAGTGCGCCTTGGGGCTTTCGTGTCTCCCCACTTTTGAATAGCGCCATTATTTTTTCGTCAGGCGTTTCCAATGGTTGAAGTTCGTCAGCTTTCGCAATTGCGGTCAATGCCTTTGCTAGCAGAGCATTATCTCGTTCAAGCTGATCTGCATAAATAGGTTTCTCCGGCGCTACAGAGGATGCAGCACTGGATACCGAGCTTTCCGAGGCTGCTGGGTCTTGGGCAGCACTAAGGCTACTTAGGCATAGCCACATGAGTGCTGCGCAAACTTTTGGCGTGTGTTCTATTAATCTCTGTGGGAACAACATATTTCTTTCGTTGCCTTATCTAAACGCATCTCTTTAGAATGCAGGTATCTCAGCAGGAAGGTCGTTCCCAGTGCGGGCTCTTCTGGTAATCAGATCATTTAGGTAATCGGATCATTTACGGAAAACTTTAAGGCTATGCAGAACTTTAAACGAGATTTTAAAATCGCCCCGTCTATTCTCGCTGCCGATTTTGCGCGTTTGGGTGCCGAGGCAGAGGCTGTAATAGCGGCTGGCGGTGACTTCATTCATTTTGACGTGATGGATAACCATTACGTACCCAACTTAACTATTGGGCCAATGGTGTGCAAAGCCCTGCGTAAATATGGCATCACGGCGCCTATAGATGTGCATTTGATGGTGGAGCCGGTTGATGACCTGATTGTACAGTTCGCCGAAGCAGGGGCGACTTACATTAGCTTCCACCCCGAAGCCTCACGCCATGTAGATAGGTCTATTGAGCTAATTAAAGAGAAGGGGTGCAAGCCCGGTTTGGTACTTAACCCCGCAAGCTCGTTGGAACTTGTGAAAAACTCGCTGTACAAGTTGGATATGCTCTTGTTGATGTCTGTTAACCCAGGGTTTGGCGGCCAGAAATTTATTCCTCATACATTGGACAAATTACGTGAGGCGCGCGCGCTCATTGATGCAGGTGGTTTTTCCACAAAACTTGAGGTGGATGGCGGTGTGGGTATCAGTAATATTCGTGAAGTTGCCGAGGCAGGCGCAGACACATTTGTAGCCGGCTCAGCTATCTTCAGCGCACCCAGCTATACAGATGCGATTAATGCGATGCGTTCTGAGTTGGCAGCAGCCACAATTTAATTCGAGCGATTAATAAGACGGATTTGAGGGTAGGCATTTCTTCATTAATTCAGTACACTTGCCTTCAAATCATACGCAATAGATTTAGAACGAGAAGCAACTTCCGGGAATTATCCTCGTGACAAACGCAACTTTTATCACCACAGAGTGCGCTACCTACCTCGTCGCCCGATGGCGCCGCTAGTTCATTTCGCCTGTGTGCAAGCCGTTCGTTGTGTTTGCATGTGAGGCCTCTTCTCCATGTTTGCATCTTCCATTCGCTAGAATCGCAAACTCGATTAATAAATGAAAAAAACTTGCTGTATCGGCTCAACTTAAGAGCGCGGCGAGAACAAAGGTAATGACATGACTCCCGAACATTTTGCCGAGTTGGCCCAGCAGGGCTATAACCGTATTCCTGTTATGCGCGAAGTATTAGCAGATTTGGATACGCCGCTTTCCTCCTACCTAAAATTGGCCAGCGGGCCCTATTCTTATTTGTTTGAGTCTGTGCAAGGCGGCGAAAAATGGGGCCGTTACTCCATGATCGGTTTACCGGCGCGCACTATCCTTAAAGCCTTTGGCGATGAAATCCAAATTGAGCGCGATGGCGAAATTGTGGAACGCCATACTCGTGCCGATGCATTAAGTTTCGTGGATGAATTCAAACAGCGCTACCGCGCCCCCGAATTACCCGGTTTACCGCGTTTTACCGGTGGGTTAGTGGGTTACTTTGCTTATGACTGTGTGCGTTATGTGGAACCGCATTTAAAAACCTCCATGCCTAAAGACATCATTGGCACACCGGATATTTTGCTGAGTGTTTCTGATGAAGTCTTGGTGTTTGACAACCTCGCAGGAAAATTGATTTTTGTGATCCATGCGAATCCAGAAGTCGACAATGCTTACGCAAAAGCCAATGCGCGTTTAGATGAGCTTGAAGAAAAGTTGCGCGGCGAAATTCCGGCAACGCCAAGTTTAAGTTTGGGCATGAACACCCATAGCGAAGCGAAATTTCAATCGCATTTCGGCGAGAAAAATTTTCATCAAGTTGTCGATAAAATCAAAGAGTACGTCTTGTCAGGCGATACTATGCAAGTGGTTATTTCCCAACGCTTGTCGATTGACTTCACACAAGAGCCGATCAATTTATATCGTGCATTGCGCAACTTAAATCCATCTCCCTACATGTATTTTATGAATTTGGGTGATCACCACGTTGTAGGTTCAAGCCCTGAAATTCTTGCGCGTTTGGAAGATGGTGAAGTCACTGTTCGCCCTATAGCGGGAACGCGCCGTCGTGGTTACACGCCGGAAGAAGATAAGGCTTTGGAAATCGAGTTGGTAAATGATCCAAAAGAAATCGCGGAACATTTAATGCTGATTGATCTTGGGCGTAACGATGTAGGTCGCGTTGCAGAAATAGGTACCGTAAAACTCACCGATAAAATGGTGGTTGAGCGCTATTCACACGTAATGCACATTACCTCTAATGTGACTGGAAAATTAAAAGCTGGTTTGGATGCAATGGACGTTTTACGTGCTGCGCTTCCTGCGGGTACTTTAAGTGGCGCGCCGAAAATTCGCGCCATGGAAATCATTGACGAGTTTGAAACAGAAAAACGCGGCATCTATGGTGGCGCCGTAGGTTATATCTCCTGGAATGGCAACATGGATACTGCAATTGCAATTCGCACCGCAGTAATCAAAGATCACAAGCTTTATGTGCAGGCGGGCGCTGGCGTTGTTGCAGATTCAGTACCTGCTTTGGAATGGAAAGAAACCATGAATAAAGCGCGTGCCATTTTTAAAGCCGTTGATATGGTGGGAGAAGCAGAATGATTTTAATGATTGATAACTACGATTCATTTACCTACAACCTCGTGCAGTATTTAGGCGAGTTGGGAGCGGATGTTAAAGTCGTCCGCAACGATGAAATTACCATTGAAGAAATTGCTGCACTTGCACCCGAAAAGATTGTAATTTCCCCCGGTCCTTGCACGCCTACTGAAGCGGGAGTGTCAGTTGATACGATTAATACCTTCGCTGGGAAAATCCCGCTGCTTGGTGTTTGTTTGGGGCACCAAAGTATTGGCCAAGCCTTGGGTGGCAAAGTTATTCGTGCGCCTTATGTTATGCATGGAAAAACCTCGCAGGTTTATCACAACAACACGGGTGTATTTACCGGCCTGAAAAATCCCTTTCAAGCTACGCGCTATCATTCTTTGGTGATTGAAAAAGAATCCATTCCAGACTGTTTGGAAATCACCGCTTGGACGCAAAATGAAGATGGCAGTATGGGTGAAATCATGGGCGTAAAACATAAGACGCTTGCCGTTGAAGGTGTTCAATTTCATCCCGAGTCCATTCTGACCGAACATGGCCACGACATGCTGCGCAATTTTCTGGAAGGCAAGTAAATGTCTCAGGTTAAAATTTATGGATTAAAAAAGTGTTTAGATCCGATAAAAAAGAATCTGTCGGATATCATTCATTCTTGTGTGATGGATGCGCTGCAATTTCCTGCCGATAAACGTGCGCACCGTTTTATCGGTTTGGAAAAAGATGACTTTTTTATGCCCGCCGGTAGAAGCGACTCTTATATCATTATGGAAATCACTATGATTGAAGGGCGTTCAGTTGAAGCTAGAAAAAAATTAGTTCGTTTGTTGTTCGATAGAATCAAAGCAGAAGTTGGTATTGAACATATGGATATCGAAATTTGCATTTACGAGAGCCCCGCGTGTAATTGGGGTTTTCGCGGAATGCACGGTGATGAAGTTAAGCTCAATTACTCCATTAATGTGTAGTTGATAATCTCCTCAGGTTAGTTTTGTAATAAGCATAAGATCAAAAAATGCATGGTGTGCCAGCTTTCTCCTGCCGGATACATCAACGATAAGAGGCTATAGGCAATGGATATCAAACAAGCATTAAACACCTTGGTTGCTCGCGTAGATCTGAGCACAGAGGAAATGATTTCTGTCATGCGTATTATTATGACTGGTGGTGCAACACCAGCACAAATTGGTGGTTTCCTTGTTGCCTTGCGGATGAAAGGCGAAACCTTAGATGAAATTACCGGCGCCGCCATTGTAATGCGCGAGCTTGCAACGCCTGTTGATATTCAAGCTGATTATTTGGTGGATACCTGTGGTACCGGCGGTGACGGAGCAAATTTATTTAATGTATCTACTGCTAGCGCGTTTGTGGCAGCGGCGGCTGGTGCCCGTGTTGCCAAGCATGGTAATCGCTCTGTATCTAGCGTTACCGGCAGTGCAGATGTTTTGGAGGCGGCGGGCATTAAGCTAGATATTACCGCAGAGCAAGTTGCACGTTGCGTAAAAGAAATTGGCGTAGGTTTTATGTTTGCACCAGCGCATCACAGTGCAATGAAACACGCGATCGGCCCACGGAAAGAATTGGGGATGCGCACCATTTTCAATATGCTCGGCCCTATGACAAATCCCGCGAACGTAAAACGCCAAGTCATCGGTGTCTTCAATGGTGCGCTTTGCAAACCAATGGCGGAAGTATTGGGGCGTTTAGGTAGCGAACATGTCATGGTTGTGCACGCTAAAGATGGCTTGGATGAAATAAGTCTTGCGACCGAAACTCAAATCGCTGAATTAAAAAATGGCGAAATTCGCGAATACACAGTCAAGCCAGAAGACTTTGGTATTCAGAGCAAAAGCTTAATAGGTTTGAGTGTTACCAGCGCAGAAGATTCGCTACTGTTGATTAAAGATGCATTGGGCAACCGCCGTGGACAATACGCTGAAAAGGCCGCCGATATTATTACACTGAATGCAGGCGCAGCCATTTATGTGAGTGGTGTGGTGGATACTTTTGCGGACGGTGTTGAAATGGCGCGCGACGCAATCGGCAGCAGCTTGGCCGGCGAAAAAATCCGCGAGCTGGCGGCCTTTACCCAATACCTATAAGTTTTTTTGAATTGAGAACATTGTATGTCTGAAACACCCACCGTATTGCGCAAGATCATTGCACGCAAATGGGAAGAAATTGCTGATCGTAAAGCCAAAACCTCTTTAGCTGATGTAAAAGTGCGTGCTGCGGAGCAAGCTCCTGCACGCGGCTTTGTATCAGCAATCGAACAAAAAATTGCGCAAGGTAAATCCGGCGTTATCGCCGAGATTAAAAAGGCGTCACCCAGCAAAGGTGTTATTCGTGAGCATTTTGTTCCGTCTGAGTTGGCGCGCTCTTATGAACTTGGCGGCGCTGCATGTTTATCGGTTTTGACGGATGTAGATTTTTTCCAAGGTGCGGACGCCTATTTACAACAAGCACGTGCAGCGGTAAGTATTCCCGTTATTCGTAAAGATTTTTTGGTGGATGAGTACCATATTTACGAAGCGCGCGCGTTAGGCGCGGATTGTGTGCTTTTGATCGTTGCTGCATTGGAAACTGCAAAGTTGAAAGAGTTGAATTCATTGGCGCAAGACATTGGCTTGGATGTACTAGTAGAAGTGCACGACGAAAAAGAATTGGATATTGCGCTCAACCTGCCAAACAAATTAATCGGTATTAACAATCGTAACTTGCACACTTTTGATGTGACATTGGACACGACCTACAAGTTGTTGGGCAAGATTGGTAAAGAGCGAATTGTGGTTACCGAGAGCGGTATTTTGGCTCCTGCGGATGTGCAAGCTATGCGCGCTAAAAATGTTCATGCGTTTTTGGTGGGAGAAGCGTTTATGCGAGTAGAAGATCCGGGAACCGCATTAAAAGAATTCTTTAAATAACTAGAATAAAAAAACCGCCAGCAGGCGGTTTTTTTATGGGGGTCAGAACGCAAAAATTAACGCGTTCCGTATACCACCATCGTTTTACCTTTCACCAATACTAAACCTTGATCTTCGAGGGTTTTGAGTACGCGGCCAACCATTTCGCGTGAGCAGCCTACAATTCGGCCAATTTCCTGGCGAGTAATCTTGATTTGCATACCGTCTGGGTGGGTCATAGCATCGGGCTCTTTACAAAGCTCAAGCAAGGTGCGGGCAACTCGGCCGGTTACATCAAGGAAGGCGAGGTCGCCAACTTTACGGGTGGTCGCACGCAGGCGGCGAGCCATTTGCATGCCCAAGGCAAACAAGAATTCGGGGTGTGCTTCAGAAATTTCTTGGAACTTGGCGTAGCTGATTTCAGCAACTTCACATTCGGTTTTGGCTCTTACCCACGCACTACGTGAATCCTTATCATCGAATAAGCCCATTTCACCAAAGAAATCGCCGTCGTTAAGATAGGCAACAATCATTTCATGGCCGTCATCATCTTCAATCAGAACGGTGACAGAACCTTTTACGATGTAATACAGAGAGTCGCTTTTATCGCCAGCATAGATGATGGTGCTTTTGGCCGGATAACGACGGCGGTGGCAATGAACTAAAAATTCGTCCACGTTCTTGATATGCGGGGTGAGGGATACAGCGACCAAGGTGTTGCTCCTGTTTATAAGCTTGTAAGCGCAATGCGATAAATATTTTTTATTATGGCCTGTGAAGGCCTAATCTACCAGTTCATCGCTAAATCTTTGTGACGTCGTTATAAGCCCAGAGCTGAATATTGTCTACAGGAAAATTGCGATTTAACGAACTATGTTGATTTTGGTGACGTTTTCATTTTTAAGTCGGTCCTGTGATAACCTTGCCGCCTTAATTATTGCCGACGAGGTTTTTATGCAAGCAGTGGTGAAATGGGTTGATGGCGCACAATTTTTGGCCGAATCAGGTAGCGGGCATGCAGTCCTGATGGATGGTCCTCCCGATCATGGCGGTCGCAATACGGGCGTGCGCCCTATGGAAATGTTGCTAATGGGTTTGGGTGGATGTTCATCTTTTGACGTCATGAGCATACTCACCAAAGCTCGCCAAGCAGTGACTGATTGCCGTTGCGAGCTGCAAGCTGAGCGCGCTGAGGGAATACCGTCTCCTTTCACCAAGATCCATATGCATTTCATTGTCACGGGCAAGGAGCTTAAAGACGCTCAAGTGAAGCGTGCTGTGGAGCTGTCTGCGACTAAGTATTGTTCTGCTTCGATTATGCTAGAGGCGGGGGGCGTAGAAATCACCCATGCATATGAGATTCGTGAGGCCTAATTTGAATCAGCGCAAAGGCTCCTGTTATTGAGGGGCCTTACTCAGTGCTTCATCCATCTCTTTTGATAGGTCACCCACTAGTTGGCTGTAAGCATGAGCCAATCCTTTCGCGCCTGATTCGGCTTGAAGGCTGCGCAAAAAATTGCGGCGCAAAATAGATTTTCTCTCGTTGTTGTCCACAAGCTCCCAAGTTGCGTTGATGCTAGCCTTGTCTTCTGAACGTGACAGTTTATCTACATGCACCCGAAGACTATACCTAGGTTTGCTATCGCTGCGCCAAGGGAAGTTCACAAAGCCTCGTGAATTGTTTAACTGCGTTAAATTAATTGAAATAACCCGCGCAATGCCTTTATCCAGCGGCTCAGCCCAATAGGCATTATCCGACATAGTCAGTGTGTTGTCGGATTGGTTATCAATAATTTGCGATCTAGTTAGGTATTCAGCAACCTCTACAGGCCCAATACCAATGAGCTGCGATGTATCTGTGCTAGCGCTTTGCAACCCAGCCTTTTCATTGAGCGGTGATAGATAAAAGTAGTTCTTTTTAGGTGAGTGCTGGCAGGCACACAAAATAAGACAAAGGCTGCTAACGAATAAAAATCTGCGCATGATTATTTATCCTTGTTGGGAATATTTTTGCCGCGAAGCAAGGCTTCAGGCTGTTGTTCTAGCGTTTCCGTTAAATTGCGGAAAGCCAGTGCTGATCGGCTAATTTCACTCAAGGTATCGTTGAGTTGATTGATCAAGGGTGAGTTTTCCGACACCGCACCATCGATTGAAGCTGCCGTTTTGTTCACTTGCGCAAGGCTGTCGCTCAAATCCTGCAAACTTTTATTCAGCGCTTTGGCTACTTCGGGCGTTTGCTTGTTGAGTTCTGCCAATAGCTTATCGATTTCCGCACGCGTAACTTCTATGTTTTGGCTTAGCTGCGTCATGCGGGTATTCACGTTATTTGAAGTTTTTTCAATTGAGACTGCCGCTTTGTTAATGTTTTTAATGGTGGTTTGAATTTCGCCACTTTTTACGATGTTGTTGAGCTCAATTGCAAACTCATCTATATGGCGCGCGATGCCTTTGATATCCATTTCTGCAAAACTTTTTGATAGCTCTGCAAATTGCGTGGCGACAGTCGGTAATTCGCGCGTGTCGCGTTGAAGCCCGTAAAGCTTCACTGGGGTGTCGGGGTAAAAATCAAGCTCTACATACAACAAGCCAGTTAAAAAACTTTGGAAATTTAGCTGTGCGCGCAAGCCGCTTTTAATGGCTTCATCAAAAAATTCATTAGTAATGCGTACTCCTTTACTATTGATGCGTTTTAGAACCAAATCTGCAGTAACCGCGTTAACAATAGTTTTATTGTCGTTTTGAAAATTAATTTGAATATCGGTAATTTGCCCTAGCTCTACGCCTTTAAGTTTAACGGGTGCACCGATTTGTAAGCCCTGCACTGAACCCTCGAAGTACATAATCACCTTTTCTTTCTCTGAAAAATATTTCCCTCCAGAAAAAAAGAGCAATGCTACAAAAATTAATATGAGCGCTCCTACAATAAACGCGCCTATGGCAAAAGAGGAATTTTTGGACTTACTCATGATGTTTGCGCTTCCTTAAGTTTATCCGTCGTTGTGTTTTCGGCGCGGCTTAAAAATTGACGGACCTTCTCTTCTTTGCTGCTATGTAATAACAATTTGGGATCACCGCTATCTAACATGGTTTTCGATTGTGCATCCAGAAAAATACAATTTGTGCCTATGGATAAAATGCTGGGTAATTCGTGGGAGACAATAATGACCGTTGAATCCAGGGCTTGGCACACTTGCAAAATTAATTGATCAAGCCGCAACGAACTGATGGGGTCAAGGCCGGCAGAAGGCTCATCAAAAAACAATAATTGTGGATCAAGTGCGATTGCGCGAGCTAAGCCTGCACGTTTATGCATGCCGCCACTAATTTCTGAGGGGTAAAATTCTTCAAAGCCTGCAAGCCCTACTAAGGCTAATTTATAGGATACTGTTTCGGCAATTTGCTTCTCACTAAGTTCGGTGTAAAGCTGGAGGGGCAAGGCGACATTTTCAGCAAGTGTCATGCTAGAGAAGAGTGCACCCGATTGAAACGTAATGCCCCAGCTTTTTAACAAGGCGAGCTGAGTATCTTCGTCTGATTGGTAATAGTTTTTACCGTTATAAAGCACTTCGCCTTTTGAAGGGGGTATCAAACCGATCATGCTTTTTAGCAAAGTTGTTTTGCCGCAACCGCTGCCGCCAATAATAAAAAAGATATCGTTTTTATTAACGGTAAAATTCAAGTTCTGCTGCACGACTCGCTCGCCGTAGCCGATACTCAAATCTCTTGCCAAAATAAAATCTGTTTGTTCGGCGTCAGTTTTGTTTTGGGTATTCATGATTAAATTCCCAATTTGTCGTAAAGAATATTGAATGCGGCATCGGCGACGACAAGGTAAACAATTGCGCGAACTACGGCATTGGTGGCTGCCATGCCCACAGCATTTGAATTTCGCCCGCATTGCAAACCTGCTTGGCAACCGGCAATTGCGATGAGTACGCCAAAAAAAATACTTTTTACAATGCCGGTAGAAATATCCACCCAATCGACGGCATCTTGGGTTTGCAAAACATATTGAGTGAAACTCACATCCATGTTTGCCGCCGTGAATGCGCCACCTAACATGCCGATAATATCGGAATAAATACACAGCAACGGCATCACGAAAATCAGCGCCAACATTCGCGGTAAAACTAAAAATTCTACACTGGGAATGCCCATGACTTTTAATGCATCAATTTCGTCATTGACCTGCATGGTGCCTAGTTGTGCCGCATACGCAGCACCTGTACGGCCCGCCATAATAACGGCTGTCATAAGCGCGCCCATTTCCCGCACCATACCGAGTGAAACCAGGTTGGCCACGTAAACCTGAGCACCCAGTTGGCGCAATTGCACGGAACCCAAGTACGCCAAAATCATACCGACGAGCACACTAATCAAAGTCACTATGGCTAAGGCTTGTGGACCGGCTTGTTGGATAAAATAAAAAATATCGCTACGCCGTGTTTTAGCCCTGCCACGCAACCACCGTGTGAGAGCAAGACTAGTATCGCCAATAAAGGTTAGCGTTAACCGAACTTCTTGGCCGAGTGCCGTAATGCTTTTGTAAATCAGCGTGCGAAGAGAGATTGGCTTACTTTCGGCGGCCTGTTCGTAAGCGGGAACATCGGTAGCTAAGCGTAAGAGTTGTTGAAGCCCTTGCGGAGCTTGCGAAATATTGAATTCGATGCTGTTACTTTTGCTCCAGCGCGCAACCCCTAAAAGGGTTATCGCCAAGCTTGAATCCCATTGGCCAAGTTCGGTGGCAACCAGCTCAATTGTTTTGGTGTTTTTTGAAATCGTGGAGGTCAAGGTACTGCTGCCGGGGGACTCACCTAATTTCCAATTACCACTAATCACCAGTTTGCAATGCTGGTTATCGGCTTCAATATGAAAATTGGCATCAGTCATCTTTTCCCTGCTGGATGTGTTGCATTTTGCTTAATGAATTTTGGCAAAGCATTTTCGCAGAATAGGGGCGCTTAAGTCATTTTACTGTTCGCCAACTAACCTTAGGCGATCATAGGCTGTTTACAGGGGATGAGTAAATCAGCCTTTTGGGTTTATGAAATGTAAATGGTGAAAATTTGCGTTAAATCAGGCCGAGCTCATGCGGCGTTCGCAGATAAATTACGAATCATGACTTCACTTTAACGAGGCGAGCATTTCCAATATTTGTATGCGGATTTCGGGGTTATAGACATCAACTGTGAACATAAATTCGTTTATGCCTAACTCGCTTGCCAGGCTTTCCAATGTTGTTTTCACTTGTGTTGGAGTTCCTACCGCTGCCAAACCTAGAAAATCTTTTACGTGTAGCTCCTCTTCCACAGTCCACAGGCCATCCATGCTTGCAATGGGTGGTTTTAGCCACAAGGGTTGCCCGCGCAGCAAAGCCAGTATTCGTTGGTGACTGGTGGTAGATAGAAATTTAGCTTCACGTTCTGATTCTGCGGCAATCACCGGCATACCGAGCATTACGTAGGGTTTGTCTAGTGTTGATGATGGTTGAAATTGGGTTTGATAAATACGAACAGCCTCGCGCATAAGCCTAGGTGCAAAATGCCCAGCAAATGCATAGGGTAAACCGCGTTTTGCTGCGAGCTGTGCACTGAATAGGCTTGAACCTAGCAGCCAAATAGGTACTTGGGTTCCTGCGCCTGGAATGGCTTTCAAACTCTGGCCTTGGGCTAGAGGGGCGAGCAGTTGTTGTAACACATTAACTTCAGTGGGAAATTGGTCTGCCGCTAGGTTATCGCGGCGTAGTGCTCGGCTGGTAATAGGGTCTGTTCCTGGTGCGCGCCCCAGTCCTAAATCGATTCTATTTGGGTACAGGCAGGCGAGGGTGCCGAATTGCTCTGCAATGACTAAGGGTGGATGATTAGGCAGCATTATGCCGCCAGAGCCCACGCGAATGGTTTTGGTTCCACCTGCGATGTGCCCAATTAAAACCGCGGTAGCGGAGCTTGCGATACCTTCCATGTTGTGATGCTCTGCTAACCAGAATCGCTTAAACCCTAAGCGTTCTGCAGCTTGAGCGTAACATAGAGAGTTCGCCAAGGTTTCGCTGATGCTACTGCCTTCGCGTACCGAGGCTAGTTCAAGTAAAGAAAAAGGAATATTGGCTAGCATGGGAATTATCTCTGAATAGGCAACACACATGTTGCACAAGCGTTTAGCGCTTGGTGGGGATGAGCAAAACACTTTTCAAGCAAACCCATACAACTCATGACAATTGCCATTTAGGTTTTTTTGACAGCCGCAACAAAAGCAATTTCAACCAACATCTTAGGGGCAAGTAATTGTGCGACCACGCAAGCGCGCGACGGTGCACAACCTGTTGGCAACCACACTTCCCATAGTGCGTTAAAAGCGGCAGCATTTTTGGCGTCTGTTAAATAGATAGTGGCTGACAGTAGCTGAGATTTGTCGCTGCCAATATCGCTGAGCGTTGATTCTGTTTGCGCAAGAATTTGCGCGGTTTGGCTGATTAGATCTTGTTCAGTGTCAGCCGCAACTTCTACAAAATGGGCAACGCCGTTAAATACAGTTGCGTCTGACCAGCGTTGCGCTGGGCGCAAACGCTGAATGCTGCTATTCGGTTTAATATCCATAATAAATTCCTGCGTGTTAAACTTCGGTTACTTCAATCATCTTACTACAATAAGACGCACTGCTATGGCTTTAACTCGAATCATTGCCCACCGTATCCAACGCCTGCAACCTACTCAATCTGCACAATTGCAACTGCGCCACGCTACATTTGAAACCAATGGAAAATTGGAGGAGTTGGGTTATGAATTAAAGGTTAATTTTATTCGTAAAGGTGGAAAGTTTTACGGCCGTTTTTCGTCAGAAACTATTGAGTTTCCTTTTTCGTCTTGGTTGAAAGAGTTTCGCGAGGAGCGTTTAAGTTTTGAAAGCTTCACCCAAAAAGCGATGCAACATTTTGCGCTTGAGTTAGAGAAAGCCGAAACCATATTAGATGCTTATGTGTTTTTTGTAATTGAAAAAATAGAAGCGGGTGAATTGCTCTATGTGTTTGTGGTTGAGCATACTAACGCTATTTATTTGGACACGGAGCTTTCAATTACTGACAGCTGCTTTTTAAATTCATCGCAACTGGGTTTAGCTGCAAAAATTAGCTTTCAAGATTGGGATGGTGGAGAGTCTGTAACTTACTTGGCCA
The DNA here is from genome assembly GCA_964581625.1 of uncultured Cellvibrionaceae bacterium. Taxonomy (GTDB): domain Bacteria; phylum Pseudomonadota; class Gammaproteobacteria; order Pseudomonadales; family Cellvibrionaceae; genus Cellvibrio. Next base: position 124,841 of record CAZOPE010000003.1, read on the forward strand.
TGTTGCGTGAGCGTGGCGAAAAGGAACTGTCTGACGCCTTTACCCAGTTTATGGGTTTTAGCGATAAACACGATCTTAAGAGCGATACCGTCGAATTCTTAAAAATTGTCGATAACTTTACGGAATCACTCGACGAAACCACGGCCAAGCTAACGCGCAATAAAGTAGTGGATTATTGTTTGGAGCAAAACAAGGCGGGTAAGAGCGTTGTGATAAAGGACTTATCTAATACCTTGTCTGACGAGTTAAAAACCTACGAGCCTGATCACTTCTCGCGTTACGTGGAGTCCACTCAGGATCACATCAAAGCCGAGTTCATTCCTGATACCAGCCAAGTCCGTAGCTACGCCCGTATCAGCGGTCGCAATGATTCTCTCAGCATGAGTTTTGATGCCGATTGCTTGGGCAACAATATTCATTACGACGCAGCAACGGATAGTTTGATTATCAAAAATCTGCCTCCTGCACTCAAGGCGCGTTTGCTCAAGCATTTGAGCGCTCATTAAGTCGCTAAGTAGGGTGGCAGGAGAGGGGGAGTATCTGCTCCTTTACCCCTTATGACCCATATTCAGGTGCCCATGCCCGGTCGTATCTTAATAATCGCCTGAGTGTTTTTTATATTTAGTTGGTAAGTGTTGTTTAGTTATGTAATATATATCCTAATATTGAGGGTTAAAAATTAGAATAACCGTTTAATTAACAACGAGTTGGTCAAACATATAAATACATAGGAAAAACATAATGAAAAACTATCAGGTGCTTTCAGCAAGCCTCTTTGCGCTAGCCATGTCCGCGCAAGCCGAGACTTACTCACTTAAGTCTCCCAATTCCCGAATTCAGGTAGATTTAGCCAATGGTGGCCACGGACTGACCTACAGCCTTAGTTTGGATGGCAAAACGATCATCAGGGAATCTGCGCTGGGTTTGATTGTGAACAACAAGCCAATTGGTCACCAAGAAATGGAATTCAAAGGTAAAGATGATGCATCTATCAATACCAGCTTCACCATGTTTGGTAGAACCAAAAATGTTGCAGACCATTACAACACTACCACGCTGAAACTTACGGCCAAAGATGAGCGTAAACTCAACCTGAACTTGGTTGTGCGCGCATATGACGATGGCGTGGCTATTCGGTACCAGTTGCCTAACCAGGCCGGCCTTGAAAAATTCACCATTCAAAATGAAATGACTCGTTTTTTATTTGCGGGCGATTACCAATGTTTCGGTTTTAACACCGGCAAAATGACGGGTAGCCACGAAGGGGAGTTCGATCCCATCAAGGCCTCCGCAATTCGTTCGCACAACCTCTACGACAACCCGCTCGTATGTAAAACCGGCGTTGGCCAAACTACCTTTGCACTTGCCGAATCTGATATTCGTGATTACCCAGGTTCAGGTTTTACCGGTACGGGCGATGGTGCACTCGGCGTGGAAACGCGTTTGACCTATAGCTTCGATAATCTCAACGACGGCTCTAACTACGCGTCAGCACGCGTAACCATGCCAGCAGATGGCTTCAAAACCTCGTGGCGCGTAATTATGGTGGGAGATAATCCTGGCAAGCTTGCGGAATCCTCATTGATTGCAACCTTAGGCGAACCGACCAAAATGACGGATACCAGCTGGATCAAGCCCGGTAAAACCGCTTGGGATTGGTGGAACGGCGATCAGGTTGCTTTTGGCAAAGGCGCAACAGCTACCAAGTCGGGCAAAAACACAGACACCTACAAGGCTTACATTGATTTTGCTGCGACACTTGGTTTGGAATACATTTTGATCGACGAAGGTTGGTACACAGGTTCCTCTGAAATGGCTAAGCCCGGTTCAGATTTGTTGAAACCCGTCGCCGATATGGATATGCCAGCAATTATCAGTTACGCCAAAAGCAAAAACGTGGGTGTGTGGGTTTGGTTGCAGTGGAAGCAATTGGATTGGCAAATGGACGCGGCCATCGCTGCTTATGAAAAGTGGGGCATTAAAGGCATTAAAGTCGATTTTATGGATCGCTCAGATCAAGACATGGTTGGCTATTATCACAGGCTTTTAAACTTAACGGCTAAGCATCGCATCATGGTCGATTTGCATGGTGCTTATCCACCTAACGGTCTTGTTAGAACCTATCCACATTACATGACTCAAGAAGGCGTCATGGGAGCGGAATATAACAAGTGGAGTGCCCGTGTCACGGCAACGCACAATGTGACCTTGCCATTTACGCGCATGATTCTTGGTCCAATTGATTACACGCCGGGTGGCTTCCGTCACGTAACGCCGCAAGAGTACCCACAAGTGCGCCGCAACATTTTGCCCTACGTGCAAACCACGCGCGGACAAGCTATTGCGATGTATGTCGTGTACGACAGCCCATTCCAAATGCTCGCAGATTCACCAATTACTTATTCAAAAACAGAGGGCCCTTGGCCTAAACCGAAAAGTGACTGGGAAGATGGTTTGGAATTTATTAAAGATGTTCCAACCGTTTGGGATGAAACACGTATTTTACAGGGCGATATCGGGCAATATATTGTGAGCGCTCGCCGCAAAGGTAAGGATTGGTACATTGGTGCAATGACAAATGAAGAGGGCCGCACACTGAGTGTTCCGCTTAATTTCTTGGGTAAAGGAAACTACAAAGCACAGATTTTCCAAGATGGAAAAACGATTTCTACCTTGAGCAAAACAGAATATACCCACACGAGTGCCGATACTATTACGCTCACACTTTCGCCCTCAGGTGGCGCAGCGGCGGTGTTGAGAAAATAGTCGTTATTTTATTTATATAAACCGCCTTCGGGCGGTTTTTTTTGCAATTTTTTCTGAGTTCCGCTTGTTCGCTAACGCACATACATGCGCCACATTCTGTGGGATATTTAGCACCGTAAAAGGTAAAAGGCATGAGAAGGATTTTTGCGAATTGTTGCAAGTGCAATAGGCATTTTTGCTAGGAGGTAAAGGCCTTTTTTCTTTTCTTGTGGCGTTATTCAATCACTCAAAAATGTGCAGGTGAAAATCATGAACAAAGATCAAGTGAAAGGATCAATTAAAAAAACCGCAGGTAAAGTTCAACAAAAAGTTGGCGAAGCTGTGGGCAGTGAAAAGCAACAAGCCAAAGGCATTGCTAAACAAGTTGAAGGTAGTATTCAAAAAGGTATTGGCAACGCCAAGGAAAATCGTTAAGCCGATTCGCACCCGCCGTGTTGCAGTGTGCCTAGTACAGGGACGTTACATATCAAGTCTGGCGCGAATGAGCGAAATTTAAATTCGCTCATTCGCGCCAGAAGTTTTTTAGTCTCCTTTATTAAATCTCATCGAGAACTTATTGCACTTACAGCACCCTAAGACCTAACTCTTGATATATTGAGGTGTGTATGGCGGGTGGTTGGTCTCGCGATGGCGCTGTCCAAGATCAAATTGACGCGAGCGTAGATGATGCTGTTAATCTCGCGCGTCGCAAAATTCCAACGGGTAAAAGTCTTACCCATTGCCAAGAGTGCGGGGCAGCTATCCCCAGCGCCCGCAGAAAAATTCTTCCTGGCGTGCGCTTCTGTGTGGTGTGCCAAGAGTCTCACGATAAATACGATTGACCCCTTCCTGTTTGCCCAACCATTCCCGATCTAATAAGCATTTATACCGATCTCTCTCGACTTACGTGCGCCGTCGTACAGAGCAACAGGTGACAGCTTCTTAGACTGAAGCCCTAAGTATTCCCTTCTCATTGGCATTAGTAGGAGAAATCAAATGAGTTACATGCATCGTGGAAGCTACGCTCCTGCCCAAACTGAGCATCACAGCGCTTATGGCAGATCATTGGTAGGGGCAGACGCCCTTATAGGCAAAGACGTTTATAACTATGACGACGAACACATAGGCGACGTTAAAGAAATTATGTTGAACAGTACGACAGGTGAAATCGCCTATGTTGTTCTTTCATTTGGCGGGATTTTTGGCGTGGGTGAAAAGCTGTTTGCCGTACCTTGGAAGGCGTTAACGATGGATGCCGTAAATCAGACCCTAATCTTAAACGAATGTAAGGAGCGCTTGGAGAAAGCCCCGGGTTTCGATAAAAACAGTTGGCCCAATATGGCCGAAATAAATTGGATTAATAAAGTTCACACCTTTTACCAAACGCGTGTTTACAGTTTTGAGCAAGACTATTGATAGACTTTTGATTGCCAAAAGCCTTCTGCGGCTAGGCTTTTGGTTTTTAATGGCTTGTTTAAGGCGAGTTTATAGGGGCGTATGAGCAAAAATAAAAGTGAAAAGCATGTGCGGAACTCTATCAATAGAATTCACATAAGCTCTTTTAAAAAGTGTGGCTAAGGAAGATGAGGTGGGTGCCAAAAAAAATTATTTGCTATGGCCTCAGCTCAATTTGGAAGCCCGCAAAATATGTGAAGAAATATCATGTACATTCTGCGGAAATTCGTTTTTATGAAAAAAATAAATTAGAGGCTTGTATAAATGCAGGCTAAGACAAAATAATTTTGATGGCAATAAGTTAACAATTGAAAAAACTCTTAATAAAAATTTTAAAAAAATAAAAACTTGTATGTTAAGTGCGGCCTTTGAGATAAGCTTAACTTGGCCTTAGTGATAGATTGCTCTTAATATCAGATAAGTTGTTTAAATCTAGGTTAACTTTATCTTGGTTTCACCGGTTTACATTTCGTTGAGTGTTCACATGGCTCTATCTCCTGCACTTGAAAATTCTCTTATCACTGATTATTCAGAGGCGGAACGTTATCGCTTGTTTGTTGCGGGCGTGACTGACTATGCCATTTATATGTTATCCCCAGAAGGGATAGTTTGTAGCTGGAATGCAGGTGCTGAAAGGTTCAAGGGGTACACCGCGGAAGAAATCATTGGGCAGCACTTTTCGCGGTTTTACACTCCTGAAGACAATGCCATTAATTTCCCCGAAAAGGCGTTAACAACCGCGCGTGAAACCGGTCGGTTTGAAGATGAAGGTTGGCGTGTGCGTAAAGATGGTAGCCGGTTTTGGGCAAGTGTTGTTATCGACAGAATTTGTGATGATCAAGGAAATATAATCGGTTTTGCAAAAATAACGCGTGATATTACCGAAAGAAAAAGAGCTGCGGAAAAACTACATGCGAGTGAAGAGCAGTTTCGTCTTTTGGTGCAAAGTGTAACGGACTACGCCATTTACATGTTATCGCCTGAGGGTGAAATCACCAACTGGAATATAGGTGCCGAACGAATTAAGGGGTATAAAAGCAACGAAGTTGTGGGTACTCATTTTTCTCGATTTTATACCGAGGAGGATAGGATTCTAGGTGTGCCCATGAATGCTCTACATGCCGCTGCGACTCAAGGGCGATTCGAGCATGAGGGGTGGCGCGTAAACAAAGATGGTTCACGTTTTTGGGCGCATGTTGTTATAGATGCAATTCGTAACAATCTTGATGAACTCTTAGGTTTTGCGAAGGTAACGCGTGATATTACGGAGCGACGTAATGCGGCGCTCGTGCTAGAAAAAACACAGCAAGCATTATTTCAATCACAAAAATTAGAGGCGATTGGAAAACTTACCGGCGGTGTTGCGCATGATTTTAATAATCTTTTAGGCGTTGTAATGAATGGCGTGGGAATTTTGCGAATGGAAGTGGATAGTCCAGTCGGCCTTAAGGTGCTCGATAGTATCGAGCGCTCGGTGAATCGCGGCGCAACCTTAACTCAGCAACTGTTGACCTTTGCGCGACAGCAAACCGTAAAAGCTGAGCCGCATAATCTAAACAATATTATTGTTTCTTTCGCCGCCATGCTAAATAAAACTTATCAAGATATGGAGGAAATTGAGCTTGAATTACAGGGCGACCTTCCTTTTGTATTGATCGACTCTGTTCAATTTGAATCGGCTCTTTTGAATTTGGTAATTAATGGAAGAGACGCCATGGTGGAAAAAATTGGGAAAATAAAAATTTCTACTAAATGTGTAACGCTAGCGGACAATGAAGTAAATCAGCTTCCGAGCGGCGCCTATGTTAAAGTGTCCGCCACGGATAAAGGGCAGGGCATGACGCAAGAGGTAATGAATCGCGCGCTCGAACCTTTTTATACGACAAAGCCTATGGGGAAAGGCACCGGTTTAGGGTTGAGCCAAGTTTACGGTTTGGTGCATTTGTCCAACGGCGACTTAACCATAAACTCTCTTGTGGGTGAAGGTACAACAATTGCTTTGTATTTCCCCGCTTTTGAGAGTAAAACATTAAGCCAGTCACCAGAGCAGTTAAATCTGCGCAAAGTGTTGGTTGTTGATGATCAGATTGACGTGCTTGAAATGACCGTTAGTTCACTCAAATCGCTCGGCTATGAGGTTGTGGCTGCGAGTGATGGAAAAAGTGCGTTGCAAATTCTAAAAACCACTCTTGATATTCAATTGTTGTTTAGCGATGTGGTTATGCCCGAAATGAGTGGAGTTGAGTTGGCGCAACATGCCAAACAAATTAATCCGTCTATTAGAGTTGTGTTAGCTTCCGGCTACGCTGAACCCGCATTGTTATCGGAAAATCTCTATCATACTGATTTCCAGTTTGTATCCAAACCTTATCGCATACAGGATGTAATTAAAAAGATGACTAAGATTGCTTAGTTTGTTCTCAATATTCATAACTGGTACTACGCATGGTTTACAGGACATAGATATGCAACTTACTCAAGCTGTAACAGACGAGAAAGAAATAAAGCGTGTGATTATTATTGACGATAATCACGATGTGGCAGACTCCCTAGCGCAGTGGTTAACCTTGGCAGGGCACGATGTTCATACGTTCTACACAGGTGAGGATGCGTTGCAAAATGTGCATCGCATAAAGCCTCAAATTATTTTGTTAGACATAGGCTTGCCAGATATTAATGGCTACGAAGTTGCTCGCAAATTGCGAGCGGTTCCCGATGTGCCTAGGTTTGTTTTAGTTGCTGTAACCGGTTATGGGCAACCAGCCGATAGCGAAGTATTTCGTAGCGCAGGATTTGATGAGTATTTTTCAAAGCCTATGCACTTCACAAAATTAAAATCTATAGGTTTAGATCTCTAAACCTATACTTCTTACCGATTTTAAATCTCCAAAATGACTGTGGTTTAGCGAACGGATCTGAAAAAGGAGCTGTGGGATTATTTTTCCGCGAGCGAACGTTTTAGTCATTTTGGCGGTCTCTTCCTCTATAGATTTCTTCTTGAGATCTCGCTGACATACCTGCAACACATTTGCTCGTGAGAAACACTTTCTAGATTTGTCATTCAAATTATTCGTTTGAGGGCGTGCAATTGCTTAATAAGGACAGCAACAACTCACTTTTTTTAAAAAGTGGCATATCTTCTTTAGATGAAATTTTACGTGGTGGATTTACACCTAATCGTCTCTACTTAGTAGAGGGCTCGCCTGGGTCTGGGAAAACCACCTTGGCCCTGCAGTTCTTGTTGGAAGGCGTGAAGCATGGTGAATCATTACTGTACATTACGCTTTCAGAAACAGCGGTAGAGCTTCATGCAATAGCTGAAGCTCATGGGTGGTCGCTAAAGGGCATACATATTCACGAGGTTTTGCCATCTGAACGCGTTTTAAACCCGGATGAGCAATACAGTATTTTCCACCCGAGCGATGTGGAAATGGGAACTACGACTAAAGCGATCCTGAATATGATTGATGAGATAAAGCCGACACGTCTCGTGCTTGACTCTCTTTCGGAATTACGACTGCTTGCATCCAATCCATTAATTTATCGCCGGCAAGTCTTAGCGTTTAAGCAATTTATTACGAGCCGGTTTTGTACAACCCTGTTCTTGGATGATCGAACCAATGGTGATAGTGATTTGCAAGTACGTAGTATTGCTCATGGCGTTATTTCGTTAAAGAGAATGACGACAGATTACGGCGGTATAAGGCGGCGGTTGGAGGTTATTAAATACCGTGGTGTTGCATTTCGTGAAGGTCTTCATGATTACAAAATTCAATATGGTGGCCTTGCAATTTTCCCACGATTAGTCGCGGCAGAAACTCGCGAATTTTTACACCAGAAGCAATTTGCAAGTGGCATTGAGGAGCTCGATAGTTTGTTGGGCGGAGGTTTAGAAGAGGGGAGTAGCACACTGATTGTTGGGCCTCCCGGCACAGGTAAATCAACCTTGGCGACACAATTTGTATTGTCGTGTATGAAACAAGATTACAAGGCTGCCATGTTTGTTTTTGAAGAATCTGTTTCCAACATGCTTAACCGCGCGGATAACTTGGATATAAGCTTGCGCCCATACATCGCCGAAGGAAAATTGTTTGTACATCAAGTTGACCCTGCTCAGTTAACACCCGGTGAGTTTATGCATGCGGTATGTAGTGCTGCGGATTCCGGTGCAAAAGTCATTGTTATAGATAGTCTCAATGGATTTTTACAAGCAATGCCCAGTGAAAAATTATTGGGCACTCATATGCATGAGCTATTAACTTATTTAGGTCAGCGCAGTGTTATCACCTTACTCATTGGTGTGCAGCAGGGGATGTTAGGGAATATGTCGTCTGGAATTGATGCTAGCTATTTGGCAGATAACGTTGTGCTCTTACGTTATTTTGAAGCCTTTAGCGAAGTTCAACAGGCTATCTCGGTTTTCAAAAAACGCGGTAGTGGACACGAGAGGACTATCAGGAGAATTGAAGTTGGGCCCGGTGGAATAAAAATTGGCCCAGTGTTACGTGAATTTCACGGAATTCTAACTGGCGTTCCGAAATTACAAGACACCACTACGAGAAAGGATAAGTTAGTAAATGATTGAGTTAACCGAACGCCGTATTTTGATTTGTGCCCCCTTAGGAAAAGATGCAGAACTTGCAAATCAAGTTTTAACAAGTGCAGATCTTTCATGCAGGGTTTGTAAAAGTTGGTCAGAATTGTTGAATGAGTTACAAAAGGGTGCGGGATTGGTACTTACTGTAGAAGAGATTTTGACTCCAGAAGCCTCAGTTCCCTTTATTCGTTTTCTTACCTCCCAAGAAACTTGGTCAGACTTGCCCGTTTTAGTGTTGACTAAAGCAGGCGGAATTTCCCCTTGGTTAAAAGGTGCATACGAGGGTTTCGGTAATCTAACGCTGTTGGAGCGGCCACTTAGAGCTCCAATGCTGGTAAGTTCTGTGAGGTCCGCACTGCGTGCTCGTATGCGGCAGTACGAAATTCGGCTTTCAGATCAGCGTAAAGACGAATTTTTGGCAATGCTGGCTCATGAACTTCGCAACCCGCTTGCACCTATAAGTTCTGCTGCGCAAATTTTAAAATTTGTTGCATCTTCTCCAGACAAGGTTATGAGCACCGTAGGCATTATCGAGCGTCAAGTTGTTCACTTAACTAATTTAATCGATGATTTGTTAGACGTTGCGCGGGTAACAAGAGGGTTAATCAAACTCAACAAGCAACCCTTGGATATGCACGTATTAATTTCACATGCCATTGAGCAAGTGAACCCGCAAATTCATCATAAACACCAGCAACTTTCCGTTGACTTACCGACTGACTCCGTCAATGTGTTGGGCGACGCTAATCGTTTAATACAAGTTATTGCCAACTTATTAAATAATGCTTCTAAATACACGCCTGATGGTGGGCATATATCCATTCAATTTCGCACAACTATTGATGAAGTTGCTATTGATATTGCAGATGATGGTATTGGTATTTCGGCTGAGATTCTTCCTCATATTTTCGATCTATTTGCACAGGCAAAACGAACGTCAGATCGTTCACAGGGTGGCTTGGGTTTGGGGTTAGCCTTAGTTAAAAGTTTGGTAGCATCACATGGTGGTGGTGTAAGTGTAGTGAGTGAAGGCTTAGGTCAGGGTAGTGTTTTCTCTGTTAGCTTGCCCAGATTTTCGGCAATTGATGAGATGCAAAACGATCGTTTACATATGGAGCATGAATACTCACCGGTTCTTTTTCAGACCTTGCGATTAATGGTGGTGGATGACAATAAGGATGCTGCAGATTCATTGGCCATGTTTTTGGAATCAGCCGGTCATAAGGTATTTATAGAATACAATGCGAAAGATGCGCTTACATGCGCGCGCGCTGTTTATCCGCACATTTGTATTCTTGATATAGGCTTACCCGATATGGACGGAAATGAGTTGGCTGCTCGAATGCATGCGATGCAAGAGACAGCAAATACTATTTTTGTTGCAGTCACTGGTTACGGGCAAGAAGCTGACAAAGAGAAATCTTATGCGGCAGGTTTTAATCACTACTTTGTAAAACCCGTTGATCCCGCTAGTTTGATAAAAGTCATAGCCGCCGAGGGCGCTCGGCAGCTACAGAAAATTGCATTAATTCACTGATGCAAATAGCTCATCGAAAACCCTCTCACTGAACATATTTTTAAGGTTTACGCACTACTATTCTTTTTCTTTCAGCTTATGTTGTTTGTTTTTCTCCAAGATAGCCATAATGATAAATGTGTATGCTATAAAGCGAATTAGGTAATACAGAGGTGATTCTTCACTCAGGTTAAAGCAAATCACCAAAAATACCCGATTTGCTGCTTCGATCAAAAATGACAAGGCAAAATATAAAAAAAATCGATCTTGAGTAGATTTCCAAAAACGTAAAAAAAATAAGCTTACAATAAAACTAGAAGTGGCTATTGCCCCAATCAACATTTCGTTCATAAAGTTACTCGTCAAATATTAATCCATATAACAGTAAAATAAGCCCTGAAAGAGCAACCGCGAGCCGCACATTTAATAGGCTGTAATCAGGGACAAAAAATTTGTCGGCAACTACCAGTAAATTATTCATTGTGAAGAAAACAAAGCACCATCCCGCCCATAACAGCAATCGATAACGACTTTTTAAATAGCCTCGTAGCAGCAAAACGGCGCACAGGAACGCAGTTCCAGCACATAGTGCGTAGATGATGGCGTCCATTATTTATCCTTGTTGAATTTAAAGGCGTCGGCAAATAAATGAACGAGCCGGCCTGATTGAGCTCTTGAGTGAATCATATTGGTAACTTCAATTAAATTGCTGGCATAGAAAATAGCAAGCTGTTCAATTAATTCGTTCAGTTCAGGTGCAACTGGCGCATACACATAATCTTGCTTTTCAGTTGAATGGCGCGCGCAAATTCCGCTCGCGCGGAGATCCTCCAGCATGCTAGCGGCATTTTCTTGGTTAAGATACAAACGTTTGGCAATTGCATCACAATCCCAAATTTGATTTGGGAACTGATGCATGAGCAGCATTGCTTCTAGGTGTGGTATAGATGCAATGGAATGAATAAAGCGACGAAGCTCGTTTGATATTTTAGGCAAGTTGTATCACCGTTCTTAGCGAGATCCAATTTGCGTTAGTGAAAGAAATTCTCAATAGTTTCGCTCTCTTAATTATTGTTATAGTCAACTGCAAAAGATTGAAATATCCGCTATTTAATTCTATTCCGGCTTTAGTCTTGTTAAAACCAGTTTGGCGCTGGTACTGCAGTATAAAGGGTTTAATTTTGGTAGTTATGTACGGTGGCGAACAGAGGGGCTATCACTGCCATGCGCACACTAGGTGGCGTCTTAATTATTAAATAAATAGGTTTCGCTTTTTGGAATTTAGCGTTTTGGATTTGCGGTATGGAATAAGAACAACGTAAAAAATTGGCGGACGTAAATCCTTGTTGGCCACCATATAAATGTACCAATAAAGAAGTAAGCTCTCGTTAAGGAATTTAAAGTCTGCTCTTAATTGTTTAGGGGTAAAAGGATTCATTTTTTAAAGGTCCGTATCGCATGCAATCTGAAGAATCGCTACCCAAGGTTCTTATCGTTAACGATGACGCTTCAACACTCCTGGCTTTAGCGGGAATGTTGGAAGATCCTGATCATCCAAAATATGAAGTTTTCACAGTGCAGTCGGGCGAAGAAGCTTTGCGCAAAGTATTGAAACACAATTTTGCGGTGATTTTGCTGGATATTAGCATGCCCACGATGGATGGCTTTGAAACGGCCGAAGCGATTCACGCGCATCCTCGCTCTGCCTCGGTCCCTATTATTTTTGTTACTGCTTATTACGGCGATGAATTTAATAGACTAAAGGGCTACCAAAGAGGTGCGGCGGATTATTTGTTTGCGCCGCTCATTCCTAAAATTGTGCAATCGAAAGTGGCAGTTTTTGTAGAACTGGCGCAAAAAAATATAGAGCTGGAACGCAAAACCGTAGAGCTTGAGGCTATTAACGTCAATTTGCGTATTCAACGAATGCAAGATTTAGAGCGTATGAACCTCGCGCTTAAATCTGAAGTACAAGAACGTCGCATTGCAGAGCAACGTGCAACCGAGCTTGCCACCCGCGATACCCTGACCGGATTATTTAACCGTCGATCTCTCCTTGAGCGCCTAAAGCATTCCATAGTACAAGCTGCCCGCCGTGAAGAGGGGCTCGCATTAATGTTTTTGGATTTGGATAAGTTTAAGGAAATTAACGATACGCTTGGCCACGAAGCAGGCGATGAACTCCTAAAGCAAGTTGCTAATCATTTAACAGCTGCAGTACGCGAGTCTGATTTGGTGGCTCGCTTGGGAGGCGACGAATTTGTCATTTTGCTAGAAGGATTTCCGGATACAGCAGACGTTGTTAAAGTTGCAAAAAAAATTGTGAACGCTCATGCCGAACCGCTTACGATTGGAACGCAAAAAGTAAAAACGTCTACCACTATTGGTATCAGCTTTTATCCGCAAGATGGTAGCTCAGCAGAAGAGTTGTTGAAAAATGCGGACGTTGCCATGTACCACGCAAAGCAACAGCAACGTGGTTCTATACAATTTTTTCACGAAGAGCTGAATGCAACTGAGCGTTTGCGTAACCAGTTTGAGCAGGAAGTTGCAACCGCGTTAGGGTCGGAGCAATTTGAACTTTACTACCAACAGAAAGTTGAAGTTGCTACGGGTAAGGTCACGGGCGTTGAAGCGCTGTTGTATTGGCATCACCCGCTCGATGGGTTACTTGCTCCGGCTCATTTTTTAGGGCGTGTTGCGCAAAGTACGCAAGCGGTTCGCGTGAGTGATTGGGTAGTACAAGCGGCCTGCAAACAAATACATTGTTGGCAAAGCATGACACCGCCTTTAGATCTGCCTGTTGCAATTAACTTGGATATTGCGCATTTGCAACCGGATTTTTTTGGCTTCATTACCCAATCATTAGAGCAATACCAAATCAAATCATCGATGCTGCAATTTGAAATTGGCGAATCTTCGGTTGTTCGCGATTTGCCACGTGCCGCCGCACTTTTTCGCGAGCTGAGTGAAGGTGGTGTGAATATTATTTTGGACGGCTTTGGTGCAGATGTATGTTCACTGATCGCGTTGAAATCATTGCCCATCGCTGAGGTAAAAATTGATCCTCGCTTAATGAGTAGCTCAGGTAAGCAGCACAATTTCTTGCCGGCACAAACCCCGTTTCCCAGCGACACTTCTACTGTATCCGCGCTTATCGCTATGGCTCGCGCATTTCAATTACGCGTGCTGGTAGATGGCGTGGAAAATCAGGAACAGCTCGACGCTTTAAAAAAGTTAGGCTGCGATGAATGCCAAGGAAAATTTTATAGCGAACCTTTACCTGCCAATGAACTGCTGCAGCAGTTACAACAAACGCACGTTGTGAGTTGCTCTGCTTAAGCCCCTGAATAAATTTATAAGATTCGAGTAAGTTCGGAGATTTTTATGGATACGACGGTAGAGTTTGACAACGAGCTTGATAGCAAAGCGCTGTTGCATGTTCTCACGGCTTTGAAAAAAGGCGACTTTTCAGCGCGCATGCCTGCCGACCTTACGGGCATGGCTGGGAAAATTGCTGATACGCTCAATGAAATTATCGAATCCAACGAACTTTTATCGCACGGTATTACGGACGTAAGCCGCGTGGTAGGGCGCGAAGGCCGCCTGACTCAGCGCGCTGTTATTCCCTCCATGGTTGGCGGCTGGGCGACCATTGTTAAATCCGTAAATACGTTGATTGACGACCTTGTGCGCCCCACAACAGAAATGGCGCGGGTTATTGGCGCCGTAGCAAAGGGCGACCTCTCCCAAACCATGGAGTTGGATGTTGATGGCCGCCCGCTGAAGGGTCAGTTTTTGCGTGCCGCCTCTACGGCGAACACCATGGTAGAACAGCTTTCTTCCTTTGCCTCGGAAGTAACCCGTGTGGCAAGAGAAGTAGGTACTGAAGGTAAGCTGGGCGGTCAGGCCAACGTGCCGGGCGTAGCGGGAACTTGGAAAGACCTTACCGACTCGGTGAACTCCATGGCCGGTAACCTCACTTCGCAAGTGCGTAACATTGCCGACGTGACAACTGCCGTAGCCAATGGTGACCTCTCCAAAAAAATCACCGTGGACGTGCGCGGTGAAATTCTGCAATTGAAAGACACCATCAACACCATGGTGGATCAGCTGCGTTCATTCGCATCTGAAGTAACCCGCGTAGCGCGTGAGGTGGGAACAGAAGGAAAGCTGGGCGGGCAGGCATACGTGCCCGGCGTGGGCGGAACTTGGAAAGACCTTACGGATAACGTGAACTTCATGGCATCCAACCTCACGGGTCAGGTGCGGAATATTGCCGAGGTGACCACGGCGGTAGCCAACGGCGACCTCTCC
>CAZOPE010000003.1:139480-140525 GCA_964581625.1 uncultured Cellvibrionaceae bacterium
CCAGCGTGCGCCGGTTGACACAATCACGCTGCGTGCCTGCAAGACCCCCCTCTCCAAAAAAATCACGGTGGATGTAAAAGGCGAAATTCTTCAGCTCAAAGACACGATTAACGTGATGGTGGATCAGCTCTCCTCATTCGCATCTGAAGTAACTCGTGTGGCGCGTGAGGTGGGAACAGAAGGAAAGCTCGGTGGTCAAGCGCAAGTAAAAGGCGTGGCGGGAACGTGGAAGGACTTAACCGACTCCGTTAATTCCATGGCCGGTAACTTGACGGGGCAGGTGCGAAACATTGCAGAAGTAACTACCGCCGTGGCCAACGGTGACTTGTCCAAGAAAATTACGGTGGACGTAAAAGGCGAAATTTTCGAACTCAAAAACACCATTAACGTCATGGTGGATCAGCTCAACTCCTTCGCCTCGGAAGTAACGCGTGTGGCGAGGGAAGTAGGTACCGAAGGTAAGCTCGGTGGCCAAGCTAACGTACTTGGCGTGGCGGGAACCTGGAAAGACTTAACCGACTCCGTAAACTCCATGGCCGGTAACTTGACCGGTCAGGTGCGTAACATTGCTGAAGTAACCACCGCGGTGGCCAATGGCGACCTCTCCAAAAAAATCACGGTGGATGTAAAAGGCGAAATTCTAGAGCTTAAAAACACCATCAACATCATGGTGGATCAGCTCAACTCCTTCGCCTCGGAAGTAACGCGCGTGGCGAGAGAGGTGGGTACCGAAGGAAAGCTCGGCGGGCAAGCGCAAGTGCGCGGTGTGGGGGGAACTTGGAAAGACCTTACCGACAACGTGAACTTCATGGCATCCAACCTTACGGGGCAGGTGCGGAACATCGCCGAGGTAACTACGGCGGTGGCGCGGGGCGACCTCTCCAAAAAAATTACGGTAGACGTAAAGGGCGAAATTCTCGAACTCAAAGACACCATCAACGTGATGGTGGATCAGTTGTCATCCTTCGCCTCCGAAGTAACTCGCGTGGCGCGTGAGGTAGGTACAGAAGGTAAACTGGGTGGACAAGCGAACGTGCCGGGTGTT
>CAZOPE010000004.1:0-136755 GCA_964581625.1 uncultured Cellvibrionaceae bacterium
AAGTACCGTCTAACTTAGCAACTTGAGCAGATTCAAATACTGTTTTAGCAACAGAGGTATCAGTTACGATAGGCGCAGTCACGCGACGGAACTCAACACCCAACTTAACTGGGCCTGTACCGCCTTTCTTAAGAGCATTTGTTAAACTCTTTGTCTTTACTTGAGCCAAAGATGCATAGTTCAAAGTTTCTAATGCAGCATTTGGAGTTGCACCAGTAGTGATTTTGAACACTACGGTGTTATCACCGATCGCACCACCAGAATCTACAGTAATAGTGTAGTTGGCAGCAACTGGAGTACCAGTACCAGCACCAGCCAAGCCATCAATAAAAGTACCACCAACGGCAGCTAGCGCGGCTTTGGTAGCAGCATTGGTAGCAGCAGTTGGGAGTGTAGCAACGTTTGCGGCTGCGTTTGCTGTAGTAGTGAAACCGAAAGTAACATTAGCGGTAGAAGCTTGCCACTTAGAGATATCAGACAAATCCTCACCAAAAACAGCGCCGCTATCTAAAGTGAACTTAACAGTTACAACGTTACCAGTAGCGGTCTGAGCATTTGGTGTTGAAATCCAGTAAGTAACAGCCGGAGTAGCAACCAAAGTGTCAACAGAGCTTGTCTCACTGCCATCGGTAGTATTACCGGTACCAAAAACTTCTTCTGCCAATTTTACTGGAAAGGTATCAGTAAACATTGTACCAGCAAACACACTGCCAGAGATTGTAGCAATGGCCAAAGCCAAGGCTGATTTAGCAATAATTTTTTTCATGTTGCTTTTTCCTTCAATAGACTTACGTAAGGTTATATAAACTTTATTTTACAAAACGCATCTACGATGGCGTTTCGATCAATAACGAGGGCAGGCGAAGCGCTCCGCCTGCCGTCCGTGAGTGATTCTATGAGATGTGTATGAGGCAATGCAAGCCCTTATATCTAATAATTTCAGCCATTTATTATAAGAACTGTGTGCTGTGCACAGTTCTTGACGCAGTTTAGCAAAGAACTTTTATTCTGCCATATTTTTTAAGGGTGGATTTTGCTTAAAGTCGGCAGAAGTCTCTTTTATATGTAACTGCTCTTTAAATGATTGAGTTAGGGCTTCCGCCTGAGCATGATCTTTAATTAGGTAAGGTACAATCAGTACCATGAGCTCTACACTATCTGCGTTGTTGGTGTCTTTTTTAAACAGATGCCCAAGCACGGGTATATCTCCTAACAGTGGCACCTTTTGACTTCCTTTATTGAAGTTTTTTGTGATTAATCCCGCAAGGAGCACAGAGCCTCCATCATTTAATATAAGACTTGTCTCAATATTTCTGGATGTGATTGCTGGCGCATCCGCTGAGCCCGAGTTATTACTAACCTCCTGAGAGACTTTCATATCTATACGACCATCTGAAAAAACGGTGGGTACAACTTTTAAAATAATTCCCGTGGAGCGAGTGACGAACTGATCAGCAAATTGAGTGTTGCCCCCAGCAGTAGAGCCCGTTGAGATAGAGCTGGTTTTGATTTGAACCTCATCTGCCACACTTATAGAGGCTGACTCTCCACTTCGTACGAGAACTTTTGGGGTCTGCAGCACATTGACGGTATCTTTAGATGCCAGGGCGCTAATTGCCAAACGTGTGCTTCCGGAACTGTTTAGTGAGCCCCATTGAAACCCTGATGAACCCAATCCTATCGCTCTTTTACCCAAAATATTAGATGGGTTTTGGCCTCCACCTGCAATTCCAGTATTCGTCCAATTCCAATCAGCACCCAGCGTCAACCCTTTCTTAAGTGATACTTCAGCGACAATAACTTCAACAAGTACTTGTGCTGGCGCACGGTCTAACTCCTTGATTAAGGGCACTAAACCTTGCCACTTAGCCGCATCGCCACGATAGAGAAGCATATTGCGGGAACTATCAACCACAAAATTTCCAGTTGTTTTCGTTGATGAAGATGTCCCATCCCCCGAAGTAGCAGAACCGGCGGTAACTGCGCTAGCTCCATTGCTTTGGTTGGGCGTGCGTCCGACCGAAGAGATCCCGCTACCGCCACTTACAACGGCATTTAACGTCTCCGCCAACTGCGCCGCCCCGGTATTTCGAACTTGATACCAATAAAACCCCTCCTTATCATTAGATTGCTGTGCAACCTTATCGAGCTGCTCAGTCCATTGACGAACCAGATCAATACCTTTCTGATCAGACGCAAAAACAAATAAGGCATTTAGGCTTTGAATAGGAATTAATGTGATCGTACTACCTACCCCACCTACATCAAAACCTTGCGCTGACATTGTGGAAGTAAGACGTTTGGATAAGGTATCTGCATCCGTATAAAGAGGGTCTATACGTAAGCTGAATCGGCCTTTCATAGTAGGCCGGTCTAGCATGGCGAGGACATCTGCCGCACTTTGAACTAAATCCGGTGATCCCCTTAAAGTTACAGCATTGTGGGAATTATCACGCTGAACTTTTAACCCTTGACCTTCGTATATCAGCGTCAACATACTGTAAGCATCTGCATTACTAATAACGTTTAGCGTTCGAATTAGAAAGATTGGCCTGTGCGTACTAGGTACACTGGGCAATGTTGAACCTGTAACAATTAATGGGAGTTCGCCAGTTGCACTTTGACTGCTTGCAAGCACAAAGCGCAGTAAATCGCCTTCCTGCATAATTTGCACGCCGTAAGTGGCTAATATATCCCGGCTGACCTGAAATATATCTTGGCGGTTGCGAGGCTCAGTAATGCGTAACGTGACTAAGTCTTCTTTGCTCGCCACATCAGGCGCCATTTGAAAGCCAAGCTTCAGCTCATTAGCAAAGACCTCATTTATAAAAGCTGGTAAAGAGAGACCATCAATACTCAAACTAATACTAGGAGCTTCATTGGCAGGAAACAGCACCGCCTTGTCTAGCGACTTAAGATTCGCAACACCTGGATTTACACTCGGCGGCTGACTAAAGCGCTGCAACTGGCCAGAATCTGAAGATGCTGGAATATCGCTCGCTGTTTGCTCTGAAGAGGGCACAGACTTAAGGCGGGGTGGCGCTGCCAACTCGCTGTCAGACATTAAGGCGCAAGAAGAAATAATAGCCATAAGACAAAGTGCACTTGTTGCCTTAATAACTGAAACAGTGGGTGAACGACTCATTTGGTGTTGCGCTCCAAACGCTTGTAAGCGTTATACAAAAAATAATGACTAAATTGTTTGATAAGAAACGGAAACTATTGCTTGTTATTATCCTTATTTACATCTTTTCGGGAGGTGAATAATTTAAGCAATTCTGCGTTTTCTGGCTTGCCGTCTTTTGATAACTTTAGCCAATCTTCACCTACCTCCAACAACACCCAAGTAGTACCAGGTAGTGTTTGCCCCTGCTGAGTGCGCTGATATTTTTTATTGGCCCCGAACAAAACCTCTTTAATTGTTTTGTTATAAATGATCGCTTTTATTTGTGCCCGCAATTTTTTAGCCTCTTGCGCATCCACTTCTTTTTGAGTTGCATCTCCAGAAGCGAATGATCCGCCAGACTGCGCTACATCTCCCCAAAAGCCGGAAGATGTTAATTGCTTTACGTCGACCTCTACCGCCCTTTTTGGTTCAGGTAGTTTCCACTCCGCTGATGTTGGTATATCGAGCTGCTCATCGCGCCCAACCGAAATAAGGAAAGCAAACGCGAGATTTGTTGTTACTAACAACGCTAAATAAAGGTACAGATATGTTTTTGTCATTATTGTTTTACTCCAGTGGAGTCTTCAATAACAAACCATGCTGTGACATTTATGCGAAAAAATAGATTGTTTTGGCTAACAATGTTTAATTGCTCAAAATCAACGATTACTGGTGGATTATTTTTATCCATCTTATCTAACATTGTTTGCCAGACACCCGCTTGGTATTTGCCCTGGATGTCTGCATGAACGGGCCGCCACTTAAAACCACGCGGTGCGGCAGCCACCTCTACGGTGATGCGGTCAATGGTTATGCCAGAATCTTTTGCTTGCTTTTGCAACCAATCACGCAGCGTTGCTTCCGCCTCACCTTCGCTAGTCGCACGCCACAACTTGGTGCGAGTTGTTTTTAGCTGTTCTTCAGCAGTTTTGGCGCGTTCGGGCCATTCGCTTTCACGGGCAACGGCTTGCGTGTCTTGATAAGCGGTTAAGGCCACTCGTGCGTCAGCCTGTTTGGCGATACGCCAGTCATTCAATTTGATATGAATCCACAGCACAACAAGAACGAGCGCCAAGATTGAAAATAGTTGTAACCTTTTATTCGCTTGCCACTCTTGTTTGGCTTGATGCCAGTAGCTCTTCAACTGCGCCAATCTCTCCATCATTTAGGCTCCTGTTGAGATTGCGCAAAACCATCCAGCTTTAAGCGGATTCTGTATTTGTTGGCTTCTGGCGTTGGTTCAACACGGACGTTTTTCATTCCATCTTGAGAGAAAGCGCGAACAAGGCTTAGGGTGTCTGGAATCTCACCTTGAACAGTCATATCAACCTGATCAATATTTCGCTCCCAAGTCTGCAAGTTCAATTTTAAAGTGGCCGGAAGATGTGTATACACCTTCTGTTGCGCCGCAAGCGGGTTAGGCACCGCAAATAATCTTTGAATATTCGTTATTTCGATGTTGGCCGCGCGCGCGCTTGAACGAGCTGTCAGCAAGTCATTTGCAGATTCTGCCAAAGCCGCGGTCTGCCGTTCCAGCGCGCCGATTTTCCAATACCAATGAACCACCGCTGTGACCTGAAGACTCATGACCAGTACACTTACAGCCGCCAAGCTCATGATTATTTGGCTACGCCGCTCAAAAAAATGTTCCCAAAGCGAGAACATTGCGCCCGGCCAAGGTTGTTCAGTTTGCGTGGGTTCAACTATAGCCAAGGCACTCGAAAAAGAAGCCAAACCTTGACCGCGGGCAAACCGCTGAATTTGCTGATCGGCTGGTGCATTTAAATACCATTGGCTAGCGTGGAGAACCCCCTCATTCCAATACTGCAAATCGTAGCCGTGAGACGCCTTAAATAAATGAAGGCCAGATTCTTGCGGTTTCTGCCAATGCAAAACCTCCGCTAGGAAAGTAGGTTTGTATAACCCGCCAAACTCAGTTGAATGATTGCCCTGAATTAAACCAGCTAACTCTGCGTTATCCCAAAGCCAGACTTGCGCATCACCTTGATTCCACGCAACAGAATAGCTAACGCTGGGCCATAGGCTAAGCACATCAATTTGATGCTTAAGTGCTTGCTCACGCTTGGCACGGGGCACGTTTTTTAATTTTATGAGGGCATATTGACAATAGTCCCGCCCCACCAAAATTTGTGGAACAAGAGTGAGACGAGAAAGTGAATGAATTTGTCCTGCCGAGATAAGCCGTTGGTTAACGGAAAAACGGGTGATCAATCGTTCTAGCTGTACTTTGAGCCATGTCATCGGGCAAGTTTACTCGCGCAGTCCAGTTGAAATACCAGGCGTCTGCGCCTGAATCCAAGGGCGAAAATTGTACATCATAAACATAGGCAGTAGTATCACCCTCGTGCCACCACCAAAAGCGAAAGCCTGCCGCAGGAACAATGGCGAAAGGTAAGTCTTCTGATCCGCCAGTAAACTTTACTAAGTCAGAAGCTCTGCTGTACGGCTGCTGCGCGCGCGCGATCAAAATCTGTTGCGCGGCTTGCTCATTATTTAAAACCAAGTTCAACGCGGCAGCCGATGCCGTGTTGGCGTTAATTACCGCGTTACCTTCATTACGAAAGACTCTCAATAGCCATGCATCATCTCGCGTTTCTAGCGCGAGATCCCAATCTAGAATGCTGCGCAATTGCAAGGGTGACCGCAAATAACCATTCATAGGCGGGGGCAACTGCTCACGTCCATAATCATGCTCTTCGGCACCTTGGCCTCGCCGTACCCCATCAGGGTCCTGATAATCGGAAAGCGTGTCTGCCAATCTTTCAGCCGTAATTTGCTTACCGGCGTGGGCTGCGATGCTGTTAAACACTTTCCTGTCTGTCAGAAATGATAAACCGATCAGCCCCGCACGATCCTGAACCATGACTCGAATGCCGTTGCCTATATCCAAAACGGAATCATCCATACGCATAAAACCTGCAGTGGATGCCGTGACTTTTGCAGCCGCACCAGCCATGAAATCGTCAAGGCTATCGAATTTGGCCTGTACGGTTGCATCACCACTGGCACCAGGCCATGCCACACCGTCACTTGTTTTCATCCCTGTAAGATAGGTGTACACCACTTTTGTTAGTGTATCTGTGCTTCTACGATAGGTTTCCGTGTGTTGCTGACGTAGATGTGCCTGCTCACGAACACGATCCACCCAAATGGAAAACGCGCTAGCAGCCATAACCATAATGACCAAAACCCAGAGCACAGAGACTAATACAAACCCGCGTTGTAACGAATGATTAATAGGGCTCATAAAACACCCTCTATCACAGGGGGTGCATAAGCATGGGGGTTGCTGCGTACGCTAACAATCAGCTCAATTGGAACAGGAACGCTATTTACATAAAGGCTGATGGCACGAGGGAGTACCGCTTTTTTATCGCGAGCGAAAATAGATGTTTGCATGGGAAAACTGGATAGCCATTGGCCATCATGTAAATACTGCCACGATGCTGAGACGGTGCTTGGCCACTCCTTAAGCGTATACCACGTTATTGCCCCGCCCGTTAATGGGGCTTCACCATATCGTAATAACGTGTAAGTGTTTTTCTTTTCCAGACTCCAGATAACTTTGATGGGGGTGCCGGAGGGCTGGCCTGCTAAAGAGCCTAAAGAAATACCACTAAAAGACATGGCGTCGCCTGAGAACTGATTGTCTTTTCCCCAGGCACCATCCACTCCGTTGACAATTCCATGGATTGAATCGCGTAACCAACCCTCAAAAAGCTCCTGTTGTTGCGCCCGCAACTGCCGGCGCTCAACCGTTTGATAGGTGCCAGACATGTAAATGAAACCCTGCATCATGAGGCTCGCAAGTAAAGACACGAGCAGGATTACCACGAGCATTTCCAGCAACGTAAACCCGCGCAGTCCGCTTGGGGCAGGCCTAGTTGAAAATGACATCTTCAAGGTTCCTGACTTTTTTAACACCTATAAGGGACATCTGGAATTGGTAAATCTGCTGCTTGCCAGAGAAGAGCGTGATGTTTGCGGGATAAATTGCGGCTCTGTTGATAGTCTTTTGGTTTTGTTCATCGAGCACATCGCCACTATAAAGCGGAGCTTCAGTTTGCCATTGGATTTCCAGATCACCGAGCGTGGCAGTTCCTTTTGGTCGAACCTCAGGGTCGACCATGGCCATATACTCTATAGCGCTTTCAACCGCTGAAGAACGCTGGGTAATTTGATCGGCCCTCGACAAGGTAATTAAATTGGTATTCACCCATGCATACATAGCCGTTGCGCCCACAGCAAATATAGCCATGGCAACAACAGCTTCCAGTAATGTAAAACCACGCTGACGCCGCTTCACTCTGAGCTCACCCGGCAATCAGGGCTGCGCATGGTTAGTGAATACTGTTGTGCACCTTTGGTGACTTTAATGAGGGCAGGATGGGGACAGAAACCTGAGGGCGTGATCAACAACGGCTGCTCCAATGTCAAAGACACACCTAAAGGCTCCATCCGTTTTATAAATTCTTTTGGAAAACGGTTTGACTGGGCCGGGAATTCGTTAAAAGAAAGTGCATGCCCATCTGCCCGTACGTCCAGTGCCAAATTATTCAATACGGAGCGCAGTTCGTTTCGACTCAAGGAGGCGGCCATACTGTCATACATTTTTTGCAATCCGGGCAATGCAAGCGAAGTCACTATGCCCATCAATACCAGCACAACCACCATTTCAAGCAATGTGAAGCCCTGAGTGCGGCGCATCATTATTTAGTGGGCAAATAGCCTATGTCTTTATTGTCGGCCTCGCCGCCCGGCTGCCCATCAGCACCCAAGGAGTAAAGACTAAAAGGTTCGAATTCACTAGCGGTAGTTGAATAGACGTAATCTCTTTTCCACGGATCAAGAGGTACACCACCGTCGATATAGGGGCCTTTCCAAAATTGCGCAACACTCTCATCGCTAGGTTTGTACATTAATATTTTCAAACCCTCTTCCTGAGTGGGCAAACGCCCTATATCTAAACGCAGGGTATGCAAAGAACCACGAATCATTTTTACCTGTGTTTCAGCTGTCTGTATTTTTGCTTTATCAGCTTGCCGGAACAGGTTTGGGCCTACCAACCCGGCGATAAGACCGATAATAACTAACACAACAATCATTTCTAATAGTGTGAAGCCCTGTTGCGATTGGCCGGGATATTTGTTCATAACACTCATCATTTTTACCAGAATTATAAATTTTATAAGGGAATATCGTTGGCACTGGTGATTGCCAGCATAATGCCAACGATGATGGTTCCCATCACCAAGCCTATAGACAAGATGGCGGCAGGCTCTATCAGAATCAATGCTTTTTTCATACGCTGCTGTCCCTGTATCGTATAAAGATTTGCTAGGGCGTTCAACATTTCTTCTAGCTTGCCCGCTCGCTCGCCAACACGAATCAAGTTGTATCCTGTGGCTGTTAGGCAACGATTTGCTTCCAGCGCAACTGACAAGGCTTCGCCGCCCCTTACCGCATTTTTGACTTTTACCATGCTGCGTTTGCGCGACGGCATACGCACAGATTCAGCCGCCAACTCCAAAGCAGTGATAAGTTCAACCCGATTTCTAACTAAGGATGATAAAACCTTTGACCAAGCAGCAACGTCCGATTGTGAAATCCATTCCCCCACCACCGGCAACTGCTCTATTTTTTCTAATAATCTAACCCTGATTTTGGGTTGCGATAAGGAAAAAAATAAAGCCGCCGGAGGAGACGCCAGCAATATGAGCAACAATAAAAAATGTTCATTTGCCCATTTACCCGTGGTTAGAACAGCCCATGCCAAAAACGGCAAGCGATCTGCCTGCTCCAACAAATTGGTGAAGCTGGGAACCACATAGACGAACATCATAAGCACAGCAGAAATGCCGGAGATGACCAAAATACTTGGATAAATCAATGCATTTCTGGTGTCATTTTTGATGGTCAAATCATATTGCATCTGCGCGCAGGCATCACTTAATGCGGGCCCTAATTGGCCGGTCATTTCGCCCGCACGAATGAGGTAATTCACATAGTTTGGAAAGGGTAATCGCGAAGCCTCCATTGCCTGCTCAAAACTGCCGCCATGTCGCAAGGTCTTTGACGCAAGCTTGAAAGCCCAACGCAATTTAGGATGGGCAGAAGATACTGCCTGGGCGCCAACAGCTTCTGCAGCGCTTACACCGGAGTTCAACATCGCTGCCAACTCATAGAGCGCAGTAATAATAGCTTCGGTGGTTAAACGCTGACGGCTGGTTTGGTCTTCATCTTTTTGGGTCAGCAGAAGCTCTATATCAGTCACAGTAAGTTGCTGCTGCGAAAGCTGTGTGACCGCTTCGCGTTGTGAATGGGCACTTATTTCACCTTCCGTTGTTTTGCCCTGCTGATCAACAGCTTGATATTTGAATTGCTGCGTCATAAGTGAGTGCTCGCCACACGATGCACTTCTTCGACACTGGTCAAACCAAGCCACGCTTTCAACAAACCATCGGTGGAGAGATCACGGAAACCCTCTTCACGCGCTTGCTTTTGAAGCTCTGACAATGAAGCCCGCTCCAGTACCAGATCGCGGATACCTTGGCTCACTGCGACCAATTCGTAGATGCCAACACGGCCTTTGTAACCAGTATTTTGACATTCACGACACCCAACTGGCTTGCGCCAATTAGCTTGCTGGTTTGGATAGAGCTTGCTGACAAAGGGGGCAACCCGATCTTTAATGACCTCAGGCGCATCGGTGGACTGACTGCAATCACAGAGCCGCCTCACCAATCGCTGCGCTTGCACAGCAACTACAGGCGTTGCCGCAAGAAAGGGTTCTATACCCATGTCGATCAACCGGGTAAATGCGCTCATGGCGTCATTAGTATGCAAAGTCGATAAGACTAAATGGCCGGTCAAAGCGGCCTGAATGGCAATTTCAGCTGTTTCGAGGTCGCGAATTTCCCCGATCATAATCACATCTGGATCTTGACGTAGTATCGAACGTAATGCAGCCGCGAACGTTAACCCAATGTCGCTGTGAACCTGAACCTGAGTAATGTGCGGCAAACGGAATTCTACGGGATCTTCCACGGTAATAATTTTACGAACGCCGTCATTGGATTCATCCAAAGCCGAATAAAGTGTGGTCGATTTTCCTGAACCCGTCGGGCCGGTTACCAGCATAATCCCGTGAGGCTGATTAACCCAATCGCGCAGCAAAAGCAGATGGTCTGGTAAAAATCCTAGGCGCTCAAGCATCAAGTCTTGCCGTTCTTTAGGGAGCAGACGCATTACGATGGACTCGCCGTTTACACCGGGCAGTGACGACACACGAATATCCAGTTCCACGCCATTAATGCGCATACCAATACGGCCATCTTGGGGTAAGCGACGCTCCGCAATATCAATTCCCGATACTAGCTTCAAGCGTGAAGCCACCGCATGGTAGCGCTGCTTTGGCAAGGTGCGTTGGGTGAACATTACGCCGTCAATGCGGTAACGAACATCAAACGTATCTGCCTCGGGTTCAATGTGTATATCCGATGCACGCCCTTCCATAGCTTGCGAAATAATGTTGTTCACCAGCTCTATCACTGGCGCTTCTTCTGCCATCTCACGCAGATGCTGAATATCTGTATCGATACTAATATCTGCGCCCATTTCTTTTTGACGCGAGCGAAGAATATTCAATAAGTTATCGAGAATTTGTGCTCGCGAAAGACAGTAGTCGATAGGTAAATGACTTTTCCGCGACAAAGCCTCATCTACTAAGGAGGAGAGCGGATCCCGAGCAAGGCAAACTAGGCTTTCGTCTTGCCTCCATACCACCGCCTCATGCTGCAATAGCCAATCTATATTTAGCTGCAATTCTTCAATCGCCACAAATAATTGGGCTTCAGCGGGTATTTCAATGTCGCGTCCAACCAACTTAAAACCTAATTGCTGATTAAGAGCATCAAGCAGATTGGTTTCAGACACGCTGCCTGCACGCATCAAAATTCCACCTAAGCGCCCGCCAACTTGCTGCTGAATAACAAGAGCCTTTTCCAAATCTCTGGACTGGATATAGTTAAGCTTCAGAAGTATTTGCCCGATGGGGAGGAGTGGAATGTCGTTATCTTGCACCGCAATACGCTCTACAAAAAGTTAAAAATATGAGTTAAAGAAATGCTCAAGCGCTAAATCACATCAGCAAATGCTGGTTTACTGCGTATGAAAAAATAGAAACCACTGATGGCAACCACCATAGAAACAAACGTATACATTGCCAATACAGACCAATCGGGTGATATACCTGTGAACAACACGATTCGAGATTGTTCAATCGCGATAATAAGGGGGTTCACATATTTTAGAAACTGCATTTCCAGAGGCAGCCTGTCCATTGGGTAGAATACAGGGCTTAAGAATAACAAGGCCGCCGCACTGAATTGCATGATTTGCCTTATGTCTCGCAGAAAAAGCCCTAAACTCGCCAAGACCCAAGACACGCCCAAGGTAAACAATGTAAAAGGCAAATAGATAAGTGGGATTAAAAGCCAAGTCCAAAATACCTTTCCGGTCGTTATGCCAAACACGCCGACCAGCACGGCCAAGCCGATCATCAGCTGTACAAACGTTACAAGCAGGGCCACAACAGGCAAAACTTCAGTAGGGAAAATGATTTTTTTAACGTAGTTTGGATTGGATAGAACCAAGTCGGGTGCACGAGTTATAGCGTCGGAAAAAAACTGGTGAAGAATCAACCCCGAAAATATCATCAATGCAAAATTGGTGAGCCCGCCTTCAGTTGATGTAAGGCTCCATTTGGCCTGTAGAATTTCACCGAAAAAATAAGCGTAAATAGCCAGCATAAGGAAAGGCGACAAGATCAACCAAAAGCGGCCAAGGTAAGACCCCATAAAGCGTTGAGCTAGCTCTCGCTTTGCCAAAACCACAATCAACTGCCGGTGACTCCATATGCAAAAAACTGGTGCTAGCATTGGATTATTCACATTCATAGCCTGAATTAGTATCTGGGGAGAGATCTTCACTCTCAAGTAAGGAAGATGAACCTAGGAGGCTGAACAAAGCACTAGGGCGAGGCATACTACTGGAAATTGGGACAATTGCCTACGGCACTGGGTTAGCCACAGGTAAATGACACGTATAAAAAAACCCGCTACAGGGGGATGCAGCGGGCTTTCTTTAACAGGATGTACTAATCGGGCTACGCCCTTTCAGCAAATACGATGAATTTTCCCTTTCATTCCTAAGTCACATCTACTCCGAAATGCGCTCGTCCTTAAGTCGACATTATTGTTGATTGGTATGCCAGCCTCTAGTGGCGAATGTCGCTATTGTTTGTAGGATATGTCTCACACGGCAGGTTAAATTTCGTACAGATCAAATCGGTCGCCAGCGGCAGGGGCGGCGTTTATAATCGGCATCCATTTCAATTGCTACGGATTTATCATGGCCGCCAAAAAGAAAGCCGCCGACTTTGAACAGTCACTCAATGCGCTTGAAGCTCTCGTTAATAAAATGGAGCAAGGCGATTTATCCTTGGAAGAATCTCTTCAGGCGTTCTCCGCCGGCATTCAGTTGACGCGCGAATGCCAAACGCGTTTGGCCGAAGCCGAGCAGCAGGTCAATCTTTTGCTGGAACAGCAAGGTGAAATTGTATTGACCGACTTTGACGCGAGCGATGATGAATGACGCAAGCCGGCTTATTTAAGGATTTTTTAGCGAGCTGCCACGCTCGCGTCGATCAAGCATTGGATCAATACCTTCCGCTCGGCAATGACCACACACAGTTACGCGAAGCCATGCGCTACAGCTTGTTTAACGGTGGCAAGCGTGTTCGCCCTACCCTCGCTTACGCCAGTGCTCTCGCGATAAATAGCAACGCACTTACACAACACAGTGAAGTACTCAATCGCGTTGCTTGCGCGCTGGAAAGTTTGCATTCCTACAGCTTGGTACACGACGATTTACCGGCAATGGACGATGACGATTTGCGTCGTGGCAAACCGACTTGTCACATCGCATTTAACGAAGCAACTGCGATTCTCGCTGGCGATGCCTTGCAAACCCTTGCGTTTGAATTGTTGAGCGAAGCAACAGATATTGATGCAAAAGTACAAATAGCCTTGATTCGTCAATTGGCAAATGCCTCGGGTGTGCAAGGCATGGTATTGGGGCAAGCAATTGATTTGGCTTCTGTAGATAAAGCCATAAATCTCACCCAATTAGAAAACATGCACCGCCACAAAACCGGTGCATTAATTCGCGCAAGCGTGAGTATGGGCGCAACTGCTTTGGGTGCGACCGACTCGCAATTAAATGCCTTGGATATTTACGCTGCCGCTATTGGTCTCGCATTTCAAGTGCAAGACGATATTTTAGATGTGGTTGCCGACACAGAAACTTTAGGCAAGCAACAAGGCGCTGATATTGCGCGCAACAAACCAACCTATGTTGCACTTTTAGGTTTGGATGGTGCGCGTGAAAAAGCGCAAGAATTACATCAGCAGGCAATCGTTGCGCTCGAATGTTTTGGTGAAAGCGCGAATTATTTGCGTGCGCTTTCAGCTTATATTATTGAGCGAGGGAATTAGGTTTTCGCTCAGCTTAGGATTCAAATCAATCACGATTAAATGGGGAGTCGTCATCCTCGCGCAGCGGGGATCCAGCCTTTGATTTTACTGATGGATTTTTAAAAGCTGGATCCCCGCTGCGCGAGGATGACGACTCCCTTCTTAGCAGTTTCATTACAAGCAAAAAATCTCATCATGCGCATTCCAAGAATTTTTACCCGCCAAGCACTCGTTTCAAACAGCACACTCTCCTTAGCAGAACCACAATCTCATTACCTGAGCAAAGTGCTTCGCATGCAAGCGGGGCGTGAACTCATTTTGTTTAACGGTGAAGGTGGCGAATACAGCGCTGAAATTTCTGCTGTGCACAAAAAACATGTGGATGTTAGCGTCAAAGAATTTTCTTCAGAGAACCGCCAATCACATTTGCAATTGGAGTTAGCGATTGGTGTGTCGCGCGGCGAGCGTATGGATTGGGTGTTGCAAAAAGCCACTGAACTTGGTGTCACCAAAATAACACCACTTATGACAGAGCGCACCGAAGTAAAACTCGGCGGCGAACGCGCAGACAAAAAAATGGAACACTGGCAGCAAATTATTGTTAGCGCCTGTGAACAATGCCAACGCAATTTATTACCAGAGTTGGCGGAACCACAAGAGTATTCTGAATGGATTAAGCACTGCGATGCAGAGCTTAAGTTTGTATTACATCACCGCGACAGTAAAAAATTACCGCAAGAACACACACCAAAAAGTGTTGCGCTTTTAATTGGCCCCGAAGGGGGTTTGGATGAGGATGAAATTGCACAAGCAATTGCCAACAGATTTTCGCCTCTGACACTCGGGCCGCGCGTATTGCGCACAGAGACTGCACCCGTAGCAGCGATTAGTTTGGTGCAATATTTGTGGGGTGATTTTTAAACAAAACCTTTGCTTCACAAGCAAAGGTTTACTGAACAATTTTCTCTTCAAATACGGGCAGCTTGCGCGTGTTCACATAATAAAAATAAAACGGACGCGAGAAACTAGAACTGCATTTTTCGACGTTGGGTTTTTCCAAATAATTCAGTGTTATCTTAACGCTCGCATCTGAAATATCCGTTAGACCCAGCGTTTCGTTGAACTGCAAATGAGCGGCGCAGCTATCTACCTCACCGTCGTCCACTAAAATAACTTGCCCGGTTTCAAAATTTTGTTCTTCTAGGTTTTGGTTGACGTAAGCATTCGCAATATTGTGAAAATCAGCGCTGTTGCGAATGTATTGAACATTTTTTTCTTTCTTCTCAATCACCGTATTAGTTTGGTTGCCAGACCACACCAAGGTGTAGGCGATGGAAGACCCACTTGATGAGCTAGAGCTGCTTGATGAACTTGAACTCACGGAACTTGAACTACTGGATGAACTCGAGCAACTGCTAGCGCTGGATGAACTGGAGCTTGAACTCGATTCCAGCATATCGGTACTGCTCGAGCTGCTGGAACTCGAACTGGAACTGCTAGAGCAGGAGGAAGAAGATATTTGAGGATTGAACGGCGTACTACGCTCACCGCCACAAGCTTGCAATAACACAATCGCAAATAGACAACACAAAACCGAACTGAGCGTTTGCAACTTGGGGCGGAGAAAATTAATCATTCGAATGTAAGTAATCCAGAAAAGTTTGCTCAATGGCGGCCACATCGGGGATAAGCGTATATTCACCCGCCCAGGACACGTGCATTAAATCATAACGACGGTTTTCAGCATCTTCACGCACACTAATTTCATCTTCACTCACACGCGCCAAACGCGGTAGGCCTTGAGTAAGAATGGCAATGAAGGGCAAGTCACCATGTAACCCAGTTGTGTTCAGTACAGCAAAACGCGCACGACTATGAATGCTGGGCACAGCTTCGCCGTTTAAAGCTTCCAACGAAAGTAAGGGTACCGTTAATTCACGCCATTGAAAGTTACCTAGGTACCATAAGGGCGCGTTTTCAATATGTTGTACAGGCGCAGCAGGAATAATTTCTGCCACTGTCACGTTAGGCAACAAAATAGTTTGGCCTTGCAATGGAATTAGAAGGCTCGCGACTTCCTGAATTTTATTATTTTCAATTCTTTTGGGTGCTCGCATGCGAGGCGCTCCTGTTATCTATTCTCGTTACTCGTTCTACGAATAATGTTTTTTGTATCGAGGGCTTTTCAAACGGCCCAAGGCGTCTGCCAGCTCGGTCGGCGAGCCCGTAAAACCCACTGTGCCCGTTGCAATCGCTGCATCGGGCATGGAAGAGATGGTGCATTGCGCGGGTGATTGTACCCACACTTTACCGCCCTTCTGTTTGATCAAGCGGCAGCTGGCAGCGCCATCATCACCCATCCCCGAAAAAATAATAATGCCGCTGTGCTGCCGGTAAACACGTGCCACATTCGCAGCCACTTGATCTATGGACGGCGAATAAAAGCCAGCCCAGGGATTTTTGCCTACCACCAGAGTGCCATTATCGTGAATGTCCAAGCTGCGATCAGCGGTTACCAGCGTAATGGTATTTACGCTTAGTACCGAGCCCTGTTTGGCAATACTTACCGAATAGTGGCCTACGCTGCCCATCATTTTCACCAGCGTTTCGGCTTGGCCGCTATCTATATGTTGAACGTAGACAAAAGCAATGTTCAACGCAGGTGGCAATTGTTTTAAAAAATCTTTTACAGCGGCGGGCCCACCGGTAGACGCAGCCAATACCCATACCTCGGTAGCACCTGCGCCAGCTTGCAAATTGACATCGCCACTTAAGCGTTCAAGCCGCTGCAACATGCGGCGTACCCAATCGTTGTAATCTGCGCTGGTTTGGGTCGGCTCCGCCGTGTCATTCACAATCACGGGAACCCGGGTTTGCTCCAGTAATTCGTCAACGAAACCCAACAGCGCAGCTTTAGGTGAATCTGCTTCGGGCTCATCGGCCTCCGTCGCTACATCCACTATCCAGGCATCAAGGGGTTTATCGATTCCCGGTAAACCCGTGCCGGACGACAAGGAATAGGCAAAACCAATGGTGTGGCCTGCCTGTACTACCATGTTGCCGAGATATTGTTGTTTAAGTGGGTTGTCCACCAATATCCCAATGCTGAGTCCCGACACCTTGTGACTCCCTGAGTCAGCTATTTAATTAACTCATTGATGTTGGTTAACAGTAAATCCTCTTGGTATGGCTTGCCCATATACTTATTCACGCCGAGTTCGAACGCGTGCTCACGGTGTTTTTCACCGGTACGCGATGTAATCATAATGATCGGGATATGGCGCAAACGGGAGCTGGTGCGAATATTCTTCGCCACTTCGAAGCCGTCCATACGGGGCATTTCGATATCCAGCAACATCACGTCCGGGATGTGGTCTTGCAGCAGCTGCAATGCTTCCACGCCGTCTTTGGCGGTGATCACGCGGAAACCTTCGCGCTCCAAGAAGCGGCCAGTTACCTTACGTACAGTTACGGAATCGTCCACCACCATCACCGTTTTCTCAACTTCCTCAACCACAGGCGCTGTCGCGTTGATCGCGGTTGGATCGAGAAGGATGGCGTGGCTCAGGCCAAGTGCCAGTTGTTCGCGGATGAGTGCGTGCAAATCCAGAATCACCACCACGCTACCATCACCCGTTACGGTTGCACCGGACACACCGCGTACAGACGCGAATTGCGCACCCAGCGTTTTCACCACGATCTCGCGCGAACCAAGCAGACGATCCACCTGCAAGGCCACGGTATTTTCTGTGCTGCGCACCAGAATGACCGGCAAGGGTAACGACTGGCCATCCAGTTTGGGGGATGCCTCACTATCCAACATAGCGCCGAGGTAGCGAACTAAATAGTTTTCACCGGCATAATCGAAGCGAGCGTCCGGATCTTGGTAATAATGTTCAAGTTCAAAGGGGCTCACGCGTACAATACCTTCAATGGTATTGAGCGGAACGGCGTAGAGGTCATCGCCAATTTGAACCATCAAGGCGCGGTTTACCGATACGGTAAACGGCAGGCGAATCGTAAATTCTGTACCCTCACCCCAACGCGAATCGATAAACATGGCGCCACCGAGTTGCTTGATCTCGGAGTGCACCACGTCCATGCCTACGCCACGGCCGGAAATTTGGGTCACTTTGTCTGCGGTAGAGAAACCGGCATGCAGAATGAACTGCATTAAATCCTGATCGCTGAGCGGTGCATCGGCGGCCATCAAACCACGTTCGATAGCTTTTTCGCGCACGCGTTGCAGGTTAATACCGCGACCATCGTCCGCAAGGCGCAACATCACATCGCCACCTTCACGACTGAGACTCAGCACAATGCGGCCCATTTCTGGCTTGCCTGCCGCTATACGATCTTGCGGCAGCTCAATACCGTGATCCACCGCGTTGCGGAGCATGTGTTCCAAAGGCGCAACCATACGTTCCAATACCGTACGGTCCAATTCACCTTCAACGTTATCCAGTTCGAAATCGACTTCTTTACCCAGCTCGGTCGCCGCTTGGCGAACGATACGGCGTAAGCGCGGAACCAAGCGGGAGAAAGGCACCATGCGCGAACGCATCAGGCCTTCTTGCAAGTCGGTGTTAATACGCGATTGTTGCAAAAGCAGGGTTTCGGTATCGCGGGTTTTGTCCGCGAGGGTGTATTTCAAATCCATCAAGTCAGACGCGGATTCGATCAGCGAGCGCGATAACTGCTGCAAATGCGAATAGCGGTCCATTTCCAGCGGGTCGAAGCCCTCGTGCTGAGCCATTTGCTCCTGACGGAACAACACCTGCGCTTCGGTTTCGATATCCAGACGGCGCAGCTGTTCTTGTAAACGGTGAATGGTGGCATCCATCTCTTCGATGGACGAGCCTAAGTCGCTGACTTGCTGCTCCATACGGCCACGGCTGATGGAGGTTTCACCCGCGAGGTTTACCAATTCTTCCAGCAATTCCGCAGATACTTTTACCACCTCTTGCGGGCCAGCACGACGAGCCGCCAAATGTTGTACTTGCGCAGGGCCAGATACCCCTTGGCGGGCACCACCAAATTCCGCGCCGGGAATTTTCGGCAAGGGTGCTGCTGGTGGTTTCGGTTTAGGCGCAAAGGTGAGCACGTTGGGCTTTTCTGACCCAACACCACTCAGTGGGCGATCGTTATCCACCACCAAGCTTGGTCTGGTGTATTCAATGTGAGGCTGAGCTTCTGTATTTTCTTGTGTGACCGGCTCAAAAGTGGCTTCATCAGCAACCTGCTCAACAGCTTCTTCGGGTTCAGCAACAATCTCCACATAATCTTCAGCCGCGCCCTCTGGTATTTCACCACTCAAGTGCGCGCGCACAGTGTTAACACCATTGTGCAATTGGTCTTGATAGTTGTTGAGTTTTCTAAAGAAGTTTTGATCGAGCTCCGCGTCAGCGTCCATCTCGATCAACATTGTTTCAAAGTCGTGCGACAAATCGCCGAGTTCAGTCAGGCCCGCCAAACGCGCGCCGCCTTTAAAGGTGTGCAAGCAGCGTTTTAATTCTTCAACGCAATCTGTGTTGTTCCAGTCTTCCTGCCAGTCGTGCAGTGCACGCTCAATATCTTCAAGTAATTCAGTAGC
Source organism: uncultured Cellvibrionaceae bacterium (assembly GCA_964581625.1). GTDB lineage: Bacteria > Pseudomonadota > Gammaproteobacteria > Pseudomonadales > Cellvibrionaceae > Cellvibrio. The sequence goes on from CAZOPE010000004.1 coordinate 19,316, forward strand.
CTCTTCGACAAAAATTTCGATAATTTCCGGATCGAAATCTTCATCGTTTTCAAAACTGGAGATTGCTGCTCTTGGTGCTTGCGGAGCTGGCACAGCTTTTGGTGCAGCAACGTGGGAAACTGGTGCGGGTGTTGGCGCTACAGTTTCCAGTTGAATTTCTTCAATATCATCCGCTTGTGCAGATTCCTCTAAGGCTTCCTCTTCAGTGAGCTTATCTAATGCACTTTCATACTCGAAGGTTTCGTCTTCATCCGCGTTATCTTCAAGCACTGCATCATCTTCATAACCCAAGAGTTCTTCAGACAAAGTAGATTCTTCGACTACAACAGGTTCTTCAAGCAACATTTCGATTGAGGATTCGTCAGCAACGAATTCAACATCATCACCAACGCCTGAGGCAGATACTTCTGGTAGTTCAAGCGTAATTTCTTCTTCGAGATCATCAACAGACAGTGAATCGATTTGTTGCTCTTCACTTACGTCGACAACTGGAAGCGCAGACATAATCTCGTCATCTGACAGCGACACGTCTTCAACATCCATCCCAACTATATCGCTAAGATCCAGATGAGCATCATAAGCAACATCAGCTGTAATACGTTCAACTACAATGGTGTCAGCTAATGCGCTATTCGCTGCATCTAGAGCTTCGTCTTCCGCAAGCTCCAAGGTGGCAACTTGGTCGTCGGATGTAGGCTCCTCGTATTCAACTTCTTCGATCAGTGGTAACGCAGGTTCTGCATCCACTTCAACTTGTTCATCTAAACTCGCGATAGAATTGAAATCTGCCGTCGCCAACTGTTCGTGAACGGGTTCTTCTATTTCTGTTTCAGGATAGCCCTGTTGTTCTGGATAGGGTTCGACTTCTGAATAGGACAGCTCTTCTAAGTTGGTCTGCGCTTCTGCGATTAAATCATCTAACGACAACAAAATAGATTCAGGCGCATTTGCTAAATTTTGGCCTGCAGCGATTGCATCCACCATATCCAAGAGCGCAATGTGTGCAGAGTTCATATCGCGGCACAATGGCTCAGAACAGCTCAATTGTTTATTAATAATATGTGCGTAAACCTGAGCGAGTTTTTCTCCGAGGTTTGCCATCGCTGGCAAATAAGCGTGGTGCGCGCCGCGATTTAAATTGCGCAACTCATCTAGCACAGGTTGCAATACCCATACATCTTCGGGAGCGGATTGCCACTGCGCAATAATTTTGTCGGCATCCAAAAGCAGATTCATTTCTTCTGCCATAAAGATGGACAACAATTCTGGGTCTACTGGGCGCTTGCCGTTCTCATCTAATTCTTGTTGACGCACGAGAGGCGCCACATGAATTTCGCGTAACTCTGCTACACGCGCAGTAAACTGATGCAAACGCGGAATATCGACAATTTCACCGTGTTCAATTTGCCCCAATCCAGTTTCGGTGTAAGTCACCGCATCACGCAACAACTGCAAAATATCATCGTTAATAACAACGTGATAGGAACGCAACTCTTTAACAAATTTTTCAAGCGGCGCAGCAAGCTCGGCAATAGGTGTAATTTCCGCCATGTGCGCACTGCCCTTTAAGGTGTGCAACGCGCGCTGTATGCTGTCACTTGGCGGCTCGTAACAAGGAGCCTCTTCTTCCATTCGTGTAATAAATTCGCGCAGAGTTTGCAAATGAGTTACAGCCTCGGCGCCAAAAATTTCCCAGAGCTGCGCATCTGGGTCATCTGAAGATTCTTCAATCAGATAATCTGTAGTTGAATCCCCCGCGTGATAATCATCAGATTCTTCAGAGCGGCGTTCTTCAATAGTTTCTTCTGCTACTTCAACATGTTGAGCAATTTCTTCAATTGCTTGAACACTGTACTCAACAGGCTCTGCTGCAACATTAGAAAATTGTTCTTGAACTTCAAGTTGGTTTTCAATTGCTTGAGTTGCACCAGTGGCCAATTCATCCGGTACTACACCCTTCGACAAGGATTCAGCAAGGCCGCGATAGTGCGCGCTCAACTCTGGATGCGGATTAGGTAATTTTTGGCTAAATGCTTCCACCATGGCCGGCAAAATACCGCGCACTTTTTCAATGATGGCAATGTGTGGCTCGCCTGCTTCAATTGTTTTATCGATGACACGATTCAACATATTTTCAATTGACCAAGAAAGCTCGCCAACATCGTTAGCGCCTACCATACGGCCACTGCCTTTCAAGGTGTGGAACGCACGGCGGAATTCGGTCAATGAATTTTCATCGTCGAAATTTTTGGCCCAGCGCGGAAAGTATTCTGCAATGGTCTCTAAAACTTCGCCCGCTTCTTCCACAAATATTTCGACGATTTCATCATCAATATAATTATCGTCGTCATCTTCTGCAGTAACTTCTGCAGCCATTTCCGCTGGCGTTTCTGCAGCAGCTACAGACATATCTTCTGTTGATGCCTCTAGCGTTTCGTCTGCAGTAATTTCAGAAACATCTGCAACCGGAATATCAATTGAATCTTGTTGTGCTGTTGAACCGTGTTGATCTACTAAACTGTGTTGTTCTTCGGCGGGTGCCTCATTGGAGGAGTCTTCATCCAATGCAAAATCAAGGTTCGCTATAATCTCTTCTGGTGCTGACGCGTCAGTAACCGCCGGCGCAGTTAAGGCAACGCCCATATTGCCTAAGAAACTGGGTGATACAGAAATAGTTGTTTCAGTTGAAGAGTAGCGGTTACCAATAGATGGCGCGCTGCTTTTGAGCAAACTTGGAGGCTCGGCTGCTTTCGTGACTTCAGAAACCTGCTCAACATCAGCAGTGGTAGTAATTTCTTGTGGTAGTTCATCACTAGAAATTGTTTCAAGCGTAGGGGCTTCTGAAACTATTAATTCATCATCAGCGATATCTTGATTACTTGCGTCCTGATTAACAGATTCTTGGTTAGCTGGTTCTTGAATCGCTGCATAGGCTGCGGCCAAACTTGCTTCATCCGCTTCAGCGGCTTCTGGCGTAGTGTGAATATTAGCGCCGGGCAACATTGAGCGCAGGGCATCCATATCGACAGGTGCCGATTCATTGCGAGAAACTTTTGCAACGGCGTAGCCCAATGTCGCAACACTTTCTTCAGCTACCGTGAGCAACAAATCATTTTCTTCTTTAGAACTGCCGCCACTCAATCGCTCGATATAATATTCAACACTGGTAATTGCATCGGCGAGTGTATCGAGCGAAGACCATTGAGGTGTGATCTCTTGCGAGAGCAACTGCTCTTCAATGTAGCGTGCGCACGCGCCCAAAATTCTGGCAGCGCGCGGCAGCGGCATAATTTCCAAACCGCCTCGAATTTCACGCAAAGTATCCGGCACATTTTGGAGATGTACGCGATCCCATTGAGAGGCGATGTATTCGATGATGGCGTCTTTCGCGTGCTCTAATCCGTTGCGAGCTTCGCGTAGCACAGATTCTTTTGCACGTGAAAGCGTAATATCTGCTTCGTTTGAAGAAACATCACTAGAATTGGTCGATTGCTGTTGCGCAATATTATCCAATGCATCTTCCACTTCAATGACTTTGCCCGCGATAGCCATTAGTTGCTCTTGCGACAACTGACTATCGGAATTGGCAACCATTTCCAGGGCAGCGCCTTGCTCCAACACCTGCTTGCGCAATTCACCAAGACCTAATACAGCCATGGTGTCACCAATGCGTTTTACAACAGGTAATGCATCATTCAGGATGGATTGCTTGTCACCACCAGCCAAACAAACATCAAGCGCGTTTTTAATAATATCTAATTCTGTTTTAAGTGCTTCCACCACAGAGCGCATTGCATCCGGGTCGGGCGACGACAAAATATTAGACGTGTCTTCGCCAGATTCTTTGCCTTCAATTAAGGCATCATCAAGATGATAGGTTTGGTAAACGCGCTGTAAATGTGAATTGGGTGTAAAGCCAGGTGCGTGTTTTCCAGCGCGCGCTACGTAGTAGAGTAAATTTTTTATCAACTCATCATTCGTGTAAGAGTTGAGTGCTTTAGTACCATGCACGGCAAGAATTTTTATTTCTTTATCAAGCTGGCGCAGCAAATTTTTTATTGCCGCACTAATTTCAAGCGCATCGATTTCAAGCGCTTCAGCAAGTGCCAAACAAATATCCCACAACGCATTGCGTGCAGTACCTTGGGTTAATTTTTGCAAGCGGTTGAATACTTTTTGCAAATACGCAAGATTCTCATCGCTATTTACATTGCGAATATAACCGGCGGCAGCGTACTGGTACATTTGGCGCAATTTGAGCGCCATAGCTTGGAATTGCACATTGTCTTGCGCAGCAGGAGAACGCGGACCGGTAACTTTTTTCGCGGGCGCCAAATTGGGCACAAAAAGTTTAGTGTCTGTTAGTAAACTTTCACCGCGCACCGCACGCAAGTCATTCAGCAGAGGAAGAACAACTAAAGGGTTGTCTTTGCGCGTCGCTTTAACTTGATCGAGGTATACAGGAAATTGAAGGATGGCGCGCATAAGAACTTCTTGCGCTTCAGCAGCATTAACCACTGCGCCTTGAATCATAGCTTGTGTTAATTTTTCCATTTCTTCGGCGAGCATAGCGGCGCCGAAAAATTCTACCATTTGCAAACTGCCGTGCACTTGGTGAATATGCGTTAAACAGAAACGGATACGCACTGCGTCTTTAGGATTTTCTACATAGGCTTCCAAAGCTTGGCGCGCTTCTTTTAGCGTTTCACCAATCTCGTGAATTAGCCAATCCAACGCGGCAAAATTACGATTATCTGCCATGCGGTGTTTTCCTCTTCGTTATTCTCAGGCTGCAGATGTTCGCAGGCAGCGCTTATTATTCGTGTACGTAGACTTGTACTTCATCGGCTGTGATTCGCTGCATTTTGGGATGCTCCCACTCAGTAACTTCACCCAAACCCGTTACTAAAATGCCGCCAGGTTTTAAGTGATCGGTGAACGCATTCAAAATATCGCGACGCAACCAGCGACGGAAATACACCAATAAATTTTGACAAAAAATCACATCGACTTTCACACCGGGCAAATTGTTGTGGTTGATAATGTTTGCCTGGGTAAAGCACACGCGCTCACGCAAACGGCTGACAATTTCGTAGTTACCGTCAGTCATTTGCTTCGTGTATCGTTTAAATTCTTCAGCTTTTACAGTTTCGATTTTACGTTTTGCGTAACGGCCTTTACGGGCAGTTGCAAGCGCGGTCATGCTTAAATCAAACGCGGTAATGCCGTAGTAGGGATTGAGTGCTGCCAATTCAAAGCAATCATTCATTACCATGGCAAGGGAGTAGGCTTCTTCGCCGGTAGCACAACCCACGCTCCAAACATCAAAGCTTTGCGTTAAGGATTGATTGTTGATTTTGGTTTGCAGGTAATTACGTACATATTCGAGCGAAGGACGATGACGGAAGAAGCTGGTTTCCTTAACCGCAATGCGATCAATAATAACTGTCCACTCCAACATACCAGCAGCGCCCTGGGTAACTTGCTGATAGTAGTGGTCGTAATCATCCAGACCCAGCTCACGCATGCGTGAGGAGATTTGTGATTCCAGCAACGCTTTATGTTGCGGAACCAATTGCATACCCGTGCGCTCTTCAAGCAACTTGCACCATTGTGCAAATTGCTCAAGAGAGAGTGTCGGTAATGTGCGTAGTGACCAACCCATAACAAATACCTAATCGACGCTTACATATTGTTAATTGGATAACGATTGCAAGCATCAATACGTGATTAAGCCTTTGCTTGATGTGGATAAATATCGCCGTCATCCAACAAGCTGGTGTCCAAATCCATATTTGCATCGGACGACAAGTCGTAACTTGCACCAGCAGATTTGAGCGCGACTTCGTCACTGAGGCTTTCAGCAGCAACTTCCTCTGGCAGTTTGAAGCCCGCTACTGACTCACGCAAATCGAGCGCCATTTCGGCGAGGTTACCAATCGATTGCGCGGTAGCAGACGTACCAGCAGAAGTTTGCGTTGTAATCTCTTGAATAACGTTCATCGTGTTTGAGATATGGCCAGCAGATGATGCTTGTTGACGCGCAGCGTTCGAAATGTTTTGAATCAATTCCGCCAAGCTGCTCGATACGTTTTCAATTTCTTCCAGTGCCACACCCGCGTCTTGTGCGAGGCGCGCACCGCGTACCACTTCAGACGTGGTTTGTTCCATCGAAATTACCGCTTCGTTGGTATCGTTTTGAATGGTTTTTACGAGCGCTTCAATCTGCTTGGTTGCTGCTGCAGAACGCTCCGCGAGGCGTTGAACTTCGTCCGCTACCACCGCGAACCCGCGGCCCGCATCACCCGCCATCGATGCTTGAATTGCCGCGTTAAGTGCGAGGATGTTCGTTTGGTCCGCAATGTCATTAATCAAACTTACGATATCACCGATCTCTTGTGACGATTCACCGAGACGTTTAATACGCTTAGAAGTATCTTGAATCTGCTCACGGATGGTATCCATCCCGTTGATGGTGTTCTGTACCACTTTGGCGCCGTTACCGGCGATAGATACCGCGCGCTCCGCTACCGCTGCCGATTCGGCGGCGTTTGCAGAAACTTGGTCAATGGTGACCGCCATTTCGTTTACCGCAGCGGATGCGCCGGCGATTTCTTGTGCTTGGTGTTCAGAAGCCTCAGCAAGGTGAAGTGCAGTTTGCTGTGTTTCTTGCGCAGCGGCCGATACGTTTACTGCCGTTTCGTTGATTCGCGCTACCAGAATACGGAGCTGGTCGATGGTGAAGTTAATAGAGTCCGCAATCGCACCGGTGAAGTCTTCCGTTACTGTTGCGGTGGTGGTCAAGTCACCGTCCGCGAGGTCGGCCAGTTCGTCGAGGAGACGCAAAATCGCGGTTTGGTTACGCTCGTTAGTTTCAGAGTTCGCCACCGCACGTTGTTGCGCGCCACGATACATGCTGAAGCCTACCCCCCCCAAACACAACAAGAAGACGGCAGCCAAAACAACTGACACTTTACTGTTAATAGGACGAGAATTTGAAAGCGCGTTAATTTTATCGGCAGTATCGGTAAGGGCTTGGAGTAATTGAGGCGATTCGGTCAAGAGCGCGTCAGATGCCTGACGAGCACGAAACAAGGTAGCAGAACCTTCAAACATCTCTTGAACGTTTTTGTTCACACTCTCAAACAGTTTGGTAATTTTTTCCAAGCTCGAACGCGCGCTTGCATCGCTCACACGCGAAATGTGCATCATGGAGTCACCCTCCTTCATACCGCGCAGCATACGACCATAAACGTTGGCATCGGTATTGAACTGATCCGCAGCCTGTGCCGCGTCGGCGTCACCACGAAGCATCTTGTCCACGTTACGACCGATACGTTCAGCAATCCAGGATTGCAACTGCGCGTCTGATACCTGATCGGCAGGCGCTTTAGTATCCAGCAAAATCTCCACGATGTTACGGTGTTCAGATTGCAAACTGGGGAGGTTGGCGTTCAAGGTTTTACCTACGCCGTTGAGCGTTACGATCAGGTCTTTGTTTTTAACAATGTCCTGAGCGTTGTTTTTAGCGCGGCCCCAAATGGCACCGTAGGCGTCAAACTGGGTTTTCAATTCACTCATGGCGCGCTCGTTGGAGTGCAACTGGTTCCAGGAGGCATCCATTTTGGATACCACGCCCGCCAATTCGCCAAAGGCCTTTTCACTACCCGAAGTTGCATCGCGGGACAGTGAAGTGAGTCGGTAGGCCTGAGCACGCAATTCAGCGATTTGCTGAAGGTTGTTCTGATCCTTAACTCCGTCGTTATACACGATCACCAAGGAGGCGATAAACGCCACCAGCGACAGACCGCCCACCACCACCGAGTAGAAAATACCCGGGTTGGTTTTGTGAGCACCAAAAACACTTTTGGAATCTGCTTTCATCTAAAATTACTCCTACCGACTCAGCGTTTTAATTTTTATCTACGAGAACTTAAATCCGGGAATCTCTCACTCACTCGCTTTTAATTCTGTACCTTTAACCTCAATCCTTAACTCTTAGCCGCGTTGATGAAACGCGGATCTTCTGCCAGCAAAGCAGGCCTGAATAGCGACCACACATGCTCGCTAGCAGGATAGCTCCCTGTTACAAAAGGCAATATGTTTTCCGCTACGGTTCCCGCCTGCTCGCTGTATTCATCCATGGGAAAATGCTGCATACCAAACACTTGATCGACCATAAGGCCTGAGTAAAGTGTTTCGGTTTCCAAAATCAATACCCGCCGCTGCTTACGGCCACCGATAAGGCGATCACCAAAATAAGCAGCAAGGTCGAAAATAGGTAAGAGGCGGCCACGCACGTTGGCAACACCTTTAACCCAAGGCTGCACCCCGGGCAAATGCGTATAGTTGGGAACTTCGAGCATCTCCGATACTTCACCAATGGGCGCAACAAAGCGGCTGCCCATTAGCGAAAAACCTATACCGCTCCATTGAGGGCGAATATCGGTTTGCGCTGGCAGACCGCGCGCAGCGGCACGGCTGCGTTGGGCTAGGTCGAGAAGCGCCTCGAAGGCTGCTTGAGGTTCTGACATAACAGCATCCATATTATCCGGGACAGCTCTGGCACCAAGGGTCAGGTGATCCACGGAATTTCATTATTGTGTGTTGCTTTAAAAGGCTTACAGGTAAGGCCAACCTTTTGTTAACCCATTACCTCTGCCATTGCCGACATGAGAACATCTGGCGTAATGGGTTTGGACAAATAAGCTTTGGCACCTTGGCGCATACCCCATACGCGGTCGGTCTGCTGGTCTTTTGTGGTTACTATGATTACCGGAATGTGCGCGGTTTCAGGCAACTTGGACAATTGACGAGTTGCCTGAAAGCCATTAAGACCAGGCATAACCACGTCCATCAACACCAAATCCGGACGCTCTTTAACTGCCATGGCAACACCAGCTTCGCCGTTTTCAGCCGTTAGCACAACGTGGCCACTTTTTTCTAGCATGGTAGTAAGTTTGTAAGTTTCAGTTGGCGAGTCGTCAATAATCAGTACACGAGCCATAGCTGCTCCAGGTTAAATCGTTAGTGTTAGAGTTGGTAATCCTTTGGAGTTTACAAATGCCTTCAAGCGAATCAGGACGCTTTCACGTGCTTGACGTGAGTTTCGATAGCATCCAGAAGTTCGCTTTTGCTAAAGGGCTTGGTGAGGTATTGGTCCGAACCCACGATACGGCCCTTGGCCTTGTCGAATAAGCCGTCTTTACTGGATAGCATAATGACGGGGGTGGATTTGAACTCACTGTTATTTTTGATCAACGCGCAGGTTTGGTAGCCATCAAGGCGCGGCATCATAATGTCAACAAAGATAATATCGGGGCGGCTGTCAGCAATTTTTGCGAGGGCATCAAAACCGTCAGTTGCGGTGATCACCATGCATCCAGCTTTTTTTAATAGGGTTTCTGCCGTTCGGCGAATGGTCTTACTGTCGTCAATAACCATTACTTTCAAGCTTTCTAAACTTACGTCCATACTCTCTGACCTTTGCCTTTGTTATGCGCCAGAATTAGTGAATTGCGCTTTAACAGGTTGATTAGCGAAAAATCTTGCGCCGCGAAATTATAGTATTAAACATATGCGCGACAAACTTTTAACATAGTTTTTAAGGTTTAGCCATAACTACTTGAAACTATAAGCAATGTGTTATTAGTTTTAATCTTTATGTCCTTATGATTCTGTCGTAAAAGTGTGCGCGACACCCTTGCATTAACGGCCCTTAGGTCTTAACTTTAGGCCGCTTTTCTAACAACCGCAAATCCCTCAGTGAGATTCTTTAATGACGCTATCTGTCGGCGTAGTCATGGACCCCATCGCGAACATCAAATACCACAAAGACACCACCCTAGCCTTATTGCTAGCGGCGCAAGCGCGGGGTTGGAGTTTGTCTTATATGGAGCAAAGCGATCTCTATTTACTGCAAGGTGAGGCGCGCGCCCACACGCGCAGCCTCAGCGTTCGCGCCGATCCGGACGATTTCTTCTGCCTCGGTGCCTCTGAAGATCGAGCATTAGCCGAGCTTGATGTCGTCCTCATGCGCAAAGATCCGCCATTCGACAACGAATTTGTGTACAGCACTTACATTTTGGAAGCAGCCCAAAAAAAGGGAACGCTTATCGTCAACGATCCGCGCAGCCTGCGCGACTGCAATGAAAAAGTCTTTGCAACACAATTCCCGCAATGCTGCCCGCCGGTATTAGTCAGCCGGGACGCAGCACGGCTGCGCGATTTTCATCAACAACATAATGATGTCATCTTCAAGCCCTTAGATGGCATGGGCGGTAGCCGCATTTTCCGTTGCAAACAGGACGACCCGAACGTGGGGGTGATTCTTGAAACGCTCACGAGTATTGGCACCCAAACAATTATGGCGCAGCGCTACATTCCTGAGATCACCGAAGGCGATAAACGCATTTTGGTCATTGACGGTGAAGCCGTTCCCTATTGCCTCGCGCGTATTCCAGCCAAAGGCGAAACCCGTGGGAACTTGGCGGCAGGCGGTACAGGCGTAGCGCAACACTTGTCCGATCAAGATCGCTGGATCGTCGATCAAGTGGCTCCAACCTTGCGCGAAAAAGGCTTGCTGTTTGTCGGCTTGGACGTTATTGGCGAATACCTCACCGAAATCAACGTTACCAGCCCCACTTGTGTGCGCGAAATCGACAAAGCCTATGGCACTAATATTGGTGACTTGCTGATGAGCGCCATTGCCCGCCGCAAGCAACCACAACCGGATTCATCACTGTGAGTTCAGCCGCTGCGATGGACATGGATGACTTTCAAGCTAAGCCAGTTGATGCTGGCGACCGCTTGAGCTTTACGCTGTTTGTCGCCATAGCGATTCACGCCCTTATTATTTTGGGCGTGACCTTCAAAATGCCGCCGGCCGCTAAAGGCTCACAAACGATTGAAGTCACGCTGGCCACACACAAATCCATGAAGGCGCCCAAAGAGGCTGATTTTCTAGCGCAACACAACCAAGAAGGCAGCGGCACCGAAGAAAAGGCCCGCCAACTGACCACCGAAAAACACGCTGAATTTGCGGATACACAAGTTCGCAATGTCAACCCCATGCCGCAGATAGCAGAAACCTCCACAGCTCAGAAAAAGCAGCAGCAAATTATCACCACAACAGGTTTGAGTGAATTCAAACTGAGCGATCTACAAAGCCCTAACACGCAAGAGGAAAAAGAGAAACGTAAAGGATTGCTTGAAAACCAGACGGCGGTGACGAGTGAAATCGCCAGCCTTCAGGCCCGGCTTGATAAGCAAAAGCAGGAATACGCCAAGCGCCCGCGCATCCGTACGCTCACGGCAGTCTCTGCCAAAGAGTCTTTCGATGCGGAATACCTCATTAAATGGAGCGAAAAGTTTGAGCGCGTTGGCACCAAGAATTACCCGAGCGAGGCACTCGCCAGAAATATCACTGGCCGCGTGATGTTGAGTGTTACCTTGAGACCGGACGGCAGTGTGGAAGAAGTCTTAGTTGCGCTCTCATCCGGCAGCCGTATTCTGGACGATTCGGCGCGGCAGATCGTTCGCCTTGCCGCACCCTACGCGAAGTTTCCGCCCGAAATCAGCCGCCAAATCGACCGTTTAAAAATTATTCGCTACGTGCGATTTGAGCCCAACAACATCACCACCAGCGACCAATAAATCACAAATCGCAGGTTTTACTTGTTTTCCGCTGCTGTTGCCTCAATACTCAGGTCATGACCGAAAAACATATCTCCACCGATATCGATACCGTTGAGCTTGTACCCGGCAGCTTATGCAATCACTTTTTGATTGCCATGCCGAGCATGCAAGATTCCTCATTTGTCCACAGCGTTACCTACATTTGCGAACACTCCAGCGAAGGCGCTATGGGTATTGTGATCAACAATCCCATGCCCATGACACTGCACGAAATCTTTGCGCAAATGGATTTAAAAGCAGCAGCAGGACAAGGTCATCAACCTGTCGTCGCGGGTGGCCCCGTTCAACAAGAACGCGGTTTTGTCATTCACAGTAGTGATTCAGAATGGCAGTCCACTTTGAAAGTCTCGCCAGAAATTAGTCTTACCGCATCACGCGACATCATTTCAGCGCTCGCAGAAGGCCAAGGGCCGAAAGAATATCTGATTGCGCTGGGCTACGCTGGATGGGGTGAAGGCCAACTGGAAGCGGAGATTGTCGCCAACTCTTGGCTCACCGTGCCGGCCAGTAAACACATAATTTTTAATACGCCTTTTGAGCAACGCTGGACTGCCGCTGCACAAGCCTTAGGAATTGACGTGAACTTAATTTCCAATGTTGCAGGGCACGCTTAAATAAAAGAAACCGCTAGGATCGAGCTATGCTGAAACGTTTGTTGGGTGCAAAGTTTTACGTAAAAATTTACAAAAATAAAATAGTTATCAAGAACCTTTCCAACGCGTTACCTGCCCAGATGTTCATGCCCGATACACCCTTTACCAGCACGCGCTTGTTAGTCGGCGCCTTTTCACCGGCTGTTCAATGTTTAACGCAAGCCATTAAAAGCACCAAGACATGGTTAGGCGCTAGCCCACGTTTATTAATCCAGCCAATGGAAATGAATGAAGGTGGGTTGAGCGAAGTTGAAGAACGCATTTTTAGGGAACTGGGATTGGGCGCTGGTGCCCGCAAAATTGTGCTGTGGGTTGGCGAGGAATTGGCAAACGACAAAGCACTTCAAAAGCTCAACAATTGAATTTTATGACGATTAAAACGCTGCTCGCATTTGATTACGGCACTAAAAATATTGGTGTTGCCGTGGGCCAAACCATCACCTCATCAGCACGACCACTCACCCCTCTAAAAGCAAAAGATGGCATTCCTGATTGGACGCACATTGAAAAAATAATTGCAGAATGGAAACCAGACCTCGTGCTAGTAGGCCTACCTCTGAATATGGACGACACCGAAAGTGAACTTAGCGCACGCGCTAAAAAATTTGCAAATCGCCTCAATGGCCGTTTCGGCGTCAAAACCGAAATGGTAGATGAGCGACTCACCAGTTTTGAAGCAAAAGGAGAAGTGATGAGCCGCGGTGGCTCACAGGATTATAAAAAAAATCCTGTGGATTGCATTGCCGCACGACTCATTTTAGAAAGTTGGCTTGAGCGAAATAATTAAACCGAAAGCAGCTAAAACAATTCTTTCGCTTTTTGTATGCGCATTTTCACTTCATAATTATTTTGGTGGATTTTTGCGATATTGGCTTGGTCTTTTTCCAGCGCTTCGCATTGCAACCTTTGCAGGGCTTGATTAACTTTTTCAGCCCGTGCTTTATTGGTTGTATCCTCCCCCAACCAATAATTACATTCTACGGTTCTACCAATAATCGCAGCCACATCCTGTGGCATACCTTTTTTGAGAGCTTTCACTTCTGCTGAATCATCAGCGACTGCAAGAGAGCAAACTAAAACACTTGATAGACTTATTGTTTTTTTCAGCATGATCAAGCTGCCTCTTTTTCTATGATATGTTAGAACATCTTCCCGCGGTTATTCCGATCATCGTTATCGATAGACAAACTATCCGCGGCGTTATTTAAATAATTCGCATCTGTTTCTGAACCCAGTTTAATCATCAAACGTAAATCGTTAGGCGAGTCTGCGTGAAGAAGCGCATCCTCGTAAGTGATTTCGCCGTTGTCGTAAAGATCGTACAAAGCCTTATCAAAGGTTTGCATGCCGAGCTCGGTAGATTTTTTCATTAACTCTTTCAAGTCAGACACCTGACCTTTGCGAATTAAATCTTGTGCGAGTGGAGTATTAATAAGAATTTCCAAACAAGCACGACGGCCTTGCCCATCAGGCGTGGCGATTAATTGTTGTGCCACGATGGCTTTTAAGTTGAGCGACAAATCCATCCACAACTGGCGGTGACGGTCGGCGGGGAAAAAGTGAATAATGCGGTCAAGCGCTTGGTTCGCGTTGTTGGCGTGCAATGTACACAAACATAAATGTCCAGTTTCGGCGAAGGCGATGGCGTGATCCATGGTTTCACGCGAGCGCACCTCACCAATCAAAATGACATCCGGCGCTTGGCGCAAGGTATTTTTCAATGCAACTTCAAATGATTCTGTATCAATACCCACTTCACGCTGCGTAATAATGCAACCTTCGTGTTGATGTATAAATTCAATCGGATCTTCAATAGAAATAATGTGGCCTTTGGAATTGCGATTGCGGTGACCGATCATGGAAGCGAGCGACGTGGATTTACCAGTACCTGTCGCGCCCACAAAAATAATTAACCCGCGTTTGGTCATCGCCAATTCTTTTACGATATCGGGCAAACCCAAATCATCAATTTTCGGAATATTGGTTTCAATACGACGCAACACCATGCCCGCAAGATTGCGTTGGTAAAATGCACTTGCACGGAAACGACCAATTCCGCGCGCGCTCACCGCAAAATTGAGTTCTTTGTTTTCAAGAAATTCATTGCGCTGTTTTTCGTTCATCACACTTAACACTAGCTCTCGCGCTTTTTCTGGCGCGAGTGGTGTTGCGGTAACAGGCACAACCTTGCCATGCAATTTCATTGAAGGCGGAACTCCAGCGGTGATAAATAAATCCGACGCGCCTTTTTCTACCATCAGTGCCAATAAACGATCAAAATCCATAACCTGTGCCTACTTGTGTATGTACGTTTTTCAGGAAATTTCTGTTTAGAAATTTTCGGGCATTTTTGCTTTCGAGCGTGCAGCTTCGCGACTGATAATTCTGCGTGCAACCAAATCTGCCAAACATTGATCCATGGTCTGCATGCCGACGGAAGCACCGGTTTGAATCGCCGAATACATTTGTGCAACTTTGTCTTCACGAATCAAGTTACGAATCGCAGAGGTACCGCGCATAATTTCGTGCGCCGCAACACGACCGCCGCCATTTTTCTTCATCAATGTTTGCGAAATTACTGCCTGCAATGATTCAGATAACATTGAACGCACCATGGATTTTTCGTTCGCGGGGAACACGTCCACAATACGGTCGATTGTTTTTGCGGCTGATGTGGTGTGCAGCGTACCAAACACCAAGTGGCCGGTCTCGGCTGCTGTCAGCGCCAAACGAATCGTCTCAAGGTCGCGCATCTCACCCACCAAGATGATGTCCGGGTCTTCGCGGAGCGCAGAGCGCAAGGCCTCGTTAAAGCCGTGGGTGTCGCGGTGAACTTCACGCTGGTTGACCAAACATTTTTTGGATTCGTGTACGAATTCAATCGGGTCTTCAATGGTTAACACGTGTTCGTATTTATTGTCGTTGATGTAATCGATCATGGCGGCGAGTGTGGTGGATTTGCCCGAACCCGTTGGCCCTGTTACGAGAACCAATCCACGCGGTACCGCGCAAATATCGCGGAACACGTTGCCCATACCCAACTCTTCCATGGTTAACACTTTGGAAGGAATGGTACGAAACACGGCACCAGCACCGCGGTTTTGGTTAAATGCGTTCACACGAAAGCGAGCTACGCCGGGCACCTCAAACGAAAAATCGGTTTCCAGAAATTCTTCGTAGTCCTTACGCTGCCGGTCATTCATAATGTCGTAAATCAAACCGTGGACTTGTTTATGTTCCATCGGCGGTAAATTGATGCGGCGAACATCGCCATCAACACGAATCATTGGCGGTAAACCCGCAGAAAGGTGCAAGTCTGACGCGCCCTGTTTGGCGCTGAAGGCTAAGAGTTCGGTGATATCCATAGAGCTACCTTATTTAAGAACAACTTTATTTTATTCTGTTAGCTGATGCTTTTTATCTAGAGTGCGCAGCTAGCATTGATGCTTGCGGGAATTCGTCACATTATTATGCATATGTCAGTTAATCACACCATAGCTGAGGCGCTCGCGAAAGTCACCGCGCGCATTCATCGGGCAGCGCTAGCAGCGGGGCGGGACGCTAAAAATGTGCGCTTGATCGCTGTGAGCAAAACACAACCAGCGGAAGCCATAGCCCACGCTTATGCCTGCGGTCAGCGCGACTTTGGCGAAAATTACCTACAGGAGGCACTAGAAAAACAATCTGAATTGGTGGCCCTGCACGATATTCAATGGCACTTTATCGGCCCCATCCAATCCAACAAAACACGCCCCATTGCCGAAAATTTTGCTTGGATCCACAGTATAGACCGGGAAAAAGTGGCGCAGCGCCTAAATGATCAACGCCCGGATAATTTGCCACCTGTACAAGTGTGTTTGCAGGTAAATCTAGACGACGAAAACACCAAGTCGGGCGTGACGCTACAGGAATTACCTGCCTTAGCCCATGCGGTAAGCCAGCTTCCCCGATTGCAGTTACGTGGGCTTATGGCCATTCCTGCGGCCAGCAATAATCCGGCGCAGCAGCATGCCGCTTTTGCGAAATTGAAGTGCGCATTAGAAGACCTAAAAGCACAAGGACACGCAGTAGACACCCTCTCTATGGGGATGTCCGGCGACTTGGAAGCAGCAATTGCCGAAGGTTCAACTATGGTTAGAGTCGGCACAGATATCTTCGGCGCTAGAACACAAGCCTAAAGTCCATGCTTTATTGTTAAAAATAATTGGAATTCAACCATGTCTATTCTCAACAACAGCTCACCCAAAATTGCCTTTATTGGTGCCGGAAACATGGCGAAAGCCATTATCGGCGGCCTATTGGCCGAGGGATTCAAACGTATCAACATAGTGGCGAGTGGCCCGCGCCAGGAAACACTGGATCGGGTAGCTGCGGAATATGGAATTAACGTCACTACCGATAACCAAGCTGCAGCGAGCACGGCAGACGTGGTTGTGCTGGCGGTTAAGCCCCAAATGCTCAAAGAGGTTTGCCAAGGCTTGGCGAACTCGCTCGCGCACAAGCCGTTAATTATCTCTTTGGCGGCCGGTATCACCACCGCGAGCATGGCGAGCTGGCTGGGAGCAGACCAAGCCATCGTACGCTGCATGCCGAATACGCCTTCGCAATTGCGTGTGGGTGCCAGCGGGTTGTTTGCTAACGCGCACGTAAGCCCTGTGCAAAAATCTACCGCCAACACCATTCTCGGTGCGGTTGGTATTGTGCAATGGGTAGATGACGAAGCCTTAATTAACCCCGTAACCGCGGTATCAGGCTCCGGCCCTGCGTATTTCTTCTTGGTGATGGAAGCCATGATCGACGCGGGCGTGGAATTGGGGCTTAGCCGCGAATCCGCCACCGAGCTGACCTTGCAAACCGCCTTGGGCGCCGCCATCTTAGCGAAGCAAAGCTCCGAAGAGGTCGCACAACTTCGCCGCCGCGTAACATCGCCCAAGGGAACCACCGAGCAGGCAATTAACTCCTTTGAGAACGACCAAATTCGCGCTATGTTTAGCCGCGCCATGACCGCTTGCTCCAATCGCGCAGTAGAGTTGTCAGAGCTGTTGGGCAAATAAGTTTTTTACGAAAGAGATTTGATTATGCAAACACTGGCTCAAATTGCCATTTACGTTATTAGTACCTTGGGCACGCTTTACGTGAGCTTGGTGTTGCTGCGTTTTTTAGCGCAAGTTGTGCGCGCGGATTATTACAACCCGCTGAGCAAAGCCTTGGTGAAATATACCAACCCACTGCTCGTGCCCCTGCGCAAAATTATCCCCGGATTTTTTGGCATTGACTGGGCCGCGTTGGTGTTAGCGCTGGTTCTGCAAACTATTTTGTTTGAAGTGGTTTTAGTCATCGCCGGTTACGGCATGGTTAATGTTGCTTTAGTCATTTTGTGGGCCGCAGTCGCGCTCTTGGGGTTGCTTGTGACCTTCTATTACTGGGGCACGATTATTATGATCATCGCAAGTTGGATCGCGCCCCAAAGCCACAATCCTGCATTGCGTTTGCTCAATCAAATCATCGACCCGGTTATGGCACCCTTCCGCAAAATTTTGCCACCCCTCGGTGTATTGGATTTATCGCCCATTATCTTTTTTATGGTGCTGCACATTATTCGCGGTTTCGTGTTGCCTGCCCTCGCGCAATCGGTGGGAATGATTCCTGGATTAGGTTTCGGTTTTTAATTGAGCACGACTTTTTATAGCTGGCAGGGGGAGGATTTAATTCTCCACTGCCATTTTCAACCCAAAGCCGCTAACGACGAGATTGTCGGCATACACGGCGACCGCCTAAAAATACGCATCACCGCCCCGCCTGTCGATGGCAAAGCCAACGAACACATCATCAAATGGTTTAGTAAACTGTTTAAAACGCCGAAAGGTAATATCGACATTCTGCAAGGCGAACTCGGAAGGCAAAAAACATTACGCATTCGTACACCAAAAGCTCTGCCCGAGCTGATTCATCAGCCGAAACAATAATTAATTTTCAACGACAAAAGGTAAGGATATGAAGGGAATTATTTACCCACTCTCAATAGTTATTTCCGGTTTGCTGGTTTCAGTGAACACAACAGCTCAGACTACTGCACTTACATCTTCCAAACAAAAAGAGGTTGCCGAAGTTGTGATCAACGGGCAGCAACGTGAATCCGATTGGTTCCGCGCTGAAAGCCCGCACTTTATTGTTTATTCGGATACCAAGCGCGAGCATGTCAATCAGCTGATCAACAAGCTCGAGCGTTTTGACTATTTATTGCGCCTCTATGCAAAACCTGACGCCTCTATAGATGCAGAACCAAAGCTCACACTTTATTACCAATCCAATATTAAAGATTTAAAAAAAATCGATAAGGAGCAACCTTCCTACGCCATAGGAATGTACAACAGCTGTACCCAAGGCGTTCAGGCATTTGCTTCGCACATGTATTACGGAACCAATCACGATGTGCCGCTCGAAAAGCAGCCGGAAAACGAAGGCTTGTCTTATATTTTTGAAGCTTATGCGCGACATTTTCTTTATCACCATACCGATATACGCAGCCCTAACTGGTATATCGATGGCTTTGCGCAATATTTTGCCAACACCCGCTTTTCAGATTCCGAAACAGTGTTAGGAATTCCACCGCAAAGTATTCGCGATTATTTAATGTATATCAGCGGTGGTAATACCTATTACAGTTTGGATTACAAAGATATTTTGCTCGACAACGAAACCAAGGGACACAACATTGGTGGCGAAGCTGGTGTGCGTTTGGAGTTCCAAGCGCGGGCTTGGGCGCTTACGCATTATATTCTGTCGTCTAACGAAAACATCCAACACTTTCGTGCTTACAATCAGTTAGTAGCAACGGGCATGGAACAAACCAAAGCTTTCGAGCAAAGCTTTGGTTTTCCTGTAAAAAAACTTAGCAATTTTTTGTGGAAATACAAACGTAAATCCGCCGAGGGTTTGAAACTCAATTTAACCGCAGGAGCAGGTCAAGATATTCAATTTAGCAGCTTACCTATTTCCGCGAATAAATTAGCGTTAGCCGACGCTGCAATAAAAGCCTGCCCTACTCCAGCGGTTGGCAAATCGTTGCTGCAAGACATTAACACCGAAGCTAAAAAGTATCCCACGAGTGACTACGCGCAAACTATTTTGAGCCGTGCGCAAATTAATTGGGGCGATGCAAAAAGCACTTTGCCTTACCTGACCTCCACCGCCAAAGGCGATAACGCTGAAGCATTTTATTTGTTGGGAACAGCCCAGCTTAAGCTAGCAACTCTCAGCCAAGGCGATGAGAAAAAAGAATATTTAAAAACGGCGCAACATAATTTGCTAACAGCACGCAATCAGAACCCAGCGTCCGCAGAAACTCAATACGCTTATTTCCAAGCCGGCCTTCTTGCGCAAGAAATGCCAACAGAAGAAACCTTAAACGCTGCCATCAAAGCTCGAAAACTTGCGCCTGAAGTCAGCAGCTACCTAAGAGCCGCTGCATTGAGCCATGCCTATTTAAAACAAATACCTGAAACAGAAGCCACGTTGGATTTAATGTCGCGCAACAGCCGTGATCCAAAAATGGCTGAGTGGGCAAAAACATGGCAAACCAAACTGAGTTCAGGTGTTGCAAGAAGCGCTTTGGCTGCAGAAATGCGAACTGAAATCGAACCCACTCCACGCTTTGTGGAATGGACAATCGCCAGTGATTCCGTCATGCAAGCGGTTCAAAAAGCCTCTGAGATGTCTGCGATTGCTGGTTTTTTACAGGAGCAGCAAATTCAGGATCAGGCGCGTCAAGGCATGGGAGACAGTAACCAACCTAATTCGTCTACTGGCCAACCAAGGTAGATCTGCATTCAATCTGTAAGAGGTTAGCTCCACACATTTCTGGGGCTAACCGCGTATTTATACTTAATTTTCTAACACTCGGCGTTTGGCTTATCACTTAACGCGGTCGTTGGCCGTCGTATAAATCAACAAAATAATAACCACAACCTTTGTAAGTTTACATTTCTCAGCTAGCCTTAAATATGAAAATGAGATGCCACAGCATCCTGGAAAACCCACCTTTCTTGGTCGTTATATCGAAACCCTGCTGTACAAAAGCACCTTTCCAATTCCCGGTAAATGTATGATGTTTTTCAGAGACAACAAAGCTTTAGATGAATGTAAGCTCGCGCTTGGGGCACATGTCGCCCTGATTAACGCCATTGAATCCAATGTTGCAACCATTTCCTTCAAACCCGACGGCAGCGTTATTTCCGCCAACCCATTATTTTTATCGGTCATGGGTTATGACTTGCGGGATATCCAAGGCCAGCATCACCGTATGTTTTGCCCGCCGGATTACGTGAACACCCCCCAGTACGCAGACTTTTGGCAGTCCCTGCGCAACAAAAGTAATCACAAGGGCACATTTCTTCGCAAAAAGAAAAATGGCGAACAAGTATGGCTGGAGGCAACTTACTTTCCCGTGAGTAACGAACAGGGTCAGCTCACACACATCTACAAGATTGCAGCCAATGTGACGCAAGATCATGAACAACATCAGAATCTTACTTACATCAGCCAAGCGCTAGACAGATCCATGGCGACGATTGAATTCACGCCCGAGGGCGAGATCATCACTGCCAACAAAAACTTTTTAGATTTGATGGGTTACCGGCTCGACGATATTGCGGGCAGGCACCATCGGCTCTTTTGCGATGACGATTTTTACAAACAAAATCCCGATTTTTGGCAGCAACTTTCGCGTGGAAAATTTAGTTCTGGCCAGTTCCAGCGGCGCACCGCGCGGGGTCGCAGTGTTTGGCTAGAAGCCTCTTACAACCCAATTTTGGACGCTAAAGGGATGGTGGTTAAGGTGATTAAATTTGCCAGCGACATTACCGCCCGTATCGAGCGAAATGAAGCCGTCACCAGTGCGGCAAAGATGTCGTCTACAACCGCCGAAAATACTGCCGCGATCGCGGGAACAGGAGCAGATTTGCTTGCGCAATCTGTTCAGGTATCTAACTCCATTGTGGATCAGGTAGGCCAAGCGAATGAGTTTCTGCAAAAGCTTAATGAGCAATCGCGAAATATTGGCGCCATAGTGTCAACCATTCGCGGCATTGCCGACCAAACGAACCTACTCGCCTTGAACGCCGCCATCGAAGCCGCGCGCGCAGGTGAACAGGGACGAGGATTTGCCGTAGTAGCAGACGAGGTTCGGCAACTTGCCGGTCGCACGAGTCAATCCACCATTGAAATTGAGCAGGTGGTCAGCGCCAACGAAGCGCTTACCGGCACCGTGACTGAACGTATGAGCATCGTAAAAAACAGCGCAGAGCTGAGTAATCGTCAAATCACCCAAGTCTCTTCGGTGATTGCAGAAATTCAGGAAGGCGCCTTAAACGTATCCAAAACGGTATCCGCACTTTTATAGTCTTCTCGCAAGCGCAATCCACTTTGGGTTGCGCCGTCAAGATTTCCCTTGCGCAGCCCAACTATGTTGCTGCCGCACACTTTTAAAAAATATCCTCATAACCCGAATCCAATAACCCTTTTCATCCGTAATGGAACTGAATGGGCTCCGCTCGGGCCTAAAATGATCATCACGATAATGAGAACCAGACGTTTATGGATACGAACCAACAGGCTTTACGGCTTTTAAGTGCAACGGCGCAAGGCGACCGGCTCGCCTTTGAGGAGTTGTACAAACACACGGCGGGAAAACTCTACGCCATTAGCCTACAAATGCTGCGACGACGAGACTTGGCGGAGGAAGCCGTACAAGAGGCGTTTGTCCGTATTTGGCACAACGCTGGGGATTACCAGCAGGAAAAAGGCAACGTATTGACCTGGATGAGCACCATCGTCCGCTACCGAGCCCTGGATATGCTGCGCGCCGCAAAAAGTCGGCGTGAAAGTGATGAGGACGCCGAGGAGGGGGAAGACGAGCACAGCCCTGAAAAGGAGCTGTACGCCGAACGCGATCGTGCGCTGATTGACCGATGTATGGACTTACTCGAGGGCCAACAACGTGCCGTTATTCAACTGGCGTACTTCCGCGGCCTTACTCACAGCGAAGTGTGTGATCACACCGGTTCGCCTCTGGGTTCGGTGAAAACCTGGATCCGCCGTGGGCTTGAACGTTTAAAAAAGTGCATAGAGTCGTGAAAGACAAACGCCGATCTAACATCGTGAAGAGACATAACACACTATGAATTACTTAACGGAAGAACGTAAAAATGCGCTCGCCTCAGAATACGTTTTAGGCACACTGCATGGCCGCGCTCGCATTCGCTTTCAGCGTCTTTTGATGCAGCATCGCAGTTTGCGCCACGTACTCTGGCAGTGGGAAAGCCGGCTGAACAGCTTGGGCGCAAGCCTGCCTGCAGTTGCACCCAGCCCTGAACTTTGGCAAAAAATCCAACGCCAACTGGGCTTCGACCAAGGTGAATTACCTGCGAATGTTGTGCATTTACCGCAAGCGCGCACTAAACCCACCAGCGTTCGGACTTGGCAATGGCTCACAGGTGCAGCAACGGCCGCAGCGCTGGTATTGGCTGTATTTGTTGTGCAACCCAAAGCGCCAAGCGAGCGCTTACAAACTCAAATTGCTGTGGTGCAAACGGAAAAGGCCGAAGCGCTGTGGTCGATTGAGTTGGGTAAAAATGAGCTTTCCATTAGCGCTACCGATAACCTGAAAGCTGCTCCTGATCAGGATTATGAATTGTGGATGGTTGCAGCAGACGGTCGCCCACCGGTATCACTGGGTCTTTTACCTAAGAAGGGCAAGCTAACCCTGCCCCGCAATGTACTTTTGGATCAGGTAAAAGTGGCAGCACTGGCAGTAAGCCAAGAGCCTTTAGGAGGATCACCAAACGGACAACCCACCAAAGTGCTTTATGTAGCGCAGATCGTAACGATTTAAACTTGGCTCAAACGTGGTTCACCCGCGTGCGCCTTGCTTAAGATCGTATGAAAATCACTTAAGAAGGGAGTCGTCATCCTCGCGCAGCGGGGATCCAGCCGTTAACAGATCTCAATCAAAAGCTGGATCCCCGCTGCGCGAGGATGACGACTCCCTCTTACATTCAAATCTGACAACTAAACCAACATAACCCTCTACTCTCTAAGCCTGCCAAAAAACTATTTTCACTTTTATTCAAATTTCTGAATCCAAAACCTCAGTTGATCCGTTTGTGATGTGCAAGTTAAACGAACCCTCGCGTAACTCACGCGACCCATTGCACCATTCACAAAGGATCTACCCATGAAAATTAAATACCTATCGGCCGTTATAACAACTCTATGTGCCAGTCTCCTTACCAGCCATTCCATGGCATCCAGCCACCGCGAAGCACCGAATATCACGCGCAGCCCTGCGGTGGATTCTTCCGACTTTTACGCGTTTAACAGCTACGAAGCTGGGCGCGGCAACTATGTAACCTTGGTCGCCAACTATGTTCCGCTGCAAGACGCTTACGGCGGCCCCAACTATTTTGCGATGGACCC
This sequence comes from uncultured Cellvibrionaceae bacterium, assembly GCA_964581625.1. Lineage (GTDB taxonomy): Bacteria > Pseudomonadota > Gammaproteobacteria > Pseudomonadales > Cellvibrionaceae > Cellvibrio. The sequence continues at coordinate 43,141 of CAZOPE010000004.1, forward strand.
GAACGCGCTTTACAGCATCCACGTCGATAACAATGGCGATGCGATGGAAGACCTGACGTTCGATTTCCGCTTTAGCCAAATGTTGGCAGGCGGTGATGGTGTGAAACTAATGGTTGGCACAGCAGGCGCCACCAAATCAGTCGCCGTGCCACTGAAAAATGTCGGTGGTGTCAGTGCTGGCAATGAAGCCAATGTAAACTTTAGCGAGTCTTATACCTTGCAAGTCGTATCAGGCAATCGCCGTACGGGTACGCGTTCTGATATTAAAAATGCTACAACCGGCAGCAGCTCCTTTGCCAAACCGCTGGATTTTGTCGGTACTAAAACCTTCGGCTCTACCGCTAACTACAAGGCCTACGCCAACACATTTATCCACGACATTACGATTCCGGGTTGTTCAACCACCGGTAAGGTTTTCGTTGGTCAACGCAAAGATCCCTTTGTGGTTAACCTCGGTAAAACCTTCGACCTCGTCAATTATGTTCCGGTAGAAGGCGATAGCGCGCCCGGTGCTGGCGATGGCAAAGGGTTCCCCGGCGGCATTACCCAAAGCATGAACAATGATGAATTGCGTTTTAAAAACGTGACTGAAATTGCGTTGGAAATTCCCAAGGCCTGTTTGACTGGCAGCGGTAACGGCGTAATTGGTACTTGGACAACCGCAAGCTTGCCGCAAGCACGCATTCTCAACCCTAATGCTGCGTTCAATAAAACTGAAGTCAACGGCGGTGCATGGACTCAAGTGTCGCGTTTGGGTAATCCGCTCGTGAATGAATTAGTGATTGGTTTGAAAGACAAAGATAAATTCTCAACATCCGAGCCGAAAGATGACGGGCAATTTATCGATTACGTAACGCATCCATCCTTACCGGAATTGCTCAACATTCTGTTTAAAGATGCGGTGAATACCACGCTCGGCGCAAACCTGAAAACCCTCGCTCCCACCAACTTCCCACGTAACGATTTGGTCAACGCATTCCTTACCGGTTTCCCCGGTGTAAACCAGTTAGCAAAAGTGACCGGATCGGAAATGTTGCGTTTGAACACAGGCATTGCAGCAACATCGGCAGATAAACAATCCGCATTCGGTGTGGCAGGAAATGACTTGGCAGGTTTCCCCAATGGCCGTCGCCCAGGTGATGACGTTGTGGATATTGCGTTGCGTGTTGTGATGGGTCGTCTGTGTTATCCAATTCCTGTAGCCGGTGTGGATACAGATTTAGGTTTGTGTAAACCCGCCGATGCCAGCGTAGGTAACGTGGCATTTACGGACGGCGCTCCCGTTAATGCCAGCATGACATCCACCAGCTTCCCATACCTGGCCGATCCACTGCCAGGCTCAAAATAAGGAGCTGACAATGAAATATTTAAACGTAATTTTGCCCCTTGGTCTTGCCGCCGCACTGCTAAGCAGTTGTGGCGGTAGCGACCACAAAAAACCGCCAAAAGAAAATATGGCGCCCACCGCAACTGCATCAACATTTACAGCGCAGGCCGACACAACTTACACCGGCAAGTTGATGGGTTCAGATGCAGAAATGGACAAGCTCACCTTTACGGTGGCGGTTGCACCGACCAAAGGAACACTCAAACTCGAAAGCGATGGGAGCTTCACGTACATACCCAGCGCGGAGTTCACCGGCAGCGATAAATTTTCGTTCGCTGTTTCTGATGGCAACAGCCTATCGGCTCCAGCAGACGTAACCATCACCGTCGATTTGCAGCAAGTGACATTTAGCGAATATAGCCGCAAAGCCTTCAAACAGGCAGCGAGTGATAAACCACTACCGCTCAACAGTCGCAACATCACCCAAGATGTTACTGCTGCAAACGCTTACGACGATTTGTTAAAACCTTAACCACTAAAAAGCTTACCTCGCCATGGAAGGTGGGGGTTTTAAAAAAGCATGGTGGGGATTTTACAAAATATTACAAACAATTTTCACGAACATTCATTGCTGAACTTTTATTGCTCAACTTTTAATGCTGAATTTCCAGCGGGCTTTGTATCAGAGGATCATGCTCTGATAAGGAAATAATCATGAACAGACTTTTAGTCATGCTGTTTTTGTGTGCACCACTTTATGTGGCAACTGCCGCACCTTATACGCCACAAACAAACGATGAAGTTATTGCGCACTGGCCAGCTACGGCAAACGATAATGTTCAATCATTAAAAACGGCGTCACGCTTACAACCCGAAAACCCAGCCGCAGTGGTCGCGCTCGCCAATGCTTACTTCGCACAAGCATCGCAACCGGGGCAATCGCGCTTTTATGGTTTAGCCCAAGCCGCGCTCAAACCTTTAATCGATAAGAATATTCCCGATACAAACCTGTGGCTTGCGTGGGCGCAAGTACAACAGCACCAACACAATTTTATTATTGCGCAAAATGCTATTGCAAAAGTATTAGAAAAAGACCCATCCAACATCAATGCCAACTTATTAGCGGCGCGTATTTTTATCATTCAAGATAAAGCTGCTGCCGCACGCAATGCCTGTTTGAAATTACTCGGCACGGCAGACTTGTTAACCGTGACCGCATGCAGCTTGGAAGCAAATTCCTATTTGCACGCGAATGATTTAAAAAATACTTATGAACAACTTGCTGGCACGGTGAAACGCGAAGGCCTACCCAACGATGAACGCGCAACATGGCTTATTCAATTACTCGCTGATGTAGCCTTGCGCAACCAAGAGCCTGCTGTTGCAGAAGATTGGCTAGAGCTTCGCCTGAGCAACGCCAGCGTAAATTATCTAGCGCAATGGGCAGATGTAAAATTAGCACTGAATAATCCGCAAGCGGTTATTGCCCAACTTTCGCCCATTGTAAAAAGCGCGCCCGACATGGACGACACCTTATTATTGCGCCTTGCACTCGCAGAAAAAAAACTGAATCTGCAACCACAATGGCAAACGCAATTAACCGAACGTATTCAATTGCGCGAGCAACGCCAAGACTCGCTTCATGCCAGCGACCTTGCTTCCTATTATTTGGATATTGCGCCCAATCCTGAAAGAGCCCTCTTCTGGGCACAAACTAATTTTTCCAACACGCGTGAGTACAACGATAAAAAATTATTAGCGCGTGCTCGGCAACTTAATCAGCCAAAGGAAATGTAATTATGAAAAAAATCATTTCCTTACTGAGTAGTTTGCTGTTGTTGTGTTTCACCAACATCAGTTACGCCCATCAACTCAGCACCGCTTATTTGAATGGCAGCTTTGACGATACCGGAGTATTTAAAGCCCAATGGCAAGTTCGCCTCTATGATCTTGAACAAGCTGTGGGCATTGATATCGATGGAGACGGCCAAGTGCGTTGGCAGGAATTGCAAAGCCGAGCTGAAGTTGTGACGCAATATTTGCAAGCTAACTTGCAACTTAAACGCGCGGATAAAAATTGCGTACTGGCAATTGACTCTGACTGGCAAGTGGATACACATTTTAATGAAGGTTATTTAGTACTTCCCATACGCGCACAATGTGCGATTAAAGGTACAGCAACACTTAGCTATAGCGGTTTTTTTGAGATAGATAGTCAACACAAGCTCTTGTTCAGTATGAGTAATGAAAAAAACGCGAGTCCAAGAATTTTATCTGATGCAAGCCGCAGCATTACCTTTAATGAAGGAACAGGCAGCCGCTTTGCAACCTTTAAAGAATTTGTGGTGCAAGGCGCAATACATATTTGGATTGGCTTTGATCACATTTTATTTTTGTTTTCACTGCTGCTCAGCTGCGTGCTGATTCGCAACCATAATACTTGGCAATCAAACACCAGCGTTAAGAACATAATCGTTCACACCACCTGGATTGTCACTGCATTTACGCTCGCACATTCCATCACACTCACGGCTACCGCACTGAATTGGATTCACTTACCCAGCCGCTGGGTAGAAGTGGGCATTGCTATTTCGGTTGCGCTCGCTGCACTCAACAATATTTTCCCGGTGGTTAAACGAGTGGGTTGGCTGACATTTGGTTTTGGTTTATTGCACGGCATGGGCTTCGCAGGTGCACTCGGCGAATTAGGTCTCCCCGCCGATCAACAGGCACTTACCGTACTCGCATTTAATATCGGCGTGGAGATTGGCCAAATGCTTATCGTAATTTTAGTCTTACCCATTTTAATGTTGTTGCGTAAACACTACTGGTACGCACGTTATTCCATGACCGGTTTGTCAGCCATTATTGTGATTGTTGCCATGCAATGGACCTTACAACGAATTTAAGGAAGCCCCTATGAACTACCTTAACAAAACGCACATTTCTATTTTATTTTTCACTCCGCTATTGAGCGCGTTGGCGCAAAGCAGTGATCAACTTATTGACACTATTGCGCTGAGCGACTTAGCGATTGATTCGGTGCTTATCAAAGGCTATAGAGTTAATTTGTTAGGTGAGACCTCGTCCGCATCTGAAGGTATTATTGGTAGCCAAGAAATTTCTAATCGCCCGCTTTTACGCACTGGCGAAATTCTAGAATTTATTCCAGGCATGGTGGTTACCCAACACAGCGGTTCAGGCAAAGCAAACCAATATTTTTTACGCGGTTTTAACTTGGACCATGGCACTGACTTTAATACCAGCGTTAATGGTATGCCAGTCAATATGCGAACACACGGGCATGGGCAAGGCTACACCGACTTAAACTTTATCATTCCCGAATTTATTGAAACTATCCATTACCACAAAGGCCCCTACTACGCTGAGGTCGGCGATTTTTCCGGTGCGGGAGCTGCGAAATTCACAACCAAAGCACAGCTTGGCGAAAACCTCTTTTCATTAACGGCGGGCGAAAATAATTATTCGCGGCTCGTAACTGGTGGTGATATATCACTTGCTCACGGCCAATTACTTATTGGCTTTGAACATCAAACTTACGACGGCCCTTGGTCAGTGATTGAAGAAGACGTTGGAAAAAATAATCTCCTGGCGACCTATTCATCTGCGTTGTCAGATGGAAATTTTTCCCTAACGCTAATGATGTACCAAAATCAGTGGAACTCTGCAGACCAAATTCCAGACCGGGCAGTTCGTGAAGGTATTATTGATAGTTTGGGCTCGCTCGATACAAGCTTAGGTGGAAAATCCAATCGATATAGCTTGTCTACCGCTTGGTCAAATGAAAAGTGGGATGCAAAAGCCTATGCGATTCACTCGTCCCTCGATTTGTTTTCAAACTTCACTTATTTTTTAGATGACCCGATTAATGGCGATCAATTTGAACAAGTGGATGAGCGCAATATTTTTGGCGGTGAAATTGTTAATAACAACTCCACGTTTATCGGTGATAAAAAAGTAGATCTGAAAATTGGCAGTGATTTGCGCTACGACAATATTTCGGAAGTTGCGCTTTACCATACGCGCGAACGCGAGCGTTTAAACCCCGTACGATCAGACGCCGTGAACGAATTATCCATGGGGTTATTCGCGCAATCGACGCTCGCGCTGAACGAACGTTTTCATCTTCACCTTGGTGCTCGTTATGATATCTACTCGGCGCAAGTTGATAGCGATATCAAACAAAACTCCGGCGATGAAAGCCAAGGGAAACTTAGCCTGAAGTTTGGTGCCAGTTATAAAGTGACGGACAGCGTAGAAACCTACATCAATGTTGGCCAAGGTTTACATTCCAACGATGCACGTGGGGCAACCATTGTTCAAGATCCGCAGACCGGAGAAGCGAGCCAAGCCGTTGACTTAATTGTTCCCTCCACCGGCGCGGAGGTTGGAATAAAATTGTTTGATGCGCAGCGCTTTAATATTTCAACGTCACTTTGGTATTTGCGTTCTGATTCGGAATTAGTGTTTGTAGGCGATGCCGGTAATACAGAAGCAAGCCGCGCCTCTGAACGTTACGGCAACGAAATTGCTGCGTACTATTGGTTAGGTAATCGCTGGAATATTGATATTGAATTGGCTTGGACACGCGCGCGTTTTACCGAGAATAAAGCCCTTGAAGGAAAATATGTAGAAGGCTCCGTACCTTTTGTTGCAAGCACCGGTATTAGCTACGGAGGTGCGCAAGCCTGGAATGCATCGCTACGTTACCGCTATTTTGCAGCGCGCAGTCTTGATAGCTTTAATCTTCACCGAGCCCAAGCCACAGGAACCATCAACGCTGGCATTGGCTATAAATGGCAGAAACTCAGTGTGGAATTGCAGGCGCTGAATCTAACCAACAGCACAGATCACGATATCGATTATTTTTACGCATCCCGCCTGAATGGTGAGCCTGACGAAGGTGTGGAGGATTTGCATTACCACCCAGTTGAACCCCGAACCTTACGTTTCACAGCAACTTACAAGTTTTAAGCCGGGAGTAACTGCACGCGCCCTACATGGGCGCGCATTGCTACGACGATTTATCGTTTTGTTTGGTGAGAACTTTGCACTGGCGCGTATAAGCCCACCAAGTGGATAAACTAGAAGAGACTATGGCGGCCAGCAGTGCCCACACCCACGTATTAATGAGCATATTTTGGGATAAGCCATAACGGTTATAGTTCCAGCAGAACAATGCAATCAGGGCAACGCTAAACGTAAAAATAAAACGGCGCACCCAAAAACGAAATAATATTCTAAACATCAACCTTGCCCTCGAAAGACGTGATCCACAGCGTGCGATGTCGCTTTGGTGGGAATAAACGGCATTTTATACAAAATCACCAAGCTTTAGACAGCTATCTCCCCTATGATACGCCCTAAGTCAAACTGTCGGCTTAAGGCCGCAATTCAGCAAAGCTATCACTGGATACATCAGCGCCTCATGAAAACCCCTCCAAGTCTTGCGCCACTTATTGAAGACGGCCTTGTCGATCATGTTTTTCGGTCACTAAAAAGCGGCAAAGAAGCCACCGTCTACGTTGTCTCGTCTGCCGGCGAAATTCGCTGCGCAAAAGTCTATAAAGATGTGGAAAAGCGCAGCTTTCGCAGCCAAACCAAATATCAGGAAGGCCGCAACGAACGCAATTCGCGCCGCGCTCGCGCCATGAGTAAAGGCTCGAACTATGGCCGCAAAGAGCAGGAGAACGCGTGGCAAAATGCTGAGGTAGAGGCCTTGTATCGTTTAGCGGATGCAGGCGTTCGCGTACCACAACCCTTTGGTTGTTTTGACGGCGTGTTATTGATGGAGTTAGTCATAGATTCCGAGGGCTATGCGGCTCCGCGTTTGAATGATGTGGACTTAACACCAGAGCAAGCACGCGAATACCATGAATTTATGATGATGGAGGTCGTGCGCATGCTATGCGCTGGTGTTGTTCACGGCGATTTATCTGAATTCAATGTATTACTGAGCTGGCAAGGGCCTGTCATTATCGATTTGCCGCAGGCCGTAAACGCCGCAGGAAACAACCACGCTTTCACCATGCTTGAGCGCGATGTAAAAAATATGGCGGATTATTTTGGCCGCTTCGCACCCGAGTTACTCGATACCGATTACGCCCACGAAATTTGGGCGCTCTACGAAAGCGGAAAACTAAACCCAAGCGTCAAACTCACCGGAAAATTTGAACACTCAACGGTTGAGGCTGATATAGATGCAGTGCTGCGCGAAATTGAAGAGGCACGGTTGGAAATGGAACGCCGAAAAGCCGCGCGTGAAGATGCAGAGCAAGATTAAATTTACCTGAAAATTTTTAAGCGCTTGCAAATAGATTATCGCAATAAAAAAAGCCACCGAAAGGTGGCTTTTTTTCGCCTAGAGACTATCGGTTACTTAACGCTGAGTTTTAATACAGTCACAGAGTAAGCACCAAGGGTCAAATCAATTTTATTGCCGTTTGTAGAAAATTTCTTTTCTACCGGGTAGATATTTTTTGGTTTTTCAAACGAATTGAGATCTTCCAAACCAGCACTGGTAAGGGTTATCAGTTTTCCAGACCCCTTTAGCTTTTCACCATTAACATTAACCGCCAATGTCTGTGTATTTTTGTCGGTGTTTACCAACTTTAAAATAAGCTCGTTACTAGTGCTGTCTTTTGTTGCCGATGCAAAAATATTATTTTGACCGGTTACAGGTTTGCCTTGATGCGTAATTGCAATTAAATCGGTTCCCTTGTTGTTGGAAAACAATTTTTGTACATAGTAGTTAGCAGAGCCGTAAGATTCTAAGTTGTTAAACCAAATTAAATCCGGTGTCCATTGCCATGCATCTACATGCGCAAGCAAAGGCGCGTAAGAGGTGAGATAAACGACATCTGCATTGCGCTCTAAACCGGTCATAAAGGCCGCTTCAGAAAAGGCAGTTTCCCAGTTGTTTTTGTTGTCTGGGCTTACGGTGGCAACACTTTGCGCCGCAAATTCGCCCGCGAAAATTTTTGGCCCGCTGCGATCATACTTGTCGTAGCGCGTTGTATTTTCACGGAACCATTTTGGATCTTTGTAGTAGTGCTCATCCACCAATTCTACGTTAAGCTTTTTGAGTTCCGTTTGCGCATAATCGAAATGTGGGCCTTCTGGGAAAGGGCCAGCGCCAGATACGATTTGAATTTCGGGGTGCTTGGCTTTAATCGCCGCTTGGAAAACTTTGAAGCGCTCAATGTATTGGTAACCCCATTGCTCGTTACCCACACCAATCATTTTTAAATTAAAAGGCTTTGGGTGGCCCATGTCTGCACGCATTTTGCCCCAAGGAGTTGTTAAATCACCGTTGGCAAACTCAATAAGATCGAGCGCGTCTTGCACGTAGGGATCAAGTTCTGCGAGGGGAACCAATTCGCCCGTATTAAATTGGCAAGCAATACCGCAACTTAAAATAGGCAGCGGAGATGCGCCTATATCTTCCGCCAACTGGAAATATTCAAAAAAGCCCAAGCCAAAGGATTGAAAATAATCTGGCGCAGGTTTGTGTGCAAATTCTTTATTCCAACGGTTGATCAATGATTCGCGGTCTTCCACATTCCCCACGGTTTTTTTCCATTGGTAACGCTCAGCGAGCGTGCGGCCTTCCACAATACAACCGCCGGGGAAACGCAAGAATCCGGGTTTCAAATCGGAAAGTAATTGCACTAAATCTTTGCGCAAACCACCTTTGCGATTTTTCCAGGTTTCTTCTGGAAACAGCGAAATCATATCCAGATCAATATCGCCTTTACCTTCAAAGGAGAACTTCAACTGTGCTTTGGCTTCGGTTGCATTCGCGGTCAGTTGTGCGGAGTAATTTTTCCACTGCGGCGAGTTTGGGCTAATAGTTGTTTCACCCAAAACTTTTTTATCGTTGTCGATCAACTGCACGCGAATTTTTTTAATGTCACCGGCGTGGTTGGCGGCTTTAAAGGTGAGGTTGTATTTCTCACCTTTTTTAACGCCCATACCACGAAAGCCCTCGTTAATCAGTTCGTAACCTTTGTCGTTATTAATGGTGATGCGCGCAAAGTTTTTGTTCGATTTGTTTTCGCTGGTGTGAATGATGTTAGCAATGCCCGATTGCTCGTTAAAACTTTGCGTGCTGCTGTTGGGTTCTTTCCAACCCATCATGCGTGTGTCAAATTCGAAGGAGCGGTTTTTTACCATCTCCGCGTACAAACCACCGTCGGCGGCGAAGTTAATGTCTTCAAAGAAAATGCCGTACATAGTGGGTTGGATTTTGGTGAGCGACTTGCTGGCGTCAACTTCTAAATCAAGCGCGCACACACTGGCGGAACTAATGAGTAAACTCAGGGCCCCAATTCGTTTAAAAGAATCCATCATTTTGTAAGTGTGATTCATGTAAATTTTCCTGTTTTGGCAACGGAGTATTGTCATATAATAATTTCAATTATTGGCGGCCGCAATTTTATCGCATCACGCAATAGAGAGAAGCTAATTCACAGTTGGAAGGTGACATAATTGGCAAATTGTCACCAATCTCCACCATTAGTCAGCTAAATTGACCACTAATTGCTCAAGATCTAGCCAGTCTTGGCCAATTCGGTTTTAATTGAAATTACAACAATAAAGGCTTAGCCCATTCTTTTCTAAGCCACAGCCCCCGTTTTTAACAACGAGCGACTCTCCTATGGACGTTAGAGCACTACATCGCCAAATGACCCAATACAACCGTTGGAAGCGCCAGCTGGATGAGCGCTTGCTACGATTTGAATCTTGGGGCGAAAGCCACCAAATGCTAAGCACCGACGTGCAACGCACTTTGCAAAAAGCGCGCACGCTCTTGCGCGGCGACAGCTTCACCATTGCTTGCGTGGGCGAGTTCTCGCGCGGTAAGACCGAATTAATTAACGCACTTTTGTACACCGAGGGTGGCCGCCGTTTGCTGCCATCCCAACCCGGGCGCACCACCATGTGCCCTACCGAGATTTTTTGGGACGCCCAAACACCAGTCAATTGCGTTCGCCTGCTGCCCATTGAAACCCGTCGCACCAATACCAGCTTGCAAAAGTTCAAACGCATTCCGCAAAACTGGGTAACGGTCAACTTTGATCCGCGCGACCATGAGCAAACCCGCGCAGCCATAAACCAAGTTTCCGCCAGCAAATGGGTTACAGCTGCCGATGCACTCAAACTCGGCTTTGCAATGGATGAACTGGGCGAGCGCGATAACCAAGGCCGCGTTGCAGTACCGGCGTGGCGTCATGCGCTCATCAGTTTGGATCACCCGCTGCTACGCCAAGGCTTGCGCATTGTGGATACTCCCGGCTTGAACGCGCTGGGGAATGAGCCAGAACTTACTTTAAAGACCTTGCCTGAAGCTCAGGCGATTTTGTTTTTGATGTCTGCCGACGCCGGCGTAACTGCCAGCGATATGGCCATTTGGCGTGAGCACGTTCAAACACTGCGCGATGAGCAGTGCACCGCTGTGCTGGCTTTGCTGAACAAAATCGACAGCCTGTGGGACGACTTGCACACCTCCGCCGAGGTGAATACCGCAATCGAACAAATCCGTCACACCACCGCCCAACAATTGAAGCTCGCGCCCGAGCAGGTAATCGCACTATCGGCCAAGCAAGGCTTGCTGGCTAAAGTCGGGCGCAACTTACCCCAACTTGAGCGCAGCAACTTCCCGCAGCTGGAGCGCAAACTGGCGGATGTGGTTTTGCACAGCCAGCAGCAAATCATTGGCCATAGGCTGGTGGGCGACAGCTATGAAATGATCATCAACACCCGTAACAGCCTGGCTCAACGCCTTACCGAGTGCGAAGCGGAAATTAATGTACTGCGCACCGCAGCCCCCCAAGAAGCGGCCGAAACCCTGCAACAACTGCGCGACACCATCCGCCAAACCCATCACCAATACCACAAGCAGGCGTTATCACTGCGTACCAGCCAGCGGCTACTTGAATCCCAACGCGTTGCACTCTTAGCGCCCGTAAGTTCCGGCTTGCTGGAGCAGCAAATCAGCAGCGCCCACCGCAACCTTGCCCAAAGCTGGACAACACTTGGGCTCGCACGCGCCATCGGCAACTTCTTTGACGATGTGGACAGCAGCCTGCAACACATTGAGCGCGAAATTGAACGCGCCAACCGTGTACTCATTTCGATCTATGAACGCCCAGAGCACAACCTAACCGGCGACGACTTGCTCATGCGACACCTACTTAAAATTCACAACCAGCGCCGCCAACTGCGCCAACTTCACAAGCGCGCAGATGACTTCCGTTTTTCACTGAACACCTTGCTCACCCGCAAAGGAGCCTTGATCAACCGCTTTATCAATACGCTGGTTCAAGAAGTACGCAACACTTATCAGGATTTGAACAACCACATTTCTCAATGGTTGCAAGAAGCACTCGCGCCCCTGATCCATAACAACCAGTACCAAAAACAATTGCTCGAAGCCCACATGTTGCGCCTGACCCAACTGCAAACCCAACGCAACACCCACGCCGAGCAAATCGAGAGCCTACAAACCAACATCTACCAACTGCAAACCGCCTTGGGTTCGCTTGAACCTCTGTATCAGGAAATTATTAGCGCACCATTGGTGGCTGATGCGAGTGAAAAGCTGGCAGAAATTCGCAGCGGGCAAGTGGTGTCTTTGATGGAGGCGAGAAAGGCGGCGCGGGTGAACTAACATAAAAAAGGCCGGGTCCAGTCTTGGTTCTGGAATCCGGCCAACAGAGTTCGTTAACAGCTAACGACAGGTTCAACACTTCACTACAAAAAACTTAACGCAACCGCCCTACGTAATGTTGATCTGACTCAACGGGCGCGGGTTCCGCTTCGGGTTCGGCGGGTTCATGCACAGCGTGCTCCACAGGGATGGAAACCCGGGATGATGCACTGACCATCATGCGGCGCGGCTTAAAGGGCGAATCGGCAAACAACCCCCCCTCGCCAAAATAAATCTCTTCGAGCTTGTGGCTCATGTTGTGCAAATCTGTGCTGGACGTGGAGTTCGCCAGTTCCAACACGTGCAGGCAGTATTCTGGGTTGGTGCTCATGTATTTGATGTCTGTAACGCGCCCAATTTCACGGCGCAGGAGCACATGTAAGCGCCCCATCAAACCAAACGCTTGGCTTTCCCGTTCTTCTACGGATGAGTTCATAGGACCTGTTCCCCGTGTTGCTCGATATCAAGGCCTTCGTTTTCCTCATCCATTTCAACTCGCAAGCCAATAATTTTGTCGATGATAATAAGAATGATGCCAGTCACCACGCTTGCGTAGATCACAGTGGTGACAACACCGATGGATTGAATTGCCAAACTTCCCTCAACACCGCCAATGCTCTTGACGGCGAATACACCGGTCAGCAGCGCGCCAACGATACCGCCAATGGCGTGAACGCCGAAGACATCCAAAGAATCGTCATAACCCATAGTGGATTTAAGCCAGGTTGCGCCCCAGTAACAGGCAATACCCGCCGCAATACCAATTGCGAAAGCACCGGTCACACCCACAAAACCAGAGGCGGGGGTAATGGCAACCAAACCAGCCACCGCACCAGACACCATGCCCAACACAGAAGGTTTGCGGCGTTTAAACCATTCAATTGCCATCCAAGTCATAGCTGCTGCAGCCGTAGCCAATTGGGTGGTGAACATGGCCATACCGGCACGGCCATCGGCGGCGCCTGCTGAACCTGCGTTGAAACCGAACCAACCCACCCACAGTAAAGACGCGCCAACCACGGTGAGAATCAAATTGTGAGGCGGCATGGATACACGACCAAAGCCCAACCGTGGGCCAACAATAATGGCGGCTACCAAGCCTGAAACACCGGCGTTGATGTGAACCACAGTTCCGCCTGCAAAATCCAACACGCCGAGAGAAGCTAACCAGCCCGTAGGCTCCCAAACCCAATGCGCGACGGGGGCGTATACAAACAGTGACCAAAGGGCGATAAACACAACCAAGGCAGAGAACTTCATACGTTCAGCAAATGCGCCAGTAATCAAAGCGGGCGTGATGATCGCGAAAGTCATTTGGAACATCATAAAGACGCTTTCAGGAATGGATTGCGCCACGTGATGAACAGTCACCATGCCGGTTTCTTTGATAAATTCCATACCGTTTAAGAACAAGCGGTCAAAGCCACCAATCCAGGGGGTTTTACCGGGCGTGAACGCAAGGCTGTAGCCCACAATCACCCACAAAATCGACACAATACAGGTGGCCGCAAAGCTATGAGCCATAGTGGATAAAACGTTTTTCTTGCGCACCATGCCGGTATAGAAAAGTGCAACGCCGGGGATAGTCATCAGCAACACCAATGCCGTAGATACCAACATCCACGCGGTATCACCAGAGTTAATAGTGCTGGTGCTGACCAAGGTGGGTTTGGTCATGGGTGCTGGAGCTGCAACCTGAGTAGCAGCGGGAGCGGCAGCGACCACAGGGACTACAGGTTCGGGAGCTGGTGCTGCAACTTCTTCTGCAACAGATGAAACACTGCTCGCTACAGCCGCATCTTGCGCGAAAGCCGTGGAGCCAGCCAAAGTAACTAGTAGGGAAAACAAACACAGCTTGAAATAGGTAACACGCATTCAAACACCTCATATATTGATACATGAGGCATAGCATTTAATGTGCCAGTGGAAAAATACGTCATTCAGCGGGGACAATGCCCCATAAGCTCTCCAAACTTGGGCAAAAAGCAGCTTCATCTTGGACCACAACGCACCAATTTAAGCCAATACCATCATTTTGTGACGCAATTCACAAATTACGGCAGACCGCCATTTAAGCCAAAATCTCTGCCAGCAAAGCACTAAAGTCATTCACCAACACCTAGAGAGTCATTAACCAGCCTACGCGGGTACGACTTAGCTTGCAGCCTATAAGCGGCGTCTTTAGACTGGCGCCCCAAGAATCTAACGAAAATAGCCGTGCCCACGCCAACTCGAATACACGTTGGAAAAAGTTGCAAGAAAGCAGGCTAAGCTTTGCGTTTAACGTCCGCATTCCCGCACCTATAAAGAGAACACCATGCCTGATGTGCTACCGCCCGATTCCGTCGGGATTGTCACACCGCAGACTTTGCACTTTAGCGAGCCACTATTATTGGCTTGCGGTAAAACCCTGAGCGACTATCAACTGGTTTACGAAACTTACGGCCAGCTAAACGCTAACAGAAGCAACGCTGTACTGATTTGCCACGCGCTATCCGGCCACCACCACGCTGCTGGCTACCACAGCATGAGCGACAAACGCCCCGGCTGGTGGGATTCCTACATCGGCCCCGGTAAACCGATTGATACCAACAAGCTCTTTGTTGTTAGCCTGAACAACATCGGCGGCTGCCACGGCTCCACCGGCCCAAGCAGCATCAACACCGAAACCGGCAAACCTTGGGGGCCCGATTTCCCAAAGCTGCGCGTGCGCGATTGGGTGCACAGCCAAGCGCGTTTAGCGGACAAACTCGGGATTGATGTGTGGGCAGCTGTGATTGGCGGCAGCCTTGGTGGCATGCAAGCCATGCGTTGGACGCTGGAATACCCCAACCGCGTGCGCCACTGCGCGGTTATTGCATCGGCCATGAAATTGAGCGCACAAAATATTGCGTTCAATGAAACTGCACGCCAAGCGATTGTCAGCGACCCCAATTTTCACGAAGGACGCTACCAAGAACACAACACAGTACCGCGCCACGGTTTGGGTGTTGCGCGCATGATTGGCCACATCACTTACTTGTCAGATTACGACATGGGTGAAAAATTTGGCCGCGATTTGCGCAGCGGCAGTTTTGACATCGGCAGCGATGAAGAAGTGGAATTTCAAATTGAAAGTTACCTGCGTTACCAAGGTGGCAACTTCGCCAAACAGTTTGATGCCAATAGCTATTTGCTCATCACCAAAGCACTGGATTATTTCGATTTAGGCCGCGAATACGGCGACGATCCCATCGCAGCCTTCAAACATGCGCAGGCAAAATTTTTAGTGATTTCGTTCAGCACCGATTGGCGCTTTGCACCCGAGCGCTCGCACGAAATTGTGAGCGCATTAATTGGCGCGAATAAATCTGTTACCTACGCCGAAATTGAATCCAAATCCGGCCACGATGCTTTCCTCTTACCCAACGAGCGCTACCAACAAGTCTTTGGTCGTTATCTCGCAGGCATAGTGACGGCCTAGCGTTAAAAAAGAGCACAAACATGCGTATTGATTTAAACGAAATTCAAAACTGGATCAAACAAGGCAGCCGCATTCTCGATTTGGGTTGCGGCGACGGCACACTCTTAAAATTTTTAGCCGACAACAAACAAACCCAAGGCTATGGGTTGGAAATTGATTCTGAGCAAATTAATTTGTGCATCGACAAAGGCCTAAACGTTATCGAACAAAACCTCGACCGCGGCCTTGGCAATTTTGCAGATAACAGTTTTGATACAGTGCTCATGACGCAAGCACTGCAAACACTTCATTTTCCCCATTTAGTGTTGGATGAAATGTTGCGCGTTGGCAAAGAATGTATTGTCACCTTCCCCAACTTCGGCCACTGGAAAGCGCGCTTGCATTTATTTACGCGCGGGCGCATGCCGGTTTCTGATTTATTGCCTTACGAATGGTACAACACACCCAATATCCATTTTTGTACCTTTAAAGATTTTGAAGTGCTCTGCCGCGAACGCAATTACAAAGTGATCCACCGCCAAGTAGTAAATGAGCAAAGCGGCGATCTGTTAAAAGATGCTCTACCCAATTTATTTGGGGAAACAGCGATTTATCATTTGAGTAAGTAAAAATTTAAAGATGTCATGTAACTGATATAGGAGTTGTCATCCTCGCGCAGCGGGGATCCACCGAGCTGGCGCTCCAGCTCTTGATTTAAGAAACGAAACTATCAAGTGAGTAGCGATTTATGAAAACCCTATTGTCTTTTCTACTAACACTCGCCCTATCTCTTCCCGCCTTTGCCCAAATCAACCAACCCAAAGAAATCCAAACTTCACAAAAATTTGGGGCATACACGGTTCACTACAACGTCTTCAACAGCAAAAATATTCCTGCGGAAGTCGCCAATCTCTACAAGCTCACTCGCGCGAAAGATATAGCACTGGTAAACATTAGCCTCACCAAAACCGAAAATGGTGTTGCGAGCTTAGGTTTGCCAGCAAAAGTATCCGTAAAAGCCATTAACTTAATGCAACAAGTTAAAGCTTTGGACTTTATGGAAATTAAAGAACCAGACGCAACTTATTACATTGCTAAGTTTCGTCATACCAACGAAGAAGATATTCGGTTTGAAGTGAGTGTAGTACCAGAGGGTGAAAGTAAACCATTAACGGTTAGCTTTACGCGCAAGTTGTTTACGGAAAACTAACGCATCAAACGCAAAGCCAATTTGACAGGGAATCGTCATCCTCGCGTAGCGGGAGCCGTAGACCAGCGAAGCTAATCCAGCCTTTGCTTTTAAAGATTATCGAAATTAAGAAAACGATTTTTAACAGCTGGATCCCCGCTGCGCGAGGATGACGACTCCCTACTAAACACTTAATAGGCTCGAAACTACACAATGGAAAAAATAAAAGGCGGTTGCCTCTGCGGTTCGGTCCGTTACGAAGCTAATACAAAACCCATAATGACCCGAGCCTGTTGGTGCCGCACGTGCCAGCACCTTGCCGCAGGCAACGCAACCGTGAATATGGTATTCCCAACGGACGCCGTTTCTATCACAGGTGAGTTGAGCGATTTTGAAAGCACTGCCGATAGCGGCAATAAGATGCACAGAAAATTTTGCCCTAAGTGCGGTGTGCATTTGTTTAGCCAAGCGGAAGTTCGCCCGCATATCTTAATTATTCGTGCGGGTACTTTGGATGATCCAAAGGATGTAAAAATTGAAGCATTGATTTGGACATCATCTGCGCCAGCGTGGGCATATCTTGATCCGAGCATTCCACAATTTGAAAAGCAACCGCCTGCGCCAACCTTAAACACCAATTAAAAGCCATGTAAGGAAATGAGCTACATCACACGCGAATGTGTGTGATGTAGCGGACATTACTTAAACGTTACTTGAAAAAACCACTGAGAAGATTTTTAGCAGCCCCAGACGACATAAGGTTTGTTACCAAATCAGAGATGTCGCTTTCAGGTAACTTGCCGTTTGGTGTCAATTGATCAATCAAGCTTGGTAAAATGCTCGCTAAGTGGGAGCCAGAAACACCCAGTGATGATGCTAAGTTAGCTACAGTTTCAGAACCCAATGCCGAACGAAGTTGATCTGCATTCACGGGCAAATTAGCTCCTGTGCTAATCCAAGACTGAATAACGTCACTCAATCCACCGGATTGCAATTTGGCGACTATAGATTCAAGCCCGCCGTTGCCAAGCATGCTCACTAACTGCTCTATATTACCGCTACCAGTGGTTTGGCTTCCCAAAACATCCTTTACGCTGTCTAGTAAACTCATTTTCATTACCTATAAATTGTTTAGTGTTAACCTTGAAATCCTGCAATTAAAAATGGGAGCTGATAGGTTACTTTTTCAAGCAAGCAGTCGAAAACTCTTTGTAAGATTTACCTTCTGTTTTATTTTTAGCCTTCAAGCTATTCCATTCATCCGCACACGCCTTCATCTTGTTGTTTGAATCCGTTGCCGTATCTCCTTTTAAACATGCAGCGGAATAGGTCTTATAATCTTTCCCTTCCGTTTTTCCGTCGGCTTTCATCTGCTGCCAGTTTGCAGCACATTGCTTCATTTTATTTTGGGATTCCGATACTGCTTTATCTGCAGCAAATACTGGAACACTGAGCAGGCTTGCGGTGACTAACGTGAGAATTAAACGCATGTTAAGTTCCTTATGTAAGTTATCAATCTAAAGAGCTAAGCAGAGTGCTTTTGCTAAATGCCTAAAAATCAAGAAGCTGCAAACTCAGTGTATCCGACGAGAAGACATCACGAAATAAGAAATTCGGGCATAAGCAAAGCCCTTAGCTAAATAACATAAATTAATGGCTGTTAAATTACAGCCCTTTCTCCGGCTGCCAAAAAACGCTAGTAATGGCTACCGTTAGAATGCAAAACCGATTAGATCAGTTCTAGAAGGTTAGAACTTCACACCCACATCGGCCAACTGCCCAACAATTTCTTTGTGCAGAGGAACACCCATTTTTAAATTACGATCTCGCGCTTCCCAGCCACGTTCGCTTGGGTAGCTGAAATGTGCAGTTTCGCTTTTTAAATATCGCAAAAAAGTTGTTACTCGCTCGTTGAATTCTTTGCGTTCAATAAAGGCATCCACATTGAGAGCAATAAAAATTTTGCTGGCCGTTGAATCTATGCCGCTGGTATCGCGCGCCAAAATATCAAAGGTAAATGCAGAGCCAGCAAGCGCGGCGGTTAACAGTTCGAACATAACGGCCAAGCCCGCGCCTTTGTGTTCGCCCATAGGAATGACTGCGCCTTGCAAAATTTCTTTGGTATCTGATGTGGGGTTTCCATTTGCATCTATTCCCCAATTGCTCGGCGCTGATTTTCCTTCTCGTAACCACGTACTGATTTTGCCAACAGCGGCTTGGCTCATGGCCATATCCAATACGATTGGCTCGTGCGGATTTGCATTTGGAATACCAATCGCAAGTGGATTATTGCCAATCACTCTTTTTGTAGCGCCGGCAATTGCCATAGTCGGAATTGCGTTTGTGGTGCACATGCCAATAAAACCTGCCTGCGCTGCATGGCTCGCGTAAGCATGCGCACGCCCCCAATGGGTTGTGTTTTTGGCGAGACACACGCCTACACCAAAATTTTTTGCCCGCTGCACTGCTGCATCCATTGCTTTTATGGATGCATAGCGGCCCGGGCCATTATCACAATCCAACACGCAGATAGCGCCAAGCTCACGCACTGTTGAAAAATTGGGTTTGGCGGTTGCGCGATTTTCAGAAAGCGCACTTAGCAAACCCGGCAGCATTCTCACGCCGTGTGAAGGCACTTCCAACAAATCGGCCTCTGCCATAACGCGAGCTTCGACTTCCGCTTGCTCAAGGCTAACACCTGCATTGTGAATAGAGTGCTTAACAGATTCGCAGAGTAGATCAAAGGGTACGCGTACAAACTCAGTCATATTTTTCTCTTGCTTAATTTCTAAATGCCAACTGATCGCAACCATTGTTGCAGTTGCGGTAAGGACATAGCTCCCGAAATACGCTGAGCTTCTTTGCCTTGCTTAAATAAAATTAAAGTAGGAATACTACGAATTGCCCAGCGCTGTGCAATGCTCGGAGCAGCCTCAGTATTCAGCTTTGCCAAACGCAATTTGGGTTCAAACTGAGCAGCAGCTTGTTCGAATACAGGCGCAAAACTTTTGCAGGGGCCACACCACGGCGCCCAGCAATCAACCAATACCGGAATGTCATTTTTATCTAACACAGAATTAACATTGCCTGGATGCAGCTCAACAGGCTTACCAATAAATAACGGCTTCTTACATTTTCCACATTGAGGTTTATCAGCTAATCGCTCTTGAGGTAAACGGTTGACGGCATTGCAATGTGGGCAAGCAATTTGAATTGGGCTCATAAAGATTACTCCAATATCATGAATTGTTTAGGCTTCGATTTTTTCAAGCCACTCTGAGTGTTGTGTATGAGCAACGAATAAATTGGACGCCGCAGTGTGGGACGTTAAAGCATCTGTAGCTAAGAGAATCACACCCGCAGTCCAGGTTGTTTTTTCGCGCGGCCAAATAACCTTGTCGCGAAAATTGTATCCTGTCCAATAACCACCATCTTCATCCATAAATTGGTGAAGCCAACTAAATAAGTTCATGGCTTTTGATTGCTCACCCGCAGCAATCAATGCAAGTGTTAATTCACAAGACTCCGCTACCGTCACCCAAGGTTCATCGCTTACGCAGCGGCAGCCAATATTATTTTCAACAAATGTTTGCCAGCGGGATTCTATACGCTCTTGCGCAGCTTTACCTTGCACCACACCCGCAAGCACGGGATAAAACCAATCCATAGAAAAACGTTCTTTAGATTCCCAGGTGCGATCAAAACATTCAGGGTGGTGACGCAAGGTGTTGCCAAGCTTTTGATAAGCCTTTAACCATGTTGCAGAATCAACAGCTAATTCCTGCGCACACAGAATGGCGCATTGCAAGCTTTTGTAGATTGATGAGCAAGCAGTGACGAGTGCATCTTTTTTAGGGCTGCCATCTTCCGCAACGGCCCAATAGATTTCACCGGTGGGCGATTGATAGCGCAATACAAATTCAATGGCTTTTTGAACGGCAGGGAATAGCTGCCGTAGAAAATCAATGTCTTTTGAAATTAAATAGTGATGCCAAACACCTGTTGCTATGTATGCAATAAAATTGGTTTCACGGTGGTTTTTATCAACAGGCTCATGATCGAAATAATTTGCCCACCAACTACCGTCTGCCAATTGTTGCTGTGCAAGCCAAAGGTAGGCGCGCTCTGCCGCTTTTAATTCGCCACCAATGCTTAAACCCATGGCGGCTTCAATGTGATCCCACGGATCAGCTTTGCCATTTTTAAACCAAGGAATACAACCAGTAGGTAATTGGTTGTGCAAAATATAATTCACCGTTGGCCGCAGCAAGCTTTCGGGGAAAAACCCTTTAGTGAGTAATAAATTTTTCATTGGGATTTATCAGCTTTTATAAAATGCATGACGACACTTTTTCCAAGTAACGGATTCAATATTTTTTCCATAGCTTGGGTTATCCATGGCTTTTGCATTAAGTCCCAAACGAGTAAGCGATGGTAAAGTTTGATAATACGTGAGCTATCTTGTGAATCCCACCATAGGCATTTTAACCACCAGAAAGGAGAGTGGAGCGCATGCGCCCAATACCTGTGCTCGTGTTTGAACCCCAATTTCTCAACATCAATGCGCAATTCACGTGCGTTAAATATTCGAATATGCCCACCTTCCACCTGATGATAGGGCGCACTCAATGCCCAGCATATTTTTTCTGGCCACGCACGCGGAACAGATATCGCCAGAATACCTTTTGGCTTTAGCACGCGATGCGCTTCTTTTAAAACGGCCTGATAGTTCTCAATATGTTCCAACACTTCGCTGCAAATAATCTTATCGAAACTGTGATCAGCAAAAGGTAAGTTGGTTGCATCTGCTTGCTGAATAGAAAAGCAACTCTGCGGATTGTATGCAGCGAAGGGCTCAAAGCGCTCCTGCGCTGTGTTTAAATCTCGCATAGATAAATCAACACCAGTACCTAGAATATTGTGTTCCAAGCAGGCATGAATCACATGACGCCCTTCGCCACAGCCAATATCTAGCAAGCAATCTCCATCACTGAAGTTAAGCAACTTATAATTAATTGTCAGCAATTATGCTTTTCTCGCGCCAGCCAAAATTTGGCGATAATAATCACAAAAATGTTCGCCCACCACTTGCCAAGATAGATGTTGCAAGCTGTGCACCCGGCCAGCAAAGCCTAATGTTTCGCACTCAACTTCGTTATTTAGCAACTCACGAATGGCCTGCGCAAGCTCATTAACATCACCCGCCTTAACGATTCGCGCCGCATCACCAACGACTTCTGGCAGCGCTCCACCGTCGCTGCAAATTAAAGGAATGCCGCACGCCAACGCCTCTGCAGCAGGCAAACCAAAGCCTTCATATAATGAAGGCACTATTGCTAAGGTTGATTCAGCATATACCGCCACTAACTCTGGTGTGGAAATTCCCGATTTGAATTCCACCGCACCCATAAGTTGAAGTGAATTCAATTCTTTTTCGGTTGCACCTTCTGGCTTCAATTTTCCAATCACAACCAGCTTCAGCTGCGGAGACTCAATCCGCAATATTGCTAACGCATTCAACAAAACACTTAAACCTTTTAATGGTTGATCTGACGATGCCGTTGTAACGAGCTGCCATTGCTTTCGCTTGATCTGTGGCTGCGGTTTAAAAATATCTGTATCAATGCCATTGGGAATAACCACGATTTTTTCTATGGAACGCTCAAAAGCCTCGGCAATATCTTGTTGCGACTGTTTAGATACGGTCACGACGTGATTTAATTTCTGTACAACGTCTTTTTGCATAACCAAAAAGTTGTACCAACGATTGATTAGCCATTTCTGACCTTTTGTTGTCGCCGCTTGTAGCGCTATGTCGCGATCACGTGTAATGGGGTGATGTACAGTGGCAACAATATTTTCGCCACGGTTTTGCAATTTCAATAATCCATAACACAGGCTTTGGTTGTCGTGGACAATATCGTATTGAGGTTGATGCTTTTTAAAATAACGCGTAAGGCGGCGACCAAAACAATATGGCTCGCCAAATCCGCCACTTAATTTACTCCACCATTCGTAAAAATCTGCAACGCAAAATAAATGCTTTAAACGAAGGGCTCGCGTGGGGTTTTCTACTGCGTATAAATCCAAGCTAGATAACGGGATTAAATTCACACGCGCATCGAGTTCGGGGTAAGGTGGGCCAGAAATAACATCCACATTGTGCCCTTGCTCCACCAAGGCTTTGCTTAAATAATGTAGGTATATGCCTTGGCCACCCACATGCGGGTGGCTGCGGTAACCGAGTAAAGCAATGCGCAGGCCGGAACCTGTTTGCATTGAATTTACCGCTGGCATTGGTATTGCAGCCGTGGGGGAGTTTGTTGGAAAGTAAGACATATAGAGATAACCATAAAATGTGAAGGTAATTTACCACAGCTTTTACCGTTTTCGATTATCCCTCTTGTCTTTATATTTGTGCGCGAGCCCGCTGATTTTTTGGTCAGCGCGGTTTATTCTGTTCTGGCTTTATGACCTCCAACACTCAAATTCAATAGCACAACATTAAAAGGAAATATCGATGAAAAAATTAATCGCTATTGCAGGGCTTTGCCTGATTTCCATGACGGCATTTGCAGATTCAAAGCCTAGCGATGCATCTTTAAACGAGCTTCTCACCATTACAGATTCAAAAGCTCTAATTGATGGAATGTGGCCGCAAGTAGAAGCCATGATGAATAACGCGGCCAAACAAGCCGTGGGCTCTAATACGCTAAATAGCGAACAAGAAAAAGTCATGCAGGAAGCAAATGCAAAAGTTGCTGCCGTGTTTAAGGAAGAGTTTAGCTACGAGAAAATGAAACCCATGATGATTAATATCTATAAAGAATCTTTCTCGCAGGATGAAGTAGACGGCATGATCAGTTTCTACAAGAGCGCAGCGGGGCAGGCGGTAATTAAAAAGATGCCGGTTGTAATGCAATCAACCATGACAAATGTCCAAACACAAATGTCTAGCATCATGCCCAAGATTCAAAAAATACAGCAAGAAGCCGTGGAGCAAGTTAAGGCAAAGGCAAACAAATAGGGCTAATTAGCCGCGCGTAAATCTAAGGCCCTCTGTGCTGAAACACTGGGGGCTTTTTTATTCTGGCGCCTTTTTACGCTGCGCACGTGGATGTGCATTGTCATAAACTTTGGCTAGATGTTGAAAATCCAAATGCGTATAAATTTGCGTGGTAGAAATATTTGCATGACCAAGCATCTCCTGCACCAACCGCAAATCACCACTGGACTCCAGCATATGGCTCGCGAATGAATGGCGCAGCATATGCGGATGTACTGGCGTATCCATACCCTGTTGAACACTAAGCTGCTGCATGCGCAGCTGTACAGCACGATGCGTAATACGCGTGCCTTTTTGCGAAATAAAAATCGCTTGTTCAGCTAAATCCTTTAGCAAATTCTTGCGCTGGGAAAGCCAAGTTTTCAAGGCCGCAATCGCGTGGCTTCCTATGGGCAACATTCGAGTTTTATTGCCCTTACCCAATACGGTGACCATACCCTCCTTTAAATCTACATCACTCAGGTTCAACCCAACTACTTCAGCCAAACGTAAGCCAGACGAATAAATTAATTCCAGCAAAGCGCGGTCGCGCAGCGCCAAAATAGAATCACCTTCCACACTTACAAATTGCGCGGTTTGATCAACATCGAGGGTTTTGGGTAATTTTTTGGCGCTTTTGGGTGCTTGAATTGCATCGGCAGGATTATTTTTTGCCCAACCTTTGCGAATCGCGAAGGCGAAAAAGCTGCGCATTGCCGACAACCACCGCGATAAACTTTTTCCCCCCAACCCTTGACGGTGCAATTGCGCAACCATTTGGCGAATATGTTGTGTGCGAATATCAGCCAGTTGTTGAAGCGAAAACGTTTTGCACGCATCGGCAAATTTTTGCAGATCGCGCTGGTAATTGGTTTGCGTGTGCAAGGACAGCTGCTTTTCGCTGCGCAAAAACTCAATAAATTCTGCACGTTCTTGTTGATACATGAGCGAATCTCGGGCGTTTATACAGCGGCTGTAGTGCTGCTAGCTAAACAGTTTATCCCTACACATTCAAGGAAAATCGCCCGTATTAATTTGCGTATAAGGCTTGAAGTTTTAGTGCCCCGCCCCCAATCTTTGTGCTTTATTGCGTGTTGGCATTTTTTGCCATATGAACAAACGTGCAAAGAGCAAATTTTATGAGTCAGACCTTTATTCTGCAAAATCAGGACAAGCTTTTCTTTGGCAAAAACAAGGAATGGGTAGATGGCTACGACGCCAACGCAGTGTTCAAAACACCGCACAAAGATGAAGCGGTTAACCAGATGTTTGAGATCACCTCTAAAGACTACAAGCAACGCGTAAAAGTGATTGCTTGTGCGCTGGATGAAAAAGCGCTGCCAGTTATTGATAGCGACATAATGCCAGCACCACTTCCAAAAGCTCCCAAGCCGCCCAAGGCTGGTGAAGATCTATTTGCAGAACCTGCAACCGAAGACGTGGATGACGAGCCGGTGGAAGAGCTTAGCTTTAGCGCTGAGCCCACCGACGATGAAGGCAAAACGCAGGCTACACTGAATATTTAATGTTCTTGTCGCACTAGGATGGCAGCGGATTTAATGGCCGCACGCAATCGATCAACAACAATCACAAAGGGGTTCGGTTTTGCCGTTCATCAACAACAAGCATCTGGCTGCCTTTGCGCAAAACTCTGCCAACCAAAGCCTGCGCGGCATTTTGCGCGGATTGGAGAAAGAGAGCCTGCGCATTACCCCACAGGGTGATTTAGCCCAAACTGACCACCCACTTGGCTTGGGGTCTGCACTTAAGCACCCCCACATCACCACCGATTACAGCGAATCCTTACTGGAATTTATTACCGAACCCTTTGCGGATATGTCGGCATTGTTGCAACAGCTGGACGATATCCATCGCTTCACCTATCAAGAACTTGCAAGAAGTGGCGAGCGTTTATGGCCTGCGAGTATGCCCAGCCATTTGCCGCCTGATGCACAAATCCCCGTAGCCCGTTACGGCACCTCCAACAGCGGCACCATGAAAACCATTTACCGCGTTGGCTTGGGCCACCGCTATGGCCGCAGTATGCAAACCATCGCGGGGGTTCATTACAACTTTTCATTGCCAGATGATTTTTGGCGCGCGCTGCAAGTACATGAGGGTGATACACAAGACCTGCAAGCCTTTAAAACCCAGCGCTACTTTGCCTTGATTCGCAACTTCCGCCGCTATTTCTGGCTGCTGGTTTACCTGTTTGGCGCGGCGCCTGCAGTGAGCAATAATTTTGTGGAAGGCCGTAAGCACCGGCTTCAGCCCTTGGGCAACGACAGCCAACATCTGCCCTTCGCAACCTCGTTGCGCATGGGCGACCTTGGCTACCAAAGCGACGCACAACAATCGCTGTTTGTTTGTTACAACAACCTAAGCAGCTACCTGAGCACGCTGTGCGGCGCGATCACCTGCCCGCATCCTGCCTATGAAGCAATTGGCGTAAAAGACAAACAAGGCAACTACCAACAGCTCAACACCAGCCTGCTGCAAATTGAAAACGAGTTTTACTCCAGTATTCGCCCCAAACGCACCGCGCAATCGGGTGAGACCGCCTTGCAAGCCCTGCGTTTACGGGGTGTGGAATACATTGAAGTCCGCTGCGTAGATTTGAATCCTTATGAACCTTTAGGCGTGAGCGCAGAGCAACTGCGGGTAATAGATGCATTCCTGCTCACCTGCATTCTGAGTGAAAGCCCTGAAACCTCCTTGGATGAATACGCGCAGTGGCTAGAGAACCAAAAGCGGATTGTCTACTGCGGGCGCGATCCTGAACTGCGCTTGTTGCGCCACGGCCAAGAGGTGAGTTTTAAGGAGTGGGCGCAGGAAATTCTTACCAGCTCACAAGCCTGCGCCAAGCTGCTTGATCAGGCCAACGGCGGTGACGATTATGAAACTGCCGTGAGTCGCCAGTTTGCAAAACTCAGCAACCCGGCGCTTACACCGTCTGCTCGTGTTCTGGCCGATATGCAAACTCAAAATTTAAGCTTTTTTGAACATAGCCTTGCGCTCGCAGAACAACATCGCCAGTTTTTTGTAGAGAAACCGCTGGCCTGCGCAACAGCCAATCGCTTTGAGGCCATGACAGTGAACTCGCTCTGCGAACAACAGCGGCTGGAACAATCGCCCCAGATCCCCTTTAGCGAATACTTGGCAAATTACTACCAGCAATACCAAAACTGCAGTTGCATGTCGGCCGAAAAGCAAAACGCCCCTTGTTGATACAAGAGGCGTTTTGTTGAAGTAGGCCTAAATCTGGTTACTTTTGAACCACCAGATTATCGAAGAGCAAATCGCTAACCGGTGGCCCTTTATGGGCCCCTTCTTTTTCTTTCTCATCTGAATGCTCAGATTTTTCATCTTTCTTAGCTTTATCGTCTTTTTTCTTGTCACCCTTGGCTTTGTCGTCCTTTTTTTCCGGCTTTGCGTGTTCATCAGCCGCAGCATGTTCTCCACCGTGCTCGCCACCAGGGTTGCTCACTTTTTCCAAAGCTTCATTTACCTTAGCCAAGGCTTCAAGGCGCATTTTTTCTTTGCCTTCGCCGCTTGCCATCTGCTCATCAGTCACACTGCTAATCAGCATTATCAATGTGTCGCGAATCAACGGCATGTGGTGCGAGACCTCAGCGGCAGCGTGAGCATCTTCGGTGCGCAAAGACATCTCCGCCTTAATATATTTAACGCGGCCTGGGCCACCATAATTCACAACCAGTGGAGGTTTGATTGCGATGTAATTGACACCCTCTTTAAAAGTCTCACCGCCACTGCTGGCAAAAGCAGCTGTGGGCAAAAAACCGCTGCCAACCAAGGCCACCATTACGCCCAGTTTACGCACTAACTTCATGAAAACTCCCGAGCAAAACAGATTGCAATTCGTCATTCGTCGCCACCATGGCAACGTTTATCTACAGCATAGACGATTTGTTGCAAAAATCTGGCTCTCTCAATCGCTTTTTGCTTACTATAAGCGCCCCACTTGGAGTCCGAGGCCACCATGCCCCCATTTACACGCCAGCTTCCGTCCGTTCGCCAAACCAATGTGCTGCTTTTTTTAGGTGGCGTATTTACCATTCTGTGCGGCGTTTACATGGAACACGTTATGAAGTTGGAGCCCTGCCCGCTTTGCATAACGCAACGTGCCTTTTTCGATTTGATTGGTCTGTTGGGTTTGATTGCCGCCATTCACAACCCGCGCGGTAGAGGCATTTGGATTTACGCGTTACTCGGTTTGCTCGCAGCAGTGGGCGGTGGTTACTTCGCGCAGCACCAAGTATGGCTGCAAAGTTTGCCTGAAGATCAAGTACCGGCATGTGGCCCCGGCCTCGCTTATATGTTTGAAGTATTCCCCTTTATGGAAGCCATGAAACTCTTGTTGCAAGGCGACGGTAGTTGCGCGCATGTGGACAAAATCTTGGGCTTAAGTTTGCCTAAATGGTCGTTGATTGCCTTTGCCATCTTCGCGCTAATTAATGTGTGGCAAATCGTTCGTGGTCTCAAAATGCAAAAAGCCAGTTGATGCACCGGACAAGATCGCCTATTGTGTCGCCTTACCTGTGATGCAAACCCGCGCTTTTAACCCTAAAGCGCCCTTGGCGATTCAGCATCAAGCGTCAGTCGTGCGGGCCATAAGCCTAAAGGCACACCTAAACCAAATCCGATAATCAAGCAGTAATCAGGAATACTGAGCATGTTAGAAAATTGCCAAAACGCTAAAGAACGCTGGGGTGGTGTGAGCATCATCATTGACCGCTGGTTGCAAGAGCGCCAGGATATGTTGGTGCAATATTGCAATGTGGGCAGCGCAGATCAAAGCGAAGAAGTGCGTGGAGAAAAACTGCGTAACCTGTGCCAAATTTTGGTGGATTATGTTTCCGCCGGCCACTTTGAAATTTACGACCAGCTTATTAAAGAAGGCCGCGAATTTGACGATGAAGAAGCCCTGCAAGAAGCAGGTCGCTTGTTTACCATTGTTGATGGCACCACGGAAAAGCTGTTGGACTTCAACGACAAATATTTAGAAACCGATGACCTCAGCAGCCTCGACAGCGACTTGTCGCAGTTGGGTGAAACCTTGGAAATTCGTTTCAGCGCAGAAGACCGCATGATCTCGGTATTGCATACCAAGCATAAAGATTTGGTGAATGGTTAAGTTTTAAAAACCTAAACCATGAACGCAAAAAGCCCGCCTAGTGCGGGTTTTTTATTGGGCTTTCAACAGCCTAGCTTTTCTTAAATGTGGGTGTTGAGCCAAGACTCGGAAAGACGGAGTAGAAGGGAATCGTCATCCTCGCGCAGCGGGGATCCAGTTGTTAACGGACTGGAACAAGAGCTGGATCCCCGCTGCGCGAGGATGACGATTCCGCAAGAAATACACGCAAAAACCTAGCAAAAAAGAAACTAGGCGATTTAAAACCCACAAGTTCTAGGCATAAAAAAACCCGCCGAAGCGGGTTTTTTTATGCTGATCAAATCAACTTATTTTTTAGCCGGTTTAGCAGCTGGTTTTTCTTCTGCAGCAGCGGCAGATTTCACTTCCAACAATTCCACTTCAAAAATCAAGGTAGACGCTGGTGGAATAGCTTGGTTACCTTGGTCGCCGTAAGCCAAACCAGCTGGAATGTACACTTCCCACTTGGAACCTTGTGGCATCAATTGCAAAGCCTCAACCCAACCAGCAATTACACCGCTTACTGGGAACTCAACTGGCTCACCACGTTGAACAGAACTGTCAAACACTTTACCGTCTAACAATTTACCGGTGTAGTGAACTTTAACAGTGTCAGTCGCTTTTGGCTTAACACCAGTACCTTCAGTAATCACTTTGTATTGCAAACCAGATTCGGTAGTTTTTACACCTTCTTTGGTTTTGTTTTCAGCCAGGAATTTTTCACCAGCAGCCTTGTTACCTTCGCTCAGCTTTTTAGCTTCTTCTTCTTTCTTCTTCATCATGTTATCTTGGAATTCTTTCATGATTTTTTCAGCGTCTTCTGCTGAAATGCGCGGAGCGGTAGCGCTCAACTTGTCCAACTCAGCTTTTTCTTCTTTGCTCAAAGATTCTGGCGCTTTTGCTTTCAGCTCGGCAAGTTTCGCCTGGTCAGCTGGGCTTAAACCATTTTTTGCATCGTTCAGACCCAACAGGAAAGAATCCTGATCCAACGCGATACCGTTTTGTTTGATGCCGTTACCGATGTTTTGACCAATCAAATAACTGACTTTTTGCTCAAGCGTATCCAATTTTGGAGCTTGCTTTTTGGCATCTTCTTTACAGCCCGCAACTAAGGCTGCAGAAGCCATTAAACCGATAATTGCTAATTTCTTGTTGATCATTTTGCACCCTAGTGGATTACATTTTTAAAGGAATATTGGCTCATGTTTGCCCGAACAATCTAAGCCAAGCACGTGATGGGCAACCTGCAGCTATACCACGGGTGTAACAGCCCTAACGGGCGCCAATGGTATACCAAAACATTAAAATTGTGCGGTATTTTGCCCATTTTTTCATGGATTAGAGCGATTTAGCTCATGTTCTAGAAACGCATGAGCGCATGAGACACACGACACACCACTTAGTTCTTGAAAACCAGGAAAAAAGCCCTATCTAGCAGGCGTTATAAAGTCACCCTCCATTGCCTAACTAGTGAGGATGCTCTGAGACAATTGCACAGCCAACGAAATTGTCACCGGAATGTCATACTTTTTTGTGGGGTAGCGCACTACACTGGCTTACGACTTTTGCCCTTATTTATTTATGTATCAGCAGGATTTTATTATGGCACGCATCACCTCCATTACCGATATTGAAAACCAAATTGCCAAAGTCACCGCCGAGCTGGAAAAAGCTCGGACTGCCCAATACGCCGCTGCCGAAAAGGCGCTGCTAGCCGCTCAAAAACGCGCCGCCGCCGCACAGGTAAAAGTAGATGGCTTGGTTGCCAAAGGTGGCTCAACAGCGGCGGCGCAAAACCGTTTAAACGTTGCACAAGCTGCTTTGGGTGAGCAAGAAAAATTGCTGGCTGTTGCACAAGAGCAATTTGATACTGCCAAAGCTGTGCAAGATGCCGCTGAAGAATTTGCCGAGAATGTTGCTTTAGTACTTTCAGGCAAAAAGCTCGGTAAAAAAATAAAATTCACCAAAAAAGAAAAAAAAGTCATTAAAGAGGACAAAAAGGAAGCGAAGAAGTTAGCGAAAGAAGAAAAGAAAAAAGCGAAGGATGAAAAGAAGGCCGCCAAGCAACTGAGCAAGCAAGCCAAACACGATGAACAACCAAAAGCTGAACCTCAGCCAAAAAGTAGCGCACCAACAGTAAATGCAAAAGCACCCGCTGCTAAAGCAAAAGCTGCCGCCCCAAAAAAGGTACCCGCCAAACCGAAAGCCAAAAAGGTGGAACAAGCACAACCTGTTGCTTTGGTTGAACAGCAAGCTGCCGAACCTGTAGAAGCAAACTTACCGGCACCTATTACGGTGGACAATGTTCCCGCTAGCACAGCAGCAGAATCGCCAGCGCGTGAAGCAGGAAAAGACGTTGTTGTGGAAACACAAGTTGTTCCACCGGCAGAATCTGCACCGGAAGAAAGTGCGCCGCAAGAAACTTCACATGACGACTCTGCAAACAAGCAGTCAAACGATTAAGAGATAATCCAAACCCATAAAAAAAGCGCGCCAGAGGAAAATCTGGCGCGCTTTTTTTATGGCCGGGTTTATAACTTTTTAAGACCGAGAAAAGACGGCAACAAACGCAGGTGGCAAATTTAATTCCTGCGCATAGCGCTCCAGGTTGCTTACAACTGTTTTATCCACAGCATTCGCGCTTTCGCTAAGCCAACGCTCAAGCTCTTCCAACAATTTTTTCTCTGCCAAGAGTTCCGCTTGTTTCAGCGCATTGCGCAGCTGTTCTTGAGTTTCATCCTGAGGTAATGCTTCAAAAGGTAATTTCAGTTGCCTGCGCAACGATCGCAACGGCTCAACGATCTGAATCGTCCAGCCAGCGATATGCGTTTTTAAGCGGGCAAATCCGGCGTCACTGAGCGGTTGACTGCGCGCATCCAACCAGCACATAGCAATTAACAAACACACATTGGCCTTGTACTCGTCCTGCACGCGTACGCAGGTATCAGCAACTTGCGGTTGCGCGTAAAACGCTACCGCGAAATCCCAAAGTTGCTGTGGTTCGTTCATTGTCTGGCTGTTCAAAGTTTAAAGACTCTTAACTGAAATCACCGTTACCGATTGCGGAGCAACCGTAAATTTAAGTTGCCCGTTCGTTGCCTTGAGCGCAAGGTTTTTGGGCGATACCACATCCGGTTTTGCAAAAGTGTTTACCGCATCTATCGCCGGAGCTTGCAATATTTCGCCCTCAGCTTTGGCGATGGATTTGCCCTGCAATGACAAATCTATATCAACGGATTGTTTAGGGTCGATATTGGTCACTGCCACCCAAATGCGCCCTTGGTCATCGCGCGCAGATATAGCATCAATTCGCGGCAAATTAATATCGCCTTCTTTATACACGCCTTGATCGTAGGACGTGTTAAGCCTCACCGCATTTTGAAAGGGAACATACATACGGAACGCATGATAGGTTGGCGTTAAAACCATCTTCTCCTTGTCCGTTAAAATCATGGCTTGTAACACGTTAATCATTTGCGCGATGTTGGCACCGCGTACGCGATCTGCATGACGAGCAAAAATATTAAAGTTCAATGCAGCAATAATGGCATCGCGCTGGGAGTTTTCCTGCTCCAAATATCCGGGATCTGTACCCTTGGTTGGTGCGTACCATGTGCCCCACTCGTCCACCAAAATGCCCACTTTTTTCTCGGGGTCGTACTTATTCATGATGGCGACATTGGTGTTAATAAAATCATTCATGCCCAAGGTTTCTTTAATCACGCTGGCATATTGTTTTTCATTAAAACCCGTTGCCGGAATATTGGGCGGCCAACCACCACGGGTGTAGCGATGTAATGAAAGCGCTTGAATATTCCACGCCCAAGTTCTTTTGCTCCAAGCGTTCATCACCACTTCGGCGTATTCCGGAAAGCCATCGCCATCAGGGCCAACCGACACTTGTTGCGTGGGCATATTTTTGTTGTGATTGGTGCTGAAGTTGGAAAACAGCTTTAATTTGGTCACGTACTCTTCGGCGGTTAAAGGCCCACCGCAACCCCACATCTCGTTACCAATGCCCCAGAAAGCCACCTCGTAGGGTTGGGGATGGCCATTGGCCGCACGCTCTTTTGCCAAACTTGAATCTTGCGCCGTCAAGTATTCCAGCCAATCTGCCGCCTCTTGCACAGTGCCAGAACCCACGTTGGCCGATATAAAAGCGTTAGACCCAATCTGCTCGATAAAATCGAAAAACTCGTGTGTACCAAAGGAATTGGGTTCAGTGCGGCCGGCCCAACTGGCGTTGATGCGGCTACGTCTGTTTTCGGGTTTGCCGATCCCATCGCGCCAATGGTATTCGTCTGCAAAGCAACCGCCCGGCCATCTTACGTTGGGTACCTTGAGTGCCTTTAAGGCACCCACTACGTCCTTACGGATGCCGCGTGTGTTGGGGATTTTGGAATCCGCCCCAACCCACACACCCTCGTAAACTCCCCGCCCAAGATGCTCCGCAAACTGGCCAAAAATGTGGCGATTAATAACAGGGCCTTGTTCGGCAGGGTCAACGGATATTTTGACGGCCGTGTTCGCTGAAGCATTCAGCGCACTAAAACCCATAACGCAGAACAAGGTTGAACCTAACAACCTCATACTCGCGCGACCTAACACGGGGGAAACAAGCCTACGCATATCCAAATCCTCTACTCGAACATTATTTTGAATTTCACTGAGAATATTATATGACAAAATACCTTAAAGTTCGCAGATTCAGGCGCGTTGGACTTATTCATAGGCCCCGCAGTCTGCTAGCATGCGCGCCATGATTCAATTACAAAATATCTCACTCCAACGCGGCCCCAAATTCCTTTTGGACGCCGCCGATCTCACGATTTACCCGGGCCAAAAAGTTGGCCTGATTGGTGGCAATGGCACCGGTAAATCCACCCTATTCCAAATGCTGCTCGGCAAACTCGCCAGCGACACCGGCACCTTGGATATTCCCAAGCAGTGGCGTGTTGCGCACATGGCGCAGGAAGTTGGCCACACCACGCGCAGCGCGTTGGATTATGTGCTGGATGGTGATAGCGAATTGCGCCGGCTTGAACGCGAGATCATTGCGGCGGGTAGTGATGGCGACAAACTCGCGCACTTATACGGCGATATGGAAAATATCCACGCCTATTCCGCACCAGCACGCGCGCAGCAATTGTTAAATGGTTTGGGATTCAGCGCGGGCGATGATGCACGCCCCGTTACGGATTTTTCCGGCGGCTGGCGCATTCGTTTAAACCTCGCGCAAGCGCTCATGTGTCCGTCGGATTTATTGTTGCTCGACGAGCCCACCAACCATTTGGATTTAGATGCAACACTCTGGCTGGAAGAATGGCTTAAGCGTTATGCGGGCACCCTGATTATTATTTCGCACGACCGCGATTTCCTCGACAACATTGTCGATCGCATCGTTAATATCGAAAAGCAGAAGCTGGATTTATACAGCGGCAATTATTCGGCGTTTGAACGCCAACGTGCAGAAAAATTAGCCCAGCAACAAGCGAGCTACGAGAAACAACAAGAGCGCATTGCTCACGTAGAAAATTATATTCGCCGTTTTCGTGCGCAAGCCACCAAAGCGCGCCAAGCCCAGAGCCGCATTAAAGAATTGGAGCGCATGGAAAAAATTTCGGCTGCCCATGTGGATTCGCCGTTTAGCTTCACCTTTAAATGCTCTGAAAAAATGTCTGTGCCTTTGGTGCATATCGCGCGCGCCGATATCGGCTATAAAATTTCGAATACAGAAACCCGAAAAGTGTTAGAAAAAGTGGAGTTGGCCATTCGCGCTGAAACGCGCATTGGTTTGCTCGGCCCCAACGGTGCGGGTAAATCTAGTTTGGTAAAAACCCTTGCGGGTTCTTTGCCGCTTATCGCCGGTGATCGTATTAACGGTGAGCATTTCAAACTCGGTTATTTTGCACAACACCAATTGGAAGCCTTAGATATCAACGCCTCCGCCGCTTTGCATATTCAACGCTTGTCGCCAACAGCACGTGAACAAGAAATTCGTGATTTCCTCGGTAGCTTTGATTTCCACGGCGACCGCGCATTCGAACCAATCACGCATTTTTCCGGCGGCGAAAAAGCCCGGTTGGCGCTTGCGATTATTGCGTGGGAGAAACCCAACGTATTATTGCTCGACGAACCGACCAACCATTTAGATTTGGAAATGCGCCAAGCATTGACCATGGCGCTGCAAGATTTTGAAGGCGCTGTGATTATTGTGTCGCATGATCGTCATTTATTGCGCAACACCGTAAACGAATTTCTGTTGGTGGCTGATGGAAAAGTCAGCGAGTTTGACGGCGATTTGGAAGATTACTACAAGTGGCTGCTACAACAACGCCAAGCACAAACTGCTGCAGAAGAAAAATACGCACCTGACAATGAAAACAAAGTCGATAAAAAAGCCCAGCGCCAACAATCCGCAGCACAACGCCAGCAACTAAAACCGCTGACGAACAAATTAAAAAACCTTGAAAGCCAAATGGAAAAATTCCAAACCAAATTGGCCGATATAGAAACCCAGTTGGGCGACTCCAGTATTTACGACGATAAAAATAAAGCGAACTTGCAACAACTGCTACTAGACCAAGCCAAGTTGCAACAACAGCTGGAAGAAACAGAAGAGAATTGGTTAATGATTAGTGAAGAGATTGAAGCGGCGAGTAATTAATTTTCACAAGACTATGCTGTAAATCCCCCTAGCCCCTTTTCAAAGGGGGACTAGATCGAAGCGCCGTTTGAAATCCCCCCTTTGAAAAAGGGGGCTAGGGGGATTTTACTTACATCTATTTAGAGCAAAAGCATTAGTAGCTCTGGGCAAAAATCACATCACATCTGCGCAATAAACTTCGATAAGACTTCAAACTTTTCTGCATCGTTATCCACAAAGCGAATCACCATTTTAATGGTGTTGGAATCCGCGCGGTTTTCGCCGGCGGTTAAGCTGTGTACATAAGCGTTAACGCGTGCGAGTCCATTGGCTTCGCCCATATCAATATCCACCACCGTTTGTTCAAACAGCATGGGTAATTTATCCGTGCGCTCAAGCGTGCAACTCATCAGTTGCAGCGACATCTCGCGAACATTGCAGTTAAAAATACGGTGATCGGCAAAACGTAATTGGGCTTTCGCTTTGGATGGCGCTTTTACTGCCGCAACCGATGGCTTTGCGACCAATGCAGAAGAGCCGGTTAATAAGGCGGCGTTGGAATTAGCTGGTGCGGTAGGTCTGGGCGCGGGCGATGCTTCTGGGCGGCCACCGGTTAGCACATCGATAGATGCCGCTGCGATTCCTTGAGTGGCAGCGCGGGGGGCGCTGGCTACCGGCAGTTTGCCCAAGGCGCGCAATTGCTTACTGACTTTACGGAGCAATTCGTCGGCCGAGAAAGGCTTGGAGAGATAGTCAGAAACGCCGGATTGAATGGCTTTTACGATGTGATCGCGGTCGCCACGACTGCTGATCATCACAAAGGGAACCTTGGCACCGTTGGGGCTGGCGCGCACGTTGCGCAGAAATTCTTCGCCCGTCATTAGCGGCATTTCCCAATCTGATAAAACCAAATCTATATCGTTTTGTTTAAACAATGCGAGCGCTCGCGCGCCGTCGGCGGCATCGAATATTTCTACGCCGGGAATGCGGTCGCGCAATTGTTTTTTGATCATATCGCGAATGAAGGTAGCGTCATCCGCGACCAGAATTTTTAGAGCCATAAATTGGAAACCTTGCCGTTATCACATCAGCTTAGCCTAGTTTGTCGGCTTTGCTCTGTGCGGCTAGGTGGGGTGATGGTGACTGGGGCTAGCGAATTTTCAGGTGACGCACCGGCATTTGAACACCGGGCTCATCATCTTCTAGCGAATAGCCCGCTTGAGCAGCTTCAACCGCAATACGCATCCAAAAGACCAGCTCGGCGGGTTGCGCAAGAACTTCGTCAGGCAACTGAAAGAAATTGGATTCGCCTGTCTCTATGGTGGAGGGCAAGAATGCTGTCATACGTTTGGCGATGTAAATACTGCGAGAGTAGTCATCAGCACGGAAGTAGAGGCGATCATGAATAGCTATGGCGAATTGCACACCTTGGTGGTAAATACCGTAGCCGTTAAATATACGACGGTAAGACACCGGAGCCACTTGGCTCATACTTTCCACTGCACTCAGTAAAAAGCTGCTACTTACCGTCATAGTGTTCCTGACTTTATAGGTTGTTATTGTAGGTTGGTGTGCAAAAAATCAACGAGAACTTTAATGTCCCTAGATCATTGAATGCAACAAACTTCTAAGAATGAATTTTTTAATAAGCGAAGCTTAGTTGAGAATTTAGTAATATAAAGTAGCGCTTTGAAAAATTTTTTAAATATATCTGTCATATTCAAACACTGATTTCAGCGCGCGTGAAAAACCATTCACGCTCACTCGATTGCGTTGAATCAAATGCGTAACCGGCTACATCAAATTGTTTTATGGCCGCAGGCTCAGTAATTCGGTTTTGAATGATGTAAGCGCTCATCATGCCGCGCGCCTTTTTGGCAAAAAAACTGATGATTTTGTATTGACCATTTTTTTGGTCTTTGAAAATGGGCGTAATAATCTCTGCCTTTAGCAACTTGGGTTTTACTGCACCAAAGTATTCCGCGGAGGCAAGGTTAATCACCACCGATGATTTTATGTCTTTTAACTGCTTATTTACTGCAGTGGTGATGCTATCACCCCAGAATTCATAGAGGTTTTTGCCACGCGAATTGGCAAACCCAGTACCCATCTCCAAGCGATAGGCCTGTATTAAATCGAGCGGCCGCAAAAGCCCGTAAAGGCCGGACAAAATACGCAAATGCTGCTGCGCGAATTGAATATCGTCTGCTGAAAAAGACTCTGCCTGCATGCCGGTGTAAACATCGCCCTGAAACGCATAAATGGCCTGCTTGGCGTTGGTGGGTTTAAAGGGTGTTTTCCAGTGTGCAAAGCGATCAAAGTTCAACACGCCCAGCTTGTCGCTGATGCTCATGAGTTTGGAGATATCATGAGGCGCAAGCGAGCGTAGTTCGCTAATGAGCTGTTTGGATTGCTTGAGAAAATCCGCCTGCGTGTATTCTGGAATGGGCGCGGGTGTTTCAAAGTCGAGCGTTTTGGCCGGGGAGATCAATAGCAACATAAATTTTCAATCGTCAAAAGAAAAAACGGTTTATTCCGGCTTCAAAATGTCTTGCCACCAATTTAACGGCGTTTGGCCGTCGACAGGATCGTAGACGTTGCCGTACATCCAGGCACTGCGGCCATCTTTGCCGACAAATTGGTTAAGCATTTCTTCAACCACGCTAAAACCGCAGCTCACATGAACGGAGTAGACCAACATACGTGGGGTTTCGACGTCGAGATCACCGCCTAGCTTTTCAATTTCTGCGGTTAAGGAATCGGCCAGAGCGCTAATATCGTCGCGGCTAAACACCCGCACGCTAAGGTTGCCACTGCGTTGGACGATCTCGAATTCCTGATTAGGAACATCGCAGCGAATAACATCGCCGCTAGCGAGACCTTTTACAAACGCAGGTGATTTCACTAACTGCATGTGGCCATTTTCCAATTCGCGCACGTGCATTTTTTCAACAATCGGCTGGCCATTTGCACCTAAACCTGCAAATAACTCAATAACTTGAAGCGCTTTCATTGGGGTTCTCATGTTCTATTGCGGATGTGGCATTATATCCGAGATACCGACTCATAAAGGAGGAACTATGAAACACCTAATTCGATTGTCTGCGGGCGCGTTGCTAGCCATGAGCTTAGTGGGCTGTGCGGTTAACCCAGTCACGGGTAAGCAAGAAATAATTTTTGATTCAGTCGCACAGGACATTGCCACCGGCAGCCAGAACTATGTGCCCAGCCAACAATCCCAAGGCGGGCAATATGTGGTTGACCCAGGGTTAACGGCTTACGTGAACCAAGTGGGTAAAAAGCTCGCTGCGGTGAGCGATATGCCTAAGCTTCCCTACGAATTTGTCGTATTGAACAACGATGTTCCCAATGCCTGGGCAATGCCCGGCGGCAAGCTCGCCATTAACCGTGGTTTGATCGTACAGCTGGAAGATGAAGCACAATTAGCCGCTGTTATGGGCCACGAGATTGTGCACGCTGCGGCGCGCCATGGTGCGAGTACAAAATCACAGCAAATGGTTGTTGGTGCAGGTGCACTTTTGGCGGGTGTTGCTATCGCCAATAAAAAGCCGGAATACGGTGCCCTTGCCGTAGGTGCATTGGCTGTGGGTGCTACCGCATGGAATGCAAAATATTCGCGCGATCACGAAACCCAATCTGACATTTACGGCATTAAATACATGCAAAAAGCGGGTTACGACCCACAAGCCGCTGTAGAGCTTCAGGAATTGTTTGTGCGCATGGCAGAGAAACAAGAACCCAGCTGGATAGAGGGTTTGTTTGCAAGCCATCCGCCCTCACGAGATCGCGTGGCCGTTAACCGTGCAGAAGTTGCTAAATACCCCAAAGGCGGCGCACGTAATAAAGAAGCATTCCAACATGCTCTCGCACAGCTCAAAAAAGACAAAGATGCTTACGCGGGTTATCAAGATGCGATGAAAGCAGCCAAAGCCAAACAATACGACAAAGCGCTTTCATTAGTGGACAACTCAATTCAGCAACAACCCAAAGAAAACCTGTTTTGGGAGTTGAAAGGAAAACTGCTACTGCAAAAAGATCAAAACAAAGAAGCGATTCCGGCATTGGATAAAGCCATTGCAACCAACCCTAATTTCTTCCGCCCCTATATTTACCGCGGTATGGCTTACAAAGAATTAGGCAATCGCAACTTTGCGGAACGCGATTTAATCGCCAGCCAAAAATTGCTGCCCACGCAGGAAGCCAGTGAACAATTGGGTGATATCGCCTTAGCGAAAGGGGACCGCGGCACGGCTCGCGCTTACTATGAGCAAGTCGCCGCTGCCGGCGGTGAAGCGGGCGAACGCGCCAGAGCAAAATTAGCGCAGATTCAGTAAGACGTTTAATGAAAAAGCCCGCGTAACTGATCGGTTACGCGGGCTTTTTCACACTAAAATGTACACATGAAAAACCCAATCTACAAAGGCAACTCATAACAGTGGGCAGATTTTTTTAATACAAAGCCAATATTGTTGTAAAAGACATGCGATTCTTCTCTCTGCACATTTGAGCGAACAACCAACTTTTTAAGTTCCAAACTTTTTGCCCAATTTACCGCAGCTGCCACCAATTTTTGGCCCACGCCGAAACGGCGATATTCTTTGCCCACAATTAAACCTGTAATTTCTGCTTTAAAACCCGTTTCTAAGGAAATGCGCTTTTCAATAACGACCCAACCACATATAGATGCAGAATTATTCATCGCAACAAAGACACAGTGATTTTCTGAGGCTAGTAAATAGCTTAACCATTCTTTGGTGTTAGCCTCATCTGCCGCATAACCAAGCTCGACAGTCAGGCAGGATATTTCCGCTGCATTTTCAATACTTGCTTCATGTATTTTTATATTCATTATTGTTAATTATCCTAACAGCTTGTTATGCGCGGCAAAATGCGCAGCTCTACTGACCTAAAGATTTTTTGCATCTACCAAAATTTCCACCAACGTTTTACGCGAAAACATTGCATCGGGATAGCTTCTGGATCGACTTTATTCAAAGATTCAATCCCTTCGTACTGGAATCCCATTAGGTGTAATAGCGTATGTTCTCCAAACTCCAACGGATGAAATGGCAGAGGATATGAGTCATCTTCATCGTCCGGATCAACGGCGGGGTGTTTATGGTTCCAAAATTCTTCTTCAAAAGAGAGATGTGAGCCTATATCTTCAATAACCCCGGAATCGGGGGAAAGACTTAGCGAGCGAATTAGCTGCCCATTTTCCCATATTGCGAAGGCAAACCAGTCAACCACACTGTGCATTGCAAAAACGTAGGTATATTTGAAATTGGCAAATCGTAAATAGTGACACGGGATTTTTGATGGGTTGTCGATTGCAACCGACGATGTGGCAACAACAACGAGATCACCAAGGTTCGCAATGTGGACGAAGCCTCTTCGAGGACATGTAACCGACAAATTTCCATCCCCCACCCTGTTAAATTTTTTATGTGGAAACAATGCGGCCAATATTTCGGAATGTCTTTCATTGATTTGTTTTAGCTCTTTACTCCATATAGACGGAACATCACCATTTGAATAGATAATCATCCAGGTTTTTGCACCCATAAAGAGCTCCAATAGCGTTTGGGCTGATAGCTTAATGCTCGCGCTGAAATAAAAAGAAGATACGCCTGTTTAAAAACAGCTTCAACGTAGGCAACAGTAGTGCGTTAGGCGATTGTTTGAGGGCAATGAAGGACACAAAAAAGATAGCCGCTTTAGGTAAGCAGCAGTTAGACAACGATGCAATAAACGATGTGTTTATTCGCTGGCAGATGTTTCAGGGTCAGTATCTATTACCTTTGCGCTATGTACGGTAACTATTTCGACATTTTCAACGTTTGTTTTTCCATAGGGCTTAGCAGCAGCACAAACGCGTTTTTGTGCTTCTTCCTGCGTGAGTGTTTCGGAATCGGTAATGACTTCGAGAGACTCTTTTTGTCCATCTAAGGTGTATTCAACAACATAACGATGTTCCATCTTACTAACCTCCTGCAACGAATCGTCGCTTAATTCATCAACTACATTTTGTATCTCTTAACTATATCCAACTGCAGCCCTGTACGTGGTGCGACAACGTACGCTGGCCCGAATTTGTAATCGGTCTGTTTAGCATCTAGGCTTAATCGGTTACATAACCTAACAATAAACAGATGTGAACCTATGAAAACCTACTTGATGTGGGGCCTTTCGCTCCTTAATGCATTCATTGCCATGACGATGGTTGGCTTCAACACCAGCGGCGTACTGCTGGGTGTGATTGCGGGCTTGATTACCGCTGTGGCAAGTTATTTGGCGCAACAGAACCAAGGCTCTGCGCAACACCACGCGCTGCAGGATTCGCTTAGCCGCGCAAAAATTCAAGGCGTGCAAAACATCAGTATCGCAGCAACATCTATTGCGATTGGCGGGGCGACGCTCTCCAGCTTTTTGGAAAAGCTCGCATCCTCCCTAAACAAACAAGTCGAGCATGCAAAGGAAATTGCGGAGCGTATTGACGCGCTTGAGTCAGGAAATCATCAACTCAACAACAAAATTGGTCATGTACAACTACAAGGCCAAGGGGCTTATGAGTTAACGCAAAAAAGCCATGAGCATTTAACGTTTGTGACGCAACAGCAACACACGTTAAATAACCAAATTGCAGAAACCAGCGCACTACTCACTAAGTTTCAACAACAAGCACAATCTATTAGTGCAATTACAGATGTAATTAACCAGCTGGCCAATCAAACTAATTTACTGGCATTGAACGCGGCAATTGAAGCAGCTCGCGCGGGCGAACAAGGCAGGGGCTTTGCGGTAGTGGCCGACGAAGTTCGCAACCTTGCGCACAAAACCGCGCAGGCAACTCATAATATTGAAGCCTTGGTGGGTGAAATTACGCAAGACAGTTCCGCATCGGTTGCGGCCATGGAATCGGTGGTGAGATCTGGCGAGCAAGTAAACCAATCGATTCAGCAAGTGGCTGATTTTGTGAAGACCGCATCGGAACATAGTAGCGAAGCGTTTAATTCATTGAGTGAAATTACACACATTATTCAAGCGCATGAACACACAAACTCGGGCATTTCTGCTAACGCTAATAACTTACACCACTCTATTCTGTCGGTTGATAAGGAGTTGGAGAGTGCCTCAGAAAAGATCTTGAGTTTAACCAATCAAACAGAAGGCATTTTCCGTCATTTACATTTATTTGAATTGGGCGATCGCAATAGCCAAGTAATGGCTATTGCGATCAACACGGCTAAACACATTGGTGAATTATTTGAGGATGCGATTAAACGCGGAACCATCTCTGAGCGAGACCTGTTTGATTTTAATTATCACCCCACACCTAACACGCAGCCCCAAAAATACACCACGCGGTTTGACGCATTTACTGATAGATGCTTACCCGCTGTTCAAGAGCCTATTTTATCGGCTAACAATTTTATTGTGTTCGCAGGCGCGGTAGATATAAACGGCTACTTCCCCACACATAATTTGAAATTTAGCCAACCGCTTACCGGCAACTATGAAAAAGATTTGGTCAGCAGCCGGACCAAGCGTATTTTTAATGACCGCACAGGTTTACGCTGCGGTAAAAATACCGAGATTTTTTTGCTACAAACCTACAAGCGGGATACCGGAGAAGTTATGCACGATTTATCCAGCCCCATTTATGTGAATGGAAAACATTGGGGTGGATTTAGGATTGGCTATCTCGCGCAAAATTGATAAAAAGCCCGAGCAATGTTCGGGCTTTTTTTTACAAAAAATCAGTGCTGGTGAAACGACACCTCTGCTGAATGTGCCATACGCTCCAAAGCATCCAATACTCGCGCACCAGAGGATTCCATACGCTTGATAGCCTGCGTGGTAGATTCCGCATCACCACGACGATGCGCTTCGAGCGCTAACTTGGCTTCGCGATGGAACACTTGGTGCGGCTCGTCCATTTCTTTGTAACCGCTCAAATGCGAATGCTCGCGCCCTTCGCCATCGTTATACCACTTGCCTAGGCGGCAATTTGAATGATCCGAAAAATCGTGCATGCTCTCGTTGGATAAACCAAACAACACCCGATACACGCGAAACTTGTAAAGGATGTGATCCACCTTGGCAACTTCGCACATGCCACGCAATGACGCAGCGGATGTTGTACGCTCCGAGATTTTCGCTATATCCAAAATATGGCTAATCGTTTTCGCTGCTTCTGCACCATCACTACTAAATGATTCGGCTTGCACCGCAAAGGAGACGATTTGCTCGCGGCTTGCCGCGCTGTCTTCACGCATTTGACTAACCAATGCAGAAATTTCGCCCGTGGCTTGCGCGGTGCGCTGCGCAAGGCTGCGAACTTCATCCGCCACCACCGCAAA
This sequence comes from uncultured Cellvibrionaceae bacterium, assembly GCA_964581625.1. Lineage (GTDB taxonomy): Bacteria > Pseudomonadota > Gammaproteobacteria > Pseudomonadales > Cellvibrionaceae > Cellvibrio. The sequence goes on from CAZOPE010000004.1 coordinate 87,079, forward strand.
ACCACGCCCTTGTTCACCTGCGCGTGCCGCTTCAATCGCAGCGTTCAACGCCAGCAAGTTGGTTTGGTCAGCAACGCCTTTAATTAAATTAACGATACCGCTAATTTGTTGCGCGCGGCTATCCAATTCACCCACACGCGTTGCGGAAACTTGCGAATCTGTTGCCAACTTACCAAGGTGACCTGAAATTAAACTCACAGCAGTGCTACAACTGGACGAGGTAGTTTGCATATCTGCAGCGCGGTCTTTTTCTTCGCGCATGTTGGTGGCGAATCCGCCCAAACTGCCCTGAAGCGCGGTAATCGAATCGCCCATGGATTGCAATTGCACGAGTAACTCTTTAACACGTTGTAGCTCAAGCTTGTCGTCATTGACACTTTTGCGCAGCTTTTCGAGTTCTTGATTGGTCGTAAGCAATTCTGTATCGCGGGTATTAAGGGCACGGCGCAAGGTGGAGATTTCTTCCTGCGCGGCCAAGAGTTCGTGTTTATTAAAGCCCAGCATGGGTAAATCCTTGAACGTTTAAGTTTATTGTAGGTTTATTGATTTATTGGATAAGCGGTTTAAACCGATATAGGCTTAAGCCTAGCTTATAAATTCATAAACATTAAAAAACTTTTCAGGATGTACCTTGTGCTGTGCCACAAACATAAAAAAGGCCAACAACCTAAGGTCGTTGGCCTTTTTTCAAAGGTTTCGGCGGCAGTTTTTAAGTCCTAGCTTTGTGGAATACTTTTGCGCAGCAAAACCACAAAACCGCGACCTAAAAACTGTCCAAGGAACGTAGCAACTGAGCTGGAACGATTGTTAGGCTTTTTTCTACGCACGTTCGTTTACAAGTAGCTTAGCCTCAATTTCCTTGCAGAGTTCGATTGGGTCAAATCTTCTATTTAACTTACGAGAGATTTCATTACAACGAAGCTGAATCTCTTTAGATGTAATTAGAGCGCGAATAGCGATTTCAAAACGACGTGAGGTTATTCGGCTTGCTCGTAGCACTGCACCTGCACCAAGTTCTTCAACACGGGCAGCATTGTCAAATTGATCCCACGCAAACGGAGTTACCAATTGAGGTATGGCCGCCTTAAAAGCTTCTGCTGTTGTACCAATACCACCGTGATGTACCAGAACTTTAATATTGGGCAACAAGTTTACAAGTGGAACATAAGGCTGCCACAACACTGAATCGGGCAGTTCGGAAGGTAACTGAGATCTGTCTTTAGTTAAAAATATGGCTCGTTCATTTAAATTTTTAACGGCAGCCAAAGCACAAGAGAAAAATTTACTGGCATGTAAATTTGCTGTCCCTGGAGTGAAGACCAAAGGTTTTTCACCTTTTGCGATAAACTCCTGAAGCTCAAGCGAAAAACCCTCATTAGATACAGAATCAAACAGTTGAAAATCAGCATTTATAATCGGTTGAGGCCAGTCTGGCATAGTGTTACAGAACCATGTTGGAAATAGGGTAACTGTAAGATCTGGAGCCTGCTCAATGTGTTCTATATAAGCGGTTTTGATCGTGTTTAAACCTAGGGCTTTTCGAGCTAAGTTCGTTTGAACTAAAGCTGAAGGGTCGATCAATGTCTTGTCAACAAACTTCCATAACATCTTACGCCAACTCATTGGCACCCATTTTGGTATTGTAACCTCACCAATAAGAAGCGGGTCATAGCAGGTTCGCAAGCCAAATGGAGCCAAGATTACTGAGACAATTTTACAAGGCAGGCCATGATCTCGAACCATAGCCGCACTTGCGATAACTAGAGGGTGCGCAAGGATCACCGTTGGATTATGCAAAACTGTCGATCGAATAACTGAATCAATCTCAATAAACCGATCCTTACTGTCAGCAAATAGCACAGAGATGGCACGTTGAGGATCCCATATATCTGGATTTTCGATAATTTTGAGATATTCCTCTTCAGTACCAAAGCCTACAAAAGCTAACCCTGCAGTTTGCACTAACTTTGCGTGAACACTATTTGCAATGAACGTAACTTTTCTTCCAAACGATTGCACCGACAGTGCAATTCGAATGAATGGATAAATATCTCCGGCAGAACCCGTTGTAATGACGACATAGTGAGGTTGTTCTGAATACATCAAATAATTTCCTTTTTTAGCGAAGACGGTAGATTAAGGCGAGCCTAACGCCGAGCTTGTTAGGCATTTTTGTTCCGAAGCCAGATCTTGAAATACATTAAAGCCAAAAGAAATTCGGTAACAATTGCAAGAAAAATACCGACGCCTGCATACTCGCGGAGATATTCGATTGTACCCAGTAGCGCTAATGAGATCATTGCTGTTGCAATACCTAAACAAATAGCCTGCCTAGACTCAGAGTGCACTGCATTTCTACTGAACCAGGTTAAAACTGATATACCTAAAAATAGCATTGCGGCTCTTCTACCAATAAATGATTCTAAATTATTTCCCTCTATCTCAAACAAAATAAATATGGCTTGTGGATAAAATAAAAGAACCACGCATAGAGTGAATGCGATTACTGTGGTTACGACACTCACTATTCTATATTCAATCATATCTTTCCCACCTATACCTAACAAAGGGTTGTGAGAGTAGAGCGTAATTATCCCTGTAAGAATACCTTGGAACTTGTTGGGCGCGCAAACACGTGGGCACCAACACTTAAATCGAGCGAGCGTTCGTGCGAGCGCGGTAACTCAACATGAATTACGTCATCACTCAACTTGTTTTTAAGTTCAATACGCAACACAGAGCCTGCGGTGCTGACATGAGAAATGGTCGCTGGAATTGATCCTTCGCTGTTTTCCTGTGTCAGCTCAATATCGTGCGGCCTTACGTAAGCAACCGCAGTTCGATTATTAATACCGTTAAATTCCGGCGCAGGCAATTTGTAGTCGCCAATGTGCGCCCACCCATTTTCTACGCGACTGTGAAACAAATTAACCTGTCCAATAAAATCGTAAACAAAAGGACTCGCTGGATTGTTATAAATTTCATCTGGCGAACCAATTTGCTCAATCTTGCCTTTGTTCAACACAACGATGCGATCTGCCACTTCCATCGCTTCTTCTTGATCGTGAGTTACGAAGATTGAGGTGATGTGCAATTCATCATGCAAGCGACGCAACCAACGGCGCAAATCTTTACGCACTTTTGCATCGAGCGCGCCGAATGGTTCATCCAGCAATAATACTTTTGGTTCAACGGCAAGCGCACGCGCCAATGCGATACGTTGACGTTGACCGCCCGATAATTGATGCGGGTAACGATCAGCAAGCCAATCAAGCTGAACCAACTTCAATAGTTCATGCACGCGATGTTTAATTTCTTCCTTGCTTGGGCGCGTCTCTTTTGGGCGCACACTCAAACCAAAGGCCACGTTGTCAAACACCGTCATGTGGCGGAACAACGCATAGTGTTGAAATACAAAACCTACGTTACGTTCGCGAACATGTACATCGGTTGCGTCTTCGCCGTGGAATAGAACGCTGCCGTTATCGGGATTTTCCAATCCGGCGATAATGCGCAGCAGTGTTGTTTTTCCGCAGCCTGATGGGCCAAGCAAAGCTACTAATTCGCCCGTAGGAAAATCCAGCGATACATTGTTCAGCGCGGTAAAGTTGCCGAAGGTTTTGTGTAGGTTACGAACTTCTATGCTCATAATATTCTCGCAAATTTTTTCTAACTTAATTAAGTAGGGAGTCGTCATCCTCGCGCGAGCGGGGATCCAGCTCTTAATTTTCAATAAACTGATTTAGCCTGCCGCTGGCCTCACTTTTCTTTGCTTGCACAAAGAAAAGTAAGCAAAAGAAAGTGCACCCCTCTCGCGCCTATTTCCTGCGCGTTTCAGAAAACTGCTGTCGTTCCGACGCGACATCCTTGTCGCGTAGTCACTAAAACAAACATCCTGTTTGTTTTACACCAATTTTCTTCCAGTGCTCGGGTCGCTCGCAGGGGAGCCATCCGGTGCCATCATTGGGTTAATTGAAGCTACTGCGCCTGTGCCGTCCTAACCGCTAATTCATGTTCCCGCGCCGCCTTCCATTCCAAGGCACTTTTCAACACCAGCGTCACTAACGCTAACAAAGCCAACAAAGAGGCAACAGCAAACGCGGCAGCAAACTGATATTCGTTGTACAAAATTTCAATATGAAGTGGCATGGTGTTAGTTTGGCCGCGAATTTTTCCGCTCACCACACTCACCGCTCCAAACTCTCCCATGGCACGCGCATTACACAAAATGATTCCGTAAAGTAAACCCCATTTAATAGAAGGAAGGGTTACGCGAAAAAACATTTTCCATCCGCTTGCTCCTAATGTAATTGCAGCCTCTTCTTGCTCTTTACCTTGCTCTTGCATCAGTGGAATCAATTCCCGTGCAATAAACGGGAAGGTAATAAATATTGTTGCCAAAACAATTCCCGGTACAGCAAACATAATGCGAATATCGTGATCCATCAGCCAATGGCCGAATAAACCCTGTGCACCGAATAACAACATGTAGATCAAACCGGCAATAACCGGTGATACCGCAAAGGGTAAATCAATTAAGGTGATGGCGAGTTGTTTACCGCGAAATTGAAATTTCGCAATTGCCCAACTTGCCGCCAAACCGAAAATAACATTACAAGGTACCGCAATAGCGGCCGCAATTAAGGTCAACTTAATGGCGTGTGCCGCAGCGGGTTCAGTAACGGCTGCGAGATAAACACCAAGGCCTTTGCTAAACGCTTCAACAAAAACAACGACCAATGGCAAAATTAAAAACAAGGATAAAAATACCAGCGAAGTTGCAATAAGGCTGTAACGAATCCAGCGCGCTTCTGTGGTAGCACCCTGAATACGCTGCGCGCTAGTACTATGCAAATTTGACACTATACCGCCCATGATTAGCCCCCTGTTCTCTTGTGACTCCAGTGTTGGAGCAAGTTAATCAGTAGTAACAAAATGAAGGAGAACAAAAGCATCACACTACCGAGCGCAGCCGCACCCGCGTAATCAAATTGTTCTAGCTTGGTCATAATTAACAGGGGTGTAATTTCTGTTCGGTAAGGCATGTTGCCGCTAATAAACACAACCGAACCGTATTCGCCAATGGCGCGCGCAAATGAAAGCGCAAAGCCAGTTAACAACGACGGTAATAGCGCGGGAAAGATAATGCGTTTAAAGGTTTGCCAACGATTTGCACCAAGACTTGCGGCAGCTTCTTCTACTTCGGCTTCCAAATCAGCCAATACCGGCTGAACTGTTCGCACAACAAAAGGCAAACCAATAAAGGTAAGTGCAATGGTTACACCAATCCAGGTATAAGCAATTTTTATATCCAGCAACGCAAAATATTGTCCAACCAAACCTGAAGGTGCGTAAATTGCGGTAAGCGCAATGCCAGCAACTGCGGTTGGCAAGGCGAAAGGTAAATCCACAATCGCATCGACGATGCGCTTTCCAGGAAATGAATAGCGCACTAACACCCACGCCACGATTAACCCAAAAAATAAATTAATGGTTGCGCCTATAAGTGATGCACCAAAAGTTAAACGGTAGCTCGCCAAGGCGCGCCGATTGGTGACGACATCCCATAACTGATCCAGCGGTAATTCAAAACTTTTTACCACCAAAGCCGCTAGCGGAATAAATACAATAAGGCTTGCATAGAGAGTACCAAAACCCAATGACAAGCCAAAACCGGGAAGCACAGATTTTTGTAACCAGGGCTTTTTTTTGGAAACCGCATTTTGTGGTAGCGGTTCAATAGATGTTGAGACACTCATTTCAAAATCTCGTCAGTACCTGTGGTCAGGTAACTTTTTGTGATGAAAACTTCTAGAATAAATAGCGAGTAACACATGCTTCATTAAATATCGCCCACATGACTGCGGGCGATATTTACGACTTATTGACAAATCTTGTCGAAAATTCCACCGTCGCCAAAGTGTTCTGGTTGTGCTTTTTTCCAACCACCGAAGTCTTCAATCGTAAAGAGTTCTATTTTTGGGAACTTGCTGCCGTAGGCTGCCAAAACTTCTTTGTCACGTGGACGGTAGTAGTTCTTGGCAATTATGTTTTGGCCTTCTTTGGTGTAGAGATACTTCAAATATTCCTCTGCAACTTGGCGAGTACCGTGTGCGTCGGCGTATTTATCAACAACAGTGATTGAGGCTTCTGCCAAAATCGAAATGGAAGGAACAACAATTTCAACTTTATCCGGACCTAACTCGTTAACGGCCAAGAAAGCTTCGTTTTCCCAAGTCAACAACACATCGCCAATACCGCGTTGCACGAAAGTGGTCGTTGAGCCACGCGCGCCAGAGTCGAGTACCGGAACATTTTTAAACAGTTGCTTAACAAATTCCTGCGCGGCTTGATCAGAACCTAATTTCTTTTTCGCAAAGCCCCATGCTGCCAAATAGTTCCAACGCGCACCGCCTGAGGTTTTAGGGTTAGGTGTAATCACTTCTACATTTTTCTTAATCAAATCATCCCAGTCTTTGATTTTCTTTGGGTTGCCTTTGCGCACCAAGAACACTATGGTCGATGTATAAGGCGCACTGCTTTGTGGTAAACGATCTTGCCAGTTTTCTGGAATTAGCTTTCCAAACTTGTAGAGTGGGTCAATGTCACCCGCGAGCGCAAAAGTCACCACGTCTGCTTGCAGGCCGTCAATTACTGCACGTGATTGTGCACCCGAACCACCGTGAGACTGCTCCACTTTAACCGTGTCGCCCGTTTTGGCTTGCCAGTATTTGCTAAACGCCGCGTTGTATTCGCGGTAGAGTTCGCGCGTTGGGTCGTAAGATACGTTTAAAAGTTTTACTTCTTTTGCGATGGCACCACTGGAGAGCAGCAATGCACCGGCAACAAACGCTAATTTCTTAATTGCATTCATGGTGTGTGTTCCTGAAGAATGACGTGTATTTAGGTTGCGACATCGGGTGACTCCACCCGATGTATTGCATGGCTAAAATTAAAATTTAAAATCCAAGCCAACGGCGAAGGTTTTATCGACGCTAGCCACGGTGTTAATTTTTTCATCACCTTTGGTTTTGAGTTTGGCGTAGTAGGTAAACAAACGCGCTGCATCGCTTAATGCGTAGTCCACACCTATTGCAGCTGCATCGGTTTTTACATCTTTAAACGCAGCGCTTGGTGTGCTGGTTGCTTTGCCAACTTGAAATTTAGCGGTCCACGGACCGGAAATTTTCCATTGACCGTTAATTACGACAGCATCTTGTTCTTTGTAGGCTGTGCCTGAAGCGCCGTCCCATTCAGCCAATGGGTTCAAGCCATTTTGTGCACTTTGAGTTGTACCGGCTGAACCCACAAATGTTGAGGTCAAACCGCCGATGGTGTCGTAATCTTCGTGGCGTTCAGAGGTTTGATAGAAGCCGCCTAATTTCACTGTGCCTAAAGTCACTTCACCGGCTAAACGCAAGGTGTCAGCTGTCGCAACATTGTTTTCATAAGCGGCGCCCACATACCATTTTGCTTTGCCGTATACGACGGAAACTGATTTGCCGGTTGCAAAACCATTATCGTCTTGCGGGTTAGTTGCGGCATTCACCGGCACACCGGTTTCTTCTGCTTGAATAGCGGCAAGGTTAATTTCCAATCCACCTAACAAAATAGGAGAGGTATATTGGATAACGTTGTCTGGGCGGTTTTCACCGGTAATGTAAGTACCTATATCGGCGAGTGGATAATCATTAAAGCGATCTAAATCGGTACGCAGAACACTGGTGGTTTGCAGAGTTTTTAACGGAGTATCGTTTTTACCAATCAGTACTTGACCCCAATCCCCACGAACACCACCGAATACATTACGTTGCGTTAATTCGCGGCCATTACTGTTGGTACCGTTATCAACATCAATTCCGTATTCAACACGGTAAAACACAGTCAAATCATTTGCAGCACCAAAATCACCTTGAATACCAATACGTGAACCGGTGCTTTCAATAGCGGTTGAATCTAATTCTGTGCTTACGCCGGTTGCGCCCACATGTTTGTAGGTAGTTGCATTGGCAGCGGTTAAAGCGAAGTTATTTTTTTCCAGATCATAAACATTCGCGGTCAGGAAAACTTTTCCGTACAAGGTCGGAAATCCTGCAGATGCATGGCTTGATACCAAAGCACCTACGGCAAGAGGTAATAATTTGAGTGCAAATTTCGCCGTTTTTGCGACCGAATTTTTTTGTTGTACTGACATGCTAAAAGCTCCAAAAATTAATTTGTCACTTCCAGTTGTCTGGTCAGTGTTTTTAAATGTGTGTTGTAATAAGTGTTCGGTTAAGCGCGTGGTTATTTAGAGTTTTCTCCTTTACCCCAACGCTTTTTTTCTCGTCTTTCCAACTGCACGACTTGGCCATTGTGAATGGATATTTCTAGCGAGCCGTATTGGATGTTCGCTAATTGCCGTTTAATTTCGGCAAGTACATCCTCGTCCACAGTGGAATGCAGGTGTAACGCCGATTCATGTTGATGGTTTGCCATCTCTACCTCGCAATCTTTAAAATCAAGCCCAACTCGCTGTTCAAAAGTGTGAATCGAGCAAGTTGCCTTGTGACGGTCGCCATACTAATCAGCGTTTTTTAATTCTAAAAATACCGATTATTCATTAGCTTATAACTTTCGAAATCGGCACCCTTTTGGAATAAGCTCATAAAAAACGATTATTTTTCGCCTTCAACAAATGCCTCTAAGCTGGCCTCCAGTTCAATTTGGAGCCTAAAAATGTCTCGTTTGCATACCGCTCATTTGCCCAGTGCAGTGGAAAACTTCCCTGTTTTAATTGTGCCCGGCCTGCGTAACAGCGATAAATTTCACTGGCAAAGCTTGTGGCAAGCACGTTTGCCGAATAGCAAACGCATACATGTGGATGACTGGGCTACCCCGAACCTGGATGCATGGAGAGAGGGAATAAAAGCGGAACTGGATAAGCTGGATCGATCCGCTGTGGTAATTGCCCACAGCTTTGGCACCTTGGCGAGCGCGTCCATTGCGGCAGAATTTCCTGAAAAGACTGCGGCTTTGTTTTTAGTTGCACCTGCCGATCCGAATAAATTTGGTATTGCAGATCTATTGCCACAAGACTTTTTAGCCGTAAATACAAAACTGATTGCCAGCAGCAATGACCCATGGATGACGGAAGCCAAAGCAGCCTATTGGGCGCTATTGTGGGGGGCAGATTACCTGCGCATTAAAAATGTTGGCCATATCAATAGCCAATCTAATTTGGGTTTGTGGCAAGAAGGAATCACAGAGCTTCATCAGCTCGTGCGTAAAGCAAAATTTAATTTGCGTCGAAAACAATTAGCAGCATAAGCGGCGAATCTACTCACAAGGTCTAAAAATTCATTTTTTCAATAGACCTACTCAAGCCTGCAATCATTTTAGAATAAATCGGTAAATATTTATAAAACGAATAGCCTTGGTGGAAGGTGATGTATACACTGCGCGGCCTTGCTATGGGAGCAGGGATATTTATTCACAATGGAGTTTTTATGAGAAAGCACGCGTTAGTTTTGGGTTTATTAGCCGCCGTATCCCTTCCAGCAACCGCTGACGGTTTATATGTTTTCGGTGATATCGGCCAGTCAAAATTTTCTGGCGATGTTAGTGAAACTGATTCCGCTGCAGCACTCGGACTTGGCTATAGCCTGAACAGCACTTTCGGTTTTGAATTGGCTTATCACGATCTTGGAGGCCTCGATTTTTCTGACTCTGTCTATGAGCCAAATGTCGGTTACATAGCGCTAGATGGTTCAATCGATGTTACTGCATACAGCCTTAGCGCTATTGCTAAATTACCTCTGTCAGAGAAATTTGATATCTATGGTCGCTTGGGTTATGCCCACATTTCTATCGATTCATCAGGCACGGGTACTGTTAAGGGTGTTTCCGTACCGGTAAATGCTTCTGATTCAGAAAACAAAGCAACTTTTGGTGTAGGCGCAGCTTACAAAGTAAACGAGAAGTTTGCTTTGCGCGCTGACTACGTCAAGTTTGGTGACATGGACCTGAGTTCATTTACCCTTGGCGGCACTTACGCGTTTTAATGCGTTTAATCAGGAAAGCTCTTGCTTTCCTGATTCCCCCCACAAATACAAGCCTTACTTTTCATCCGCGAAATTTTCATATTTTGAGCAAAAAAATCCAAGCATTTTTATCTAAGTTGATAAGTCTTCACTCAGCGATATTACAAACCTAAATCACTTAAACTCAGATGATCATCTGGCCTGCGGCCTAATGGCCAATGAAATTTTCTTTCGCTCTCTGCAATTGCCAAATCATTAATGCTGGCGTAGCGCTTTTGCATTAGACCATGCTCATTAAATTCCCAATTTTCATTGCCGTAAGAGCGGAACCATTGGCCCTGGTGATTTTGTGATTCATAGGCAAAGAGTACCGCAATGCGGTTTCCTTCGAAGGCCCACAATTCTTTAATCAGCCTATACTCTTTTTCCAACGCCCATTTGCGCGTAAGAAATTCAACAATTTCTGCACGGCCATGTATAAATTCATTGCGGTTACGCCACTGGCTATCGGCAGTGTAAGCGAGCGATACTTTACCCGGGTCGCGATTATTCCAACCGTCTTCCGCTGCGCGCACTTTTTGAATAGCGGTTTCACGCGTGAAAGGTGGTACAGGTGGGCGGGATTCTATAGTAGTCATGTTGAGCTCCAATATTACTTAAGATTTTTTGAAAAAATTATTTACGTAAAGAGATGCCGGGCATTGATACAAACCCAAATAGCATTTCAATTCGCCCTAACCAATTTTCAACATACATATAGGGTGTTAAATCCACATTGCCTTCATTCGCGAGCGCAATGTAGGGATAGACAGCAATATCAGCAATGGAAATGGTATTGTTTGCAAGCCATTCATGATGCTCTAAATATTGATTCAACACATGTAGTATGTTGCTCGTAATACTGGTGGCTTCATCCACATTGATTGCGCGGCCAAATTTATGGTGCAGCCGTAAGGCATTCGGCCCCCGAGCAATTTCATTGGCGGCAGTTGACAGCCACGCCGTAATATTTGCCGCTTTTTGTGCGTCTGCCGGAAACCAATCATCGGCGCCGTAAGCACGCGCCAAGTAAACCAAAATTGCTTGGCTATCACGCACTATGGTGTTGCCGTCTTTTAATACCGGCACTTGACCAAAGGGATTCATGGCTAAAAATTCTGCCGACTTTTGTTCCCGCTCGGCGCCGTTTAGGGTGTGGCTGGTATATTCCAAACCTAAGAGCGATAACATCAAGCGAACCTTGTGGCAGTTACCCGATAAACCAAATTCAAATAATTCAATCATCTTATTCTCCGGCACCTAATTTATTCACGTGCTGCAAGCTGTGCTTTCAATTGTTTATTTTCTTCAATCAAAGGCTGAACAAATTCTTGAATTTCTGCCTCTGCAAAACGTGCGGTAATATGTTGCGGGCAATTCCATTCGTAAGCTTCTACCTGAATGACAAGAGCGCGCTCAATTTTCGCTGGGTAACTCGGGTCTTCTAATTGAGCAATGAATAAAGGATGTTCACTTTCATGAATAACCTTAGCGCGCCCCCAAATTTTTAAGCGGCGCTGATTGGCATAATCCATAAAAATTAAACTAACGCGCTCATCTGCATTGATATTACCAACACTGATGTATTGGCGATTACCGCGAAAATCCGCATAACCCAAAGTACGGCCATCAATTACTTTTACAAAGCCCGCTGGCCCACCGCGATGTTGCACATAAGGCCAACCATTTTCACCCACAGTGGCTTGATAAAAACTATCACGTGCATGAATAAATTCGGCCTCTACTGCACCGAGCGTGTTGCGTGGATCTTCAGCAAATTCAAACCCACGATTATTGTCACGGCTTCCATAAAGCGATTGTGCAGCTTTAACACTTTCGGTAAAGGTAATGTCAGCGAATGCGCGTGCCATAATAATCCTCGATAGAAATGGTGTTGAATGTCCGTTAATACGCTAAACAATATTTATTCGGCACATGCTTTATTGTTCTCCAATCTGCTCACGGCGGTGAGCAGATTAGTGTTGCAAACGCAGTACGATAAATTATTTAGCGAAAGCATTAACAACCGGAAAATCAATGTCAGTTTGCGCAACTGAGTTGACGTAATTGGTTAAGGTGTTGAGCGCAACGTGCAACACAATTTCAATCACTTCGGCATTGCTAAAGCCTGCCGCTTTCACCGCGCTCACCGCTTCGTTAGAGACATGGCCCCGTTGTTGCACAACATTGATCGCAAATTTCACCGCTGCATCAGCTTTAACATCGTTTGCTCTGCCATGGCGGTTGGCTTCAATTTCCGCGCTGTCCAGCTTTGCAACCTTAGTTGCCAAATAAGTGTGCGCCGACAAGCAGTAATCACAGGCATTAAATTCCGCAATGGCCAATGCAATACGCTCACCGGTTTTTACGCCCAAACTGGCTTTGCCCAGCGCACCGTTCAAACTCAAATAACCTTCTAGCGCGGCGGGACTGTTACCCACCAATTTCATCAAATTGGGGACAACGCCCAATTGTTTTTTAACGGCATCTAACAAAGGCAAAGAAGCAGCGGGTGATGATTCAATCGTTGGGATACTTAAACGGCTCATAGCATTTACTCTTTCAATAAAAGGTTAGGTTTTGTTTGCTCGTCGAGTGAGGCCATCTTGCCAACATCCACAAAAATGAAGAATACTCAAAAAAAGCAATTCATTATTTCCAAAACAGAAATTATTGGTGTTGAAAATGGACAGATTTACCGAAATGCAGGTGTTTGTGGCGGTTGCAGAAACCGAAGGTTTTGCGTCGGGCGCCCGCAAATTGGGGATTTCACCTCCCGTGGCCACCCGCGCTGTAGCGGATTTGGAAACGCGTTTGGGCGTGAAGTTATTAACCCGCACCACGCGCTACGTGCGTGTGACTGATGCGGGTAAGCGCTATTTAGACGATGCCAAACGGATTTTGAGCGATATTATCGAGGCCGACGAAGCCGCTGCCGGTATTAACGGCGAACCCAGCGGACACCTCGCTGTTACCGCACCCGTATTATTTGGAAAATTATTTGTATTGCCCGGGGTCATCGATTTTTTAAATCATTACCCCAAGATGGAAGTGAACGCATTATTTTTAGATCGCGTGGTGAATTTGTTAGAGGAAGGTATGGATGTCGGTATTCGCATTGGTGAGCTTGCCGATTCAAGCATGCGCGCCATTCGCGTTGGCTCGGTAAAACGTGTGGTCTGCGCCTCGCCCGATTATTTAGCGCGCGCAGGCGTTCCCAAGCATCCCGACGAACTAAGTCAACACACGATTATTACTGCGAACGGATTAAATGCAGGCACCGATTGGAAATTTGCCGATGGCATTAACACCCGTGTTAAACCGCGTTTAAGTTTTGCCACCAATGATGCCGCTATAGAAGCCACCATGACGGGCTTTGGTATTACGCGCTTACTGTCCTATCAAATTGCCCCGCACCTAGCGGATGGACGCTTGCAAGTTTTATTAGGCGATTTTGAACAACCCCAAATTCCCATTCACGTCATTTACCGCGAAGGCCGTTACGCCTCCGCAAAAATTCGCTGCTTTGTGGATTTAATGGTGGATAGATTACGGGCGGATAAAGCGCTCAACTAAGGCTTAAAAAATCATTATCTCGTGATACTTTGCCATTATTTGTTGTCTCGCCACTCTTGTGCTTAGCTTAAGGCATGTGATTTGGATGCCACCATGCCTATAGACCCCAATCTTGACCCCTTGCAGGGCAAACCTGTTAGTGAACCGCAAGTGCGGCGTACTTTTGCTGCGCGCAATGATCGCCATGACTTTGCGAATGCGGATTTAAGCAATATTGAAATGCCATCCCACTGGGCGGTGCCTTGGGCTGATTTAATGATGGTGATGATGGTGATGTTTGCGGTGATGCTGGCAACCAATTTAGCCGAGCGCGATGTCTCTGAACTTTTTAAAAAAGATACCAGCTCACAACCCAAAGAGCATGTGCAACCACCGCCTGAAAAAACCACCTTAACTCAGGCGAAGCCGCAGGCCGATGTTCGTTCCAATCAACAAACGGAAACCCAATCTACACCGGCTCCTGATCTACCCAATACGCAAGAAATAAAGCCAACGCCAAATACAGTGGAAAAAAGTGAACAAGGCGCAATTCCGCTTCAGGATATTTTACGGCTCAGTAAAAATTTAGTAACCGAAGCAAACTTGGACGATATTGATGTTGTGCTTACCGATAACCAATCGATAAAAGTCAGCGTGCGCGGCAATTTACTATTTGATTTAGGCAAAGCCGATTTAAAACCGGAGGCGATTGAATTTCTGCAAGAGCTTTCCAACATTATTGCAGCGAATAATTACCAAATTGAAGTGGCAGGCCATACCGATAACTTTCCGGTAAGCAATCCCGCTTACCCCACCAACTGGGAACTATCGGCTGCACGTGCTGCGCGAGTTGCACGCTATTTAATTCAATACGGCAATTTAGAACCTGGGCGTTTTACGGTTATTGGCCATTCTTTTTATCAACCCACTGTTACCAATGATTCGCTCGCTAACAAAGCTAAAAATCGCCGCGTTGAAATTATTATTACGCGCTATACATTTAATCCTGCTGCGGGCAACCCCTAAGTAGCACCCCATAAAGAGCATGCTATGAAAACCTTCAATCATTCCATTATTGGTATTGTTATTTGCACGCTACTTTTAATGGGTAGCATGATGATTGGCGATGGGCGTACGCTCATGTTTAACCTTGAAGGTTTTGTCGTGGTAATTGCGGGCACCTTGGGTGCGGTTTTTATTAGTTATCCTTTTAATGTATTACGCGTTGCAACGCGAGTGGCGATTAATAGCTACAAAATTAAAGTCCCTAGTGCGAAAGAAATTGTAGATTCGCTGTTACATCTTTCTATGCTGTCTAAAATTGATGGCTTGCTCGCATTGGAACAGAACGAAGAACGTGCCAGCGTATTATTTTTAAAACGCGCACTCTCTATGTTGGTAGATGGTTTTAATGTGGATGAACTGCGCGATGCACTTTATACCGAGATTCATTTTTTCCAACAACGCCGCTCACTGCAAGAACGCGTGTTTCGCCATATGGCTATTCTTGCCCCCGCATTTGGCGTGGCCGGCGGTGTTATTGGTTTAGTAGGTATGCTGGCGGGCATTGGTGATACGGGTGTGATTTTGCGCACCATTCCGGTTGCGCTTACGTCCACCCTTTATGGAATTCTAGTTGCCTATTTTATTTGTATTCCCATTGCCGAGAATATTCACGCGCGCACACAAGAGGAATTATTAATTCATAAATTAATTGCCGAAGGCGTTGCGCTTATTGGTCAAGAGTACAACACCATGCGCTTGCAAACGCGCTTGCAATCTTTTATTACGCCCTTTGAACGCGATATTCAAAATATGAGCATTAAAGAAATTCGCGATAAGTATGAGGAATTGAAAAACGCTCGATTGGATCGTTAAATCTTCAAATTAACCACACTGCCGCTCACCGCAAAGGGATCTGCATCCGGCCGATTAATTCCATCTGCTTGTGCTTGCGAATTCTTATCCGCCACGTCATAGGCTGAACTTGCAGCAGGCACTTGTTGGGCATGCTCAATTTTATGCTGCAAGGTTTGAATTTGGTTTTGCAGGGCCGAGATTTGTTTTTCTTTTTCTGTTGCGGGTGTACTAGCGCAACCGCGCCAGTCGGCACACTGACGCTGTAAATCGGCAATCTGGCTTTGATAGCCGCCAATGTTAGTACTCGTATCGTTGATGCTAGTCATTGGTTCTGCTCCATCTGCGCGGGTGTCTTCTTTCATAGAATGACCGACCTCCCGTTTGTTACATATCCTTACAAAAAAAACCGAATTCTATGCAACTTTTCTCGCCTTCCCCACATCCAACGGCATCATTATTCTTTTTAGGGAATTTTATGCGCCGTTTTTTCGTGCTGATGGCTATTGGCTTTTCATTCACTTGTTTTGTTCATGCAAACACCGAACCCTCTCCTTCGGCTTCAGAGCCCGTAGACGAAGTACTCATTATTGGTGAACAACCAGGGCCAACCTTGTGGAAGGTTTACAAAGGTGATCACCTACTCTGGGTGTTAGGAACTTTTTATCCATTGCCAAATAAACTTCAATGGCGTTCGCAACAGGCGGAGGATGCTATCGCCAATTCTCAGGAAGTTTTTTTGCAGCCTTCTGCGCATGCCAAGGTGGGCTTTTTTAGTCAGCTGACGTTGTTACCTTCGCTAATTGGTATTAAAAAAAGCCCAGATGGAATGAGCTTGGAAGAAAAAGTTCCGTCAGATGCATACGGCCGCTGGCTTGTACTTAAAGAAAAATACATCGGCAAAGATAAGGCTATTGAAAAATATCGCCCCCTCTTTGCAGGGCAAGAACTACTTGAACAGGCGCAAAAAAAAGCAGGTTTTGAACACGAAGATAAAGTCACCCAGCGTGTTCAAGAGCTCGCCAAAAAACACAAGATAAAAGTCACAGTGCCTACTTATGAATTTACGGTGGATAAACCCCGGCAAACAATAAAACACTTTAAGCAAGCTGAAATGGATGACACTAGGTGTTTTATCAAAATGCTGGATCACCTCACCACCGATTTGGACACCATGCGCTTACGCGCTAACGCGTGGGCAACAGGTGACCTTGCCGCCTTTGCGAGCTTACCTATTACCGACCACGGCGGTGCCTGTTTTGATGCGGTTATGAATTCCTCATTCGCCGAAGAAGTAGGCGTGAAAGACATGCAAGCAAAAGTGGAAGCAGAATGGTTTACAAAGATTGATGAGGCATTAACCAACAACGCCGTAAGCTTTGCCGTTATAGGCACAACCGAAATGCTTAAAAAGGAAAGCGTGATGGCGAAACTCCAAGCCAAGGGTTATCGCATTGAAGGTTTTGGTTTTGACGCCGTGAAAGATGAATAGTAACCGCTTAAAAATTTTTGCAGTTTGCGACTTGCTGCCACTCATTTAAAAAAATGCCGCCTGCTACAATCGCCGCTCAACTTCTACATCCAGGGTGGGTTTTATGGCGGCAACAAAATTGGCGGCAGTGGGTGCCGTACTAGTTCAAGGATGGAAAAAAGTCATCGCAGGGCTGAAATGGTTGGTGCGCGGGCTTTTTGGTGAAATGCAATGGAACTTGCCGCCGTGGATGCGTTGGTCTGGAAATCATCTTTCACAGTTTGGTGGTGCCGTCAAAAGCAAACCTAAAACCAGCGCAGCAGGTTTTGCTGGATTGGTGGTACTCGCCGTTGGCGGGCTTTACGCTTATCAATGGTACAAACACCAACCCAAACCTGTTTATCCGCAATGCGAAGTTAACGCGCCTGCCTTAACCACTTACAAAGACGACAAGCAGAAAATTTTTCCGCTCGTGCTTAAATGCAATGAATCTGTCGCGCCGCTCGAAGCCGTGGGCAAGCCCGCCACCAAAGGCATTAATCTAAAACCGAAAATTGCTGGTCAATGGGTGTGGGAGAACGATCGTAAATTGGTCTTTACGCCCGCCGCCGATTGGCCCGTTGGGCAACAATTTGACGTGAGCATCGCCAAGCAAAAATTCTTAGCATCACAAGTGCGTTTGGAAAAGTACGATTACGAATTCAAAACCGCGCCTTTTGTTACGCAAATTACTGAAAACCAGTTCTACCAAGACCCCACTGACCCCGCACAGAAAAAACTGGTCGCCACAGTTCATTTCAGCCACAGTGTTAATGCAGAAGAATTTGAAAAACACATTCAGCTTTCACTCGCCAAAGACGCTGCATTTTTGGGTTTAAGCGATGATTCCACCGGCTTCACCGTTAATTACGACAAGCTCAAACTCAACGCCTACATTCATTCGCACAGCTTAAGTTTGCCGCGCGAAGACACCCCCATGACACTCACCTTAAAGAAAGGTATTCACGCTAACCGTGGTGGCGATGGCACAGCAGAGGACTTGAGCAGCAATATCACCATTCCCGGTCGCTACAGTTTGCGCTTCAACAACATAGGTATGATTTTGGCGGACAACGAAAAGTTGGAGCCAGAGCAAGTGTTGATTTTTAACAGCAATGCGCCAGTTACCGATGCCAGCCTCGATAAAAAAATCAAAGCCTGGGTGTTGCCCGAATTCCACCCCGACGAAAAAATGCAGCCTTCGCGCAAGTACCCCTTTAATTGGCACAGCGATTATGTGGATCAAAAAATTCTCTCCGCATCCGAGCCGCTGCCGCTGAATCTATTGCCCAGCGACGATTCGCAACAAGCCCTGCACAGCTACCAATTTAAAGCACCTGTAGGCCGTTACGTTTATGTAGAAATTACCCCCGGCATAGTCGCAGTGGGCGGCACCCAATCCGCCAAAGCGAGCGCGGAAGTCTTCCGCGTTAACCCTTATGAAAGCTCGCTCAAATTATTGGGCGAAGGTTCCATTCTGGGGCTGGGCGGCGAGCGCAAGATTGGCTTTGTGAGCCGCGCGCTGGATGCCGTAGAACTGGAAGTGGGCCGTTTGCTGCCCAATCAATTGCATCAACTGCTGGCGCAAACCGGCGGTGATTTAACCATTCCCAATGAGTACGACGCCTGGCAAGAAGACCGCATCGTCGAGCGCTTTGCCGAAGTTCGCCCAACGCTGAGCAACACCCCCGGCAAACCGGTTTACGATAACCTCGATTTAAGCGGTTACTTCAAATCTGACAGCCCCGGCCAATCCAAACTGGGTATCTTTTTGGTGAGATCCAAAGGCTTAACCTTGAATGACGCGACTAAAAAAGGCTCGCAAGACCGCAAGGATTACAACAATACCGATAACCGCGATGGCCGCCTCTTGCTGGTGACCGATCTGGGTATTTTGGTCAAAACCAATAAAGACGGCAGCCAGAATGTGTACGTGCAATCTATCGCCAAAGGCGAACCTGTTGTAGGTGCAAAAGTAGAACTGATTGGTCGTAACGGTCTTGCATTGGAAACCCGCACCACCGATGCCAGCGGCAAAGTTGAGCTACCCAAAATCTCCGAACAGTATCGCCGCGAAAAAACGCCGCTGATGATTCTGGCGCACTACGGCGATGATTTGTCCTTCCTGCCTTACAACAATTACGGCCGCCGCTTGAACTTCTCGCGTTTTGACACGGGCGGCGTGGATACCGATACCGACCCCAATACCTTGAGCAGTTATATCTTCAGCGACCGGGGTTTGTATCGCCCGGGTGAAGAAGTGCATTTGGGTAATATTGTGCGCACGCAGGATTGGAAAAATTCCCTGGAAGGCGTACCGCTGGAGCTGGAAATCCTTGATCCGCGCGGTATGCAGGCCTATCGCCAAGCATTTAGCGCCAAGGCGACAGGCTTTAACGAATTCAGTTGGAAGCCATCGGTCAGCGCGCCCACCGGCACCTACAGCGCCATGGTTTACCTAGTGAAAAGCGGCTACCGCGACCGCATGTTGGGTAGCACGACTATTAAGGTGCAGGAGTTCGAGCCAGATCGCCTCAAGGTCACAGCAAGCCTCTCGGAACAGCCAGTCACCGGATGGCTCAACCCCGAAAAAGTCCGCGCCAGCGTGTTGGCCATGAACTTATTTGGTACGCCCGCTACCAACCGACGCGTGACAGCATCTATGACTTTGTCACCCACAGTGCCCAGCTTTGCGGGCTACGCGGATTACAAATTCTACGACCCTAACAAGTTCAACGAAGGTTCTGAACAAGCCTTACCGGATGGCAAAACCGACGACCAAGGCAAGGCGACGTTTGATTTAAGCCTTAACCGTTTTGCCAAAGCGACCTATCGCCTTTCTATTCTTGCTCGCGTTTACGAACCGGAAGGTGGCCGCAACGTGGCGGCGGTGAGCGATTTGCTCGTCTCCAGTTCTGCCTATTTAGTTGGTGTGAAAAAGACGGATGCTGACTTGAGCTTTATCACCAAATCCAGCAAACAATCCAGTCAATGGATTGCGCTCAACCCCGAGCTTAAAGGCCAGCAAGTGGATGGTTTAACGTTGGAGTGGGTTCAGCGCAAATATGTATCGGTGTTGATGAAACAAAACGACGGCACCTATAGATACCAATCGCGCTTGAAGGAAACCTTGCGAGATTCGCACCCGCAAAGTCTTGCAGCCAAAGGCTCTGAGATCGCCCTGCCCACCGAAGAACCGGGCGATTTCGCCTTGGTATTGCGCAATGCGGAAGGTCAGGAACTCAACCGTTTGAGCTATTCCGTGATTGGCCAAGGCAACCTGAGCCGCTCGCTGGAACGCAGTGCCGAGTTGCAACTTAAGCTCAATAAAACCGAATATTCACCCGGCGATAGCATTGAGGTTTCCATCCAAGCGCCCTACACAGGCGCAGGTTTGATCACCCTTGAGCGCGACAAAGTTTTCGCCCACCAATGGTTTAAAACCGATACCACCAGCTCCGTCCAGCACATCACCATTCCCGCCAACTTTGAGGGCAATGGCTATGTGACCGTGCAGTTTGTGCGCTCGCTGAACTCGGAAGAAGTCTTTACCAGCCCGCTTTCCTACGGTGCTTTGCCGTTCAAGATGTCGCTCGCGCCGCGCACCCAAGTGCTTACGCTCAAAGCGCCTGAGTTGGTAAAACCGGGCGAGACCTTAGAGCTGGAACTGCAAGCACCCACTGCCAGCCAAGCCGTAATCTACGCGGTGGACGAAGGCATTCTGCAGGTCGCGCGCTACAAAGCGCCGGACCCACTCAGCTTCTTCTTTCAGAAGAGCCGTTTGGAAGTGGACTCCAGCCAAATTTTGGATTTGATCCTGCCGGAATTCAGCCAATTGCTGAAAGCGTCTGCCCCCGGAGGTGATGGCGACGGCGCACTTGGCCGCAACCTCAACCCCTTCAAAAACAAACGCAAAGCGCCAGCGGTTTATTGGTCCGGTTTGGTGGATGTAAGTCCGTCAGGCACCAAAGTCAGCTACAAAGTGCCGGACTACTTCAACGGTAAGTTGCATCTGTTTGCGGTATCCGTTGATCATGAATCCATCGGCGTAAGCGAAGGCGGCGCGGAAGTGCGCGGCGACCTCATCATCACCCCCAACGTGCCGGTTATGCTGGCGCCGGGTGATGAAGTGGACGTGAGCTTTGGCCTCGCCAACAACCTTAAAGCCAGCTCAGGCAAGGTGGATATCACCCTGAAAACCTCGCCCAATATCGAGGTCATTGGCAACGCCAAACAAAGTTTGGATATAGCGGCGGGCAAAGAAGGCCAAGGCAGTTTCCATATTCGCGCGAAGGACACCCCCGGCGCAGCGAGCTTGGTATTTGTCGCATCGACCGGTGCCGCAAAAGCCCAGCTGGAAGAAGGTTTGAGCGTTCGCCCAGCCGCGCCTTACCGCACCGTCCTGACCACTGGCCGTACCGAAAGCGATAAAAAGCAGCTGTTGCTAACCCGCAAACTTTACGACCCCTTCCGCACCGTAAATATCACGGCGGCCTACACACCCTTGGCGTGGGCGAGCGGCTTGCAGCAGTACCTCAACGATTACCCCTACTCCTGTACCGAGCAGTTAGTAAGTATGGGCTTGCCCGCGTTGCTGTTTAGCAATCACCCCGAATTGGGTCAGCTTAAGGGCAATGGTTCGGTCGCGGGCGTGATCCAGACCCTGCAGAGCCGCCAAAACGAGGAAGGCGCATTTGGCTTGTGGTCGGCGAATACGGTTGTCGCCAACTGGCCTTCACTGTGGGCAATGCAATACATGATTGAAGCGCGCGAACGCAATCAACAGGTTCCGAACGAACTCTTCAGCCGCTCGCAACAATGGCTCAACCGCATGGCGCAACCTTGGGGCAACAGCATGGATGACATGCGCCAACGTGCTTACGCCATCTATTTGCTCAGCCGTTTGGGCGTTCAAACCGGCAGCCAACTAAGCGGTTTGCAGCAGGAGCTGAAAGCGCGTTATGAAAAAGAGTGGCCAACGGACATAACCGCCGCTTACGTGGCCGCCAGCCAGCGCTTGCTGCAGCAGACGGATCTTGCGCAAAAAACCCTGAAAACCGTGCCTTGGAAAAACACGCTTTACGATAGCGATGGTTACTACAACGCCCTTAGCCATTCTGCGCAGTTGCTCTATGTCTACGCCAAGCACTTCCCAGAACTGCTGGATAAACTACCCGCAACCGTGTTGGACGATATGGGCCAACGCATCACCAACCGCGAGTATTCCAGCCTGAGTTCGGCCTACTTATTATTGGCCTTAACCCAGTACGGCGAAGTCGCAACCAACCAAGCCAAAATTCCGGTGAAGCTCAGCGCAATCCTTGCGAACGACACCCTGCAAGCGCTGGCGGGTTCAACCAACCTGCTGCAAAAAGCCGATATCCCGCAAAACACCAAAGGCGTGCAGTTGAATCAAGACACCAAGTTGCCACTCTTCTACAGCTTGGTGGAAAGCGGTTTCGACCAGCAAAGCGCGAGCTTGCCGGAAGTCAAACAAGGCTTGGAGATTCAGCGTGAGTATTTGGACGTGAGCGGCAAGCCGCTGGAGCAAATCAAAGTGGGCGAGGAGTTTTTAGTTCGCCTGCGTTTGCGCGCGGTGAATAAAGATTACATCAGCCAAGTTGCACTGGTGGATCTACTCCCCGGCGGTGTAGAACCCGTCATCAACCGTATGGTTTTACCAACGCCCACGGGCGCAAACCCAGACGCCGAAGAACCCGTCGCTAACGAAGGTGATGAAAATTCCGAAGGCGAGGGAGAAGTAGATAGCGAAAGTGAGGGCGAAGGTGATGGTGAACAAGCCATTGCAGAAGACGAAGGTTCCGGCGATACACCTTTAGACCCAAGCGGTGCGGCAACCACGGTGTATTACATCCCCGGTTTTAGCGGTGAGCCCGGCCAATCAACTTGGGAAGCTGCTTTCGCCGATTTGCGTGACGACCGCGTGGTGATTTACGGTCACCTCACCAAAGATATGGTGACCTTTACCTACCGCGTACGCGCCACCAATACCGGTTCTTACCAAACCCCGGCCGCCTACGCCGAGGCCATGTACGAACCCAACCAGTTCGCACGCGGTACCGCCAGCAAGTTTAAGGTGGTGAAGCCTTAAGATGGTGTTCCTCCCCCTTCTCATGGGGGAGGCTAGGAGGGGGTTGCTCTTTAACAAGGAGAATCCTAGACTTGAGCATCACTAAGATTCTCAGAGAACCTCAATGACTCTCAAAGCTACCTCAGTACGTTTAGATGACGAGACGCTCACCAGCATTACCCAAATGGCCGAAGCCATGGACCGCCCTCGCGCATGGCTTATGGCTCAGGCTATCAAGCAGTATGTAGAACGTGAAACTTGGTTTATAAACCAAGTCAACAAAGGTGTTGAAGCGGCTGATCAAGGCAGGTTGACGGATCACAAAGACCTCAAGGCAAAGTGGGAGGCGAAGCGTGCAAATCAAATGGACTGATTTAGCAGTTAGGGATCTGGACTCCATCGAGACATATATCAGCAAAGAAAACAGCCCAAGCGTTGCGATTGATATTGTCCTGAAAATAATAAACGTCGCCGAACTCGTATTGAGCAATCATCCTAAAGCAGGGCGTATCGGGCGGGTAAAGAACACACGCGAATTAGTGATTGATGGGGTTCCATTTTTGGTCGTCTATCGCCAAGCCCAGGGCATTCAGATTTTGCGTGTCTTACATGAGGCGCAACAGTGGCCATCTGCCAATTGAACCCAGCTAACCCAGCCTGCCAACTGTTTGGCAAAGCCAGCAAGTTTACGGTTGTGAAGCCGTAGTTTTGCACGTAACCTTCTTGCGCCCTACTTACTGTCAATTCCCCGTCTGCCAGAGGGCTCAGGCGGGGAATGCTTAAGTAACCGACGGAAAAATAGCGCTAAAACAAAGGATTCTAGTAACTCAACTCCTCTTAAGGACACGATCATGTCTTTGCACGATCCGGAATTTGAAAACTTTAAAAAGGCCTATCAAGAAGGCAACTACAACTATGCGCTGCATAGCTTGAAGAAGCTGATGGCGACCTACCCGCAATCCTTTGCCCTACGCTGGCACCACGCCAAAGTGCTGGAAAAACTGGAGCGCTTTGCAGAAGCGCGGGTTGCGGTAAGTAAAGTGCTCAAGTTGCGCGAAAATTACGTCCCAGCGTTGATCATGCAAGTGCAGTTGGATTTCTACCAAGGCCACGAAGACGATAGCGACCAAGACGAACTGGACGATGAAGATACACTGAGTGAACACGCGCGTTTCAACCTTATCGAGCAAAGGCTCTATAAGATTCTCAGCGTGGACCCCAACGCAGTGGATGCCTTGCATATGCTGGCAGGCCTACTACGCGGCCACGAAGGCGATGCCCACGTCGCCAAAGCTAACCAACTGCTAAACCGGGCCATTAGCCTTGCACCCGAGAGAGTAGATTTACTGGAAGACCGCGGCAACAGCTTGCTAGGCAGTGCGATTGTTCAGGAAGGCGAAGCGACCAACTCCATTAATATCGTGAGTACCTTTTCGGGCATGCGTTACAAGCGCGACCAAATGGAGCTGGCGCTTTCAGATTTTCACACCTGCTACCAACTCACAGGCGAGCACCGCTTTGGCTTGCGTGTGGCATCTATCCTTCACGATCTTGGCCGCTTTGACGAGGCGCTTTCCGCTTACGACAAGGTGCTCGCCAATGTGGCTGAAGATGATCCCTACCGTTCCATTATTCTTGAGCGCCGCGCCCGCTCAGAAAACGATGGCGGCGGTGAGCGCGAACAAATGGCGCAACTGCTGGAATCGGCTATCGCCACCGATGGAAAAGAACGCACACAAGAAGAAGACAATGTGGCCCAAGCTCTTTTGAGTGCCGCCAATGCCGTACGTGGCGGCAAAACGGTGAACGAGGCGCTAGAAGAGCGCTTGTCTGACGACCCTATGGACAACATCGCCACCAATATTGCGGCACAAATCCTTAACGTCGCCAACGAGCCCGCACCTAACCTGATTGCGGTAAACCCCAAGAATTACCCTCCCTATCAGCAAAAATTCATTGCCAAAACCAAGAAAGAACTGGCCGCAGTCGGCTTGGTTCATGTGGCAGACGCGGAGGCAGAGGGCCTGCGTATGATGCTGGGCAGCCAGGTGCTGCTGAGCTTTTTCGCCGACGAAGCCGGTGAAATGGGCGTTGCGGCTTTTTGCATGAAGCCCAAGAAGGTAAGCCCCATTGCCATGCTCTTTTTATTGATGACTGGAAAATGGAAACTCTTGGCATCGCTGTTCAAAGTCAATTCGCTGGTGGAATGCGTTAGCCAATTTTCCAACGACGATTACGTTAACACCCAGTATTTCAGCGTGTCGCCCTTCGAATACGGCCCGCCTATTTACATCGAAAAAGTGCCCACAACAGCATCTATCGCCGAATTGGTTCACCGCCACCAAGAGCGCCTTGAAGAACACAAACTCGCATACCCGGGCGTCATTGCCTTACAGGTACGTGACTTGGAAGGCATGGATGATCGCTGGGTGAAAGGCCAGCAAGTGAAGCGCGAATACCGCCGCAAGATTGGTTACATTACCGAGCCTGAACTCAAGCAATTGCTGGGTTCCTCCTACGATAAACTCGCCGATAAAGTACGCGCAAAACTTAAGGTTTTAGCGGCTGATCTTTAATTCTTTCAATTTGGAATTCTTTCGATCTTGGGCCGCATGAACCTGACCCGAAACCTTCGCTATCTTGTTATTGCCCTTGCCCTAATCGCCATTGTTTTAATGGCGATTAGGCTCTGGCCACGCCCTTCCCTCGCCCAACAAATCCCCAGCTCCCAAGCCTTTTTGGCAGAAAACGGTGAACTCCTGCGGCTAACGCTGGCGAGTGACGAACAGTACCGCGTGTGGACACCGCTCGCCGATATTTCCCCGCAACTCCCCAAAGCCGTTTTGCTCTATGAAGACCGCTGGTTTTACTGGCACCTTGGGGTAAACCCGCAAGCGGTGGTGCGCGCTGCGTTTCGTACCTACAGCGGTGGGCAACAGCAAGGCGGCTCCACCATAAGCATGCAGTTGGCGCGCTTGTTTTATGGGCTGAACACCAAAACACCCGCAGGCAAGTTAGAGCAAATGGCGCGGGCGGTGTGGTTGGAGCTGCGCTACAGCAAACGGGAGATTTTGGAGGCTTACCTGAATTTGGCGCCCTACGGCAGCAACGTTCAGGGTGCGGGCGCCGCTAGCCTGATTTACTTTGGCAAAACCGCCAAGCAACTCAGTATTTCAGAGGCCCTGACGCTCGCGATTATTCCGCAACAACCCAACCGCCGCGCCGGAACCAAGGCAATGCAATCGTCCTTGAATGCGCCCAAAGAACGTTTGTTGCAGAGCTGGCTTGAACATTATCCGCTGGATGAAACCCAAACCCGCCTTGCCCATTTACCCGTGCGGTTTCACGCCATCAAGGATTTGCCCTTCCGCGCGCCACACTTTGTGGACATGCTTCAGCAGCAAACCAATTTAATCAAAGGCAGCGACAGCGCACAGGTTCGCACCAGCTTGAACCTGAATACGCAGACCATCATCGAGCGGCAAACCCGCCAGTATTTGCAAGAAGTGAGTAGCAAAGGCATTCAAAATGCGGCGGCGCTTTTGATCGACCCGAAGAGCATGGAAGTTAAGGCATGGTTGGGCTCGGCCAATTACTTCAATACGGAGATTGATGGCCAAGTAAACGGCGTAACCGCCAAACGCTCGCCCGGCTCAACCCTCAAACCCTTTATTTATGCACTGGCGATGGATCAAGGCATTCTCCACCCCGCCAGTGTTTTGAAAGATGCACCCACCGACTTTGGCCCCTACACGCCGGAGAATTTTGACGGCCAATTCCGTGGCCCCATTACCGCACAAGATGCACTGATCCATTCGCGCAACATTCCCGCCGTGTGGACTGCCAGCCAACTGCACTCGCCCAGCCTTTACAGCTTTTTAACCATGGCGGGCGTGTCCCAACTCAAAAGCGAAAAATACTATGGGCTGGCGTTAGTGCTGGGCGGCGGCGAAGTCACCATGGAGGAACTCACCAGCCTTTACGCCATGCTCGCGCGCGGCGGCAACCTCAAACCCGTGCAATACCTGCACGCCAACTCGCACCCCAAAAAAGCCAACAAAGGCACGCCGCTGATTTCGCCGGAAGCCAGCTTTATCGCGCTGGACATGCTCAGCCACAACCCACGGCCGGGGGAAGATTCCGCCTACAACTTGAAGTCTGGCTGGCCCGTTGCCTGGAAAACCGGAACCTCTTGGGGCTTTCGCGATGCATGGTCGGTGGGTGTAGTTGGCCCCTATGTATTGGCGGTATGGATTGGCAATTTCGATAGCCGAGGCAACCCCGCCTTTGTGGGGGTGGATGCCGCCGCGCCCCTATTCTTTCGCATTGCCGATGGGCTTTACCTCAACAAACCCAGCAGCATCGCCCCGCCGATTCCACCCAAAGGCGTAAGCCAAGTGTCCGTTTGCAGCGCCAGCGGCGACTTGCCCAATGCCTGGTGCCCCATGACCCACAAGACTTGGTACATTCCGGGTAAATCACCCATTAAAGTCAGCCAGCTTCACCAACCCGTTGCCATTAGCCTAAAAACCGGCCAGCCGGTGTGCCCGCCTTACCCAGCCGATCAAGTCCGCATGGAGGTCATGGAATTTTGGAGCAGCGACATGCAAAAGCTCTTTCGCCAAGCCGGCTTACCCCGCCGCAGTCCACCCAAATGCCAGCAGGGTTTTCAAACCCAAGCACCGGAAATCACCTCACCCGTACGCCACGTTGCCTACCAACTGCGCACCAGCCAGCCAGAGGTCACCATCCCCCTACAAGCCAAAGCCGCCGCGCAAGTGCGCACGCTTTTCTGGTTTGACGACAACCGCTACATCGGCAGCAGCGACCCACTCACCGCACTGGCCTATCGCCCAAGTGATTCAGGTATTCACAATATCCGCGTGGTGGATGATCAAGGGCAAGTGGCGGAAAGGGAGATGACCGTGGATTGGATTGGGGAGTGAGCACTACTTAATGAACACTTTAAACAGAACAATGAGTTCATCGGAATTTTTTGTAGGCGTCTTCTTTTTTTTTGAGTGGCCAACTATAGTGCTATATCATGATATACAATACTGTAAATATATACAGACTTTCATTGCATTACCCTTCTTAATCAAATTGCGAAACCACATTAAATGAAAAACGTTATTGCATTAGAAGGCGGGAATGCCTTCCCAGTTGTTTCACTTTTCTCTGGAGCTATGGGGCTTGACCTTGGCTTAATTGAAGCGGGTCTTCATGTTGCTGTTTCACAAGACTTTAATAAATGGTGCGTTGAAACTATTCGTGCGAATGGTCATGTTGCGGTAGAAGGTGACATTAGAGAACTTATCGAAGCCGATCCCAAATGTAACTTTTTGCTTAAACCTGGAAAATTAAAAAAGAGTGGGGTATTTGCAGTTGTTGGTGGACCACCTTGTCAATCATTTTCAACTGCCGGTAAAAGAAAGGGAGTTGAGGACGAGCGAGGAATGCTATACAACCAATTTATTCATGTAGTTGAAACATTAATGCCTCGTTTTTTTGTTATGGAAAACGTAAAGGGGTTAGCGTCAATGCCGTCGGATCCCGATGATAAGGACTCTCCCCCAGTCATGGCCGAGATCTTGGCTAATTTTAAAATGCTTGGTTATCACACTGTGCACGGAGTATTAGATGCTGTGCACTATGGGACGCCTCAATTTAGAGAGAGACTCGTAATTATTGGTAGTCGTGATAATGAAGCGATCTTCCTACCCTCTCCAACTCATTTCCATATGCATCAAGTTCCTGAGATGAGATGGCGTACATTATTTGATGCGATAGGGAATATATCTGACGCCGGAGCATGTGCAAAATTTACCCCGACGATTAATACGTACTTGAAATTGGTGCCCGAGGGCGGAAACTGGCGATCCCTTCCTCCTTCAATAGCAAAGGCTGCTATGGGTGGTGCTTATGAATCAGGAGGAGGTAAGGTTGGATTTTATCGTCGCCTATCTTATTCTGAGCCGTCACCTACTTTAGTTACAACTCCAAATCAAAAAGCTACCCTTCTTTGTCATCCCAGAGAAACTCGTCCATTATCAGTAATTGAGTATGCTCGTATTCAACAATTTCCGGACTCTTGGAAGTTTCAGGGAAAGCTTGCCGATTGCTATCGTCAGATAGGTAATGCTGTTCCTATACCATTAGGAAGAGCCATAGGACAAATGTTGATTTCTGTTGCACTTGGTAATGCGCAAATACATGTAAAGCGCATGAGAGGCACATCGGTTCACGATACTATGAAGCAAATGTCACAAGCTCTTAGTGGAAAGTAATAAATAAAAATGGAGTAACTATGGCTATTGATGCAGCTATTTTAGAAAACAAGATTAGTGAACTTTTAGATGTTTTTTTCGCTAAGCGTTGTGAAGCACTGAATGAGCTAAAACTGTTGAATCCAGTTAAAAGAAAAAATCCATATCTCTATCGGGCTATCGGCGTTTCTGACGCTAGCGAAATAGTGGAGGAAATATTGAGGGCGCACGTTTCTAGTTCAGATGAAACAATTTTTGGTAACGATTTTTTCGAACCATTGGCAAAGTGGGTTGCAACTCAACATCACACTTCAGCACGAGTTGCCGTCTCCGATGGCGAAGGAGTGGACATTACCATTGAAGCTACAGACTTTATATCGCCTATTGCCGTCAAATCTGGAGTTAATGTGTTTAACGCGAGTAGCAAAAAGAAGCAGGGAGAGAACTTTGCTACGCTTGGGCGAAGATTACAAAAAGTTAGAAAGCATTTCGATCCAATTGTTGGCTATTGTTACGGAAAGAAAAAACAATCTTCTAGAGCTACGGTAAATTTTAAGGAACTCGCGGGCCAAGAATTTTGGGAGTTTTTAACCGGAGAACAAGACTTTTATCTTCGTATTGTCCGTTTAATGAAAAGCAAACCCACCGAACACAGACCACAATTTCAAGAAGCCTTTGATAATGCTAAGAACCGCTTCACCCTAGAGTTTCTCTCGCTTTTTTCTGACCCTGCATCAGGGGCAATTAACTGGGACAGGTTGCTTGAGTTCAATAGTGGAAAGAATAAATTTAATAAATCTACATAATCCTAACAGGCGGTCAGAGCAAAATGAAATTGCGAATTCTTCCGAATCTGAAAATTTTCGCTTTTAATTTACCCTGACCTCAATCGTCAGTTCACTTTTTTGAAATAAATTTATTTAAAACTTACCCAATCCACCTCAACGCCATCGCCATCGCCATCGGTTTGAGTAACAACAATATCATGCACACCTTTTGGAGTCTTTTTAGCGGTAACGCTCGAAACTTTCCAATCAGAAAGCAGGGCGTACCTAACGCAACGCATGGTGCGCCGAATATTTTTCCTTGTAAATGGCGTATTACGCTTCGCTTTAAATACGCCCTACGCTGCTAAGCGATTAAAAAGCCAATTAAAGGCAGAATTAATTTGCCTTCTAATTTAACCGCTTAAACTTAACCGTTTTGGTTTGTGGATCATATTCATCAACTACCCAGCCGTAGTTTAACCAAGAGGTTCGATGACTTTGGATTTTTGGATAGACATTGGTCCACCAGCTCGGTTTTATAGATGAGGCTGGTAAAGGAGCACCTAAAATTTTCTCAACCTGTTCGAAGGTTAATGTCAGTTGCTGCTCTGATGCGGGCCGAACGCAAAACCATTTATCCAAAGGTAGATATTTAGTGAATTCGGGTTGCTTTGCCATTTTTTCTCCAAAAAAAGTGCTAATCGTTTAGTCAAACAAGGGGTTTTTTCTGCAGCAGAATTTGCTGCAGAAAAAATAATGGCGATAAGGTTATTTTATTTTTATCGCAACTTCCGTTCTCCACGTTGAAGGATCTGGATCATCTTCAGGGCCATACAACATATACTCAACACGCCCCGAAAAGCCTTCACCATTCGGTACAGGCCAAGCATCAAAAAGTTGGTTGAGGCTACTTGCCCAAGAAATAAGTTGTTCGTTTCCGGCGATTCCATTTTCCACGCCAGTGAAAGTTAAACAGGCGTAGTTACCACCGGGAAGCGCTGCTGACTCCATTGAACTTGGTGCATTAACTATTTGGCTGATTGGCCAACCTATGGATACCTCGACTATTGCCTGTGGATCTGCAATGGCTGGGCAAACGTGATAGCGGATTAAAGGTGCTCCCACAGGGCTCACTCCATTTTCTGTCAACCAAGACATAACCTCATCCAATTGTGGACCAATAATTTGGTCCAACTGCCCTATTGCGACACTGCTTCGAATGGCCACATAAGGTTGTTCTTCAATATGTTTTATTACAACTTGGCTAAACATTTTCCCTCCAGGTTATCAATAGCCACGTGAAGGTGGCTCGGTTAAGGTAAGCAGCGGTTGCAGGACTCCATTGTTGATAGACAAGAAGAAAGCCCAGCAAAAACCGCTGCGGATAATAATTTTTAGATAGTCGATTCACCTGACCCGATATCGACAAGTGATTAAGAATATTTTTATGTTGCAGTAGATTGTGGGAGGGGGGCGATAAGGATATGGGGATGCAAACGTGTAGCGCGGGTTAGCAAGTAGGGCGCACCTAAAGCAAAGCGTGGTGCGCCGAACCTTTAGCCTTATAAGGGGTGTCTAACAATTGGTGAACATTTGGGGCCAGTCTAAAATTTTTCGCTTTAAATTTTACTCAGGCCTAAATTTCCCATCACCGCTTTTTTAATTCCTCAAGAATTTCACCCAATAACTCATTCGTTCTTTGGTGAGCCTCACTCGAAGATTGAATTGCTTGGCTCTGAATTTGTAGCGATTGTTCACTGAGTTGCAAGGATTTTTTTATAGCTTCTTCTTGCGTTTTTAACGCATTTTTTGTGCGGTGGTTGTTTACAATGGTTGACCACAAAAAATAAAGCACAATTAAAATGAGTATGTAGCTCCAGTATTCAAGAATTGAAGCCCACAGCTTGAACCCAAAATTTCCATCTTTATTTTTAAATGATTTGCTGTACTCGGTGGCATCCACCCAGGTTGCGGTTTTGGAGTTGTAATAAAGCGTATTGTTCTGCGCCCATTTGTAATAGGTGCGGCTGTATTTTTCCGTTAAGTCAGCCGGCGCGCCCGGCAAATCAACTTCTACATATCCCATTTTGCCGAATGCATCGGAATCGCCGTAGGACGTATTATCCTGTACGTCACTCGCCAAAATCTTCAAGGTTCCTTCATAAGGAATGGTTTTAAATTTTACGCTGTATTCTGAATCCGATACTTTTGTAAAAGATTCAAAGGCTCCGCTTTTTGATTGCATTTCTTCCCATGATTTTAGGAAATGTTCTTTGTCACCCGCTTCAGCGAATGCAAGTTGGGCAAAAAATATAGCGAATAGTAAGTATTTCATTGAAGCTCCTATTCAATGGACTAATAAAAATGTTGACCAAAAAATAATTGGGGCCAGAATAAATTAAATTGCGAACTCTTCAGAGTATGAAAAATTTCGCTCTTAAATTCTGACCCCAATGTTTCTTTTACTTTTCCAGATGAATTTATTTAAAACTTACCCAATCCACCTCAACGGCATCGCCTTCGGTTTGAGTAACAACAATATCATGCACGCCTTTTGGAATTTTCTTAGCAGTAGCGCTCGAAATTTTCCAATCAGCTGCATCGTCAATTTTCACGCGGCTTAGCAAGGGGCCATCTTGTTTATCCAAATGGATTTCGAGAGTGCTGCTTGCGCCCGTTTTTGCGCGCACTTTAATCGCTTTTTGCGCACCGCGACCAAAATCAACTTCATTAAAACGTACCCATGATTTTGCAGCGCCGAAAGTTGTTTTCCAGCCTGCATGTGGGTTGGTTTCTTCAAGCAATGAAATCGCAACGCCTTCGGGACTCTTCTCGCTGTAGCGATCAATTTGAATCTCGCTCTTAGCATTCACCAACCCAACACCACGCAGCGTGGGTTTTACTTTTTGGATGGAGCCATCGGCATTAAAGAATATTTTATCGGCGCGAATTGAGCGGTTCTTGTCGAACTTGGGCGACAAATCTCTATCGTGATAGAACAAATAGGACTCACCTTTCCAATCGAGAATGGAGTGATGCACTGTCCAGCAGCCGCTTTCGGATTCATCAAGAATCACACCGGCTTGTTTGAAGGGGCCCATAGGTGAACTGCTGGTCGCGTATTCCAGGCGTTCAATTTTATTCTCCACATGCGGATAGGTCAGGTAGTAAGTGCCCTTCCGCTCAAAAGCAAACGGCCCTTCGAGTAAACCTTTGGTGGGCAGATTGTCGATAGTCAGGGGTTCGCCATCGATCTCCGTCATGTTGGGTTTGAGCTTAGCAACGAAAATTTTGCCCTGCGAGTAATACAAATAGGCGGTGCCATCTTTGTCGATCAACACATTAGGGTCAATTCCCTTAACGCCTTGAATGTAATTGGGCAGAGGTTTGAAGGGGCCGTAGGGAGTATCGGAAACGGCTACGCCAATTCTGAATTCCGGGCGTTTGGGTTCTGCGCCTTCACTTTTGCCTTCAGGTTTGGCAATGGCAGGAAAGTAGAAATAATATTTTCCGTCTTTAAACACGCAATCTGGCGCCCACATGGCGTAGGCGGTTGGGTCCGTCCAATCAACAGTAGTTTGTGAAAGGATTTTGCCGTGATCTTTCCAGTTGGTGAGGTTATCTGACGAGAAGACGTGGTAATCCTCCATCACAAACCAGTCGGGTTTTCCTTTGTATTCCGGCGGTGCTTTGATGTCATGGGAGGGATAAACATAGATCTTGCCATTGAATACCCGTGCAGTCGGGTCAGCAGTGAACTGATCCATAATCAAAGGATTGGTCGCAAAGGCTGGTGTGATATTTAGGAAGCCAGTAACGCTAAGGATCAGCAAATAACCGAGAGATTTTTTCATAGTCGTCCATTAAAGCCGCTGTTGTAGGAGTACTCAATTAGACGCTTACCGCCATTGCGGTTCACGTCTTAGCAATTGTAGTCAGAGTAAAATAAATAGCGAACGCCAAAACGTGAGGCATGTTCCCTTTTATCTCTACTCTGCCCTAACTCAACTGGCCTAAATCAAACGCATTGACTACCCCAAAGTCGCCGCAAACTGCTGCTCAAGCTGCTTTGGGTTTTGGCTATAGACTTGAAACATCTGCTGAGCAAAAGCATCTGGGTATACGTCTTCTTCGCCCTTCTGTAATGCCACCAATACATTTTTGGCTACTTCCGCCGGGGTCGCTTTCTCCATTTCCCAACCTTTGGTCATATCCGTATCTACCGGGCCTGGGTAAACGCCTTGCACAAAAATATTCGCTTTGCGCAATTCGGCGCGCAGCCCTTGAGTGAAGGAATGCACGGCGGCTTTGGACGCGGAGTAAGGGCCTACGGACGGGAAGTTAGCAAGGCCAGCAACGGAGCTTATATTCACCACTGCCGCCGCTTGGCTTTTGTGCAAAACGGGCAAGAGCGCGTGGGTTAAGTTAACGGGGCCAAAGTAGTTGGTGGCCATTTCGGCGGCGGCAATAGCCAATGCATCTTCACCTGAAAAAGTGGTGCTGTTCACTATGCCCGCGTTGTTGATCAGGATGTCCAGCGAGGTGATTTCCTTCGCCAGCTTCGCAATGCTGTTCGCATCGTTTACGTCCAGCTGCACGGGAACAACGACGCCCGGCGCTTGGGCGACCAGCGCTTCCAAACTTGCGGGGTTGCGGGCAGTGGCATAGATGCGGCCTGCACCTTGCGCGACAAGTTCTTTTACCAAGGCCTCACCAATACCACGGTTAGTGCCTGTTACTAATACTGTTTTACCTTGAATTGAGTAAGCCATTTTTGTTTACCTTTGAATTATATTAGACCGGTCGTCTAATAGTTTTGCCAAAAAAAGACCCTTTTGGGGTCGTGAATACATCATCATCAACGATCTTTCTGAACTCGTCCCCCTCTTTGGAAAAGAGGGGTTAGGGGAGATTTGAAAACTTAAATCCCCCTAAGCCCCTTTTTCTAAGGGGGAACTGTGCAAACCCTAAGCCGCGCCTTTAAAAACCACAGAAAAGTACAAATCAATTAACTCGCGCAGGGGTTGAGCGGATTGCTCCAGCTTCGCACGTACAAGGCAGCCTTCCCACGCGGCGAAAAACATCTTGGCCAGCACAGCTTCATCAGCGGATTGGCTGACCTCACCATCGGCTTTCGCTTGCCGCAATACGCCTTCAATCACTTTTTCCACGGCGCGGTAGTGGGCGAAAATCGCATCGCGCATCGCGGGGTTTTGCATCGCCAGTTCTTGCCCCAAGTTGCCAAGCAAGCAGTTGCAGGCGCAAAAGTTTCCTTCAAAGAATTCCACAATCTGCGTGAAATAACCCTTTAACCGGCTGAGCGCCTTGCCCTGTGCTGTGGCCAAGTGGCTTTCCAAGCCTTGGCGCATCTGTTGGCCGTACTGCTCAATGATGGCAAAGCCCAGGTCATCCTTACTTTTAAAGTAGTGGTAAAACGAACCCTTAGGGACATTTACCTGAGCAAGAATCTCCGCAATACCGGTATTGTTAAAGCCTTTCACCGCCATTACTTGAATGCTGGTGGAGATGAGCTTGTCGCGAGTGTTTTCTGTCATGAGATTAGAGTAGACCAGTCGTCTAGTGATTGCAAGTTATTTGGTTCGCTATGATCTCCCAGTCAGCTTGAGTGAGCAAGATAGCTGCTAACGCGGGGCGATGGTTTGCAGCGCCTCATTCAAGCGGCGCTCAATATCGGTTTTGATATGAAGGTAATGAATCAGCTGCACCCCAGTTTGCGGTGCAATGATTTCTCGGCAAAGGGATAAATCCAAATCGGTAATGTAGCAGGGATAAGTTTCTCCATGCTTGCGCCGAGCGAGAATGTAATTGGCTACCACGCCAAACAGTTCCTCACCAAACTCCAACGCAGAGAATTCTTTGCCATCGCAATAGAGAGTAAAACTCAATTCATCATTCTCGTTGGGTTCCGCTACGGCGCACACGTTAATGAATTGTACTTGGGTTAGATCCTGCGCGATGCTGCGCGGCTCAAGGTACGCATTTTTTTGTTTTGCATCGCCCATCAACTCAAAAATTTTAATGGCTTGCAGATTTTCAACGTCCATAGCGTGATCGGTATGTTCGTAAGCTAGCGCTTGGCGCTCCACCGCAGAGCGAATAAATCTGCACAAGGGGCGAAGTAAAGCTTGCGCATTAAAGAGCGGAAAGGTTTTGCTAAAAAACGCGCCTTTCTGATCAACAATGGTGACGTTAGCCTGTTGGTCTTCAATGTAGTAAAACAAATAAATCGCGGGTGATTTTACGGCATCGCAAAAAAGGCGAAGCGGCTTATCGCGCAAGGCATAAGCATCTACCATGACAGGGCTAAATTCTATTTGCGGTAGCGCCAGTTTTTCCAACAACTTGCCGTAGGTGGAGAAACGCAAAATTTGCGCGTGATGCTGAACAAATTGCAGAACAAAATATTCATCTGCCATTTCAAAAATAAAACGCGTGCTGCGCGGGCGTGCACCAGAATAAAAGCAGGTGATGATTGCTCGCCAAAGTTCTAATACACGCTGCTCAATGGTGGCACCTTGTCCAAGACTAAAGCACTTAACGCTTAACGCAGGCAAGCTGGTATTTTTTGCAGGCGGCAGTGCGCGCAAATAATGCAAAAGGCAGTTAACGAGCGCATCTGAATCAAAATGGCGGCAAACCACTTCGCCCCAGCTGTTGGTTTGAAGGATATCCACCTCCAACAC
Source organism: uncultured Cellvibrionaceae bacterium (assembly GCA_964581625.1). Lineage (GTDB taxonomy): Bacteria > Pseudomonadota > Gammaproteobacteria > Pseudomonadales > Cellvibrionaceae > Cellvibrio. Next base: position 123,890 of record CAZOPE010000004.1, read on the forward strand.
CAAGTTCTCTTTCATACCGCTGTAACCAAAAGCGTCGCGTTGACTGCTGAGCATTTGCATACCTTTTTTATGCAAATCTGCTTGGGGTTCAACACCAAGATTAAACAGCATCAGCATTTTGGTTGGTTGCGCATTCTGCATGAAGTTTTCATGCTCAACTTTTTTAACTGGCAAAGGCAACCATTGCTGCAACACCTGAATAAGTTGCTGCCTTTGTGAGGTTTGCAATGAAAAATGATTGGCAACTATATCGAGCTTGGCACCGGTCGTAAAAATGCCATTGCCATAACACCACAGTAAGAGCTCCATAAAATTGCGCGAACGCTTAATAGGTTCAGAAGCTTGGTTGCGCAAGGTAAAATCTTGCTGACTACCGCGATAGGCTTGCCAAATGTTTGCACCAGCTTCTTGTGTTTGCACAAAGCACAGTGCTTCTTCGCTTAAATCTTGCGAAATATTGGGGTTAATCCAATCTATCTTTCCGGCTTTACGCTCAAATGCCGCGTGTAATTTTCTGCCGAGGATTAATAATTCATTACTACTAATGGCCGCTTCACCGGAAACATTTTTGTGCATATCTATCAGCAATCTATAGCCTTGGCTTAACTCATTGGCTAATAAATTTCGTTCTGCTAATACGTGAGGGGATTTCCAATAAGCGCGGTTATCCAACATGGTAAGTTGGTGCTGCCCCCAACCCCAGGCTTTTACCATTTTTTCGAGCAACAACCGCTGCCACGCTTTAGCTGCGTTGCGGCTGGTGCGCGACAATTGCTTACCCGATTTAAAATAAAAGCTGCGCCGTACGAGTTCCAAACGCGCCAACTGGTGTTGCGCTTGCAAGTATTGTTCAAGGCGTTGATACACGAGCACGTACGCATCTACTTCATCGGCATCCAGCGAATCATGCTGTTGAAGCCGCGTGTATATTTTTTGCTTTAAGCTTAAGGAAAGCGGTTCACTAAACTGTTCATTGGCATAGGCTTCTAACAACAGCAACTTCAACACAGATTTGTAAGGCGAATCTATTCCCTTATACAGCTGCCAAATACCAGCGCCGATAAATTCGTTAGCGGGAATAGCGGGGACACCACCAAAATCAATGTATTCACTTGCACGTAAGAAACGCTTCTCTAATAAATTTCGGGTGTAATCCGCGTAATTTTTTTCGTTAACAGCGGGCACAAACCACCATAAAGGCAAGCGGCCCGCTAACCAAACGGCTGTGCGATAAAATTCATCCAACAATAAAAAATGCTGCGCGGTTCCACTGGATTCGCTACTCAATAAGCTATGTTGGCCCTGCCGAAATTTATCCGCTTCCATTAAAAAGAAATGCGCTTCTATATGAATGGATTCCGCCCAGCGCGTAAGCGCGTTACATTTCTCTTGCAGTTCCGCGAGCCCAGCTTTAGTTAGCTCAGCGGAGTGGCACACCCAAACATCTATGTCACTGTTATCGGCATGGGCAATAGTGCCCAAACTTCCCATGACAAAGAGCGCCTCTATTGCTTCGCTTTTATCAACCAAATCGCGCTGGTAATTAAAACTACGGGCTACCGCTTTTGCTAAACGAATATCATCTTTACTGGGAACATAGGCTTGCACGCCAGCGGGCGTAGCGTGGCTCACATAGCCTGGCAACATGGGATGATTAACATGAAATACCAGCGGCAGCAAAATGAGAAATTGTTGTTGCCGCTCAGATAGCGCAGCTAGCGTACGCTCATAGCGAACTTGGTTAAGCTGAATAAATGATTGCTTAACTTTGCTGAGTTGTTTTCGATCTACTCCCTCATCTATCGAATCATTCGTTAACGTATCGGCTTGCAAAATTAGTGATCCGTAGAAGTTAGTGGAAGCGTTCCTGGTCGTTTTCTAAAGACTGCGCCCTGAGCTGTTCGGCAATCGTTTTGTAAAGCAGTTCTGGGTTAATGGGTTTAGACAAATAGGCATTCATACCCGCGGCAATGCAACGCTCGCGATCACCCCGCATGGCTTGGGCTGTCAATGCAATAATGGGAATATGATTTCCCAGCTCACAACGGATTTTTTGGGTGGCAAGAATGCCGTCCATCTCAGGCATTTCCAAATCCATTAAAATTAAATCAAAACCATTTGGATTGTTGTTTACAGCATCTAAGGCTTCAATACCGTTGTTTACTACCGTTACAATCATGGTTTTCTTTTTCAGCACCCCACGAACAACTTGTTGGTTAACAAGGTTATCCTCTGCGACGAGAACTCGCTTGTTCTGTAAAAACTCATCCTGCTCAGATGTTTCGATATTAGGAGCACTAATGGTTTGAAGGTGTGAATCACTGCCGATGATATTACTGATGGTTTCCAGCAGGCGTGTTTCGCTGACGGGTTTACTTAAAAACTCGTCAACATTGAGTGCAAAATTATCGGAATTTGAAATTTCGTCGCGATGGTATGCCGAAACCAAAATCACGTGGGGAATAAAAGTCAGCGCAGCATTTCTTTTAATAGCAGCGGCAGCTTCTACACCATCCATTGTGGGCATGCGGTAATCCATTAGTACAAAATGGAACGGCTGGCTGGTTATATTGGCTTGGTTTATTTTTTCTATCGCCTGTTCTGCGTTTTCCACATCCTCAACAGCAAGGCCAATACTTCTTGCTGTACTAGCCATTACTGTGCGCGCAACGGTATTGTCATCCACAATTAGCACACGAATATTTTTCAGCTCGCGTGAATGTTTGCCTAGTAGGCGCGAGCCTAAATGACTGTGGTCAAAGCGAGCATTGAAGGTAACACGGCAACCTTGGCCTGGAGCGCTTTCAATATGCATCTTGCCATTCATGAGGTGGACAAGATGATCACATATACCTAAGCCAAAACGTAAATTTCCTGCATCGGAAATGGTCACGTGGTTTTTCAAGCTTTCATTAATGCGTGCTAAGCGATCTGTACTCATACCTTGGCCGAAATCGGTCACGCTAAATTCTAATTCTACAAATTTAACATTGGCTTCACGCAAATTTACGCCGACAACAACTTCAGTGGATTCCGAAAACTGAACCGCATTGGAAATTAACTGATCGATAATTTGGCTTAGGCGCGCTGCATCGCCGCGCAAAAATCGCGGAACTTCGGCTTTGATGTCGTACACAATACGAATGGTTTTACTGCTGGCGCTAATTTCAAATAACCGGGATATTTTTTCAAACAACTGGTCAAGGTCAAAGTGTGAATGTTCGAGGATAATTTTTCCGCTATCGATTTTGGAAAAATCCAGAACTTCATTGATGATGTGTAACAGCGAATCAGAAGCTGAATTTAAACTACCCAAGTAGCTTTTTTGTTGCTCATCGAGCGATGTATCTTTTAACAAATACCCCAAACCAATGATGGCATTCATTGGCGTTCGTATTTCATGGCTCATACGCGCCAAAAATTCACTTTTGGTTTTGTTCGCCATATCGGCTTGGGTTTTGGCGGCAAGCAAATCTTCGCGCGCCAGAATAAAATCCGTGATGTTATTGTTAATACCTACACAGCGAGTAGGCTTGCCTGAATCGTCATGCTCACAAAATTTCATTTTGGATTGCACCCAAATGACTTTGCCATTTTGGTGCTGCATACGAAATTGCATATTGACGTAGGTATCGCCGGCATCAACCGCATCAAACAAACGGTTCATGACTTTTTCGGTGTCTTCACTATACAAAAAATAATCCTGCAGCGTGGTTAAGCTACCGGGCAAGTCTTCGTAGTAGTAACCCAGCATGCGCAAATAGCTGCGGCTGAAATAAATCTTGCCGCTGCGAATATTCCAATCCCACAGGCCATCGTTGCTCGCTTCAATTGCATAATTAAACCGCGTGTCGCGGTCGCTAAGCTTGGCGAGCAATTGTTGGCGGTCGTACAAGTTAAAGAGCGCGGTGGCAATAAACATTAACCGATCAAGATCACGGGTGTACCAACCATGTGGATTATTGCGGTGCAAAACCACAAAGCCTTCCAGCAAGTTGTAGCGCAATACAGGTACGAGGAGCGAACTAAAGATATTTGCTCTACGCAGGTGTTCGGTGGCTTCGGCATGAAGAGGGTCATTCGCCAGCAAGGCCACGGGCTTGCCGCAATTGAGGGTATTCACCACCTCGGAATCTTTGCGCCAAATGCCGGTAAGCCACGTGTTCTCTTGCAGCTTGGGTGCTTTCTTGGGCTGCCAATGCCCGTGGCAACTCCACGCGGAGGGGGTAATGTTTTCTGATGTAATGGGTGCATTGCTGAGCCGCCACAGGCTGCAATCGGCCACATCAAACAAACGGCCCAACTTTTCCAGCGCTTCATTGATATTTGCTTTATCAGATTCAATCAGCAGGTACTGCCCAAAAGGTATGAGCCATGAATTCTTGATCAACCCACCTTCGGGTTTGCGGACGCCGGTGTCAGCTTTTGAATGACGCAGGCGTTCCTCGAGGCGTTTCACCTCTGCTTCAAGCTGCTGGACGCGTTGCTCCAACGCTTGGGGATTTTGTCCTTTGCGCCTTTTCGTCATAGTGCTAGCGGCTAGATGATTGGCAGCTTGGCTCACGCCAATAGACAGGGTGCTCGCGCTGGGCGATAGCTCCCACTTGTGGACAAGCCTTAGCCCTTATCGGCCAAAGAAAAAACACGCCGTCCAACGCTTAAGGCTAGTTCAGATTATGGGGTTTACCAGAAACGGGCGAAAATTCCGGCGGAGGTTCCGGCCGGATGGACGCCTACTTCGACCAATCAGCGACGCCCCTCAGACGCTTAACTCAAAAGGGAACGCCAATCAAAGCGGGCATCACCCATCGCCAAAAAGAAAGGGTTCAAAAGAGTATCGCGCGTGTTACAGCGTAGCGGTTCAAAATTGCTCGCTTCCACCACGGATCCACCCGCTGCGGCAAGCACCGCTTGGGCAGCAGCGGTATCCCACTCGCTGGTCGGTGCAAGCCGGGGGTAAAAATCGGCACGACCTTCCGCAATCCAGCAGAACTTTAAAGAGCTGCCTGCATTTACCGGGTTTAAGGGCGCAGGCCAGCGCTGTTGGAGTTTTTCGACTAAGGCGGTTTGTTCCGAGGAACCATGGCGCAAACTCATGAGTACGCCGAGCGGTTGGCGATCGGCTAATTTTTTCGACATAGATGAGGTTTGCAAGGCGCGATCAAACACACCGTTTAGGTATTTCTGCGCGCGTGTTTCTTGAGTTGCAGCCAGCGATTTATCCACACCCAAATAGGTTTCACCCGTTACTGGCACATGAACCACGCCCAGTAGCGGCACCGAATTCACAACCAAGGCGATGTTCACGGTGAACTGCCCGTTGCGGGCGATGAATTCTTTGGTGCCATCTAAGGGGTCAACCAGCCAGTACCTAGACCAAGCTTGGCGCTCGGCCAATGAGGGCATGACAGATTCTTCCGAGAGAATGGGCACATCCAACAGCGTGGGCAGCTCACGCACGATCAACTGATGCGCCGCCAAATCCGCCGCTGTAAGCGGGGAATCATCACTTTTGGTTTGAATGTTGGCTGTTTCCGGCGCGTTATAGATGCGGAGAATCGCATCGCCCGCCGCCCGAGCGATCGCCATCAATTGTTCGGTAAAGCCTTGGTCCACGCGTTGCGTCATAGGCGATTCTCGGGTTTCGCCAGCCATTCGCGCACAAGAAATAAGGCAGCAATACTACGGCCTTCGCAAACATCGGCACGCAAGCAAAAATCTGGCAAATCGATAATCGGTAGCTCCTGCACTTGAATAGGTTCAGGCTCATCGCCCTCTAAACGTTCGGGATACAAATCCTGCGCAATCACGATGTTAATGCCGTGTTCCATATAAGAGGGAGAGAGATGGACTTTTTTCAGGAAGGTCAATTTGCGTGCGCCGTAGCCTACTTCTTCCTTTAATTCACGGTTGGCCGCATCCAGAATGGTTTCGCCCTCATCAATGGCCCCCTTAGGGCAAGCAAGGTGGTAATCCTCCAAGCCAACGGCATATTCCTTCACCATCAAAAACCTATCGTCATTTAACACGGGGACAATCAAAACCGCGCCACGTCCACCGCCAACCAATTTTTCGTAATGGCGTTCCTCGCCGTTACTAAAGCGTAAATGTATTTGATCCGCGCGAAACAGGCGGCTGCGCATGACGGTTTCACGCTTTAATATCTCGGGTTTTGTCGGCATACTGCCCTCTTTTTACTGATGACGACGTTTATGGCCGCGCAGCTTGTTGATTGGAACCAAATAGATACGGTGCTGTTGGATATGGATGGCACCCTGCTCGACCTCCATTTCGACAATTTTTTTTGGCTGGAACATCTGCCCAAACGTTACGCTGAAATTCACAAGGTGGATTTTGCCACAGCCACACAACGTTTGAATGAAAATATCAGCCAATACGAAGGAACATTACAATGGTATTGTCTGGAATTCTGGTCGCGTCAGCTGGATGTGGATATTCGTAGCCTCAAAGAAGAGGTAAAGCACAAAATTCAGATTCGCCCCCACGTAAACGAATTCCTAAAACGCCTGCGCAAACACCACAAAAAATGCCTGCTGGTGACTAACGCACACCCGCAAAGCTTGTCGCTCAAACTCGATGTCACTGAAATCGATAAAGATTTGGACATCATTATTTCCTCCCATGAGTTCAATCAACCCAAAGAAGCACAAGAATTTTGGCATGCATTGCAAACGCGCGAACATTTTGATCCAGCACGCACCTTGTTTATAGACGATACCGCCCGCATCTTGGAATCAGCAAAAACATTTGGCATAAAGTATTTGATTGGCATTCACCAGCCCGACAGTCAAAAAGCGCGCATCATGGATGCTTTTCCTGCCATTCATCACTTTGATGAAATTATGCCGCCCGCTTAGTTTTATTGACGATTTAATTGTAGATACACACATGTTTAAACCTTATTTAGACTCCAAAGTCCGTTTAGATAAATGGCTTTGGGCCGCGCGTTTTTTTAAAACCCGCAACCTTGCTAAGCAGGCGATTGAAGGCGGCAAAGTGCATTGCGACGGCCAACGTGTAAAAGCCGCCAAAGAAATTAGCGTGGGTATTACGCTGAGCATTCGCCAAGATTGGGATGAAAAAGTGGTCGTAGTAAAAATGCTTTCTGATCAGCGCCGCGGCTCACCCGAGGCTGTACTGCTGTACGAAGAAACAGAGGAAAGCAAAGCAGAACGCGAAAAGCGCAGTGCAGAGCGTAAAGCGGGGATGGGTAGCTTTATCGCCAGCGATCACAAACCCGATAAACGCGAGCGCCGCCACATTCACAGATTCCAGCGCATTAACTTATTTCCAGACGATTAATTTTTTAAAAGAACTCCTCTATGCCAAGCAATGATGTATTGAACCGTTTTATTTTTGATGACTGCGATATTCGCGGTGAACTTGTCACACTTGGCGAAAGTTACCGCGAGATTCTTAGCCACAACGATTACCCGCCGGCCATAAAAAAATTGCTGGGCGAGTTTTTGGCCGCCATAAGTCTTATGTCATCAACCTTGAAATTTGATGGCATGATTATTTTACAAGCGCGTGGTGATGGTGCTATTTCAACCATCATGGCCGAATGTAATCATCACAATCATATTCGCGGCATTGTGCGCTTAAACCCAGATATTGAACTGAGCCAGGATCTAGCGCAAAACGGCAGCATGCAAGATTTATTGGGTAACGGTGTATTAGTAATTACCATTGAACCCAAGCGCACAGAAAATTTTGGTGGGAAATTGGAGCGTTACCAAGGCATAGTTCCACTCGAACGGGAAACCTTGGCTGGTTGCTTGGAAGATTATTTTCAACAATCCGAACAACTTGCGACGCGTTTTTGGTTTGCTGCAAATGACCAAAGCGCAAGCGGCTTTTTAATTCAAGCATTACCACACCAATTAAAAACCAACGACGAAAACCGCGATCACTGGGAAACCATTGAAACTCTCGCCAATACGATCACAACAGAAGAATTGTTGGAGCTCGATCACGAACAGATTCTTTACCGTTTGTTCCATGAGCAACCTGTTCGCGTATTTGATCCAACACAGGTGAAATTTGCGTGCAGTTGCTCCCGTGAACGCAGCGAAAGCGCTTTGCTAGCCTTAGGTAAAGCGGAGGTGGAGGAGTTGCTGGTGGAGAAAGGTAGCATTGATATTGATTGTCAATTTTGCAATCAACACTACCACTTTAGTCCGGAAGACGTTCGCGTTTTACTCGGCGGAAAAACGCTGCACTAAGGCTTGCTGGATTTGCTCGATGCTTGGGAAGACTTGCTAGACGACTTTACTGACGTTGTTTGCTGGTTTTCCCTAGCCCTTACAAGTTCAGCATAATCAGCTTCATTCGTAATAATGGTTTCAGAAACCGACGTGTGTTTTGCGCTGGAAACAGCAAGGCTAGATGTTGGTGCTTTTGCCGAATACTCTGCTGCAGCTGCTAAAGAAACTAAACAGCCGCTCATGAGCAGCAAAGAGAACCAACACCTTTTCATACAACCCTCCTACAACTTACGCGCGCGGAATTTTCTACCTTTAATTTTTCCCTCTTGCAAATGCTGCAAGGCTTGCTTCGCAATGGACTGGTGAACAGCAACATAAGCGCAAAATTCAAAAATATCGATCTTGCCAATTTTCTCGAATGGCAAGCCTGCCTCTTTTGTTAAGGCGCCAATAATATCGCCGGGGCGCACCTTGTCTTTCTTACCGCCATCAATATTTAATGTCACCATTTCCGGCATTATGCCAATAGCGCCATTATTTTCCGGCAGCTGTTCAAGTATGATTGGTTTTTGTAAATAATCTTCCAAACGATTCAAGCGGCCCAATTCTTTTGGCGCAACAAGACTCAAGGCTAAACCACTTTCACCTGCACGCCCCGTTCGGCCAATGCGGTGAATATGCACTTCACTATCATGCGCCAACTCAACGTTGATAACCGCATCCAAACCTTTAACATCCAAACCACGTGCTGCAACATCGGTAGCAATTAACACCGAACAACTTTTATTGGCAAAGCGCACCAACACTTGGTCTCGCTCACGCTGCTCCAAATCACCGTGCAAGGCCAACGCATTTATACGCTGGGCTCGCAATAAATCGCAGACCTCTTGGCATTGAATTTTAGTGTTGCAAAATACAATGGATGAAGTCGGTTTAAAATGCGCCAGTAACTTTTGCACGGCTACATCTTTCACGTCGCCATCACGCAACTCGTAAAAATGTTGTTGAATATTAATATCGCTATGCACAGATTCCACATGCACTTCCTGCGGGTTCTTTTGGCAGTGTGCGCTGATTTTTTTAATTTCATCAGGATAGGTAGCGGAAAATAAGAGGGTTTGTCGATCTTCCGGGCACGCATTCAATACCACTTTTAGCGCATCGACAAAACCCATATCCAACATGCGGTCAGCTTCGTCGAGAACCAGTTGTTTAATATTGTCTAATTTTAAGGAACCCTTTTCGATATGATCAACAATGCGACCTGGAGTACCAACAACAATATGCGCACCATGTTCCAATGAACCTAATTGTGGGCCAATCGATACACCGCCACAGAGCGTTAACACTTTTACGTTGTGTGTAGCTCGGGCGATACGGCGAATTTCTTTTGCAACTTGATCTGCGAGTTCGCGCGTAGGGCACAGAATGAGCGATTGAATTGCGAATTTTTTTACATCCAATTGCGCAAGCAAACCAATACCAAATGCGGCCGTTTTTCCGCTACCGGTTTTTGCTTTTGCAATAATGTCTTGCCCTTGCAAAATAAATGGCAAACTTTGCGCTTGAATAGGCGTCATTTCGTTGTAGCCAAGTGACTCCAAGTTACTGAGCATTTCGGCTGATAAAGGGAGGGAAGAAAATGTAAGCGCTGTCATAGATAGCTCAGGGAGTCAAAGTGTATTACGAGGGTCAATTTAGCAAAAGCGAAGCAAGATTAACGGTTATGTAAAGAATACCAGTAAAATCTGAATACGTCGTCCACGCATCAGGAATGAATATGCGAATACTTATGAGAGTGGGTTTAGGTATAGCAGCCTTAAGCCTTGGCTGCAGCAATACCTTTGCCGCCGAAGACATTGAAAAAAAATGGGAATTGGGTGTTGGCATTGGCGATATTTCCAGCCCTGATTATCGTGGCTCTAATGAATATCGACATTATGTCGCACCAATACCCTATGTAATTTATCGCGGAAAATATATTCAGTCTGATCGCGATGGCATCAGAGGAAATATTTTTAAATCTGATCGTTTGGAATTTACCTTTAGTGCAAACGCAACTATTTCCCAAAAGGCCGATGAAAACAGAGCCAGAGAAGCTATGCCAAAACTTGGCTCAACGGTAGAGCTTGGCCCTGCGTTAAATATTAAACTCGATGATGGGGCTTCACCTGCTAGCTTGGTATTACAACTACCGGTTCACGCCGTGATGGCGGTAACAGGTAGTGAGCGTGGGTTTCAAGGGCTGACGTTTCAACCGCAATTAATGTATCGCAATATGATTGACGACTGGCAATTCACACAGCGAATCGGCCTTAGCATTGCCAACCGCGAATATCACGATTATTACTACAGTGTTACGCAAGAATTTGTAACGCCCAATAGACATTTTTTTGATGCACCCGGTGGCTACAGCGGAGTTTTCACACAAGCGGCCATGAGTCGTTCATTGAATATTTTTAACGAAAACACAAAATTTGCATTTTTCTTACGCTACGACAACATCAGCAACACCGCTTTCGCTGAGAGCCCGTTGGTAAAAACAACCCACGTACTGCGCGGCGGGTTCGCATTTGTGTGGGTTATAAAATAGAGTGTTGAAGCAGATTAAATCGACGCGTTGTTTTATTTTATAAACGTTTTAATACACCCAAACTCTTTACTAATGGCAAGGCTTCAAACAAACCAGATTCTTGTGCAAGTTTCCAAATTTCATAAGGTGGGCGGCCTCCATCGGCGGGGTTTGGAAACACATCGTGAATAGCGAGCAACCCGCCACGCATTACGTGGCCACTCCAACAGCGGTAATCTGTTAAGGCTGCGTCCATACTGTGGCCGCCGTCAATAAAAACCATTGCCAAACCTGTTGACCAACCGCGCGCTGCAAGTGCAGAAGGCGCGACTATGGGCACTACAACATCTTCAAGATTTGCGCGCGCAAGCGTGTGGCGAAATTGGGGAAAGCTATCCATTTTGTTAAATCGTGAATCGTACAATTCCGGGTCATGATATTCCTCACCCAACTGATGCTCTTCACTTCCACGGTGATGATCCACCGCGAATAAAACGCTATTGTGTTGTTTGCATGCGGTACCCAAATAGACAGTAGATTTTCCGCAATAACTGCCCACTTCTAAAATCGGGCCTAAAGTTGCCGCCGTGCTAGCATGCACGTAAAGCGCTGCTGCTTCTTCAGCATCTAAAAATCCTTTCACCGAATTAATGTCTAAGGGAAGTTCTATGGCATTTGGCAGCATGGTGTGTCTCAAGCATAATAAAGCCGCTATGCTATCAGAATTAACTCGTCAACAAACTTAGCTTGCTGATAACTTAGCCCCCTAACAGACTCACTGCGAACCTGTTCATGCGCCGTAATAACACTCCTTATTTTGTAAAACGAATGTCAACCTTACTGAATCGCTTTTATGTAAAGCGCTTTATTGAGCCGCAATTTGATAGCGTAGGCGTGGGGCTTGAGGTTGCGCACCCTCGCAGTTTGGTGATTTTTGGCCGCAATATTCACCTTGGCCGTTACGCACAAATGATTGCATCGCCCGATAACTGTATTCGCTTTACTACCTGGCCCAGTAAGAAAATAATCCATGGTGTAAAAGGTGGCGCGATAAAAATTGGCGATTACTGTTTAATTTCACCTGGCGTAAGAATTTCCGCTGAACACTCTATTCAAATTGGTGACAACGTGATGTTCGCAGCGAATGTGTACGTGAGCGACAGCGATTGGCACGGCATTTACAATCGCATTCGCCCTTTTCGTTGCACCAAACCTGTGGTAATTGAAAATAATGTATGGCTTGGTGAGCGCGTTATTGTTAACAAAGGAGTGAGTATTGGTGAGAATTCAGTCATAGGCGCAGGCTCAGTAGTGACCAAAAATATTCCGGCGAATGTGATTGCTGCGGGCAACCCAGCACGCGTGATTAAAGCGATTAACCCCAACCGCCGCATGTTAAAGCGAGAATTGTTATTTCAAAATCCTGAGCACTATTTTTATAATCAGGATCAATTAGATCGTTATATGCTGGGCAAGAATTCAATTTGGAATTGGTTAAGGAGCTTAGTCAAACCGAATCGTACTGATTAAGCTCAGAAACTTTCTGATTTCTCAATAACTATAAGTGAGTCTCTATCGCCGCGAAACTTGCAAGTATTTGATCCCCTGCGCAATAAAGTACCCGCTCAACGCACCTAGTATGAGGCTCATAAGGGGAGCAAAATAAAATTCACGCACAATCGCTAAATTCATGCCGAAAGACATACCCAAGGCGTAACGAGTGCAAAAAATTGCCAAAATAACTAGCAGCGGAATCCAGCTAGCTTGCAGCGTTAATTTACGTGTTGTGTGATTGTAAGCCACCGATGAGTTGCCGGTGATTTTAACGAGCAACAAGGTCAACGAGACTGCGCCTAGCAACCAGCATAAAATAGTTATCACTGTAAAACCCAAATCCATGAGAGTGCCAATAAGAGACATCATTGTCATTGCGACGGGCATAATAAATACGGCCTGTATAGGAACCTGACGAGTACGCACTTGCATCAAGCCTAAAACGACCAAGCCAGCTAGTAATCCAAATACCCATTGCGGTGTGTACATTAAAATTTGTGTTATTTTGTCAA